>DAIMYI010000038.1:0-1245 GCA_036734565.1 Nanosynbacter sp. | reverse complement strand
AACGCGCTGATTAACAATGAAATCCGCACGATTCGCGACCTGGTGACTTTGACCGAGCAAGATTTGCGAGAATTGAAAGGCTTTGGCTCAAAGGCGCTGGATGAAGTACGCGACAAGATGGCGGAGTTGGAGTTTTAACTATGCATAGACACGGATATCAAGGGCGCAAGTTCGGCCGTGAGCGTGATCAACGGCGAGCCCTGCTCAAGGGTTTGGCAACCAGCCTGGTTGAGCACGGCAAAATCGAGACCACCTTGCCGAAAGCCAAAGAGCTGAAGCGCCACATTGAAAAAATCATCACCAAGGCGAAGAAGGGCGATCTAGCCAGCCGCCGCCAGGTGATCGCAGCACTCAGCACCCGCGCTGCTGCTTACAAACTGGTTGATGAAATTGCCCCACAGCTGAGCGGCCGCACCAGCGGACACGTTCGCGTTGAGCGCACCCGCCTACGTGTTGGCGACGGCGCGCAAATGGCAATCATCGAGTTTGTCGACGACATCAAACCAATGCCAAAGAAGGAGAAATAAGATGAAAACGTATTCACAAAAACCATCTGACGTTTCTCGCCGCTGGGTATTGTTTGACGCGAGCGAACTACCACTCGGACGTCTAGCAACTGAAATTGCTAAACACCTGACTGGCAAATACAAGCCGACCTACACACCACACGTTGATGGTGGCGACTACGTCGTGGTTATCAACGCTGCAAACACCGTCGTTACGGGCTACAAGGAAACTGACAAGTACTACTACCGTCACAGTGGTTTCCCAGGCGGCATCAAAGAAACGCAGTTCAAAGAAATGCGTGAACGCCACCCAGAACGAATTATTGAAGCAGCTGTCAAAGGCATGTTGCCAAAGAACAAATTGCAAGCAGAACGCCTCAAGCGCCTGCGCGTATTTGCCGGCAGCGAGCATGCTCACACAGCACAAACCCCAGAGAAAGTTGAGGTAAAGTAATATGGCTACTGATACCTATTTCTACGGCTTGGGACGACGCAAAAGTGCTTCGGCAAGTGTTCGCTTGCTTCCTGGCAAGGGTACCATCACCATCAACGGCAAAGCAGCCGCTGAGTACTTGGATGGCAACAAAACCTTGCTGGCAGAAGTAACTGACCCACTAGCTATCGTCAGCAAGCAAAAGGAATACGACGTTACCATCTTGGTCAAAGGTGGCGGCCTCGCTGGTCAAGTTGACGCCATCAAGCTTGGCATCGCCAAAGCATTGACGGCTGCTCACGCTGA
>DAIMYI010000037.1:0-1290 GCA_036734565.1 Nanosynbacter sp. | reverse complement strand
GGCTTGCATGTGGGTAGTTGTGGGTAGTATAGTGGAATCAGTGGAACGAATGTTGGCGGGTAACACCAACCAAAACAAACATCCACTACGAAAAAACCAACTAATCTACCACGGAGGAAGGACGACGTGCAGACAGATTACTTTGAGCGAAAGTTGGACGACAAGCGGCGCTTGACGATCCCGGCCGAGCTCAGGGCAGAGTTTGCATCCGGCGTCGTGTTGACCCGCGGGTTTGGCAACTATCTGCACCTGTATCCGCAGCAAGTCTGGGATCGGGAAGTGGAGGGCGCGCTGACCGGAAGCATTCTGGATGAGCGCGTGGCCGACCTGAATGTCAAGTTCCGCCGCGGTAAAACCGCCTCGGCGCTCGACCAGAAACAGGGCCGAGTGACGATTGAGCAGCATCTACTCGACTATGCCGGCATTGACCGGGAAGTCGTGGCAGTGCGGGCGGGCGCGTATTTTCGGCTGATGGCGGCTGAGAATGCGGATTGATTAGCTCGGGTCAGTACCTTAACAATTTGAAAACCTCTCGAGATCAACTATCTGGGTATTTGAAGATGGCGGGTGGCAATTTGCTCCACGATAAAAACGGCAACGTTCTTTCCTCAAAACACCTCCCAAAAAACTCCACCTCACACATAAGTCTCTTTTGGAAACTATGGTTGTCACTGACAATCATCACATTTCCACTCTTAGACAACAAAAACAAACAAAACACAAATACAAAACGGCCAGAATTAAATATCCAGTTAGGTGATCTCGAGCATTGCTATACGTTGTGGTGTCAGCTGCGGCGATTTGTCGAGATTTACTCCTCTTTACGCGCCAGGCGACTCAAGGTCGCTTGGGCTGCAATCGCTGTACGGAGATAAATCTCGAAAATCTTGCACCTGACTGCTACAATAAAGCAATGATGAGTATTAAAGAACATCCACCACAGTCGGAAGCGCTTCAGGTAGGCGAACCGATTCATGTTCCCGTGCTCCTTGAGGTGACCTTGGATAGGTTGCGGCCGGCCAGAGGCGAGAGGTATCTCGACCTGACGGCTGGCTACGGCGGCCACGCCAGGGAATTCTTGACGAGGACGGATAATTACTTGGGCGCAGTGCTAGTTGACCGCGATGATAACGCGATTAACACGCTGGGCGATTTGGCCGAGAAAGGCGTGACGCTGATTCACAAGGATTTTGTGAACGCAGCGCAGGATTTGGTCAAGCAGGGACGTACATTTGACGTGATTTTGGCTGATTTGGGGGTGTCGTCACCGCAGCTTGACAGAGCAGAGAG
>DAIMYI010000036.1:0-2017 GCA_036734565.1 Nanosynbacter sp. | reverse complement strand
ACGCCGCGGCTCGAACCAATCTTGATAACCTTCTGAATTGTAGTGATTGTCATGCAGACATTATAACAAAATTATAATTTTATTGCAATTCACTTCCCCTATTCTACGCTGCTAGCAAGCTTTATCAAATCTGCAGTCATATCTGAATCAATCAAAGCGTGGTGGGTGGTGCGTCCATTCTTTGACATAATTGACCCTAGTATATCTGTCGTTTTCCGCGCCATAGCATCCAGCCACTCATCCGTCAGCACCTCACCAGTTTGTGGCTGCTTGATATCCTCACATGAGCGCTGGATAGCCTCTTCAAAATATTGTGTCATTTCGCCGTTAAATGAGTCTCCTCCATACTTGGTCTGCCCTATATAGGCGCCTGGGATACCCGCAACCTTCAGACCATAAAGTGTCTCACCGGCACCTATACAGGCCCCATCGTCCCACGAAAACCTCTCGCGCAGTAGTTCAATTGTTTCTTTCAAATCACGATACTCTGAGAATCCCAAAATAAGCGTATCCTGGCGATACCGCTGTGGACCCTCTTGATTATATGGAACCCAAAGTTTTCCATAGTCCGGACGAGCACCTGAATTTACAAGGTCTGCTACCATCTGCAATGATAATAGATCCGTGCGATGTAAATATAATCTGGTTGGAGGCAATTCACCATCCTCGCTCCTATCATCTCCAAATTGGAAAGAGGGCATCTCTTGTCCCAATTCAAATCCCCCCTTCTCATAGCCAGCTTGATTCAGGGCACTAATTAGACTCTTGGATCCAGCACTAAGCACGTTAATATCATCGGGACTAAAGGCTCTCTCGCAGCGACCCGTCATAGCATTATAAATCGCACGATCCAAATGCGTACGTTCTGGATGCTCCATAACAGTGTTGCCATTCGGCAAGTCTTTCATCTTATGACGACCTTCAACTATAAGAGGGCCTTCGCATTCTACAGGTTCTAACTCCGGACCTATAAGCCACTCCTCCCCAGTGGTAGCATCATACATTAACCGTCTACGGATTATCACGGGTGCAACGGTCACGCCATCGGACTCAAGACGCCCACGAACTGCCTCCATAATTATCCGCTTGATCTCGGTCTTGCTTATAAACTCTGGACTACCCGTATCGTAATCACAGGAGTCACTTAATAATTCCTTTGTCATGCGGTTTATTTTACTATAATATTTGGCTAATGTCAATCTAAGCGCTGCGTACTATTTGTAAATGCCCCTGTTGTATAGCTCCTGCCATTTCTCATGCGCTCCATATGCCCGTTCTGGCGCGTCAACCTCGCTCTTCTGAAGCAGTAATTCCTCTGGGTCAACAAACCTCACTTCGTCACCCTCTTCACCTGGCGCAAAGTCAAAATTCTCCGGCCAAACACGGCAGTAAAAACAGAGTTGATTAGCATCAATCCGCTCAATATACACCTCTTCCGACGCGTCAAAAAGTTGATAACGCGAGCTGCCCTTGTAGCCAACTTCTTCGAGCAGCTCGCGTTTCAAAGACGACTCAATCGTCTCGCCAAAATCCATACCACCACCCGGCAAATCCCAATACGTCCGATCAATTTCCTTGACGACCAAAATCTGGCCAGCGTCGTTATAAATCAATGCTTTGAACGAAATTCGATACAGACAATCCAGATGATCGGTTCCATCTAGATTCTGCGTGATGATATGTCCTTTGGTGGTTTTTGACATGAAAGTCATTATACTACACCTGAACGCCAGATGGCTGATACCATTTCACCTACCGTATATTCTGTCTTTCCAATATCCATTACTAACTACTCATTAGGTGCTAACAAGTTGGTAATTACTTAAATTACCTAATTGTGATACTCTTTTATTTTACTGGCATATTCAGTCAAAAGATTCTTTGAATAAATTTTTTCATTTTTTGAATTTCTAACTTCTTTCCAAAGAATAGAAGCTACTTTTAATTTGTTTGAGTAGTTGTAACTATTTTTATCTGCACAGAAATCCTTTAAAAATTGATTCCATTGACAAACCGA
>DAIMYI010000035.1:0-2431 GCA_036734565.1 Nanosynbacter sp. | reverse complement strand
CGCCCAGCGCACCACCAAAAAAACCTACCTCGCGGTGACCGACGGCGTACCGAAATTAGCCGCCGCGAAGATTGACCTACCGATTGGCCGCAACCCGTCCGCACCCAGCACCTTCCGCGTCGACCCGAACGGTAAGCCCGCCCAAACGACCTACAGCGTACTGGCAGCAACCGACACCCAAGCGCTCATTGAACTGAAACCTACCACCGGCCGCACTCACCAGCTCCGCGTCCATATGGCGCACCTAAACACGCCAATTCTCGGCGACCGCGTTTACGGCAAACCTGATGCCAGCCGTCTGATGCTCCACGCCCACCAGCTAGAAATCACGTTGCCATCTGGCGAGCGAAAGACGTTTGAGGCGGCTATCCCAGAGGAGTTTCGACAATTATTCCCAAAAATTGCCGCAACCCCGAACGAGCCCGGCGAGGCTACTCATGACTAGCACCCGCTCGCCGCGCACACCAGTGGTGGCGCATCGCGACCGCGCTCCACTACGCCAACTTGCTGAGCGACTGCCACAGGCGGTGATCATCACCGCCGAGCGTGGGCTGGACGGCACGGGCGCCGCTGAATACCTAGTAGCACTCACACCATCGGAAGTGATCCGACTGCAGCCGCTGGAGGCAAAAACCACAATTACGACCGAGCAGATTCGCACCATGATCGCCATGCTGCGCACGCATGCCACGGTTCGCCGCGTCATCGTTATCGATCCAGCCGACCACATGAGCGAGGCAGCGCAGAATGCGCTTCTCAAATCCCTAGAGGAGCCAAACGTCAATACGCATTTTTTGCTCGTGACCGAGAACGAACAGCAGCTGCTGGCCACCATTCGTTCGCGCTGTCAAGCACTGACCTTGCACCGCACCTCGCAGACACAGGATGAGGCACTACTTGACGCCACCTCGCTCACCGCCAGCGAGCGTCGCCAAATCCTGTTCCTAGCCGCCGGACGGCCGCTGCTTATCCGCCAACTAGCACGCATGCCGAAACTACTGTCCGAATATCAAGCCATCGCCGCCGACGCCAAATGCATCCTCTCTACACCGGGCTCATACGAAGCACTGCGCACGCTGCCGTCCTATTTCACCGACCGTGCCAAAGCCCTCCAATTGATCGACATCCTCCTGACCATGGTAGCGTTTCAGATGAAAACTCAGCCAAGCCCCGCACACCGACCCATCCTTAATCGGATCATCACTGCCGAAACGCGGCTGAGGCATAATGGCAATGTGCGGCTGGCGCTGATCAATATTGTGGTATAATGGATGCATATGTCTGGATTATTAGTTATCCTGCTAGTTATGGTGTGGGCAGTTTGGTATCAGCCGTCAGTCGGCGAAGCGCAAAACTTACCAGTTAAATTGTCGGAGAAACTCGACAAGCTCTGGGCTATCGCTCAAGAGTCGCTGCGCGAAAACAAGTATTTACGCGCCGAGAAAGCACTCCTAACCATCCTGCGCGTCGATGAGAAAAATGCCACGGCTTACAACCGCCTGGGGATTTTATACGCCAAGCAGCGCGCTTACAAGGACGCCATCGAATGCTTTGAAATCGCCCAGAGCCTCGAGCCGAGCGCCTCGAGCCTGCACAATGTTGGCCTCATTTACTACGAGACGCAAGATTATGTCAAGGCCGCGCTGGCCTTTGAGCAGGCGCTTGACATGGAGGCCGGTCATGCTGCCCGGCACATCGCCTATGCCAAGGTCCAGGAGAAATTAGGTAATACGAAGAAGATGCTGGCGGCGCTAGAAAAGGCCGCCGAGCTTGAACCGACGCCACACACCTTGAACACACTCGCTCAAGCCTACGACAGCGCCAAGCAGCCCGAACAAGCCGCCAAACTTCGCGAGCGTGCCACGGCTATGCTCACACCTGACAAGCCAGCTACCACGCCACACCGCTCACAGCACCCAGCCCACCCTCAGCAGTCACGCCAGCCGCGGCAACCATCACGAAAAGTGATCATGTAGACCTTGTCTTGGGCTGCAAAACTTGCTACAATCATTCAAGATGCCGATTTAGCTCAGCTGGTTAGAGCAGCTGTTTTGTAAACAGCAGGTCCTGGGTTCGAATCCCTGAATCGGCTCCATTTGCATCGCCCCCACACCAAGCGTGTAAAAACATGTGGGCGCCGCGGTGCAGCAAGTTCCATGCCGGAATCGTGTAGTGGCAATCACAGGAGACTGTAAATCTCCCGCCGTCAGGCTTCGTAGGTTCGAGTCCTACTTCCGGCACCAAAACAGGACAAAACTGTGAGCCGCGCCGCTGGTCGCAATAACATCACCAGCAAGGTATAATAGCTCCATGAGCCAGCTATCTATAAAAGACAAGTTCATTAGCACTGTTCGTGCCTATCCCCTAGCGTCATTTTTTATTCTCGCATATCTTGGGTCGTGGATTGGGTGGAGTCCGTGGTGGTTGTCGC
>DAIMYI010000034.1:0-2622 GCA_036734565.1 Nanosynbacter sp. | reverse complement strand
GTGGCACCGTAGCTCAGCTGGTTAGAGCGCAGGACTCATAAGCCTGAGGTCGGTGGTTCGGGTCCACCCGGTGCTACCAGAATTGTTTTTTATCCGCGGTCTGTATGAGCCGCGGTATTTTAATATGTGGATGACACATTGCGCACGCTATTGCAAGAGTTGACGATAGGATAATATGCTTGTGAAAATAAAACCGCCCGGGCGATTGTTCGCGACTTTGCCGTATGTGTCATAATATCCTCATGAGACGACTGATTGCGGTATCGGGTGGAGTGGACAGCGTGGTGCTCCTCGACAGCGTATTGCGGCATGGGCAGGATGAGGTGGTGGTGGCTCACTTTGATCATGGTATTCGGGCAGAATCGGCGGCTGATGCGCGGTTCGTGGCGGGGCTAGCGCGCCGGTATAATGTGCCATATGTTACCAGGCGTGAGGAATTGGGGCCGGCAGCCAGCGAAGATGTGGCACGTCAGCGGCGGTATCAATTTCTCTTTGACGCGGCGGCACGCTGGGGTGGGCGGGTGACGACGGCCCATCACCAGGATGACGTGATTGAGACGATAGCACTCAATCTGCGGCGTGGTACGCGCTGGCGGGGCTTGGCGGCTATGGGCGATCAGCGGATCGAGCGGCCGCTATTGGAATGGACAAAGCAAGACATATATGATTATGTACTACGCCACCGGCTGGAGTGGGTAGAGGACGCGACGAACCAATCGAGCGCCTATCTACGTAATCAGCTGCGCCGACAGCTGCAGGCAAGGTTGACTGATCAGCAGCGGGCGGCGCTTGGTCGGTTATGGCGTCAGCAATGGCGGCTGCGCCAAGAGATTGATAAAGAGATATTGCGGTTATCGTCACGTCTGGGCAGTCGTTATTTTTGGGCGCATATCCCAATTGAGCCGGCGCGCGAGCTACTACACCGAGAAGTGCAGCGACTGACTGGCGTGTCGCTACTCTCAGCACAGCTGGATCGACTGCTGATCGCCATCAAAACTGGCCGAGCAGGAACGGTGTGGCAGCCAGCCGCCGGTGTGCGGGTGAAATTATCCATAAAAAGTGTTACAATAAAACGAGTGACTCGCTAGGACGAAAGAGAAAGGATTATGTGACGTATGGCAGGAAAGACGCCAAAGAATACTAAGAAAGGGGTCGGGCAGGTTGCCCGGTTTGGATTGTTTTGGGCAATCATTATTTTTCTTGGACTGGCAGTGTATGCGGCGCTGTCGCCAAATAGCAATCTGAAGAACGTGGCGTTGACTGAGGTGGTGCGACGGGCAAATGCCGGGGAAATTGCCAAGATTGATATCCAGGGCAATGATTTGAAAGTTACCCCTAAAGGCCAAAAACAGCCGACCGAGAAATCAGTCAAGGAATCCGGTAGTACGATTTATGAGCAAGGCTTGAACAAGGACGCCAAGGTCGAAATTAACGTTCTGCCGCCATCGCAAACCGGCGAGGTGCTGTGGAACCTGACAGTGATGATCGTGCCGGTGGTGATCATCGTGATCTTTTTCATGTTTATGATGCGCCAGGCCCAAGGGCAGAATAATCAAGCGATGGGCTTCGGTAAGAGCAAGGCGCGGCTCTACGGCGAGGACAAAGAAAAGGTGCTGTTTGAGGATATTGCTGGCAATGACAACGCCAAGCAGGATCTGCAGGAGGTTGTTGATTTCCTGAAGCATCCAAAGAAGTACAAGGAGCTGGGTGCTAAGATTCCGAAGGGTGTATTGCTAGTCGGTAATCCGGGTACTGGTAAAACCATGCTGGCCCGGGCGGTGGCCGGTGAGGCGGGTGTGCCGTTCTTCTCAATTTCTGGCTCGGAATTTGTCGAGATGTTCGTTGGTGTTGGTGCCTCCCGGGTGCGCGATCTCTTTTCGAAGGCTAAGAAAAATGCGCCGTGTATCATTTTCATCGACGAGATCGACGCGGTGGGTCGCAAGCGTGGCTCGGGTATGGGCGGTGGCCACGATGAGCGCGAGCAGACCTTGAACCAGATTCTGGTGGAAATGGACGGGTTTGATGGTGACACGAACGTGATCGTGCTGGCAGCGACTAACCGCGCGGATGTGCTGGATCCGGCATTGCTGCGTCCGGGTCGGTTCGACCGGCGAGTGACGATTACTCTGCCGGAGCGCAAAGACCGCGAGGCAATTCTGAAAGTTCACTTTAAGAAAAAGCCGACCGACGAGACAGTTGACCTGGATAAGCTAGCAGCCAAGACAGCTGGCTCATCGGGAGCGGATCTCGCTAATATCGCCAACGAAGCAGCAATTATCGCGGCGCGCCGCAACAAAAAGAAGATTACCAACGATGAACTGACCGAGGCATTTGAGCGGGTAGCGATCGGGCCGGAGCGCAAGGCCAAGGTGATGAACGACCATGAGAAAGAGCTGACGGCGTATCACGAGGCGGGCCACGCCATCGTCGGCCACGTCTTGCCAGATTCTGATCCGGTTCACAAGGTGACGATCATTCCGCGCGGCGGCACTGGCGGCGTGACATGGTTCTTGCCGCCAGAGGATAAGAGCTACACCAACGTCTATGAGTTCAAGGATATTTTGGCACGGGCCATGGGCGGCCGGATCGCTGAGCAGATTATTTACGGCGATGACGGCATTA
>DAIMYI010000033.1:0-2833 GCA_036734565.1 Nanosynbacter sp. | reverse complement strand
TCAGAAAAGAAAAAGTCGCCCAAAGGCGGCTTTTTCAAAGCTGACACAGCTTCAAGCTGTCTTCATCATCAGAAGTTGTGGCGCAGACCGACACCGTAGTTATTGGTGCTATCGAGGCGCAGGTAGTCTGCATACAGGAATGTGCGCTTGGACAGAGCGTACTTAGCTTCGACTACAGCGTTGGTGTATTTCTTGTACTTCACAGTGGAGTCATAAGCGTTTTGATGCTTTGTATCGCGTGCAACATCAAGGGCCACGCTCACATTGTCAAACTTGACCAAGCCGCCAATCGTAAACCCGCTGCGACGATTCACGCCAAGCACGTTTCCTGCATCATCCGCGACCTCATGATTGCGAGCGTCGTTATAACTTGCCGCCAGAGTAAACATGCCAAAATCATATTTGGCCCCTAACGCGTAATTAGCCTTTTCCTTGCTAACTTTATTATATGAGAAACCAACACCCAACGGCCCATTGGCATAAATCAGGTTGGCATCAATCTTATGATTCTTACCATTGAGGTGGTAATCGCCCTTCGTAACAAAACCAATCTCACCGCTAAAGCCCCCAAAAACTGGTGTCTTGTAGCTAAATTGGCTATTATTGCGCGCAGAACTACGACCAACAAAGCCATATGTATTACCGACCACAGAATAACCAGGAGCTCCAAGCAGCTCCCACACCTCCATACCATTATAGCTGGGCGTAAACGCACGTCCCATCTTAAATTGACCGAAGCCTCCTTCTACCCACACATTAGCTTGGCGCCCATAACCACTACTAGCGGCACCATTTTCTGCATTAATAGATTGCTCATAATTAAAACCAACCTTAAGGCCTCCGCCCAGATCCTCTACACCGCGAAAGCCAATCCGACTTGCACCATTGTTTACAATGGCATTGCCATGCATTTGAGTTTTAACATTCGGACGCTTTACGCCCAATGTTGCAGGGTTGTAATCAACGCGACCAACACCAAGATCAACAACGCCATACAGCGTCACAGAAGATTGGGCCATAACGGCACCGGAAGCGGCCAGCACAGCCAACGCAATCAGGGATTTTTTCATTGCAAATTCTCCAAGGTTAAACACATAAGGCGCAGGCCAAGCGAAGCACTAGCATCCGCGTTGATTTGGCCCCAGCCAACCCCCCGCACGGGAAGCCATATGTATTGGGCCAGACTCTCGTGAAAACTGCAAAGCAAATGATGCGTTCCACCTCCCGCCTGTTGCAATCTGACGACAGCGAAAGCGATTTTCGCCTTCGTCATCTGCCAAAAAACAACAATCACACAACCTCAAGCGGTACCGCCCACTGTCATTTGCTCAATGCGCAACGTGGGCTGGCCCACGCCCACAGGTACGCTTTGTCCTTGTTTGCCGCAAGTGCCAACACCCGCATCCAAGCGCATATCATTTCCTATCATGGAAATCCTCTGAAGCACTTGCGGCCCATTGCCAATCAGCGTTGCCCCTTTGACGGGGTAACGAATTTTTCCGTTTTCTACCCAGAAAGCTTCGCTGGTTGAAAAAACGAAATTTCCGCTCGTCACATCCACTTGTCCTCCAGCAAAGTTCACGGCGTACAAGCCCTTTTTAATACTGGAAATCACCTCTTCCGGTGCGCAATCGCCATTTGCCATATAAGTGTTGGTCATTCTCGGCATAGGCAGATGGGCATAGCTCTGCCTTCGGCCATTGCCCGTCAAAGCTTGCTTCATGAGACGCGCATTCTGGGCGTCTTGCATGTACCCTTTTAGAACGCCATTTTCGATGAGCAGAGTGGCTTGCGTTGGATTGCCTTCGTCATCTACATTCAGGCTACCGCGCCGCCCTGATATAGTGCCATCATCCCAAACAGTCACGCCTCGGGCCGCAACTCTTTCGCCAATCCGGCCCGCGAAGACACTGGCCCCTTTGCGATTGAAGTCCCCTTCCAATCCATGTCCCACTGCTTCATGCAACAAAATTCCAGGCCAGCCAGGCCCCAACACCACGGTCATTTCACCAGCAGGAGCAGATCTAGCTTCCAGATTTGTCAGGGCTGCTCGAGTAGCTCGAGCCACATAGGTGTCAAGCTGATCTTCTGAAAAATATTCCAATCCGCTTCTGGCACCGCCACCCGCCGACCCCACTTCGCGTCGACCGTTTTGCTCCGCGATGACCGTCAAGGAACAATGAACCAATGGCCTGACATCAGCAACTACGGCTCCATCCAATCGCGCAATGAGCACAATCTCCCACTCAGAGGACAGGCTAGCCATTACCTGCACGATACGCGGATCCACCGCTCTCGCCTTCCTGTCTACTTGTTCCAGCAAGGCAGCCTTCTGAAGACTGTTAAGGGAAAGCAGGGGATTGGCTTCGCCATACAAACGGCCTTTTTGCGTACATCCCGCCTTGATACCAATTGACTTTGAAGGAGTCTGAGCTGTGCGCGCCATTATCCGCACAGTTTTAGCCGCATTCATCACAGCAAGCTTGGACAGGCTATCAGAATATGCAAAAGCAGTTTTCTCACCAGATACTGCCCGCACGCCCACTCCTTGACTGATACTAAATCCCCCCGTCTTGATGCTCCCCTCGTCAACCCCCCAGTTCTCAGCGCACGAATATTGGAGAAAAATATCCGCATCATCAACGCATCGAGATCCAATTAAATTCAAGGCATCTTTGAGGCTTTGCCATGTCAAGTCATCTTGAGCCAACAAATAGCGCTCCGCCAAATCAAGAGAAGATTCACCATGAACAAGTCTCACTTCCTAATCCCCAAATAAAAAAAGCACCCATTCGGGTGCTTTTCAATCAATGAGCCTGACGATGTCCTACTT
>DAIMYI010000032.1:0-2882 GCA_036734565.1 Nanosynbacter sp. | reverse complement strand
CCTGCCCGGGAGAAAAAAACGACCCAGCCTGCACACCACCTTTGGGATCACCCAGTGTATAGCTCAATGTTGCACTCGTCGCTTCACCCGTATTCCTCGCCACCTCATTACAACTACCTCGAGTACCTCTTTTACTCAATCCGAAATAAATCCGGTTCAGTATATTAGCAACCCAAATCGTTTCGGCCTTATTATCATTCGCCCGTTTAACCATTTCGTTAGGAATGGCTCCTGAAAAGCGACCGTCGGTTCCCTTTTTTAAACCTTTTGCCGGGAAGTTCTGCGAATTCCAGAAACAGCTCGGCCCATCCCCCTTCGAAGCAGGGGCAAGCGTGCCATCAGGAAGAACAGCACGCTGCAAAATTGTCAGCCCCGGTTGGTCAATAATCCGATCCCCCCCGGAAAGCGCCAAACGCAGCATGTCAATCGCTGAGTTGCTAGCCCAGTTCAGAAAGTTCCCGCTAAATGCGTCAGCGCATTTGTGATTCTGCGCCCTTTCCTTAATCGCGAAACGCTTGTAATCCGAAAGCGTTTTTCCTGCGATTGGCACCTCTGACGGCCTATCAATATAGGAATAACACAACTCTGCATTATAATAACCAATATACTCCTTACCTGGATCGTAAGAGGTGTCTTCTTCTGCATACCTCGTATGCACATACTGCGCACCAACCGTCGGAAATTCCACAGATAGCGCAAGTGTCAACGCAGGCTTATCCCCTTGCATCGATGCATGTAACGGCACGGAGGAAATATCCAACGGCCTGATATTGGGCATCGACTGACTCCATACTAAAATTGGGAAGGAAACAGCCACGCCCCCAAAGACAATCGGTTTAACCAGCGCCCTTTTATACACAGAGGAGCAGACCGACATAACAATAGAAACCGCAACCGCGCGCGCAACAGAGGTTTGCTTTAACACTTTCTTCAACACAATATATCTCCCACAGTTAATTACGATAAATACTCTGAACAGCAGCCTGAATATCCTTTCGAGGGCCAAAACCCAAGGATGTAATTCGATAGACGCGCCCGCCAGCTTTTACTGTCGTGTTAGGATCTGCTGCTGATGCATATCTGGCCCCTACCATCCCGCCACCAGCATTCAGCGACTCAATATCCGACACATCTTCAATAATATACCGAGGTTCATAGGCTGGCTGAATACCCTTGCCATCATTCTGATTTGCGCTAGCAAATGACAGCCCCGTAAAAGCACCAAATTCGACGCTAGGCGAAGCGCTTCCCGTTTCAGCAATATCGACCGCCAGCCAAGTAGGGCGGCTCTTGCCTTTCACCTTCGTTTCATAGAAGCAAAAACCTCTCCAATCGCCATTTGTTTGACACCCCGTGGTTGGAATATTGACATGGCCACTCAGGATTTTCTGGGTCCGGCTATTCGACGAGTTATTAGGCCCTTGAACTTCAATTTCGGCCCCAACCAACCCCATTTCAGCAGCTTGCCATGCCAGATCCATATCGCGGTCATTCCTTGCTCCTCGCTCGCTCATCATGGTAATCTGCACACTAGCCGCCCCAAGCAAAGACACAATAAGCAAAATTAACAAAACAGTCAGAAGTGAGATGCCGCGCTGTTTCTCTATTAATTCAGCGCGCCAATGTGTCCGTTTTCGCATTTTTATTCGCCTCAAGATGGAATATTTCACATTCAGGGTGTCGGAACAACGACATCACACGGCACAGTAGAATTCTCAGGCTGATACCCCTGATTCTGACAATTCCTCAACTGAACTGTAAATGTGACAGTTTGATGAAGTCGATTGTCCTTGGTGATAAATTCACTACCAGGATCTGCACTATTGGCATAGCGCGCATCTCCAAATGGATAATGTTTTATTTCCGCATTATTAGGAGCTGTCCCTCTGGGACCCTGCAAAACAAGACCAATACGCAAACTTCGGACTCTTCGCCAATTTGTATATGTCGCAACAGGATCACCGACCACAGTTAATTGGTCGGCTCTGAGATAACCATTGGGCACGCTGCTGGAATGTCCTGTCGGCGCTTTGTTTGGAGTGACATTGTCAACTCCATACAAAACCTGAAACGTCTCGACATTTTTGATTAGAGGCTGAACATCGTATAATCCTTTTGCATTTTGAGTTGCACACATCAAAGACATACCCCCCTCACCCGCAGGTTTTCCAAGATAAAAGACACTAATAATACGATCTTTGCGATCAATGGACGCCTTATCTGGCGAAACACCCATGCAATTGATCATGCTTTTATCCGATAAACTAGATTTTGGGTCAAGTTTCACCACCTGATTTTGCAAAATCAAGACATCACTTCCATAACCTTCGCTACTCGCTGAACGCGATTTAACATTATTTATCGGATCTGACGCACTTGGAATTCCATTATTATATCCAAACACGCTTGGCATGAAATCAGCAATATTTAAACCCGTACCGGATTTATAAAGACTCTCCGTACCATAATAAGGCTGCGTAGCCGACTTCAGATCTTCAAATCCCGTTTGAACGCCAAGACGCTGAATGATGCTGGCAGCAAAGCGTGCGTCATCGCGCAATTGCGAGGCTGCATCGACCTCCCTGGCTCCACGCTGGCTCACACCCAAGGCAGCAACAGCAACTGCGATTACCAAAAGCCCTACTGCCATCGCCACCAGCAGCTCGACTAGCGTCATGCCACGTAAATTCCTTTGCCTCCCCATGGAGAAGGAAAGAACATTCATCTTCACAGTCTTCATAGACGTCATTTACCAATTAGAACAGGGATAACGACAAAAGGACGCGCCGCCGTATCGTTGGCTTGCAAAATCTTGCTGTCCGTGGTCTCCCTCGTCCAACCGATTTTGATGGATGTAATCGCATTGCCTGAACCCGCTGGAG
>DAIMYI010000031.1:0-3007 GCA_036734565.1 Nanosynbacter sp. | reverse complement strand
CAACATTCGTTCCACTGATTCCACTATACTACCCACAACTACCCACATGCAAGCCTTTTTACCCACTTTCTACCCATTTCCCTACTAAACAAAAACTTTTCCACGATTCTGTGGAAAAGTCTAGTGGTGTGGTATGATAGCGGAGCGCTACTTTCCCTAGCGTACCGCCCTACACTGCGCCTAACAAGTTATACAGAATTAATCACTACTTCCGCAGCTTCTTGATCACCGCCGCGAACCAGCGCGCGCTTGGCCGCACCGTCCGGGCCATGGTCTGCCGATCGACTGCCACCAGGCCAAACTTTGGCCAATAGCCCTTGTCCCATTCAAAATTATCGAGCAGGCTCCAGTGCAAATAACCGATTAGCTTGACGTCATGTTTGAGCGCCTCGTGCATGGCCTTGATCGTCTCGGTCAGCCACCATTGCCGCTGACTATCAGTGCCGTCCGCCAGCCCATTCTCGGTAATCATAATCGGCAACCGATAGCGCTCGGCTACGTCCTCCAGTAGATACTGCAATTTATCCGGCTGCATATCCCAGCCGAGATCGCTGACCTTCAGATACGGATCATGCGCCCGATAGCCATAAATCCGCCGGGCAAAGTAATAATTAATCGCCAAGAAATCACTGTGCCGCCGCACTCGACGCAGCACCCACGTGTTCAAGAAATAATGTGCCACCCGCGCACTAGCCCGGCTGAGAATCGCATCATCGCCAGGATAGCAATAGATCAGATGATGCGCCATCGACACTTTCCACTTTTTGCGAGCACGCGTCAATTTATACACTTTTTTATGCGCCGTAACGAGGTTACATAACACGCGCAGTAAATCACGCTTGCGAGTTTTATTCGGTGGCCAATGCCCCTCGAGATAACTCTCGCCAGCGTACACGGTCGGCTCGTTAATCGTCACAATCCACTCGATATCGCGGCCCAGCTCGCTCAAAACTTTCTCAACATAATACACGAAATATTTGATGTTGCGCCGCTTTTCAAAACCGCCTTTGGCCATAAACCACTCCGGCAGCGTAAAGTGAAACAGCGTTACCACCGGTGTTATACCCATCTTTTTCAATGTCCGCAGATAGGTCCGATAGTGGGCGATCGCTGCCGCATCCCACGCACCTTCCTGCGGCTCAATTCGCGCCCATTCGATACAGAATCGAAAGGCATTCATGTTGAGACTCTTGAGAATCGCGAAATCTTCCTCGTAGCGATGGTAATGATCGACACCCCGCCCCGATACGTAGTTGTCAGGCCTGGTCGCCTCTTTTTTGATGCGCGGCCAGCTGTCAATATCACCAAATTGATGCGGTGCTTGCACGGACAGCCGCTTAGCGTGTTCGAGCTCCCACGTCGTCCACTGATTCACCAGGCCACCCTCGACCTGGTGTGCCGACGTCGCTGCACCCCATAAAAACTTCTTTGGAAACACGATGCGTTCAGATTGCTTCGTTGTCATCAATGTATATTATACCAAGTTATCAGCTCATCTGCCAGCCTGAGGCTACTGCACCACATCCTCCCCAAAATGCTTCTGCAGCCGCATCTTAATTGAGCCCTCATGACGACCAAGTTTTTGACTAAGTTGCTGGATGGTCGCACCCTGTAGGAACTCCTGTTTAAGGGCGTCATCGTCGGCTTTTTCCCACGGCATATAGGCCTTCGGGTATGTCTCGCGCATTTTGGCAATCTTTTGCTGCCAGCTAGCGGATTTGCCTGATTTTTTCGGCACTGACTGCTTTCGCTTCATCTCCTCCAGCATCGGGCGATAGTGGTTGGCCGCTTCACTACTTGCTCGCTGCAACACCTCATCAATCGCCAGCGCATCTGGCGAGATTTCCAGCGCCTTGCGGTTAATTCCATACAAATACAAATTATCCAAATCTCGCACCCGGCTCAGCGCCACATAACCCATGCCCTCGACAAAGGCCTTTCTCAGGTCAATTTTTGCCGCGTCCAGCGTCATGCCCTGGCTTTTGTGCACGGTGATAGCCCACGCCAGGCGCAGCGGCACCTGTGAGATACTCGCCCGCTTACGCTCACCGTCACGCAGCTCCCACACATCTGGCACCATAGTTACCTGCTGACCACTACGAAACTCCACGATCGGATAATCGGTCAGCGGCTCAAAATCCACTACCGTGCCGATACTACCGTTGGCGTACAATTTCTGCGGCGAATTTTTCACCGCCATCACCAACGCGCCCGGTTTCAACACAAGCTCGCTCGGTGCCAGTACCGACCGCTGCAAGTTCTCGACATACACCTTCGAACCTGTCGTCGTCTGCTGATATATTCGCTCCTCGCCCACCAGCTCCGCTAGTTTCTGGCTGTTGATAGCGTCAACATCAACATTGACGGTATGCAGCTCGGTGATATCGCCATCAGGCAGTTCGACCTCCGTCCGCGCTAGCAAGGTCTCAGCATGATGCCGCCTAATATCGTCATGTCTCAGTGCTGTCAAAATCTCCAGCAGCTGCTCGTCATTTTGCCGATATTGCTGCTCCAGATACAGCACCGCCGGCTGCAATTCCTGCCACGCCTCCGAGTACACCACGAAACCGCCGCCCTGCTCGCCCGGACGATTGATTGGCGGCAATTGGAAAAAATCACCACTCATCACCAGCTGCACGCCGCCAAACGGCTGGTCGTTTTCCCGGACACCACGCAGCACCTGATCGACCATGTCCAACCGAAAATCATGCAGCATGGAAATCTCATCAATCACCAACACATCAGTCTTGGTAATCACCTCACGCCGCGTTTTTGACAGCCGATCAAAAAAGTTGTTCGCGAGGTGATCGCTCACGCCAATACCGCTCCAACTATGAATGGTATTGCCGCCCAAGTGCGTCGCCGCCAGCCCCGTCGTCGCTGTTACCGACACCTTTTTACCCTGGTCACGCGCCTGTGCAATAAAAGTATTCAACAGGTGCGTCTTGCCCGTCCCAGCCGCGCCCGTCAGCAGCGCCGACCGACCGCTCATCAAAATCGCCAGCGC
>DAIMYI010000030.1:0-3011 GCA_036734565.1 Nanosynbacter sp. | reverse complement strand
CCGAAGGCTACATCGCGACACCGTTCCACACGGTCAAGGTGATCGCCCGCGGTGAATTAAAGGCTAAGGTTGACTTGAAAGTACAAGCTGCTTCCGCTTCAGTCGTCAAAGCGATTGAAAAAGCTGGCGGCTCGTTTGAAAAAGTCGCAACGCCACTGCGCAAAAGCGCAAAAGATGTTGAGGAGAGCGATAAGTAGCCTTTCCGGGCTTACTACATGAGCAATATCAAAAGCGGGTGTCCATCTAGGGTCACTCGCTTTTATTATGCTAGAAATTGTGACGATACATGTGGTATAATACCCAGAGTAAATGCCAAAGACAGAGGGGTAAACGACGATGATGAGTTGGAAGACCGTGTGGCGGTCGCTGAAAAATAAAGATATGCAGAAACGCCTGGCCATTGTGGTGGGGATTATTGTGGTGTATCGAATGCTGGCGCATATTCCGGTGCCGCTGGCGAATCCGACACAGATGAAGACGGCACTGGCAGCCGCGCTGGGGCAAACCGACCTCGGTGGGTTCTTGAACTTGCTCTCAGGCGGTGCGCTGGCGAGCTTTTCACTCGTGCTGGTTGGACTCAGTCCATTCATTACCGCTAGTATCATCACTCAGCTACTCACCAAGGCCATCCCGAAGCTCGAAGAGCTACACAAGGACGGCGAGTCGGGCAGGCGCAAGATCCAGCAGTGGACGCGGCGGCTAACCATCCCACTAGCTATCGTCCAGTCGATCGCCTTTATCTTCCTCTTGCGCCAGACAGTGCTAGCTGGCGGTACGACCACGCTGAGCGATCCGACGATGCTTGAGTGGACAGTTGGCGTGACGGCCATGACAGCCGGATCAGTCCTGCTCATGTGGCTGGGTGAATTGATCACCGAGCAGGGTATCGGTAATGGTATCTCTATCTTGATTTTCGCTGGTATCATCAGCCAGATCCCGCAGATGCTCGGCTCACTCATTTCGTCGCTTGGGAACACTGCGGCTGGCGGGCTGAACGTCTTTAACTGGTTTACTCTGCCAGTGAATCCAACCGTCTTTTGGCTGGTGGTGATCATGGCTATCGCCTCGCTCATCGTTCTCTACTTCTTGGTAAAAATTAACGAAGCCCAGCGCGTCATCACTATCAATTATGCCAAGCGCGTTCATGGCAACTCCAGCTACGGCGGCATCAAGAGCATCCTGCCGGTCAAGCTGATCGCTGCTGGCGTCATCCCGGTCATCTTTGCCGTCGCCTTCCTCAGCTTGCCACAATTTATCGGCCAAGTTATGAAGGCCTCGGGCAATCCAGACCTGCAAAATACCGCCAACACCCTGATCACGTGGTTTCAGGCGCCGAACCCAGGCTCCTTTACCGGCAGCACCTGGGAGGCATTCATTTATCCGACGCTGTATTTCCTCCTGGTCATTGCCTTCACCTATTTCTACACCGGGATCGTCTTTAACGCCAACGAAATCGCTGAGAATCTGCAAAAGCAGGGCGGCTTCATCGAGGGTATTCGGCCTGGTGAGCAAACCGAGAAATATCTGATGCGCACCGTCAATCGCTTGATCTTGTTTGGCTCAATCGTCCTCGGTATCATCGCCATCTTGCCGTTTGTCGCGGAGTATCTGATGTATCACTTAGCGGCGATCAGCGGCTCACGTCTGTCGATCGGTGGTACTGGTCTGCTCATTGTGGTCTCAGTCGGCCTCGAGTCACTGCGTCAGCTTAACTCGCGTGCCTTGATGGTTACCTATGATGACTTTAATACTGATGATCTCACAGGCGATACATCAAAGAAGCGACGATTATTCCGTAAAAAATAAGCTAAAATCCCCGCCTCAAAGCGGGGATTGTTATTTTGATAAATCTCAGGCTATCGTACTATGTACGTATACGTCATGGTAGAACCCTCTTTACGTTCATTCTGACACACCGGTGCGATCTCTGTAGCAATCTTGTTGCTATTTACCATTTTACAGCTAGGAATGCCGAATTGATTAAACTGATTTGTTGGCGAGATGGCTTGCCAGTTGCCTTTCTCCTTAACAACGAACATATGTGCAGCAGGACTACCGCAGCCATACCCGAGGAGTAGTTGCGTCTCGTCGTTGCTATGAGCAATTACCCGGTGCACGGTATCATTAAAATCACAACTTGATAGCTCCTTGCTTTTTAAAAATGACCGAACCTCCTCGACGAGCTTATCGCTGCGTTGTACCATGCGGTCGCCCTCGTGGCGATACTTGAGCGAACCCAGATCGACGCGAATATCACTCTTTGAGCGTATCGGAATGTGATGTCCGATTATCTGTCGCTCTTTATCGTATAGCAATGCAAAAAATACCGTGCTAATGACCAATATAACGATCGTAACCGCCATTATCGGCACGAGTATCCTCTTTCGTTTATGCTGTTTTTGCGGATCTGGCTTCGTATTGTCGGTATCCATACCCCTCCTCCTTATTATGCTATGTGATATTTAGTATAGCATCTATGCTTTCTTGTAATAAATCGCTTGCAAGTGTTGACTACTTGCTGTATAATTGACAACTGTAACTTATGGCGAGTCAAAAGGAAGTCATCAAAATGATTGGTAAGGTAGTGGAAGCACTGCCTAATACCCAATTTCGGGTGGAACTGGAGAATGGCCATAGTATCATCGCGCACATTTCAGGACGGATGCGCAAAAATTACATCCGCCTAGTGCCCGGTGATAAGGTGGAAGTCGAGATGACCCCGTATGATCTCACAAAGGGTCGCATCATCTTCCGCCTCAAAGAAGAGCGACCAGTGCACGTGGCCAGAAACACGCGGCGCTCGTCATAATAGTAACGATAATCTCGGGTTTACTCGGGAAGGGAGATTTACACTTCAATGAAAGTTCGTGCAAGTGTGAAGAAAATCAGTCCCGATGACCAGCTGGTTCGCCGCAAAGGCCGCCTGCGCGTCATCAACAAGAAAAAACCTAAGAATAAGCAAAGGCAGGGTTAAGCATGGCTCGAATTGCTGGGGTAGTTATCCCAACAGA
>DAIMYI010000029.1:0-3056 GCA_036734565.1 Nanosynbacter sp. | reverse complement strand
AGAACGAGTCATTTGCTACCTCTTATTTTTTACGACGCGACACAATCATATTTTGAGTGCGCTTGTTGTTGCGAGTGCGATAACCTTTGGTCAAATTACCCCACGGATCAACCGGAGCACGCCCCTCACCCGTACGGCCTTCACCACCGCCATGCGGGTGATCAATCGGATTCATAACGACGCCGCGCACCGTCGGGCGAATCCCCATCCAGCGCTTAACACCTGCTTTGCCATACTGACGCAAACTGTGCTCTTCGTTAGCAACTTCGCCAATCGTAGCCCGGCATTCAATATGGATTTTTCGGACTTCTCCAGATCGCATCCTGACTTGGGCATAGACCCCTTCACGAGCCAACAGCGTTGCAGAAGCTCCAGCAGATCGGGCAATTTGCGCACCGGCACCTGGTTTCAATTCTATACAGTGAATTGTGGAACCCACAGGGATATTGCGAATTGGCAACGCATTGCCGACACGAATTGGAGATTCAGATCCGCTCAGCAGCTGCACACCTGGCTCTACTCCACGCGGCGCAATGATATAGCGGCGCTCACCATCCGCATAACACACCAAAGCAATATGAGCCGAGCGATTAGGATCATATTCAATACGTTCAACTTTTGCGGGGATTCCATCTTTATCGCGACGAAAATCCACGATTCGATAATGATGACGATGTCCGCCGCCCCTGTGACGCGTCGTGATATGACCATTATTATTGCGACCCGCTTTCTGGGACTGTGCTTCTAGCAGAGGAGCATAAGCCGCCCCTTTATAAAGATGATCACGCGTCACCTTCACCGCAGCACGGCGGCCGGGTGAGGTCGGTTTCATTTTAATGACAGCCATAAATTACGCAGCCTCCCCGGAAAAGTTGAGGTCTTGCCCCTCTTTCAGCAACACATAGGCCTTGCGCACGTTGGAGCGGCGGCCAATGCTTCGACCAAAACGCTTGGCCTTGCCTTTTACATTAACAACAGAAACGCTTTGCACTTTCACCGGAAACATCAACTCGACAGCAGCCTTTATTTCTAGCTTGGTGGCATCCTGAAGCACCTTAAAAACTACTGCGTTAGACTTTTCCGCAGCAAGGGTTGCCTTCTCCGAAACGACAGGCGCAACAAGAACTTGCATCAAGCGCCCTTCGTCAAACTTGCGTTCTGCGGGAGTCGGATTAACTCGGCTCATGAGAACATCTCCTTCAGCATTTCGACAGCGCCTTTAGTAACCAGCACTTTTTTATAATGCACCAGCGAAACAGGATCTGCATAACGCGGCTCTACCACCAGCGCACCGCCGAGATTACGAGAGGCTAAAAACAGATTCTCATCCACTTCGTCAGCAATTAGCAAAACCGTTTCAGGTAGATTCATTGCCTTGAGCCTAGACGCAAACAATTTGGTCTTCGGCGCATCCAGCTTTATGGACTCAACAGCAGCAATACGCCCCTCGCGTACCAATTGCGAAAAAATGGAAGCCATTCCAGCACGATACATTTTTTTATTGATTTTCTGGCCGAAATTTTCTTCCGGAGAATTCGGAAAGATACGTCCGCCCCCACGCCACAGAGGCGAAGACGTCATACCAGCGCGAGCGTTACCCGTTCCTTTTTGACGAAAAGGCTTTTTAGTAGAATGGCGAACCGCCTCGCGATCTTTTTGCGCACGAGTCCCTTGACGGGCATTTGCCTGATAAGCAACCACCAGCTGATGTACCAGTGCCTCATTGTATTCGCGACCAAAAACAGTCTCGGGCACATCCAACTTCGATACAGCCTGCCCTTGCTCATTAAGAAGGTCAATTTGCATCATTGAGCATCTCCTTTGGCAGCCGACCGATTTTTGATGGCGGGACGCACCGTTACAAAGCCGCCTTTGGAACCCGGAACAGCTCCTTTAATGAGCAGCAATTGACGCTCAGCGTCCACACGAAACAGATCAAGATTTTGGGTTGTGACGGATTCGCACCCCAAGTGCCCCGTCATCTTTTTACCGGGGAAAACCCGTCCCGGATCCTGGGCCATGCCGATAGAACCAGGAACATTATGCGAGCGACTATTGCCATGAGAAGCGCGCTGCGACCCAAAGTTATGACGCTTTATCGTACCCGCATAACCCTTGCCGATAGATGTTCCCTGAACATCCACTTTCTGACCGCTCGCAAATATATCCGCAAGCGGCAAAACGGCCCCTGCGGGATATTTACTCGCCACCGCCTCATCAACGCGAAATTCACGAACAATCTCTCCAGCCTCCACTCCTGCTTTAGAGAGGTGACCCGCTTGCGGCTTGGTAACACGAGAGGAACGACGCGAACCGAACGTCACCTGAATAGCGACATATCCGTCATTTTCTTGGGTTTTAACTTGGGTCACACGATTGTTAGACACATCCACCACCGTGACGGGAACAGATTCGCCGTCATCGGTAAAAAAACGCGTCATGCCAACCTTGCGCCCAAGCAATCCCAAACGATTGCTTTGACTCATTTATAGCTCCTAAACTTTCGCCACACGTTCTGCAATTGGCCCGTGTGTTGATGCGCGAAAGAGGGTTGAACGACTTGCCTCAAAGCACTCAAAAAAGTTAAGAGTTGCTTCAAGGCAAGAGGAGAAGTATAGCAGCAAACTTGCGTTTCAGACACCCTTCATCGTCAGTTCACTGCTGTCAAGCTGCATCATTGCAACTTGATCTCAACATCAACGCCCGCAGGCAGATCGAGTTTCATCAAAGCATCGACCGTTTTATCGGTCGGATCGACGATATCCATCAAGCGTTGATGCGTGCGAATTTCAAACTGATCGCGACTTGTCTTGTTCACATGCGGAGAGCGCAAGATGTCGAAACGGCGCATGCGCGTTGGCAATGGCACTGGCCCCTTGACGACAGCGCCAGTGCGTTTGGCTGTATCAACAATTTCAGCGGCAGATTGATCAATCAGCTTGTAGTCAAACGCTTTAAGGCGAATACGGATTTTTTGCTTGAGCATCTCGACACTCGCCTTACTCGATAATTTTTGCCACCACGCCAGCGCCCACCGTGCGGCCGCCTTCGCGGAT
>DAIMYI010000028.1:0-3372 GCA_036734565.1 Nanosynbacter sp. | reverse complement strand
CACCGACCTCAGGCTTATGAGTCCTGCGCTCTAACCAGCTGAGCTACGGTGCCACACGTCACCAATTGTACCAAACGAGGCAGAAAATCTCAACTGCCTCGAAAGCTTACCTGTCAGACGAGACCAAGCTGCTACTCAAACAAGAGCCGATCCGTACTACCCACAGGGCTAAGCTGCCAGCTCCACACCCTCTTCATCTAGCATCTCCAGCCGCCGCACCACCAACGAACGTAGCTCCTCGCACGTCCGCCGGCGCTGCCACGTCCGCAGCCGGTCGTTATTGACCGCATCTAAAAACTGCCCAAGCTCGTGCTCAGTGATATCCATAGTTGTTGCCTTTCTGTGTTTGTTAAACCGTGAGTTTACTATAGCACAGATTTGACATAAGCGCAATAGTATGACAACCATCATGACGGGTCGCGTCAATACTGCCCCATCACCTTCCCTTGCCAAACCGCTTGTGATAAACTGGAGGGAGAGGATTTTACACAAACATGACCCCGGCTATTATTTCATCACTCGCCATCGTCGCCTTCTCGGCACTGATCCACGCTAGTTTTCAGCTCAGCGTCAGCGTCTTGACCTTGCTCAGTGGCCATTCCCTCGGCAAGCAAACCGCCCGCCGAAAAGTGTTGCGACTGATGAACGGATTCGTGTGTGGAGTGTTAGTGCTGACAGCGCTGCTGATATCAGCGATCGTCTACTACCTGTCGCTGGTCATTCATCACGCTACTCAGGCCGAGCAACTGGTGGCAGCCATCGTCTGTGGGCTGATGGTCGGGCTGGGTGTGGCGACTTGGGCGGTGTACTACCGACGGGGCGAAGGTACCGCCTTGTGGTTGCCGCGCAGCTTCGCGACCTACCTATCAAAGCGCTCAAAAGCGACGCGTCATAGCGCCGAGGCCTTTAGCCTCGGGATGGCGAGCGTGGTGGCCGAATTACTGTTCATCATCGGGCCGATGACGGCAGCTGGGCTGGCAACGGTCCTATTACCATCAACCGAGTGGCGGCTCATCGCCATCGCCCTCTACGTCGTCATATCGCTGCTATCACTGGTCGTCGTCTTAGTGCTGGTCGGCAGTGGCCATTCCCTCGCCCATCTACAACAGTGGCGGATGGCGCATAAACGTTTCTTGCAATTTGCAGCTGGCGGCAGCTTGATCATCTTGGGCGGCTTTTTGTTCGTTGATCGAGTGCTCGGCATCGTCAGCTACGGAGGTTTTTGATGCCAAGTGAGCACCCAAACCGACCAATCATCGATGTCATCAAGCGCGGCAAGCGACCGAGCGAAGAGTTTGACCCAACGAAACTCCACCACTCTATCATGGCGACCTGCCTGAGTATCCGCACACCCGAAGGCCAAGCTGATGATATCGCCAAGTCAGTCACCCTCGGCGTAATGAGCTGGTGCGAGACCAGGCCAGAAATTACCACAAACGACATCCGACACCGCGCGACGCAGCTGCTGCAGAAACTACACACCGACGCAGCATTTGTTTATCAACACCATAAGACGATCATGTAGGGGGCACATGGCACAAAAACCAACTTTTGACTATGATGTAATTGTTATCGGCAGTGGCGCTGGCGGTTCACCAGCCGCAACCGTCTTGGCGCGCGCTGGCAAGAAAGTCGCCATCATCGAGCGCGGTACCTTTGGCGGCGAATCCCCGAACTGGGGCGACATTCCGACTGGCGCTCTGCTCTATACCGCCGACGTCTATCACGAGGCCAAAACAGCAGCCAAGTTCGGCCTGCGTACCAGCACAGTCGGCTATAATTATCCATCGCTGCTCGCTTGGAAAGACACCGCCATCAAGCGCACCGGCACTGGCGGCAATCGCAGTTACTACGAAAAACAAGGCATCAGCGTCTTTACCGGCAGCGCCCACTTTCTCAGCCCCAACGAGATTACCGTCAATCGCCGCCACTTATCAGCGCGCAAATTCCTGATCGCCAGCGGCTCAACCTGGCGCGATGATCACATCCCGGGCCTCGACGAAGTGGCCCATCACACGCCGCAAACCATCCTCTCGCTCAAGCGCCCGCCCAAGACGCTGTTCGTTGTCGGCTCTGGCACAACAGCGATGGAGCTGGCATATTTGTTCTCGACCTTTGGCAGCAAGGTGTATGTCGCCGAAACCGCCGGGCGCATCTTGCCCGAGTTTGACCAAGAAGTTGGCGAGCTGATCGCCGCCGACGCCAAGGCACAGCGCGGCATGAACATCCTCACCCAGACAAAGCTGGTCGCCATCCAGAAAGACGGCATCGCAAAGCGCGTCACCTACGCTCGTGGCGGCCAGCAGCATTCGGTGCGCGTTGATGAAATCCTCATCGCCGACGACCGCCTGCCGACGACCGACATTGGCCTAGAAAATGCGGGCGTGGTATACAACGACCATGGCATTCAGGTGAACGAAGCGATGCAGACTTCGGCACGGCACATCTTTGCGGCCGGCAGCGCCGTTGACCTTCAGGCACAGACACACACCATCCTCAGCCACAGCCGCACTGCTGCACACAACTTACTACACCGTAATTTCATCGCGCTTGACGATACGCCACGCTTGACGATTGCATTCACCGACCCGCAGATCGCCCGAACGGGACTAGACGAGGACGACTGCCTGCGCCGTGACTTGAAAGTAAGTATTGCCCTTGCGCCGCTGACCTTGACTGCTCGCAGCAACATCACTGACCGACGCAGCGGCTTTGTCAAATTGATCAGCGATAAAAAAGGCGTCCTGCTCGGCGCCACCATCGTCGCACCAGGCGCCAGCGACTTGATGACCGGCCTCAGCCTCGCCATCCGCCACGGCCTGACCGCCAAACAACTGATGAGCACACCAAACTGTTTCACCGCCTGGTCAGAAGCAGTGCGCATTGCGGCAGGAAAATTGGCGGCGTGATGATGAGGAGTAAATACTCCATGACCATGGTATCAGTAGGAAAAGAGAGCGAAGCGAAGAACATCGCCAAAGCTCTCGTCGAGCAAAAACTGGCCGCGTGTGTGCAGCTGCTGCCGATTCAGTCAACCTACATTTGGCAAGGAAATTTTGAATGCGATGCAGAGATCTTGATGCTTATCAAGTCGCGTAAGGATGACTTCGCAGCAATTGAAAGAGTAGTCAGATCGCTCCATAGCTATGACGTGGCAGAGATAATATCATTTGATATCGCCGCTGGATCACAGCCGTATCTTGACTGGATCGACGAGACGTGCCGGTAGATGACACGGCCCAAGGACATAAAAATAACCTCAACTCATGAGGCTGAAAAATCAATAAACATGGTTGCGGGGGTAGGATTTGAACCTACGACCTTTTGGTTATGAGCCAAACGAGCTACCAGGCTGCTCTACCCCGCGGCACA
>DAIMYI010000027.1:0-3421 GCA_036734565.1 Nanosynbacter sp. | reverse complement strand
GTTGAGCTAGGTCGGTCTCGTAAATATGCTGAGCTTACATATTTACAATAGTCCTCTCGAGGACGAGACAAAGTTCAAAACCTTCTCTACGATAAACCGATTGATGAATTGCACAATCAAGTTGTTAATATAAAAACACCCTCCTGTTTGGAGGGTGTTTTGTCGTCTATGACTAATGACGGGGTCTTTCACGTGGCTGTCTACTTGAGTATAGATAGAACGTAATATGGTGAGGCGATGGCTGCGGAGCTTATCGGCGACCGAATAGCGATTCTGCCAGCCAGCCTAGCGGGATAGTGTGGAGACAGAGCATAATTCCAAAGCCAACTCCACAGACGACCAGACCCCAGAACTTGAAGCGCTCGTAGCTACTGATACCGCTCGCGAGATTGTCCGCTAACTTTTGGTGGTACACGGTCATAACGGCGCCGATGATTAGAACGATAAGGCCGACAAAAAAAGATCCAAAGGTAAATTTATAGTACATATCTCCATTATACACTTGTCAGAATGAAAAAGATACGGTACAATGGATAAAGTCTTGGCGAGATGGGGGCATAGCTCAGTTGGCTAGAGCACCTGCTTTGCAAGCAGGGGGTCCAGGGTTCGAGTCCCTGTGCCTCCACCATATGGGGTGAAGTAGGCTTACGTCTACGACACTCCACCAAGACGATATGAGGGCGATTAGCTCAGCTGGTTAGAGCGCGTCACTGATAATGACGAGGTCGGAGGTTCAAGTCCCTCATCGCCCACCACGCTTTTTGATACGGGCGACTAGCTCAGTTGGCTAGAGCATCTCGTTTACACCGAGAGGGTCAGGGGTTCGAGTCCCTTGTCGCCCACCAGATAGATAAGCCATCCCGTTTGGGGTGTTTTTATTTATAAGTATCGAGATTGACACGTACCATAAACTATGCTATTATATTGGACGTACATGGTAAACAATAAACATAATTTAGAAAATAACCCATATAGTGAACGCTTAGATTCTGTGAAGCGGCTTTCTGGCCACGATAATCTTGACGACACTAACAAGAGTATTATTGCGCACCTTGCGTTTGATAAGGATCTTGAAGATACAGATTTTTATAAGACAGCACTTGAGATTATCCATGAAAAACGGGCGATGGGGGGCGCTGCGCTCAATGCGTCTTCTGTGGAGCGATACGCTGGACTCCCTCAATCGTTTGATGAGGCAAGAAAGATGCCGGGTAATTCTATAGAAGAGGTACTGGGGCGGCTTGATACCGACACGTCAGTGAACAATCCCGATGATGTCGAGTTTTATAAGACAGGAGTGCGTCGGCATATTGAAGAGCTCTATGCTTTTTCTGACAAATATCGACAGCGGTACGGTGGGGGTAATCAAATAAAGGAAAGAATGTTGGCAGATGAATGCAGCCTGCTTTGGATACAACATAACTCTTTGAAGTTTCTGCGGGAAGATGGTAAAAACCCCAACAAATACCCAACGGTAAGATATTATCTTAATCCTCGGTTACAAGATAGCCTTGCTATCTATAAAAAGATTTTTGCGAAAGCTACGAGAGAAGGGCTTCGCTTTCAGGCAAAGATTATGGCGCCAAGTGGTTACACCAAGCACCTTGTAGACAAGACAGTTGATTATTGTGCCGGACTAGCCGCTGGGCGACTGGAAACAAGACGAGATCCAATAGTATTTTATGGCTTTGAGGAGTCTAAAGACAAATTACTGAGGATAGTTGAAGAAGTTTATTCTCAGTATGAGAGTGCTTTTGAAGGTAGGAAAACGGGAGCTATCCCATTAGCCATCGCTCCTGGTTTTGCGGTTGGGGAAAATCCAGTAGGGTTGGATGGCGAAGAGTCATTAACAGATCATAGACAGCGAGTCATTAAGGAGGCTGATTATGATGCCAAGAAGTTTCGGATGAATGCTGCCTCATGGAATATAAACCCGGATAATATCGCTTTTAATAAATAATTACTCTATACTGTAAGTAGATGTATAAGCATGTTATCAAACCGTTATTATTTTTGCTAACGCCAGACTTTGCGCATAGGCTGATTGTTTTCTGCGGTCGCGTGGCGCAGGCTCTACCACCTGTTCGGTGGGCTATTCGTAAGTCGTGGAGTTTTCAGGATAAGTCGCTCCGGCAGGAGATTAATAGTGTCACTTTTTCTAATCCAATTGGCTTATCGGCAGGATTTGATAAAAATGTCCAGCTATTGCCACTAATGGAAGATGTTGGTTTTGGGTTTGCTTCGGGTGGGTCGGTGACGCTAGAACCGAGGAGGGGGAATCGACGGCCGTGGTTTCATCGCTTGCCAAAGACGAAGTCAGTCGTAGTCTTTGCGGGTATGCCGAATAAAGGTTTGCGAAAGATCCGTAATTATATCGAACGAAACACTCACAGGGCAAACAGTGCAGTTAGTGTTGTTTCTGTGGCGGTCATTGCAAATAAAACAACGATTGAACAGGCCGGTGGCCGTCCGTCCGAGCAGGCAATTATTAACGATGTAAAAAAAGCGACAGAGTATATTATCCGCAATAAGTTAGCGAATGTTGTAGAAATTAACATATCATGCCCCAATGCCGGCAAGGAGCCGTTTATTGAGGCGGAGTCACTTGATGCATTATTAACAACACTTGATATCGTGCCGCGTGACGTACCGTTCTGGGTGAAAATGCCACATCTATATGACATAAAGCAGTTTGATGCGCTGCTAGGGATTATTGTTCGGCATAATATCCAAGGTGTGACGGTGGCGAATCTGGTCAAAGACCGTAGTAAAATTGACATCAAAGATCCGCTGACTGATGAAATTCGCGGTGGGCTGAGTGGTGCGCCAACGCGCGAACACAGCTTAGAGCTGATTCGCCATGCGTATAAGAAATATGGGGACAAGTTGATAATTATTGGCGTAGGTGGAGTCTTTTCGGCTGAAGATGCGTATGCCAAAATTAAGGCCGGCGCCAGTCTAGTCGGGTTGATTACCGGGCTATTTTTTGAAGGGCCGCAGCTAATCGGGCGAATTAATCGCGAACTGGTAGAGCTATTGAAAAAGGACGGCTTTTCTCATATTTCCGAGGCGGTTGGTGCGGATTTTTGTAGTAAGTCAAAAAAGGTAAAAAAACTTTGAAAAAACTCTTGCAAAACAACTACGGCTGCTGTATAGTTGATTACTAGTTACGCGAATGTTCAAGTGAACCTCTGGCAACACACTGCAAAACGTGCGAGGGCAGTGAATAATCATTGAGTGTAGATAGATGTGTCAATTTTTTGATTAATCAATTGTGCACTCAGATGTGAGGCATGATCATTAACAATTTGAAGAGAAGAAATTGAGTTTTTAATTGACGGTAACAGGTAATTGCAAAGTAGCAACTACTAGTTAAGTCAATGCATAAAAAGGTACTCAAGGGCACTAAATGGATGCCTAG
>DAIMYI010000026.1:0-3450 GCA_036734565.1 Nanosynbacter sp. | reverse complement strand
ATAATTTGCCACTTTTATCCTTAAACTGCGTCATCCGGCTCATCTCGCCAAACCCCGTAAAGCAGTCCAAAATCCACGCCAGCTCGCTGTGGGCTGGGACGCGGCTTTGGCGGTACAAATGAATCGCCTCGTTATCTAGCGGTAACCCCGCGGCCGTATAGATCCGGGCGTTGCTGAGGATGCTGTCGTACAATTTACTGTGGTCAATCGGCGTGGTGAAGCTATGTAGATCGGGGATGAACAGATTGATATCAAAATCGGCCGAGCGGCGCTTCGCCATATCGACGATCGGCAGAATGGCGCCAAAATAATTACCAATGTGAATATCGTTGTTGGCGCGCACGCCAGTGAGGATGACGGGTTTATTCATAGTCCTATTATACCATTGATTCGGCGTGAGGTGTTTTATGGACTGCCGCAACAAAAAACGCCTCAGTTAGCCTGCCCGGCATCAGGCGCAAACAGCCGCCTAGGTCATGCGTAAACCTACGGTCATTCCACGACTGGACGACAGGCACACGATCTGGCAGCGGTGCGATGTCGATCGATATGAGCTCAGCGTCAGGCTGACGACGCAGCAACCAGTCGACAACGACTTCGTTTTCCTCTGGCGCCATGGTACAGGTGCTTTAAACAAGCGTGCCGCCAGGTTTTAACAGTCGCCAAGCCTCGAGGATGAGGCGCTTTTGTAGGTCACTGAGTCTCCGGATATGCGCCACTGACCAGCTGTCAAACAACGAGGCGTCACGAGCGTTCAGGCTCATCAGCCCTTCGCCAGAACACGGAGCGTCAAGCAGGATCTTATCAAAGACCTCCAGCTGACGGCGGGAGATATGCCGAGCGTCGGCTAGTATGAACTCGGCCGGGGCGTTGAGACGCTTGAGATTGACCTGAAGTTTCATGAGGCGCGGCTTGGAATTGTCATTACAGATCAGGTCGGCTTGACCGCCGGCTATAGCCTGTATGTGGCTGGATTTACCGCCGGGTGCAGCGCACAAGTCGAGGATGCGTTCACCCGCCGCAGGTGCAAGCGCCAGGACTGGCAGCCAACTGGCGGCATTCTGGATATAGCCGCGTCCGCTGTCAGCGAGCTGCTGATAATCAGCGAGGCACTCCGGGATGATTTCATAGCCATCCGGACACCAGGCAGCCTGGTGAGCCAGCAAATGTGGTGCAACTTCCCCGTCCACCAATGGATTGAGCCGAAAACTCTGGGTGCGCGTCCGTGCCAGTATCGTCTCGACCTCGGCGCGAGACAGGCCGCTCCACTGCATCGTGCGATCGATCCAGAGCTCACGCTTTCTCTGGCGCTCCTGAGCTGGATCTTTACGCTTGGCCATAGTCGTCTCCAATGGCGTGCCGATTGATCGCTTGAGCAACAACTTGGCCATAGCGTTTGTCGATCTCATGACTTGCTAATATTTTAGTGACAGCGATGTGTTTCTGTTTTGCTAATTTTCGCAGGTTTTTATTGATGATGACGGGGTCAAATTGGCCGTAAAATATCTCAACTGGCATCGTCAATTCGGCAATTTCCGTTAGCGCCTTTTGGTTGATGATGGCTGCGTCCAGGGTGTCGAGAAAGATCTGTAAGTTTGACTCATCGACGAGAAAGCCAGGATTGAATAATTTATATTTCTTGGCAAAATCACTGGCGATCACCTTGCCGAGCGCTGGTTTATCGATAATTTTTTGGTACAGTGCACGCAGTTGGCGTTCAGCTAAACGATCTTTGCCTTGTTGGTGATACAGCGGCGGGCTACACAGGATGAGCGAATCGATCAACGAAGGATAATATCGGGCGGCGTGCACCGCCACGAGTGCCCCTAAGCTATGACCGACCAAGATGATTCGTCCGTCGACTTTCTGCTGTGCCAAGGTTGCGACCAGTGAATCGACCTGCGTCTTAACATCATAGGTCTTCCAGTGCGGTCGCGGCGAATTGCCAAAACCAAGTAAGTCAATCGCTAGTACGCGAGTCGTTTTATCAATCCTACGGCGCCCTACGACTCGCTGCCACATCGCCGACGAGCTCCCAATGCCATGAATCAACACGACGGTGGCACGAGGTTGTTTCGGCGCTTGAAAATCATGCACGTACAGTTTATACGGGACGCGCAGCCAGCGATGGATAAGTCGGTCGAACATAGTTCTATAGTACCTGGTTGGTGAAATTAACAATAGCTTCGATAAACCGTCGTGGATTAAAGACGTGGATAACATGTTTGGCGGCAATTTTTTGATAGTGCGTTTGCGGTGCTAACTGCTGGATGTGTTTTGCGTCGTCATCGTCCATAGCACCCACCAAGCCGTACTGCGGCAGTCGCTGCCAATCAGCGTGTAACACCAGGAGCGGACAGCGGACAACTGTTAGCGCTTGAGCGTGATCAAAAGTACCGTATATACGACCATCGACAAAGGCCCGGCCGAAATCTGGATCGTACATCTTGAGCGAGGTGAATTGCAACTTCAATATATATGGTATATACCACTGATCAAGAGCAATTGGTTCACCAGGATGGCGTTTTTCAGTTTGTTTGAGTTTCTTTGAAAGCCAACGAACAAACCACTGCGGCATTCTTTTGACGCGACGTTCGTTAATGGGCATGACTTGATTGGTGTAATAGTTGGCCAGGTCGCGATGGTGGATGTCTCCGATGGCTTCAACTGTATGTTTGATGCCATTATATACAAATTTATCTTGATCGCGAAAACGTGGCATCTCGGTCGAGAACACTGGTGCATCCTCTAGGACGGCAGCCGACACCCAGTGGCTGGCATGAGCTGCACACCATAATGCAATGATGCCACCGGATGAATTGCCGGACAGGATAGCTGGTTGTTTAACGACTGTACTGATGAACTCAGCCACGTCTCCACTTACAGTATCCCAGGTATAATCACCAGGTGTCCAGCTACTGCGCCCATGTCCGCGAACATCAATGGCAAATACCCAAAATTGCTTGGCAAGTATGGGTAAGACTTTATAATAGCTCTGCCAGGTTCCCATTTGGGCTGGCACTAATACTAATGGAGGGCCATTTTTAGGGCCTTCAACATAATTCATGGTGATGTGGCTCAGCTCCACCTGCTTCTCCACAAAACCCGCCTCACGAATGTGCTGAGACATAGGCAATGGCTTGTGCAGATACGGATTGGCATAGTTTTGTTTGAGGCTGGCTCGCGTATCTTTCATATCGCTTATTATATCCTTTTCCTGTGGGATAGTAAAACACCCTGCCATATTTGCAACAGGGTGTCTATAATCTCTAAGCATATATTAACGCTTGGAGAATTGTTCGCGCTTGCGGGCAGAACGCAGACCGTATTTCTTGCGCTCTTTCTCGCGTGGGTCGCGCTTGAGTAGCTCAGCCTTCTTCAAAACTGGGCGCAGATCAGCGTGAGCAGCCGTCAATGCTTTGGCGATGCCAAGCTTGATGGCGTCAACTT
>DAIMYI010000025.1:0-4270 GCA_036734565.1 Nanosynbacter sp. | reverse complement strand
TTCAAGCCGACGTTTCCGCCGAACTGGATCGCCTGCCGCGTGGCGCCACTGCCATTTCGGATTTTTCCGAGCACATCGACCATGCGATCGAACGTTCATGGCTTTACGCCACGCTTCTCTATGGCGATTCTGTCATTCGCAGTGGCTATCTGGTCGTCGGTTTACTCAAGACGACAGCGCTCCGGAGCGTTCTGTACCGCATGTCCGCCGAGTTCCGCAAACTCGAACCGGACGCCGTGGCTTCGGGGCTGCTTTCGGTCATCAAAGAATCGCCTGAAGAAGACTTGCCTTCCAACGACGGAACGCGCTTCACCACTGCCGACCAGCCCGGCGAATCAAGCAATGCCGTCAGTGGTACCCGCGCCAAGCAGGGTGAAGCCCTGAAGAAATACGCCGTTGACCTCACGGAGAAAGCGCGAAAAGGCGAACTCGACCCAGTCTCCGGCCGTGATAACGAGATCCGCCAAGTGATCGACATCCTGACCCGTAGGCGTCAGAACAATCCACTGCTGACAGGTGAAGCGGGTGTGGGCAAAACCGCCGTCGTGGAAGGCTTCGCGAACCGCATTGCCAGCGGTGACGTCCCACCTTCGCTGAGGAACATCAAACTGCTTACGCTCGACATCGGATTACTACAGGCAGGCGCCAGCATGAAGGGGGAATTCGAGCAGCGACTTCGCAACGTCATCGACGAAGTTCAGGCCAGTGCCGCACCCATTGTGCTGTTCGTAGACGAAATCCATACCCTCGTCGGTGCTGGCGGTGCTGCAGGCACTGGCGACGCAGCCAACCTTCTGAAGCCTGCTTTGGCACGCGGCACGCTTCGCACCATTGGCGCCACCACTTGGACGGAGTACAAGAAGTACATTGAAAAAGACCCTGCGCTGACGCGACGGTTCCAGGCCATTCAGGTGGACGAACCTACAGAAGAGGTGGCCATCGTCATGCTGCGTGGCATTGCTTCCTACATGGAGTCACACCACAAGGTGCTGGTGCTGGATGAAGCGGTGGAAGCTGCAGTCAAGCTGTCGCACCGCTACATTCCTGCACGACAGCTCCCGGACAAGGCCGTGAGTCTGCTGGACACCGCCTGCGCCCGCGTATCGCTGTCCCTGCATGCCACGCCACCGCAGGTTGAAGCACTGCGGCACGGGATTGATGCCATGGAGCTCGAACGCGCCACGCTGACTCGCGAGGCAGGCCTTGGTCTGCCTCAGAAAGACAAGTTGAGCTCGCTCGAACATGCGTTGGCACAATCGCGCGCCGACTTGGTCGTTGCAACCGAACGGTGGGAGGCCGAACGCAAGCTGGTCGGCCAACTTCTCGAACTCCGTGCCAAGCTGCAGGGCTCGATGGGGCCGAGCCAAGATCCTGATGTGCCGATGCCAGCAAACAGCACGCCGATTGCAGCTTCCGCTCCTGCGGCCCCGTTGTCGTCTGACGGTTTCAGCCCAGGAGGGGCAGACACCCCAACTCCACCACCGCCGCTGAGTGAAAAAGAGCGGGCGCAATACTTGCACGAACTGGAGCACGTTCAGAACGAACTTGAACGCGTCCAAGGCGAATCGCCGCTTATGCTGCCATCAGTCAATCATCAGGCCGTGGCAGAAGTGGTTGCCGACTGGACCGGCATCCCTGTTGGCCGCATGATGCGAGACGAGGTTTCGGCGGTACTGGGCCTTGCCGAAACCCTTGGTCAGCGTGTGGTCGGTCAGGATCATGGCTTGGCCCTGATTGCACGACGCGTTCAAATCGCCCGCGCCAGCCTGGACGACCCCGGTAAACCCGTGGGCGTATTCATGCTGGTTGGGCCAAGTGGCGTCGGCAAAACCGAAACCGCCCTAGCCCTCGCGGAAACGCTTTACGGTGGAGAACAAAACGTCATCACCATCAACATGAGTGAGTTCCAGGAAGCGCACACGGTCTCCACCTTGAAGGGAGCACCTCCGGGCTACGTGGGCTACGGCGAAGGTGGTGTTCTGACCGAGGCCGTTCGGCGCAAGCCTTACAGCGTCGTTCTGCTTGATGAGATCGAGAAAGCGCACTCTGATGTGCACGAGATCTTTTTCCAGGTATTCGACAAGGGGTGGATGGAAGACGGCGAGGGACGACACATCGATTTTCGCAACACCATCATCCTTATGACCTCAAACGTCGGCTCCGATCTTGTGATGGATCTGTGCCGCGATCCCGAACTGATACCGGAACCTTCTGCGCTCACCGATGCGATCCGCGAGCCGCTGCGCAAGGTTTTCCCAGCCGCCTTCCTGGGACGGCTGTCCGTGATTCCGTACTATCCGCTGAGCCCGGAGGTACTGGCGCGAGTTGTCAACCTCAAGCTCTCACGCATCAGGGGCAGGCTGCGTTCTAACCACGATGCAGCCTTCGATTGGGACGAAGCTGCCGTGTCGGCCATCATGGCCAAGGCCACAGAACTCGAATCCGGTGGCCGCATGATCGACGCCATACTTTCTAATAACGTTCTACCTGAGATCAGCCGCAGCTACCTCAACCGCGCTCTGGACGGCCGGCCGTTAAGAGCGGTGAATCTTTCGGCCCAAGATGGCGAACTGGTTCTTGGCTTTGATCCTCAATAACGGCGCCACAACATCAAACTTTGGTTACACGCCGTGCTTTTCTAGATAATCAGTCCAGTTGGCTGTCAATGAAACCGATACGTCTGTAGGGAATTATGTCGATACACCTTGTTCCTGGCACGTTGTGCGGCGCAAACGCTAAGTCCGTCACATTCGATAACCAGTTCGCGCAAAGCAATTCGACCGACACTTGGGCGTGTGTGACGACAGGTTTTGCGAATGGGGCGTCGGCTCCGACGTCCTTTGCTGCAGGAGCCCGCGTGCTTGAGCTCAGCGGGGGTGCCTGGGTAGAGAAATTTCCGACCAGCAGAGAGCTGGAGGATCTGGACGCGAGCTTCCGTGCAAAGGTAAGCGCCTTTATCTCCGCCATACATGCAGCGGGCGGAAGCGTTAGCGTTTCGGCAACGTTACGGCCCCCACAAAGAGCCTATTTGATGCATTACTCGTGGGAGGTTGCCAAAGGCAACATTGCACCGGACAAGGTGCCTGGCTATCCAAGGGTCTACATTGAGTGGGATCACGACAACCTCGCCAAGTCGCGCGCGGCTGCCCAGGCCATGGTCAACGGCTACCAGATTGTGTACAAGCCCTCTCTGACCTCTAATCACTCTCAAGGGACCGCCATTGACATGACGATTTCTGGTGTCAGAGGAAAATCCATTGTGAATAAGCATGGAACGACCGTGAAGATCAGCTCCAATTCGGATCTTTATGAAGTCGGTGCTTCATATGGGGTGATCAAGCTCCGTAGCGATCCGCCACACTGGTCGGCTGACGGGCACTGAAATGAAGCGCGCGGCCATGTTGGCGGGATTCGCATTGGCATGCGTCGGTACACCCGTCCATTCGCAAGCTCCGGCCGCAGGGTTCGTTGTTGCTACACCCTCGGGACAAGTTCAGTTCTATCTGTCGCGGCCCTTGCGTCCAGATATGCCACTGTGGGTTCAGTGGCCCGACGAAAGCGGGCAGATCGCTTGCTGCAGGCGTTTCAAACGCAGCGAGCTAACCCGACGAGCGACTCGCGCGCCTGAACCGGTGGTGACTGCTGACGCGTATGAAATGCTGCTTTCCAGTGGTCAGACGCCTGTTCGCTACGTTTTGCGACGAGTAAGTGGTACTGCTCCGGTCACCCCCTTCGTTGGAATTGCAATGGCTGCACCCAGCGTCCACAGCTTGGGCGACCGTGAGTTGCAGTCAAGCACTGGTCAACGCGCCCGAACTTGCTTTGGTACCGAGGGAGTCAACCTGCTGAGTCAATACCAGCAGCGAAAGAGTGCTGCCTACCTGAGCCTCGGCTACCCCGTCGATCCCTTGCATCCATGCACACGCGAAGACGAAGATTTCATCGCGACAGCAACGGATTAGCGCTGCCAGCAGAACGCCTTGATTACCTTGCGGGGCCCCGTAGTGCCTGCATAAACGTGTGTCCTCCGAGCAATCGCTGCTGTCCCAAACCCTGGAAAGCCATGCCACGAGCGTCGGCTTCTGCACGTTTTCCCACACTGGCCGCCAGTTCGACCCCGATGACTTTTGTCGTCCGCGCAGTGATGGCCTGACCGCTGATTTTTCCAAACACGGCGTAGTCTGATTCGTCGATCAAAGGAGCTGCTCGGCAATATCAGCTATCATGATTTAGAAAGAAGCTGTTACTTGATATGCGCTTTGCATGCGCA
>DAIMYI010000024.1:0-4320 GCA_036734565.1 Nanosynbacter sp. | reverse complement strand
CCGATTATGTCAAACCAGACCGCGAATACGCCATGCCGTCCGCTGATTCCTGCGCTGCGCCGGCCGTCGTTAAGGATAATCGCTCAGCCGAAACCAAGCGTACCGAGGCCAACCAGCGCTATTTTGATCAGACTTTCGGCTCAGCCCAGCCCGAACCTGCCCAGGCTAAATTCACTTTCCGCGTCGTCGGCCTGATGCCAGACGGTATTGAAGCCGCCCAAAGCGACATCGGCAGCTTCTTACAGCAATTTTTAAGCGCCCGCCTGTCGTACACCTGGATCATGCCGCGCGGATCAATGACCACCGCGGCGCAAACAGCGCTTGAATCGACCGTCCAAACCGCAAACAATGATCAAGGCGGCGCCAATAGAGACGAGACACTAGCTATCTATGAATTCAGCGACCCCAGCAAAGCCCGCAGCTACCTGGCAGCCGCTTCTTGCGGCGAAGGAGCCGCGCAACCCGAACTCACCGGAGCCTCCAAAACCCAAAAGCCTGATAAGTCAATCTGCCTGCCGCGCTACGTAGTATTCGCGTCGCCCACCGGCAGCAACTCGCTCGTCAATTACGACGCCATGGAACGCCTCAAACCAATCATCATGTGGACGTTCATCGGCGTGACGATCATCGCTGCCTTTATCTTGCTGATTATCATATCCCGCACCATCGCCGACAGCCGCAAAGAATCTGCAGTCTTTCGAGCGCTCGGAGCAACGCGGCTTGATATAAGCCAAATTTATTTCGTCTACACCATGATCGTGGCGCTGCTCACCGCGCTATTCAGTATCACCGCCGGACTAATCGTCGTATATATCGCCGACAATGTGTTCGCTAGTCAAATCACCGCGACGCTGCGCATCGCCATGACGCCGAAAGATTTGGCGACAACTTTCCGATTTTGGACAATTGACTGGATGGTCATCGGCGCGGTCGCCCTCAGTATCATCGCTGCTGCTGTACTGGCATGCCTGATACCGCTCATCCGCAATACCCGCCGCAACCCGATCAAAGACATGCGTGACGAATAGCCCCGCCATCCCACCGAAAATCCCATCTGCTATAATAAGACTATGTTTGATACCGCCGAGCAACTCATCCAATCTGCCAACAACATCGTTATCATCCAAGCCGAAAACCCCGACGGCGACAGCCTGGGTTCTAGCTTGGCGCTGGAGGAGGTACTGAGTGACTTGGATAAAACCGTGACGTTGTATTGTCCAGTCGATATCCCCAAATATCTGCGCTACATCCGCGGCTGGGACCGGGTAGTTGGCGATTTTCCAGCCCGTGCCGACCTGGCTATCATCGTTGACACCAGCGCTGACATTTTGCTCAGTAAAGTCTTGGAGACGCCGGGCGTACGGCACTTTTTAGAGACGCACCCAGTCTTGGTTATCGACCATCACACCACCGAGTCAACGCTGAGTTTTGAGCATACCATGCTCTCTGACACGGTGGTGGCCACCGGGGAATTACTATACCAATTGTTCACGCATGCTGGCTGGACTATCAACCGGCAAGCAGCGGAAAATTTGCTCATCGCCATTATGTCCGACAGCCTGGGCCTCACCACGCCAAACACCACCGCGGCAACCTTCCACGTGGCGGGCGAGTTGACCAAACTTGGCGCCTCCAACGCCGAAATTGAGGAGCGGCGGCGCGAATTTATGAAAAAATCACCGGAAATTTTGGCGTACAAAGGCAAGTTGATTGAGCGAATCGAATATTTACTGGACGGGCAATTGGCGCTAGTGCACGTGCCATTTGAGGAAATCCAAGCCTACAGCGACGCCTACAACCCCGGCGCGCTGATCGGCGACGAGCTGCGGCTGGTCGAGGGCGTGGCGCTCAGCTGCGTCATTAAAACCTATCCCGACGGTAAACTGACCGCCCGCCTGCGCGGCAACCGACCGATCGCCGACACCGTGGCTGGCTACTTCGGCGGCGGCGGCCATCCGTATGCGGCTGGGTTTCGTGTGTATGAGGATTATGACGAAGTCGTACGAGAATTAGTGACAGCAACGGATAAGGCTTTGCGAGAAGTAGAGCAGGACTAAAACTTATACCGTTACTATATAACATACCGCGATCATAACAGGGGTGATAGAAAATATTACACCACATTTTTGACAAAATACTTTGACATTTTGTTCTATTAGTGATATATATATCAGCTTTTGTTGACGAGTTGAGTAGATCCTTGTCCGAAAGTGTAGTTTGACAAGCAGATGCCAAACGAAACGAGATACAGCAGCTACAACGACAGCGCAAGGTGATTAGTGCTAGCTCTTGGAGCGGCAGTATCTCGTTTCGTGACAGAGTTAGCTAAACGGAGGCTAACCGCGAAGTGAGAGATTGTCTTGAAAGGAAAGATATCGTGGCGCAAATTACACGCAAGGATATTGATAGATACCGCGATGACCAAGAAAAATACGAAGCCCAGCAGCTTGCCGAGCGGCGGCGCCAGCAAGAGGCCTTCCTGAAGAAGGTCAGGAAGAAGGCCACCGATCTCGGGCAGCAACTAAAGTCGACACCCAAGTGGATGCAGGCAATCGAAAAACTCCGTAGCGAGGTGCTGTATATCCTCGCTACGGAGAGCTCCAGAGGAAGGGAGGCTGTAACTGTAGCAATCTCCCTGTCCGACATGCCATGGTGGTGGCGACGGAAGTGGAGCCGTCTTGCGGATAGATGTTGTAGCGCCAACACCGCCTCTTCGGTGTTGGAAAAGGGCCTCCTGGAAGGAGGCCTGAAAAACTGTCTGGAGACTATCCTACCCCTGAACCGTGTGTACTGTCACGGGACAGGAAGCACAAGGTGGGAACTTGTTGTTGAGTTCTTACCTCCGAAAAACTAACCTCCCGCGAACCTCTGTCAGCTCTGCTTGTCATGTTCGCTCCATAGATGTGTATCTGTGCTGATGAGTCGAAAACGACGAAAGTGAACTTGCTATAGAAAATACCGTAAATCTAGACCGGCATTGGAGGGCGTGGGGAGTAGCCGATACGCGTCACATCTCTCGATAATCTGCCTCGGTGGCAACTCGCATAATTTTTTGGACAGCCTCAACCATAGGGGCGACCGTCTCAATCTTTGGTTCAAACTGATCTAACTCACGTAGGTTCACCCACCGATACTCAGAATACTCATCATTGAGCGTAATTTCACCGCCGATAAACCGGGCATAATAGTGCGGCAGCACCATGGCCTGCCCATTAGTTTTGACAAAATATTCATTAACACTGACACTCGTTACCACCGCAATTTTAGCAGCCGAGCCAATTTCCTCATTTTTCTCCCGCCGAAGACCATTCACCAGGCCGCCATCCATCGACTCCAACTTGCCGCCAATAAACGAGAACACGCCATCATAATCAGCCTCCCCGCGGCGCCTAGCGAGCAGCACGGCAGAGCCGTCTTGACTGAATAGCACTATTTTTTGACAGTACTGAAATAATGTTGTATCCATATATCGCCTTTCTCGCCTTACGCTTCCTAGAGTCATCATACCATAGGCACGGGCAGATCTTACAGCCACCTAGATAATGACTGGGATACAGGGTAGCGTTCAGTTGTGACGGGGGCAGAGCCGCTCGCCAATCTCTGCTTTTTCCTGTACAATAAAACCGATGAAGCTCTACAACACCCTCACTCGCCACAAAGATGAACTGACGCCGCTCGACGGGCAGACGGTTCGCATGTACACCTGCGGGCTGACGGTGTATTCGCAGCCGCACATTGGTAACTGGGTTGGCTATATTTATTGGGATGTGTTGGTGCGGTTGTTGCGCTGGCAGGATATCTCAGTTATTCGCACGCAGAATATCACTGACGTTGGGCATTTGACCAGTGATGATGATGGTGGTGAGGACAAGATGGAAAGGGGGGCACGTCGCGAGGGTAAAACCGCTTGGGACGTGGCCAAGCAGTACATCGCCATTGCTGAGCACGAAGCCTACGAGGTGCTAAAGCTGGTACGGCCCGACCATTTGGTGCGGGCAACAGACTACATCCCGCAGCAAATCGACTTTGCCCGCGAGCTAGACGAAAAGGGATTTTTATACAAGATTGACGGCGACGGCATGTATTTTGATACGTCACTATTGAAAGATTATGGTAAATTAGCGCGGCTGGACGTGGCAGGCCTGGAGGCGGGTGCGCGGGTCAGCGTCGAGGGCAAGCGCAACATCACTGACTTCGCTGTCTGGAAGTTTTCACCAACGAACGCCAAGCGCGATATGGAGTGGGACAGCCCGTGGGGCGTCGGTTTTCCGGGCTGGCATTTGGAGTGTTCGACCATCGCTCGGGAGACGCTGGGCGATA
>DAIMYI010000023.1:0-4715 GCA_036734565.1 Nanosynbacter sp. | reverse complement strand
GCCAGACAGTCTCAGACTGGGCTTCAACACCCATCTTGCCGTCAAACACCGTCACTGCACCGTCGAGTACGCGGAGTGAACGCTCCACCTCAGCGGTAAAGTCGATGTGCCCTGGGGTGTCGATGATGTTGATCTTGTGATCTTTCCAGAAACAAGTCACCGCTGCCGAGGTGATGGTAATACCGCGCTCTTTTTCCTGCGCCATCCAGTCGGTGGTGGCACCGTCGCCGTCGCCTTTGACCACACCGATCTTGTGGGTCAAACCAGTGCGGTACAAAATACCCTCAGTTGTCGTCGTCTTACCGGCGTCAATATGGGCAATAATACCAATATTTCTAAAGTTTTGTAATGGAACGTTTGCTGCCATTCTTCTTTCCTTTGTTAAAAATGGTTATTGTTCGAGATTCTCCGGAGCTATTTTTACGCACCAAAAAACTACGCTTGAGCTGTATTATAGCAGACGATCAGCATTTTGTGAATGAGCCCTGTCTTAGCGCGGAATTTGACTACGACCTGACTGAATCCATTGTATTCCCTTGGCTACAAGCAGGTAATCTCTATTTTGAGTATCAGACCGACCAAGGAGTGTTGCACGCACCATCATCACCAAAGAATTGTAGCCCCCGGGGCTAGTAACAGCCTCTAGGGAGACAGATTGCACGTGCATCGCGCCCTTCGCCTCTAACCCGACCCACTCCTCATTGCGAAAAGCAGGGCCCATATACGTAACGTCATACGGCATATATGGATCAAGTGAAGCCAGCACCTTGCAGTGAATGTTTATCGCCTTAATCACTCGGTCGAGGTCTCTATTTGACAATCGCCTAAAAGGAATTTCATTAATCGGAACATCTGCTAGCTCCTTGATCATCCGAGCTGAGTCGATACAATTATTGTTTGGATCAACTGGCCGTATACTATTCAGATAGTCCAGAACCTCAGGCGTGTACAGCTGTAAAATAGCTTTGGCCTGCTCAATATCCATCAGCTGCGGAAATTGGATAAGGACATCTAGCGGAACAACATATTGCGTCGTGGTATCCCCTGGTGCTACACCAAGACCACCAAGTACAATTTCTGGATCAGATTTATTCGCGACAATCAGGCAACCGGCACACTGGAGTTCATGATCTTCAATATATACGTACTCTTTTCCATTTTTAGTGTATTGTTGCACCCATCCGCTTACCGTCATCAGCTGGCCTATAAACCCAGCAAATAGTTCTCGGTTAATCTGTGCAGTAGCTTCTGGATACTGATTAGGATTGAGCTTTTGAATGTCGGCCGTTCGTTCTCGAGCCAGACGGAGAATAGTGGCAACTTGCTGATTGAAAACAGCCTCATTGAGTAACGCAAGGTTCTCGGGCAGTGGAGCGGCAGACGGGCTAGATTCAGTCATCATCTCTTAATCATACGGTGTAAAAGCCAACTGACGCAACCATAACCGTAAAACGACGATCCACTCTTAGCGGTAATTCACAAACTGAAGCGGCGTGTCATAATCATTTTCACGCATCAGGCTAATGACTTTCTGCAACTCGTCTTTCGAGGCGGAAGTGACGCGGACAAGGTCGCCTTGGATTTGTGGCTTGGCTTTTGGCGCGTTAGTACGAATGTCGGCAGCGATGCGCTTGGCGGTCGGCTGGTCAAGGCCTTGCTTGAAGGGAATTTCCCACGTGGTTTTGAGATTTGAGGTGACTTTTTCTTTGGTGAGATCGAGGACTTTGCTCGACTGACCCCGAGCCGCCAGTTTCTTGCGCACGATATCCAGCACCGCATCAACCTGCCAGTCGTTATCGCCGGTGAGCTTGAGGCCTTTTTTATCATCCAGCCAGTCAATTGCAGCATTCGTCCCCTTAAAGTCGTACCGTCCTTGGATTTCTTTTTCTGCCTGCATGAATACATTATTTAGCTCGGCTTTGTCAATTTCTGACACGATGTCAAATGAAAAACTTGCCATAATAACCTCCTCTTAGTTAGTTTTATCAGGTGGCCCCTGGAAACGTGGTTGTTGATAGGGTTGCGGTGATTGCTGCTGTGGTATTTGAGGTGACGGGGGTGCGGGCATTGGAGGCATTGGGGTTTGTACTTGTTGCATTGATGGCTGCGACCACGGAGCTGGTGTAATAACCGGCTGCGGTGTAGCTGGAGTAGTTGGCGGATGAGCAGCTGGCATCGGTATGGTTGATGCCGACGGGGGTGCGGCTGGCTGTTGTAGGTATTGCTGGGGAGGTGTTGCAGGCGAGACTGGTGTCGAAGAAGAAGCTTGTGATTGAGACTGCTGCGGTGCCCACGAGGTACTCGGTTGCTGCGGGGGCATTACAGGATTGACTGGATATGGGGTTGGTGATGCTGTATGCGATATCTTGGAGTTCTTCTGACGGCTACGTACAATGACTACGGCCGTGATAACCCCAGCTATACAAAGAACAATGACTATAACAGTAACGACAACCACAGCGGTCAGTGCCGAGCTATTGCTACTCTTTGTCAATGGCGGTATGCGTAAATCACCACCACCGATACCCTGATCTCCATCATCGATAGTGCTCGGCCGTTCATCAGTCTGGTCTGTCTCGTCACGCGGCTGTTTCTCAGCCGTCTCCAGAAACTTCTTAACAATATAATTATTTGGGTATTTACTGTTAAGCTCAGTAAATGACTCGGCAGCGCGTTTATATCGCCCAGCAACAAAGTTATCAAGTCCTTTTTGCCAAAGTTGCGCTAACTCACCGCCAGTATCAATCCTCACTCGATTCTTCTCAGCCATCGCATGGATGTCTTTTCCATCACGAGCGATGCCGCGGCCAAAACAATCACCATCGTCTCGATCTGGGCATCCAGCGCCGTACGTATTCAGACCGACCTGCTCGCCACGCTTGTTAAACGCTGGCCCACCACTGTTGCCTGAAGCAATCTGCGTCGACATAACCATTAATTTATGACCGCCAGCATCATACATTTCTCCTGTGGCATGACCGTATGTCACAGTTGGTACAGTACGCTGTTTTGTAGTATGAGGACCGCCATCGACAACCGCAGGATATCCTATGGCAGTCATAGCATCGCCTTTCTGAACAGCATTCAATGATGACATTTTTTGGATTGTCGGAAATGTACCGTCCATTTTGAGCAGTGCTACATCAGTATAGGTTGATCGTACACTTAACGAATCTTCTGGCCCAACCTCTTGGTCAATCAGCTTGGCAGCCTTGTTTGTGGCAGTCTTTGTCCACCCTCTGTCTTTTAGGCGAATTGGTTCATCCGAAGTCTGGACAACATAATCAGTTCGATCATTAGCAATGCCAACACCCCCCTTCGCGGCTAACTCGAGATAACCGCTAAGCTTTTCGATAACTTCCTTATCACTCCGACTACTTTCATTGATAAGAGCACGCAATTCCTCCCTTGTGGTGTAGCCAGCACCGACTACGAACTGGTAGTAGGCGTCCCACTCGCTCTGATTACGCGGCCAAGCATGTCGTGCCAGGTCTTTATCAGCCATTTTCGTAACATGACCATTCGTTGCAACCAAACCATCTCCCGAAACAATGGAGCCGCTACCTATTCCAAACATACAGGTATTCGCCAGCGTTAGTGTATATCCGTTGGCTCGAAATGTCAGATCAGCGCAGCGGCCAGCGCCGATTCGAACGGTTGCTAATTGGTTTCTAGCAACCACATTAACCATAATATCATCGCTAATTGAGTCACGAATATTTGCCGTATCGGTCGGTGCTTTGGCTTCCGCCAGCTGAGCAAATGAACGATGCTTCGTCAGTGCATCGTTATTTGGCGGTGTATACGTGGTGGCCGTAATGACGCCTTGCCACATAGACAGTTCGTCTTTATTATGACCTTGGATATCGTAAACTGATAGCCAGTATGGTCGATCGTTCTGCACAGTTAGGTAATAATACGAGTGCCGCAGTGTCATAAACTGACCATTAAGCACCTTGGTGCGATGAGCCACTTTGAGTTCTCGATATTCCTTGCCACTGATATTGACCGTACGCTCAGTGATTTCATCATTAGGGTTTGCACTAGTGAGTGACTTACGCTTCTCAATAGTAAGTACGTCAAGATTGCTCTTATTCTTGTATTCTTCTATGGTATCTTTTTGGCCAAAATAATTTTTATTACGATTAGCAACAATAGTAAAATATGAGCGCGTCTTTAGTAGCTGATTCTGGTTATCAGTATTTAATAGGGGTTGACTCTTGAGACGAAGCGTAATGATGCCATAGCCGCGCTTTTCTTTGAGCTCATCGCCAGAATACGTCTTACCCTGAAATGACCCCGGAGCACTATCGCGATTCTGAACGATACCCTCAGCATCCATTTGTGCTGGATCGTATGGCACGGTAAATCCAAAGTCAGAACTAACCTGCTGCCTCTTCGCTTGCTCAGAATTTTGCATGAGAAGCTCAATAATTTTTTTGCGACCGTTTGGTGATTGTTTGGGCTTGTTGAGCATCATCACCGTCACCACACCAGCGATCAGCAGGACAGCGATCAATATGATAACGATCAATAGTTTGAGGCGATTTGGATGTTTTGACGACGGGATTTGTTTCTTCATGAGGTCATTATAACAGGATTACCCCATCCGTGCGAATGGGGTAAGGTCACTGCTTATGCTACGCTAGATTAGCCGCGAGCAAAGTGCGCAAAGGCGCGGTTGGCTTCGGCCATCTTGTGGGTGTCTTCCTTCT
>DAIMYI010000022.1:0-6691 GCA_036734565.1 Nanosynbacter sp. | reverse complement strand
TGTTGGTAGTAGCGGCCGTTCTGCTGGTGTTGTCAGGGTCATTTTCAGGTTTGAATATTGGACTGATGATGGCGCGGCCGGATGATTTGAAGCGTAAAGCCAGACACGGCGATGTGATCGCTGCGCGGGTGTATCGCTACCGCAAGGATGGTTATTATCTGATTTTTTGTATTTTGCTGGGTAATGTTGGTGTGAATACAGCGATGTCGATTTTGCTGGGTAATATGACGAACGGCGTCATTGGCGGGTTGATTGCCACATTACTGATCACGATGTTTGGTGAGATTTTGCCGCAAGCGATTTTTACGCAGCGCGGTTACCAGATTACGCGTTATTTCTTTTGGCTGCTAGATGTGATTTATGTACTATTTTGGCCACTGGCTCATCCAATGTCGAAACTATTGAACCGTTGGGTAGGCAAGGAAGCGCCGCAGCTGTACTCACACCAAGAACTGGAACAGATTATTCACGAACATGCTGAGCGGTCGGACAGCCCAGTTGATTATGACGAAAGTCGAATCGCGGCGGGAGCGCTGCAATTTAGTAAAAAGACAGCTGGTGATTTGGTAACGCCGATGGATGAGGTATTTACGGTAGAGTTGGACGATGAGCTGGACGCGACGCTACTGGCACAAATCAAGCATGCTGGGCATTCGCGGATCCCCGTCTGTAATGACGGCCGGTTGGCGGGAATTTTATATGTGAAGGATGTGGTGGGGCGTGAGCTGCCGCTGCCGATTAGCCAATTGTACCGTGACAAGATTCATGACATTGATGCACGGTCGCGGCTGGACACGGTGCTCAGCCGATTTATTCAAACCCGCAATCATTTGTTTGTGGTGATGGATGATGAGAAGGAGCTGGGCATCATCACATTGGAGGACGTGATTGAAGAGATTCTGGACCAGGAAATTGAGGACGAATATGACGAGGGATAGGTTGGGTGAGCTTTCTGTTGTGGTATGCTGAAAAGTAGATTTTGATAATACAGTGGTGGGCACAGGGTGGGTTGGTTGTTGATGCGCGACAGCCGGTAAAGCCGCTTGAGGTGGTTGATCCGTCAGATAACGAAACGGTCATATTTACGAGCGCGTGGGTGCAAAAGCCTAAGGGGTAGATTGCTATTTAGATAGTAAATTGGCTAAAAGTACTTGACTTTTTATAGTACCTTGTATAACATAGTACTATGTATGATGAAACTATAAAGAAGCATATAATTATAGTACAAAGAGGTAAGTATGGATGCTAATGAGTACGCCGAAGGCTTGGCAACCCAGCTGCGGAAGGGATTTTTAGCGTATTGTGTGCTGACGGTATGTAGTGGCAGGGCTCGCTACACTGGCGATATCATCGGTCAGCTACAGGATGCGGAGCTTATGGTAGTGGAGGGAACGGTGTATCCGCTACTTAATCGGTTGCAGAAAGATGGGTTGCTTCAGTATGAATGGCAGGAGAGTGAGCAGGGTCCGCCACGCAAATATTATTCACTGACGGTGGATGGTCGGGCGGTAATGGGGGCACTAAAAAAGTATGTCAAGACGCTAAATGCGACGCTAAAAAAACTTGAGAAAGGAGTTGATTCATGAAAGAAATAACCCGAGTACATTTGGCGAAAACACCGTATGATATTGAGGTTGATGCCAAGAAGCAGCTGGAGAAGTATATACAAGCGATTGCGCAGACGATGGATTCGGATGAGGTGATGCGTGAGATTGAGGCGCGGATGGTCGAACTGCTAGCCGGTCGTGGCGTTGCCAGCAGCGGTGTGATTACAGCGACTGATGTAGCGGCGCTCAAGGAGCAGATGGGTGAGCCGCGGGATTTCTCTGAGGATGGTCAAGGCCCGGAGGTTGATGAAAAGCCTGAGCGGTCGGAGCGGCGGCTGATGCGTGATACGGAACATGCATTGCTCGGTGGTGTGTGTGCGGGTATCGCGGCGTATCTCGGAGTTAATCCATTATGGATCCGGATTATTGCTATTATCTCACCACTTGTATCATTTGGTACGGCGGTGTTAATTTATATCGTAATGTGGCTGTCAGTCCCAGAGGCGCGAACGGCTTCTGATAAGCTCCAGATGCGCGGCAAGCCGGTGACGTTTGATTCACTAAAAAGCCAGGCAAACCAAAATGAGACCCCTGCAGGACAAAAGAGGGGCGCAGAGCGTACGGTAGTCAAAGTATTCCGGTTTATTCTTGGCGCTGGTATTCTCATAGTGACATTGGGGCTATTTGTTGCTCTTATCGTGGGGGCGATCGGCGGTATTGCGATAATCAATTTACTTGAGGGTCTCTATGTACAGCCATGGGCATGGGGCCTATGGGCATCTCTGTTTATTGGTGGTGTAGCAGCGGTATGGCTGGGCGCAATATTAAGTTGCAGTGTTTTTACCTGGACATTGAGGCGGCTATCAGTGTTCATGATGGTGACAGCATTGATCATAGGAGCGCTGTCGGTTTCAGGTATGGTACTGTTTGGTGTACGCATGGCAAATGAGCTGGAGCGTGATGAGGAGCGTCTGACGAAAATTGTACCGGTTGAGTTGCCGAGTGATATGAAAGGTGTGAAGTATGTCCACGTCGAGGGCGAGTATACGCCTCTGTATTTTGGAGATACGACCCGAAGTGATGTCAAGGTTGAATTGCGCTACGTAGACTTCAAGGGTAAGCGTCAGCGGCCAAAGGTGTCGGCAGTGCGTGACGGCGATAAGCTTGTACTGAGGGTTGAAAATCATCATAGTCGCTGCCGCATGATATGGTTTGGCTTTTCCTCAAGGCTTGATGCGGACTGCTTCGGGTTTGTACGACTATATGTATCAGGACCGTTGTCGCCATCGCCTGTATCGCAATCAAGCGATGCATAGTGGGTATAAGGTTGGCTAACGGCTAACGAGCTGCTACACTGGAGGGATGAGAAGGAGTTATTGAGCGGTGGCATGGTGGCAGGCGATTATTCTCGGTATTATTGAAGGCGTAACGGAGTTTCTACCAGTGTCTTCAACGGGGCATCTGACGATCGTCGAGAAGTTGATGGGGATGAGGATCGATGATCCGAGTCTGACGGCGTTCACGGCAGTAATTCAGATCGGCGCGATTTTTGCGGCAATCATCTATTTTTGGGGTGATATTTGGCGGGTACTGCGCGTGTGGTGGCGTGGGCTGTGGTGGAAGCGAGCGCGACGACAGTTTGACTATGCGTACGGCTGGGCGATTATCATCGGCTCGGTGCCGATCGCAGTGATTGGACTACTCTTTAAGGATCAAGTTGAGACGGTGCTGCGTAGCTTGTGGTTTGTGGCAGTGGCGCTGATTGGCTGGAGTTTGGTGATGTGGTGGGCCGATAAGCGTTCAGAAAAAGCCAGCCACCGCAGTGAGCAGCAAACAACGTGGCGAGATACGCTGGTGATTGGCCTAGGGCAGTGTCTGGCCTTGATACCGGGTATCAGCCGGTCGGGGGCAACGATCTCGGTGGGGCTGCTACGGGGATTTGACCGAGTAGCAGTGACAAAGTTGAGCTTTTTCCTCGGTATTCCAGCACTGGTGGCGGCTGGACTGCTAGAGATGCTGACTGCCTCAAAGCACATCGCGGGCGGCGTGGGCTGGACGGCGACGATACTTGCGACAATCGTGTCATTTGTGGTCGGCTACATCGCAATATCATGGCTACTCAAGTTTGTAGCGCGGAATGACTTTTCGTTATTTATTTGGTATCGAGTCGGGTTGGGTGGCTTGATCGTTGTCTTGTTAATGAGCGGCGCTATCACCGCAGTATAGGGAGGAAAAATGATAGAAGTCAAGCATATCACTAAAACATACGGCGGCAAAAAGAATACGTTCGTGGCGCTGGACGACGTGAGTCTCGAGATCAAAGATGGGGCGAGTGTCGCAATCTTAGGTAAATCTGGTTCGGGCAAGTCGACGCTGATGCACGCGATTTCTGGGCTTGATAAGCCGCAAAAAGGCGAAGTATTGGTTGATGGCGAAGATATTTTGCGCCTCAAGCCGCGGGCAACGGACAAGTTTCGGGCCGAGAAGATGGGATTTATTTTTCAGAGCTTTTTTGTCGAAGGTGGCGAAACGTGCTATAACAATGTTGGATTATCACTGGAGACCGCCGGTGTTCCTCGTAGTCAGCGCAAGCAACGTATTGAGGCGGCGCTGAAGGCGGTCGATTTGGCCGATAAAGTCAAATCGCGCGCCAAAGATCTCTCGGGTGGACAAAAACAGCGTTTGGCGATTGCGCGAGCTATTGCCAGCGAGCCAGCGATTTTGTTTGCTGATGAGCCGACCGGCAACCTTGACTCAGTAACCTCAGCAGTGGTTGAGGATCTGTTGTTTGACTATCAAAAACAGCACGGTGCAACCTTGATCATCGTGACGCATGATGAAGATTTGGCAAAGCGGTGCGAGCGGATTGTTCGTATCAAGGACGGTCGCATCGAAGCTGATTCGGCGATTGAAGACGCGATTCGGATCGCTCAAGGCAAAACGGTAGCCCCTGGAGCTCATCGTCATGCCGCCGCGGTGACAATTGCTGCCGCAGCGCCTCTGCCTGAGCCAAAGAAGCCTCGTCGCCAGACAAAACGGTCAGCGACTACGAAAGCTATCAAGAAGGAGGCAAAGAAATGAAAACGCTAGATATTGTACGTCGGGCTGGGCGAAATTTGCGGCGAGCGAAAATGCGCACCTTACTCACTAGTGTTGCCATCGCGGTGGGTGGCTTTGCTATTACCGCTAGTTTGATGGCAGGTGAAGGAGCGCGGCAGTATGTTGACAGGATCATTAGCAGTAATATTAATCCTCAGGGACTGATGATTAGTAAAGCGAGTGATGCGTTTACCGGTCGTAGTAATAAGCCGCTCAAGGAGTATAAGCCGGACACTGGTACACATCGTGGCGCAGAAGTTGAGCTATTGACTCTTGATGATATAGCCAAACTGAAGGCGCGCAGTGACTTGAAAGATGTGACGCCGCTATATCAATTGAACCCAAAATATCTGACGTTTAGTGCCAAGTCTGACAAAAAGTACACGGGCGAGGTGGTGATGCGTGATAACGGTATTCGCGTTGAGACAGTGGCGGGTAAGGCGATGTCCAAGGGTACTCAGCTAGGGGATAATGAAGTGATGATACCAGAGTCTTACCTTGAGGAGCTGGGGATTTCTGCCGATAAGATTATTGGTAGTAAGCTGACACTCACTGTCGAGCAAATGCCACAGAAGGTTAGCGAAGAGGCGATCGCCAAGGCGTATCGAGAGCGCGGTGAAGCTGGTGTACGTGAACTAGCAAGTAGTAAACTGAAGCACAAAGAACTGACTATTGTTGCGGTATCAAAGAAATCGCCGGAGCAGTCAACGAATACGCCAAATACCTATGTCAGCCCAGAGACCGCTAAGGAGCTGACTGAGTTTGCGACATTTGGTACACCACAATACCAAAAGTATATCGATGCTTCAGCAACAGTGGTTGACGGTAAAAAACCTGAGGATGTCAAGAAGGCTCTCAAAGATGAACTGAATTTATCAGCGATAACCTCAAAAGATATCCAGGAACTGCTCTTTACGTTCGTAAACTTGCTGCAGTGGATCGTGTTTGGGTTTGGGGTGTTGGCCTTGGTGGTGAGTATATTTGGCATCGTCAATACTCAGTACATTTCGGTGTTGGAGCGAACGCAACAGATTGGACTCATGAAGGCGCTTGGTGCTAGTCGGCGTGATATTGCCAGGCTATTTCGCTACGAAGCGGCGTGGGTTGGCTTTTTGGGCGGTGCACTTGGCGTGCTCGGCGCGTGGGGAATTGGTGAGTTGTGCAACCCAATGATCTCTAAGGCGCTTAATTTGGGGGAACATTCACTGCTGATATTTGTACCAATTAGCGGTCTCGTCATCGTTGTTGGGTTGATGTTAGTAGCAATCATTGCGGGATTCTTGCCAAGCCGAAAGGCTGCAAAACTTGATCCAATTGAGGCGCTACGTACGGAGTAAAATCGGCCGCACGCTATGACAGCGAACGCCGCCGCGTATGAGTGGCGGCGTTTTGCGGTCTGTAGTACAATGAAACCATGTTAGATATTCGTTTTATTCGAGATAATGCCGAGGCAGTGCAGGCTGCGGCAGAACACAAGGGGTGCGATGTATCTATTGCGACATTGTTGCAATTAGATGATGAGCGTCGCGAGGTGCAGCGCCAGGTTGACGAGTTGCGTCAACAGCGCAATGAAATTGCTGCACAAATGAAGGGAGGTAAGCCTGATCCGAGCTTAATTGAGCAGGGTAAGGCTATCAAAGCCAAGCTGAGTGGGCTTGAGGCTCGCCTGGGCGAGATCGAAGAGCGCTACACGGCATTGCTAAAGCAAGTCCCTAATATGCCGCATGCTGACGTGCCAGTTGGCCTCAGTGAAGACGAAAATGTTGAGGTAAAGATCGTCGGCGATATTCCAATCTTTGATTTTGCACCGAAAAATCACTACGAAATCGCCGAAGCAAAAGGCTGGCTCGACAAAGAGCGCGCCGCCAAGGTTGCTGGCGCTCGCTTTGCCTATATCATGGGTGATCTGGTGCTGCTGCAACAGGCGATTATCCAGTTTGTGATGAACTCTCTCACGAGCGAGGCGACGATGAAAGAAATTATCGCGGGCGCTGGTCTCGAGGTTGATCCGCGGCCATTTACTCCCGTTTTGCCGCCGCTGATGA
>DAIMYI010000021.1:0-7170 GCA_036734565.1 Nanosynbacter sp. | reverse complement strand
GCATGACAATCACTACAATTCAGAAGGTTATCAAGATTGGTTCGAGCCGCGGCGTGACACTGCCGGCTAAGCAACTACGGGTGCTGGGTGTTCGTGATGGCGACGAGATTGAGGTTACGATACGCAAGCGGACGGTGGCGGCCGATGGCGATGAAGTGTTAAAGGTTGCAAATTCGCTCCTTGAGCGATATAAAGAGGATTTTTCTCACTTGGCGAAGCGCTAATGGTTAGTTTGACTCTCGAGCAGATTCTGCAACTTCACGCGCTGGTGCTTATTAGAGATGGCGGCTCAGATGGTGTGCGTGATATTGGTCGGCTAGAATCCGTGGTGTCGGCGCAGCATCAGGTGGTATTTGGCGAGGAGTTATACGCAACAGTATTTACCAAGGCAGCGGCGTTGATGCGCGGGATTATTGGTGACCATCCATTTATTGACGGCAATAAGCGGACAGCCATGTTGGCTGGACTGACGCTGCTAGAGATGAATGGCTATAGTTTTGTGGCCCGGTGTGGTGAACTAGAAGATTTCGCCGTCCGCGTCGCGACCGATTATCTCGATATTGATGCGATTGCTGATTGGCTGGGGCGTCATTCGCAGGTGTGTCAATAAATATATCTGAACTCGTTGGCTTGGACGCCGCTCTGGTATTTGAGGCTGCCTATGCCCGGTATTTTACAACACATCACTCCTCCTGCTATAATAACCATATGCATATCATTCTTGGTGGGACGAGTGGGCTTGGCCTGGAGATGGCCAGGCAGCTCAGGAAAAATGGTAAGCGTGTGTTAGTGCTAGGGAAGACGCATAACGTTCAGGAGCACGGCGAGGGCTTCCCGCTGGATGTGTATTATCCTGAGCAGGTTGAGGCAGCGCCGGTGCGGATCGAGCAGATGCTGGGCGGCGATGACATTGAACAATTTGTTTGGGCGGCGGGCTATGGTTGGCGTGGTAATTTTGAAGATCAGCCAGACGCACGCTCCATGGCAGAGGTGAATTTTGCTGGCCCGTTGCCGTTAGTGCAGTGGGCGTGGCGTAGGATGGCTCATCAAAACCAGAAGTCAGTGTTAACCATCATCGGCTCAACCAGCAGCGTCAAAGCTCGCGCTGACGAAGCTGTCTACGTGGCGACCAAGCATGCTCAAGCAGGACTGGCTCGCAGTTTGGGCATGCAGGCTGACGAGCAGAAATTACCCGTGAGAGTTGCACTATTTTTGCCGGGCGCCATGAAAACGCCGTTCTGGAATGGCCGAGAGTTGCCAGTTGATTATTTGTTCTTCAACGATCCAGCTAAAGTAGCCGCGCACATCATTACCGCTGTCAATCACCAGCAGCAACCATTCCTCGAATGGGCGTTACCAAAGGGTACGTTGGTCTAACCTCGCTGAAGTGCTATAATGCGGGCATGACATACGAATTGAATAGAGAATATTTTGGAGTAAAAATTGTAGTAATTGGCGGCGGAACTGGTAGTTTCACGCTGCTATCGGGTTTGAAAAAGTATACCCATAGTATCACGGCGCTGGTCAACATGGTTGATGACGGTGGCTCGACGGGTATGCTGCGCGATGAGCTGGGCGTGTTGCCGGCAGGTGATGTGCGGCAATGTCTGGTGGCGCTGAGTAGTTCGCCGAAAGTGCGCGACCTATTCAACTACCGGTTTGACGAGGGTAGCATGAAGGGGCACGCATTTGGTAATTTGTTCATGGCGGCGCTGGAAAAGATGACGGGGAGCTTTTCGCAAGCGGTCGAGACGGCTAGCGAGGTGCTCGGCGTGAACGGACGGGTGTTTCCGATTACGCTGGATGATACCAAGTTATCGCTGAGGCTGCGTGACGGTACGGTCGTCGAGGGCGAGCACGCCATCGAGGTGACGAATATTCCGGGTGATGAGCGGCCGTGGCTAGAACTTAGCCCGCCAGCAACGATTAATCCGCATGCTCGGCAAGCGATTCTGGATGCCGACCTCGTGGTGGTAGCGCCAGGGTTATTGTATGGTAGCTTGGCGCCAGCACTACTGGTGCGCGGTGTGACGCGGGCTTTGGCTGAAACCAAGGCCAAGAAGGTGTACGTCTGTAATCTGGTGACCAAGCCGACGCAGACCGACGGCTTTACGGTGGCAGATTTTGTTGACGAGATCGAGCGGTTTGCTGGGGTGAGTATGGATTATGTACTGTATAACAATTATCGTCCACCACAGGAACTGCTTGATAAGTACGCGCACAATGGTGAATATTTGGTGGAATGGGATGAGGAAGAGCTGAAGAAAAAGCATTACTACGCCTCGGGCAAGCACTTGATCGCTAATGGCATTCGTCAGCATAATAAAAAGGCCGATCCGCTGGCGGCGCTGCGCAGCCTAATTCGTCACGACAGCGATAAAATCGCGCGAGAACTAATGAGGATTTACTTTTCATGAGTTTGAAGTTAGTTCTTGATCTTGATCGCACCTTGTTTCGGACAAGTGATTTGGACGAGGCAGAGTGGGGGCTACTTGGGCAGCAGTTTGGCATTGATAGTAAAGCAGAGCTGGAGCGGCGAACGAACTTTTATAAGTATGACGAGAAAGCCTATTATTATGATTTTGTGGCGCACGTACGGGCGGCAGGACTTGGCGAGGAAGCAGTGTTTGCGTTTCTCCTCCAATCAGAGCTGGCTGATGGGCGAATGGAGTATGACGGAGTGGCTGAGCTGGTGGCGTGGGCCAGGCAGCGCGGAACGGTACATGTCTTGACCTATGGGCCAGCGAATTACCAGCAGTTCAAGGCGGCGCTGTGTCCGTCGCTTGAAGGGGCGGAGATCATTACCACACTGCAGTCGAAAGGCGATTATTTCCGCGAGCAGTGTCCGACTGGTGAGGTATGGATGGTTGATGATAAGCCAATTGGCAGTGATCTACCTGATGGCGTGCGGTTTATCCAGACAGTTGAGTACAATGATATTACGGCGCCAGAGCATCCAGCGTGGCCAGTAGCGACAGCATTGAGCCAGATTCCTGGTATAATTGGCAATGATGAACTTTCCAATTGATCAACTGCCCGAAGTCCTTGATACGCCGAGTTTTGTATATTCAAGGCGGATGTTGAAGGAACGGGCTCAGCAGGCGCTGGCGTGCCGAGTGCCGTTTGGCTTGACGGTGCGTTACGCGGCCAAGGCAAATTCGCACCCCGAAATTATACGACTGTTTGATGAGTTGGGGCTGCAGTTTGATGCCAGCTCAAGCTACGAGGCGGCGCTATTACTCAAGCAGGGGGTGAGTGGCCCAACGATCAGCCTCTCTAGTCAGCAGCCGGCGCACAATCTCGATGAACTGCTCCGGGTTGGCGTGCGTTACGTGGCGACGTCGCTTCATCAATTAGAGCTGGTTGCGGCGAGTTCGTGTCGACCGGATACGGTGGGCCTGCGGCTCAATCCTGGTATGGGCTCGGGGCATAACAATCGGACGATGACTGGTGGGGCTAATTCCAGCTTTGGGCTGTGGCACGCGTATACCGAGCAGGCGCTGGAGTTGGCGAGGCGTCATGACATAACGATTGATCGGCTGCATATTCACATCGGCTCGGGTGCTGATCCGCGGTTGTGGGGCGAGGCAATGGACGCAGCTCTGGCACTCGTCAAGCGACTGCCGGATGTGACCAGTTTAGATATTGGCGGTGGCTTTAAAGTGCATCGGTTTGACGATGAACAAGAGGCGGATCTGGCAGCAATTTGCGAGGTGTTTTCTCAGAAATTAGCTCAGTTTGCCGAGGAAACCGGGCGGCAACTGCATTTAGAAGTTGAGCCAGGAACGTGGCTGGTGGCACATGCTGGCGTACTGGTTGCGGAGGTAGTGGACATCGTTGATACTGGTGCAGATGGTCACACATTTTTGCGCCTTGATACCGGCATGAATGACATCACGCGGCCGGGGATGTACGGCGCGCAGCACGAGATGATGGTACTCGCGGGTAGTGAGGAGCAGCAGGAGTACATCGTGGTAGGGCATTGCTGCGAGACGGGCGATATCTTGACGCCAGCGCCCAGCAACCCAGAAAATCTTGCATCACGGCAGCTGGCCCGGGCGGAAATTGGCGACAAGCTGGTGATCTTTGACGCGGGGGCGTATTGCCAGAGTATGTCGCTGAAACAGTACAATGCGTATCCTGACGCCGGCACCTATTTTATTGACTAAATTTAATTCATCTGTTATAATAGCCCAGTTTGATAACGAACTGAATTATGAGTGAATTATGTTCTTCGTGCAGTGAGCAGCTAGAGCTGGGCACGCTACAAAAGAAATTTGAGATCGATCTTGAACGCCCATCTCTTGAGTCTCCTTTTCAGTTGACACTTGGGGAGTATTTTAGGGGTGAAGGCGTGAATGAACGAGAGGATTTGGCGGCGCATGCTGAGCGAACGATGAAGCTGGTGGAGGAGTTTGCCGGTTTGAAACTACCGCCCGAGGCAATTCATGCCGTGCTGCTGCATGACGTGGTCGACCGCTTTCACAACAGAGATAGCCAGAAGTGTACACCGGAACGTCGACAGGCTGCCGGCTTGGCTCTGGCCGATGTATTTACGAATCCTGGAACTGGGATGACGCGCGAGCAGGGTTCATATGTAGCGTCGCTACTAGCGGACTTTATTCTAGTAGAAGAGGCTTCTGGTCGGCACCGACTACAGGTGGCTAATACTATTCCTGAAAATATCAGAGAGATTATCACGGATCGTTATAACGGTTCGGTGCCAGCTGAAGCATGGCGGCAGGTTGAGCCATTTGTTGATGTGGAGCAGATGGCTGAGTTTTTGGATAAGACCAATATCGAGGCGGTGATTATCAAGGCCTGCGAGCTACTCGACAATATGCGCTATCCGTCATCGTCGCGTGAGTCTGCCAAACTGCAGGATGTCTTGGAGGCGGAGTCGTTCTATGCACCGCTGTGTGAAGTGATGGGATTTGATGGGTTGGCGGCAAGCCTGCGTTCACAGGCGCATATCATTCGGCTGAAGGGGCAGGGCGAGCATGATCTCATCAAGGAGATCCGCGAGCAGTATGAGACAATTCGCCAGGTTGGTGTCCGCAATTTAGTTAATACAATTTTTGGTACTGAGGAAGTTGTGGCTAAAGCAGTGGTCGGTTTGCGTAGCGAAGAATCATGCCCGAATCGGTCGATTCACATTGGAGATTTCTTAGCAAAAAATGGTAAGAAAGTAGAGGGAAAATATCGCCTGAAAACCGTGGGGTCGTGGGCAGCCAAGGTGCATGAAGCTCGCCAGAATGACAAACTGGAGTATACGCCGATGGACGTACTCGGCCTGACCGTTATATCAGGTACGGTAAAGGATCAGGCACGTGATTTCGTGGAGTTTTTACAGCGGCGAATTGATATGAACCCAGCGTTTCAGCTGAAAAAGGCCAATAGCAAATCCAGTGCAATATATGTGCAGGGCACGGTTGATTATGTTAATGCCGTGCGCTGGGAAATGTGGCAACACGGGTTTGATATAGGACGCTGCGAGTTTGCCATTCAAGATGATGAAAGTGTAAAGCAGTGTGGCCAGAAATATCAGGTTTCTAAAGTGACCTTCCTGATGGATCATCCAGAGCTAGACAAGGGCGTACCGGTCGAAGTGCAGTTTGTCACCAAGGCCGAGCGGCAACGCTCACGAACGGGGGAAGTGGCGCACATTATTTATAAATATATTCGTCAGTTAGAGCGGAAACGCCCAGTCCCTGATGAGGAGAAACTTTTCATTGCTCAAACGATGTCTCGGCTACTCAAGCAGATCCATCAGCGGCGCGACTATGCAAGCCATGATCTCATGGTGAACGAGCGCTCAACTCCGGCGCGTGATGCATTTTTAGAGGATTTGTGGTATTTCCTGCAGTATGAACTCGCCTAGTCCCAGGAAACTATGTATAATCAGAATATGACGATTTACTACACTGACGGTTCTGCTTCGCCAAATCCCGGTCCAGGTGGGTTTGCGGTCATTCGCGATCTTGAGCCGTGGATTTTGGGCTCGGAGGACGGCGAGACGACGAATATTCGCATGGAGGGCAAAGCGCTGATCGCGGCACTTCGGGACGCAGGTGGTGCGCCGTGCGTGATTTATACTGACAGCGAATTTTGGATTAACGTGGTGACCAAGTGGGCGCCAGGCTGGGAGCAGCGCGGCTGGACGAAGAAGGGTGGCGAGATTAGGAATCTGGACATTGTCCAAGAACTGTATGAGCTATACTCAAATTCGCAGGCGGATCTCCGCTGGGTGCGCGGTCATGAGGGCGACGAGGGTAATGAGCTGGCGGACACCTGGGCCAACCGAGCGCGGCTGGGCGAGCGGCTATAATTGACAATAGTATAAAAATATGATAGCATCAACGCATGTCTTATAAAGATAAAATGCCGCAGCATGTTCGATTTGATTTAACAACTTTCTTTGAGTTCCCCGAGCTGCCCTCAATGGCGAGGATTGGTGTGATAACTGCAATGGAATGCAAGGATGATTTTCTGTGTGTTAGGGGGGCGTGAGCGATGGTGGTCTTCATGATACATTAGCAGCTAAAGTTGGTCCAACTAAAAATAAGCTTATGCAATTGCCGCCTGAAATGTATTCAGAGACGGGTACGGTATCAGGATGGAATACGCCAACAGCAAAGAACGATAAATTGGGTTTCGTAGTCGGTCAGATTGATGGAACTGAGCGATTAGAGTCAACTTTTGGGCGCCAAGAGACAGACCGGTGCTTGGAAATGGCCGCATTGGCGCTTGGTATTCTATTGACAGGGAGTCCGGAAAAATTGGAGCGTTTTAATAATCCACACGAATTAGTGTTTGGATCTAAGTTACTAGCGCAGGCGCGACGTAAAATTGGTAACCGAATTTTTGAATAGATATCAGTCTGGTGGCTTGGGTCAAAAATTGCTATAATTACCCTCATGGAAGAAGTGAGGGAAACGACTGATATTTTTTTATGGGCCAATCAAACCGATGCGAAAAAGAATGATTTACAGATAGAGCTGTTTTTGTTTAATAAAAATTACACGCCGTATTTCATGCCCTTGAAGGGCGATATTGAGCAGCAGCTCCGGCCGCTATTTCTGTTTGATTATATCAATCAAGTTAATTTGGGTGCGGGCACTGGCCTCAGTGTGCGTGATTATGAGCTAAGCGAAGCGGAAGACAACGTCT
>DAIMYI010000020.1:0-7376 GCA_036734565.1 Nanosynbacter sp. | reverse complement strand
ACACCGATGAGCCGTCCTACTTCAAGCAGACCAGCAAGAAGACGACCTTGCTGGTGGGTGCAGCCTCCGAGGTTTTTGTGGGCAACGACAGCCTCAAATACCAATCGGCGGTGGCTTGCCAGCGGCTCAATTAAGCGAGCGATCTGCACTCCGTGCCCACCGCCGCATCGTCGCCCGTAATCTCTGCTGCGCCTTGGCATCCAGTGGCATGTTGCGCACGAGCGCCAAGGCGGCTTCCAGGTTCACGTAGCCGTACTGCAGGAGCGCGATGCAGAACTCGCGATCCTTTTCCCGTGCGGCCACAGCCTTGGCCAGGAAAAGGTCGAGCACGTCCAGGCAGTAACCGATGCGATCCTGCGTATTGCGGTTCTGGATGCGATGCACCCGCTGCATCCAGTCGGCTGGCAGGCAGGCCGTCTCGGGCCCGACGCCTTGCGCGTAGTAGCCGTAGGTTTCATGGAACCGTGAGCCTTCGCCGATGGCGCCGTCGATCCTGTCGGCCAGCTCCGGGGCCTGCAGGGGGTAGATGTCCGCTTCCATGGACACGGTGAACACTTCCTCGGGCCGGGGCACCGCGCCCAGGATGGACTGGCTGCCGACGATGACGAACTCGTACTGGTCGGTGATGTCACCGCTGGCACGGATGATGTGTTCCAGCTCTTCCCGCGTCACGGCTGCCCCTCAGGTGCATCGTCCAGCTCGTCGCCCATTGCAACGCCCTTCTGGAGTTCGCCCACCTGCTCCAAGATGGCCTGCCGGGTGTCTGGCGGCAGGATCGTGACCAGCGGCGATGCCTGGCGCAGCTGCTGCGCACGACGGGTGCGGGCCAGCACCTTGCGCCAGGCACCCGCCTTCAGAATGTCCGCCCACTCACGCCACAAGGCGGCAGAGCGAACATCTCCCGTCGCCAGCCAGCGCTGGAGCGTGTCCTGCGCCTGCTGCACCTGAGCAGGGTCGGCCTTGGCCAGCCGCACGGCTTCCTCGTGCAGGGCCAGGCTTTGCAAATCCTGCAACTGATGCCTGGTTGGATCGGCACGCACGTGCACTTGCACGACAGGCGCCGGATGCCAGGAACGCGCAGCAGCGGAGCCCGCAGGTGCAGCTTGCAAGACATCACCCGCCAGCAATGCCAGATCACCACCAACACCCAGGATGGACATGACGCGCAGGTAGGTGCCGATGGACGGGGCAGGATCGCCCGACTCGACCGCGCGCAGGGTGTTGCGCGTCATGCCTGCGCGTGCTGCAAGCTCCACTGTGCCCAGGCGCTGGGTCTTGCGCAGGCGCTTGAGGCGGTCACCGAGTTGCAGCAGCAGCTGGCGCTCAAGGAGAAGGTTTGATTTCTCAATCGTCATGTGGTCAATATTTTAACCAAACAAACGACAATTGATCATGATGGTAACCATTTTTCAGTGTCATGGAGCGTGCTCATGGGACACCCAAAAACCAAGGGAGTCAACCCAATGCCGGTGACGGCTCCCCGCGCGGAGGCTTGGGGCGCACAGCAACCGTGCTGCGAACAGCCCAGATTGACTCAGGAGCGGGGCGCATAGTCCTGCCTGAATAACCAGCAATTTTTTTACCATAGTGCCTGCGGGCTGTGTTGGTGCTGCTATGCCCAAATAGGGCAGCGATTTCTTTCTCAGTAAGTCCATCGGCACGGGCATTGGCAACTGCTTGATGGCGAGTACTGTATAGCGTCGGTTTTTGCCCTTGCCACCCAGCCTTAATCAATACTCTACGGATAGTGCGTTGCATGCTGCCGTATATTTTCTTGTAAATTTCCTCTTCGGACAATGACGTCAGATAATCAGTTTTCAATTTTCTGATTATGCCAATCCATTGCTGGATATGTCGAATGCCTTCGTTATCAATGCTATCAAGAAGTATGATCCGTATATGACCATTGCCACGCACAGTGGAGTGCTTGGCATTCAGAACTTCAAGAGCAGGCGAAGTTTTTGCTGATCCATCGGGCTGAAATATGTGCTCGCCCAACGCATTTCTGTGCTGATAATTTATAATCCGAGCATTCAACCATTCGACGGGGCGAAGTCCCAAAAATAGATTTGCCCGAATAAATATCAGAGAATCAAGAAGAGATTCAGATCCTGAAGTGAGGGCTTCGTTCATCAGCAGATCAAATGCCTCATCAGGAAATGCCTTTGCTTTTTCCGATGATGTATTTTTTAAATTGACAGGCAATTCACCAATAGACATTGAAATAATGTCATTATATGCGCATTCAAATCGCCAAATCTCGCGGGAATTGGAGTCAAACGCTGACCGACCTTGTTCGGCAATCCAAAACAAGGCCGCCGCCCTCTCCAGGCGCGCCGTCGCCTGCGTAATTGTCTTTGATTCAATCCGTTTAGTAAAATCACGCACAATGATTTCTGGCGTCAACTGCCAATGTCCGCCGATGGATGATCTCTTTGCAATTTGCTCCAATTTTCTCAGGTATAAATATACAGTGCTTTTAGCCAGCGATTCTCCTACCATCTCCTCCTCAAGAATGCGATTTGCAAATGCTTTTGCACGAAAGGCGCCATCAGATGATTTTTCGTCCATACATATCCAGCCAATAATTAACAAAGAATGATTTAGGGCTGAATTCAGGACGCCGAGTGGGCGCAAAAAATCAACCTCTGAAATCAAAACTATCGGTAGATCGGCGCCAAAAAAATCTTGGCGATGCCACTACCAACACTGAAAATTATGGCGGCAGGGGAAGGTTTCAGGTGAGAGTGTTTCGGTGGCAAGTGTGTCGTACCCAGTTTGCAGGTGACGTTTTCCTGGTCACAGTGCAGCATTACTCCCCCCAAAGGTGTACGTATCGCCGCCAAAAAAGATACGTATCACAGCCGCAAAACAAGGATGAACAGGGGTTTCACGACTCTTTTGTGCTCAAATCCAGCCAAAATGTACACATATCACAGCATCTGTTGCCATGACAGGATTGCAATTGACGCTTGGCGGCGAAATTTCGTGGGAGTAATGCTGCACGCGCTGCCTGTGACCAAAAAATATTTTTGCGCAAACGAGACAAATTACATTTACGTGCCATCAAGGAGACGTCAGCGTGCTGTGTTGGTGCTTTGTAGGTGCTGCGATGGTGCAATAGCGGAAATCAACACGTTGTTCATTGGGTGGCATGTTACTGCTCCATGAGCGCACCAACAGAGCACCTTCAGAGCGCCGATGCAGCACATATTGCAACGATCATGAAAGCGCACAAGAATTGAAAAGAATTTAGATATTGATCAATTATCAGTTGGACCTTTGGCCGCTGATTTTGATTCGGCCTCTTGCTGTTGAAGTTGCTTGTGAGTCTGGTTGAAGACCTGATTGGCGATGGGCAAGTATTTCAAGATCAGCGGTTGGTTATCAGGAAACCGATGCGCCTTCACGTACTCCAAAGACTGCAACTTGACCGCTTCCTCACCATATTGGTAGTAAATTTTGCTCCGCTCTTGCAGAGGCAGCGTTGCCACAGCCTTCATGGCGGGGCGCGCGATGGATACGACACCCAGGAAGGCCTTGAACATCGCCTCGCACTCTGCGCGCAGGGCTTGCACCTGCTCTTGTTGCAACTGTAGTTGCTGCTTCAACTGCTCGTTCTCTGCCCTCAGTATCTCGTTCTCTGGAATCAGTCGCCTATTCTCTGCACCCAGTCGTTCGTTTGCACCGTACAGCCGGTCGATGAGCTGGTTGCGCTCATCAATCACGCCATTGGCGTGTATGGTGGCTTCATTCCAGCCCTGGGTGTACCCATGCTCTCGCCCAACGGCAACGCCATCAGCCATGCCATTAGCGTGGCCATTGTTGTAGCTAACGGATTCTGCGAGATAACTGTTATCGAATCGGGACATGTGAATAATCTCCTCAATGCTTGATTATTTTGATATCCAAAGCATTTTTTTGCTCGTCATATGTTTCAAATCAACATCATCGGTTGGATCAATGAATAATTCCGCCCCGAACTCACAACCCCACGCCTTGGTGTCTGGATAATTTTTATCTCTGCATTCAAAGATGGCTGTGCATCGCTTGACTGCAGGCGCTGGTGAGGATGGGCTCAATGGTGGAATCACCGCAAAGACCGCCACCTCTTCAAATTTATTCTGATTCAGAATTTCTGCAGCAATCCCTACCTTTGTCACCATCAGATGGGTACGCCTCTTGTACACATGGCCATCGGGCTCCTGGATTGGCTGCGTGCCGATGATGTGCAAAACAAGATGACCGGCAACTACTTCGGCAATTGGATAATGTCGAATGGGTCTCTCTTTATCTCCGAAGTTAATCATATGCCGCTCAAAGCGTTGCTCAACCTGAAACATGGGCGTCCTTGAAGGTTCTGTGGTAAATGCTTTTCTCGCCAATTTTTAAATGCTATTCCGCGCTTGAATATGCGATGTTCGCATATTCAATGATCGCATGCAACCTCATGGGCCGAGTTGCCCATGTACAAGACCCTCTACACCCGCGAATACCAGCAGATGCTTGCCCTGCTGCGTGCCAAACGCACAGATGCCCAAGTCAGCCAGGTGGAACTGGCGCGCCGCCTGGCGTGGACACAGGCGGACGTGAGCAAGTGCGAGACGGGGGTGCGGAGGCTGGACGTGATCGAGCTGCGCATCTGGCTCAAGGCGCTGGGCTATGAGCTGGCGGACTTTGTGCAGGCTCTGGACAACAGCGTACCCCTGCTACCAGATCAGGCCCGGAACTCTCCCGCTGTCGCTCAGTAGTCGGCCCTGCAAAATTCACCCAGCTGACCAACCCAGCCGACCACCGTCGGTTTTTCTCGCCCCCATCGCCGTCGCGAGCGCTGCAAGCAGCGCAAACATAGGCGCAAGAAGGCCCTTGAGCCCCAGGCGCACGATGGCCCGCAGCAGCCAGCGGATGTTGTAGCCGACCGCGCACAGCACCGCGTGCAGCGCGTCGCCGGTGGCGCCGTGCAACCAGCATCGGTCCATGGCGTTGTCGTGCTTCAAGTGCCCGATGGCCGGCTCCACCGCCTGGCGACGTTTGAGCCAACGCCGCTGCTGCTGCGTCAGGCTCTTGAACTTGCCGCGGTGGATGATCTGAATGCCCGGGTTGGCCGCATCCACACCTCGGAAGCCCAGGTCTACGACGGCCTGCTTGGGCTTTGCTCCTGTGTCCTCGGTCAGGATGGTGGCCTGCTCCAACTGCTCGTTCAACGTGTGGCCGTCGTACGGGTTGCCGGTGAAGCTGCGCGCACCGACCATCAGGCCTTGCTTGTGCGTGATCGCCACACCGCCGTATCGATCGTCGCCTTGAGCAGTTCCTCCACGCCAGCCTCGCCGATGGCCGAACGAAATCGACCGATCTGCGTGGCATCGCACGGCAGGCGCGGCTCGTAGAACCGCATGCCGCTGAAGTGCTGTCAGACCACGTTCTCGGCCCAGCGCTCCACCAGTTCCTAATCGCTGAGCTTGTAGGCGGGCTTGAGGTACAGCAGGCTGGCCATCAGGCGCAGGGGAAGGCGGGGAGGGCCGGCGGCAGCAATACCCGCGCCGGCCACCTGCAGAGACGGTCCGAACAGATCGTCTTGTGCGATAGCGCGACCCTCGCGCACCTGGCGGGCAAAACGTGGTGCCAGCGCCGCTTCGATCTGCGCCCAGGGCAGTCGCCTGGCCAACACTGCCAACGGGTGGTGTTGGTCAATCATCTCGGCCAGTGGTTGGCGGAAGAAGTCGGCCTCGGACATCAGCAAAACTCCCAGCAATCAGAATCTGATGTGACGATTCTCGGGAGATCGCGCAGCCGGTGGAATTGGCGCAAACCCAATGTTCATGCGGGCTGCGGTGGTTTTGCAGGGCCGACTAAGTAAGTCACCTGCGCATAGCCCACGACATCGAGAACAGCAGAGAGCACCCCGGCAGGTTGTTGCAGGCTTGTCGGAGCCCGCTTGGGCTCAAAGGCCCAGATGCGTCGCCAGCCGCCGACGCCCGAGGGCCGTCAGACGGTATTGCTGTAGACGGCAGCGAGGCTTGTGCAGGGAAGGGCAACCGCCGCTGTTGGCGGGCGCAGCCAGTTCCGCCGAAATGTTGTCGGCGCTGGTCTCGCCGCGCTTGAACTGGTGACGGCTGTCTTCACTGCGGGTGAGGATAGAAGGAGATCGGTTTCGTTCATGGAATGTGGTCGGGAACTTACGACCCACCACCAGCCTTACCGACATTGAACAGCGCAGCAACATCCACCTCGTCTGAACCGCCCCGGCCGGGGCGGTTCACAGCGCGGCCACGAGCCTTTTCACATCCAATCAACTATGGCTTTAATTCACTTTAAACAATACAATAACATATCAATTTAATATTAAATTCACTTGGAATACACATGATAATCACCATTGGGAATACCAAGGGCGGGGTAGGCAAGACGACGCTGGCTGTGAACCTGGCCATCGCCCGAGCCCTTGCAGGTCGTGACGTGTGGCTGATTGACGGTGACCGCCAGGGCACAGCTCAAACAGCCATCAGCATTCGCGCGGCAGCGGGGCACGCGCCAGGCATAGCCTGCGCTACCTACCCGGATGGCCCCACCTTGCGTGCCCAGGTGCAGCAGCAGGCCGCCAAATTTGATGACCTGGTGATTGACGCTGGAGGACGAGACTCAACCGCCCTGCGTGCGGCACTGGTCTTGTCAGACGTTCTGCTGGTGCCATTCCAGCCACGCAGCTATGACGTATGGGCGCTGAGTGACATCGCAGCCCTGGTTGATGAGGCGCGCAGCGTGCGCGACGGCCTGCGTGCCTTTGCCGTACTCAACTGCGCCGACCCTGGCGAGCATTCCAGCGACAACGCCGAAGCGGCTGCTGCCGTAGCCGAGTTGCCGCAATTTGAGCACTTGCCGACCCCACTGCGCCGCCGCAAGGCTTTTGCCAACGCAGCAGGCGCTGGCCTGTGCGTGCTGGAGGCCAAGCCCAGAGACGACAAGGCGATCGCAGAGTTGAATTCACTGCTTGGCGCATTGTTTTAATATTAAAAACATTGCATTTCAATCTTTGATTGCTGTATGGCTATTACAAGGAAACCAACCAAAACTGCCGAAGCTGTCGCTTCCGAGGCGGCAGACGTTTTTATTGCCGGTGCGCCGGATGCTGGCGTAGATACGCCTCCGGCATCACGCAGGGTACGCAAGGGGCGCAAAGTGCAAATCACGCTCACCATCACCGAGCCCTTACTGGAGCGGGTTGATGGGCTCGCTGAACAGCTGGGGCAGAGCCGGGCAGCGGTGATCAACCTGGCTGTGGTGCAGATGCTGGAGCGGGGGGTGCGGCTTGGAGGGGGGGGTGAGCTGGCCGGTGTCGGGCCGGGGCATCTGGAAATCTACAGATGCCCCGGCCTGTG
>DAIMYI010000019.1:0-11585 GCA_036734565.1 Nanosynbacter sp. | reverse complement strand
TTTCCGGGCTGGCATTTGGAGTGTTCGACCATCGCTCGGGAGACGCTGGGCGATACGATCGACATTCACACCGGCGGCATCGATCATATTCCGGTGCATCACGTGAACGAAATTGCTCAGAGTGAGAGCTTGACCGGGCAGCAATTTGCTCAAATTTGGCTGCACAATAACCACATCAAAGTCGACGGCCGCAAGATGAGTAAGTCGCTCGGCAACATCATCACCCTCAGCGATATCACCGCCCGCGGCTTTAGTCCGATGGCCTTTAAGCTGGCAATCCTCAGCAAGCATTACCAAACCGAGGGCAATTTCACGTGGGAGATTTTGGAGGCGGCACAGGCGCGGTTGGATCATTGGCGCGGCTATGCGGCGCTGCGGCATCAGACGCACGACACGCTGGATGACGACGATGAGAAGGATGAGCAGGAAGGTACCGTGTCGCTGCTGGCAGCGCGGCAGGCGCTTGTTGAAAAGTTGAATGATAATTTGGATACACCAGGAGCCTTGGCACTGATCGACGAGGCGTTTTCACGGCTAGATCATGCGCCGTTAGAAAAGATTCACCGTGGTGGTTTGCTGCAGCTACTCGAGGTAATTGACGAGATTTTGGGCCTAGAGCTAATGGACACCACGCCAGACATTGACGATGAAGCAAAGCGGCTCACCCTCCAGCGCCAGCAGGCTCGCCGCGCCAAGGACTGGCAGGCCGCCGACGACATTCGTGCTCAACTCAACGAAAAGGGCATCGCGCTACGCGACACCCCATCTGGTCAAGTTTGGTCATACTAGTGGCCAGTCACTTACTTACTCAGTCGATTTCGCCTCAGTAACTTTCTTGAGTACCTTTTTTAGCGGTACACTGCGCCGCGGCGGTTGTTTCTCGCGGTTATGTGCCAGGTAGTCATCCATTAGCACCTTGAGCGACCCCGCGATCGGGATAGCCACCACACCACCAACTAGGCCGCCGACATACAGTCCCACCGTCACCGCCACCAAAATTACCAGCGCCGACAGCTCGACTTTTTTGCCCTGAATGACCGGCGCGATAAAATTATTCTCAATCTGCTGATAGATCACGAAATAGACAAGATAGATGATACCTGCCGATATACTGTTGAGCATCAACATCAGGCCCACCACCACACCGGCGATCGTTGCTCCAAACATCGGGATCAGGCTGAGCAAGAACACTAGTAGAATCGTTGGCATCGCCAAGTTAGCTGCGATCTCTGGAATGAACCAGCTCATACCAAACACAAACGCCCCGGCGCACAGCGAACCGATCCCCGACACCGTCAGCTGCCCAACGATGTAGCCAGTCACCACGTTATAAATCTTGCCGACTAGCATCTTGTGATGGTCGCGCCGCTGCTCGTCCCGATACAGTCGCCACAGCCGCTCCATCCATTCCTGGCCTTCGAGCAGCATCAAGAATGTCAGCACCAAGACCAGAAAGGCCGACGCCAAAAATGACGCCAACGAGCCAATGCTGCCGATAATATTTGCGCCAAAACTCGCCGCCCAGCCAGATGCCTGTCCGCGAATATTATTCATCAGCGAGTCAATCTGCGACTGCAAGCCATTCTGCTCAATAAAATTCCTCAGCCCATGCCACTGCTCGTTAACGCCATTAACCAGGCCAGGCAGTGTCTCGGCAAACTTAGCCGATTGCTGCACCAGCGGCGGCACCACGAACCAAATTACACCGGTCAAGATAATGATCAGCAGCGCAAAGGCCAGCGCCGTCCCGCCTAGCCGACTCTTGCCGGGTAGCCACGACGCCAACTTACGCACCGGAGTGTTTAGTGCCAACGCCAGAAATAGCGCCGTCCCAAGTACCATCAGTGCATCTCGCGCCGAATAAATCATCAACCCCGCCAGCCCAAAGCCGATCACCACCAGCCAGAACCGCACAAATGTTTTGGTGTCTATTTCAATGCGTACTTTCATATTCTAAACTTTATCAGCTTTTCGCTTCATCCGCAATGCTGACAGAGATAACTTGCTGTCATACGACATCGCACCGTAACGGAAGACTCGCACCGCCAGCATCATAATCAACGCCGCAGACACCATCAAGACCGCCACACCGATCAGGGCCTCAATCAATGACAGGTTACCTACCGTATTCCTGATCATCAACGGGATCGGCGCCGTAAGCGGGAAATATGACATGACCATTGAGAACGTTGACTCTGGGTATGAGACAAATACTGACGCAGCATACAGCGGCCCAAACAGCAGTATCATCACCAGGCCAACCCACGAACCCGCCTCCTTAGCAGTTGGCATCATTGCCCCTACAGCCACCAACAAACCGGTCAGCATGATAAAGCTCGCACCAAATAGCGCAATAGCAATAGCGATCCTTGTCGGATCAAATACGATTTGTGACAGGTCGAAGCTAGACAAATGCAGCTGTGAACCAAATCCAAAGTAGGCAATTAACACTGGTACGACGATGACCATCCCCTGGATTAATGATAGAGCGATCAATGCCCAAATCTTGCCGATAATCAACGTCCTGGCCTGCACCGTTGTCAGCAACATCTCCACAGTGCGGTTTTCTTTCTCCTCGACAGTACTCGTCAGCATCTGATTACTAAAGAAGGCAACGAGCATATAAAACAGCACCAGGAAGAACCCTGGCACGATCATCTCGTTCACACCACCACTTTCTTTACCGTCTTTATACGTCTTGAGCGATGAATTAACTTTCTGCTTAATCACTGCCGCCTCTGATCCGGTGACCTTGCTATCAACCGACTGACTTAGCAGTGTACGAACAACCGCCTCATACTTATTGTTCTCAAAAACCCCTGTATCTTGGCCATATACCCTGATCGTTTCCTTCTCGAGATCCTTCGGTATATAGAAATAAGCATCGGCCTGACGACGTTTGACTTTTTCAACACCCTCAGTTTCAGAGTCAACAGACTGGACTTTCATTACCGCCGCGACCTCTGGCTTGATTAGCTTTGAGTGATCTGTCATAGTAATACTGAATTTTTGCTCCTGAAGCTTATCGGCCGCCTCTTTAGTCGCCTGGTTTGACCAAAAAACAATACCGAAAATCAACCCGATCATAACCGGAAAACCCAGCGCCACCAGCCAAAAGGTCGGCTTCTTGAGCGTTCGAAGTACCTCGAACTTAAACACCATCCCTAAATTATGCATTTTACTCATGACGTACCTCCTGCTTCTCGCCGCCATAAACCTTGACGAAAATATCATCCATTGATGCACCACCGAACTGCTTTTTCACCTCTGCTAGCGTACCGTACGCCGCTGCTCGACCATCTTTTAGTAGAATCAGCCGGTCGCACAGCTGTTCAACCTCTTCCATCTGGTGTGTCACGTAAATAATCGTTGCGCCGGCCTTGCGCCGCTCTTCGATGATGTTCATTAGTAATCGGCGATTGACCGGGTCAAAACCCTTGGTCGGCTCGTCCAAAATGAGTAACTCTGGGTCGCCCATGATGGTCACGCCGAGCTGAATTTTTTGCTGCTGACCACCTGATAATTTATCAAGTTTGGTTTTTGCTTTGTCACTCAAGCCCACTCGCTCCAAATAGTTCATCGAAAACTCACGGGCTTCCTCTTTGCTCAGACCCTTCAATCGACCAAAATAAATCATGGTGTCGATGACTTTTTCTTTTTTGTACAAACCGCGCTCTTCTGGAAGATAACCCAGTTTGACGCCGTCTTCAACCGCATACGGCTTGCCGTCAATTAGCAGCTCACCGGCCGTTGGCTCGTATAATCCCAACAGCGCCCTGAGCGTCGTCGTCTTTCCTGAGCCGTTGCTGCCCAAAAATCCAAATACTTCACCACGCTGCACCTCAAAACTGAGGTCCTGGATGACCGTTTTGTCACCAAACGCCATCTGAAAATGACGAATCTCGACAATCGGCTGCTGCTGTTTTGCTGTATCTCGTCCCATATGTCTCCCTTTCTTTCTAATTATTATACTACCACAACTTGATATAATATACCCATGCGCCTCCTCATCATCGAAGACGAACGAAAGATTGCCCGGATCATTGCCGAGGCGCTGCGGCGTGAGCACCATGCCGTGGACGTGACGCATGACGGGGATGAGGGCTTAAATATGGCGATGAGTGAGCCGTATGACCTACTAGTCGTTGATCGGATGTTGCCAGGGCGGAGCGGCACGGACATCGCGCAGGATTTACGCGGGCAGGGAAAGGATATGCCGATTCTGCTGTTGACAGCGCTGGGGACGACTGAGGACAAGACGTTCGGCCTGGACAGCGGCGCTGATGATTATCTCGTCAAGCCCTTTGCCATTGCCGAACTCACCGCCCGCGTGCGAGCACTGCTTCGGCGCCCACCGATTCAGCAGCCAGACACACTGCATATCGCCGATCTCGTGATCGACCAGACAACGCAATCCGTCACTCGTGCTGATACCTCAATCGACCTGACCAGCAAGGAGTACGCGCTCCTCGAATACCTGGCGCGCCACCCCGGCCAGACGCTTAGCAAGGACACATTGATCGCCCATGTGTGGGATTTTGATGCCGATATTTTACCCAACAACGTCGAGGCCTACATCAAACAGCTGCGCAAGAAAATCGACAAGCCGTTTCGCCGTCCACTGATTCACACGGTGCGCGGCTTTGGGTATAAATTGGAGGCTGGCGAGTGAAATTATTTTTCTCGGCAACACTCAAGCTCGCCGGCTGGTACTTGCTCATTCTAATGACCGTCAGCTTGCTATTTAGCGGCATCATCTTTCAAGTTGCTAGCTCCGAGCTTGACATCCAGCTGACTAACTGGAGCAAGCATCACAAGACTGATGGCAACACCGAAACGACCATCATCCGCGACCATCCGTCAATCTCGACCACCAATCTGCTGATCAGTCTCGGCTATCTCAACCTCATCGTACTGCTCGGCGGCGGTGTGTGTGCCTATATCTTGGCCCGACGAACACTTGAGCCGATCGAGGCAGCACATGACGCTCAGTCGCGCTTCACCGCCAACGCCAGCCATCAGTTGCGCACGCCACTAGCTGTGATCAAAGCTGAGGCCGAGCTGGCACTATCCGACCGGCGCGCCAGCAAGGCATCACTTCGCCAGACGCTCCAGAGTACGCTCGAAGAGACCGACCGTTTGACGCAACTAACTGAGACGCTGCTCAAATTATCATCCGCCAATCGACAACTAGAAACCACGACTGAGACCTTTGATATCACCGACCTCACCAAAAAGCTGATCACTGAACGCAAGGCCGATTCACGCACCGTACTGATCACCGACGAGGCCATCACCCTGACCAGTCACCGCCTCATCGTCCGCGAACTCATCGCCATCATCCTCGACAACGCCCTGCGCCACAGCCCGCGCAAGTCTCACGTCCAGGTTGACATCAAGGCTGCCCATCACCGTATCACCGTCTGTCTGACGAATGATGGCCAAATCGCGGCGCGCGACTTACCGCATATTTTTGAGCGATTTTTCTCTGGCGATCAGCGAACTGGTGGCTACGGCCTTGGCCTCAGCCTCGCCAAACAACTGGCCGGCGCCCTCGGCGGCCAACTCACCGCCGCCAGCCGCAAAGGCACGACAACGTTCACCATTTCGCTGCCAAAAACCCTGTAATTCACCCCTGGTGGCGTGACTTTTTTTGACATTTTTACAATTTTTCAGCTAATTTTCAGAATGCCATGGTGTAATAGATCGCAGGTGAGGCGAGCTTCACCGGAAAGGGTAAGAATGAATACGACAACATATCTCAGTAAAAAAGGCTTCAAAGAATTACACAAGCAGATCAACGAACTCGAAATCCGCGAAAAAGCACTCTCAGCTGAACTACGCGACATCGGCCGCGCCAAGTCTCGCGACGACAAGCTCCGCCGCAGCGATATTATCATGAATCTCGAAAACGTCCATGGTAAACTCGCCGAGAAACGCACTGCGCTCAAGACCGCCAAACCGCTGCCGCGCAAGCGTGATCGGCTGCGCATCGCCATTGGTTCGGTGGTTGACCTCATCGATCAGCAGGGCCAGCTCTTTCGCTACACCCTCGTTGACAGCCTCGAGGCTGATCCGTCTGACGGCCGCATCTCGGTCGATAGCCCCCTCGGACAAAGTCTCCTCAACCGCCACGCCACCGAAACCATCTCTGTTGGTCTCGGCCGCACCACTCGGCGCCTACAAGTGGTCGGCGTCCGCTAACGCCCAGCCCCCCTATTCGACGTTGACCACGCACACCACGCCGCTCGTTTACCACGGGCGGCGCTTTCCGGTATACTATATCTATGACAGCAACCGTTCTTATTGTTGAAGACGAACCTACCTTACGCACTGGCACCGAGCAGTTCCTCCGCCAGCGTGGTTTTACGGTGGTAACGGCGACTAGTGGCGAGGAGGCGCTGGAGAAATTTACCCAGGCGGATGTGATTATCCTCGACATTATGTTGCCGGGAATGAGTGGAATCGAGACATTGCACCAAATTCGCCAGACCAGTGATGTGCCAGTGTTAATGCTGACGGCGCTGCATGATGAGCCGACGCAAGTTGCCAGTTTTGACGAGCTGGCGGATGACTATATGAGTAAGCCATTTTCGCTGGTGATTTTGGAGAAGCGAATCAGGGCACTGCTTCGCCGTCAGCAGTCTATCAAAAAGACCCTGTGGCAGCGCGACCTGGCCTCGGTGGATTTTGCTGCCTATCAGGGGTTTTATGATGGCAATGATGCGCATCTCAAACCTAAGGAAGTCCAACTCCTCAAACTGCTCGTCGATAACCCAAACATGGTCTGGAGCCGGCAGGCTATCATTGACAAGTTGTGGCGCGATGACGAGGTGCCGTTCGACCGAGTGATTGACGTTTACATCAAAAACCTGCGCAAAAAATTACACCTGGACTGCATTATCACGGTGAAGGGAGTGGGCTATCGCTATGAAGAATCTTAAATTATTCCCCAAGACGTTTCTGGTGTCAATTGGCTTGTTCGCGGCGTTGATCATCCTGGTGCATGCGCTGGTTTATACCTTGATGCCGCAATTTTATCTGCAACAAAAAGAGCGCGAGGCGGCGGAAAATCTCACGGCGCTCGTGGCTGAACTACGCGGTAAATCGACTGAGGAAATGCGCCGTCTCAGCCAGGAGTTCACTCAGGTGAAAAATGTTAATATCACGCTGACAATCGACGGGCGCGACCAGTATTTTCAGGGTTTTCAGTCGATCAATATCGTGACCGATAGCGGCAAATCGGTCGACACTAGCGTGGTGAAAATTGCTGATGGACAGACGGTCGATCCGCGCTCGGTGATTTTGCAGCAGGGCAGTGTGACGAACAACCAAGGCCAAACGATTACGGTCAAACTGCTCGCCGACGTGGCGCCCGTCACTCAGGCCAAACTCGCTACCTTGCAGGTATTGCCATACACCATGCTTGGTTCGCTGCTGGTGGCGCTCGTGTTTTCGTACATCTATAGCCGCTTTGTGACGCGGCCGATTCGCCAGATGGCGGCCGTGACCACGACCATGCAGCGACTGGAAAAGGACGCGCATTATACAGTGAATGGTCATGATGAAATCGGCGTGCTGGGGCGAAATATTAATGAGCTGTATCAAAATCTGTGGCAAACGATTCGTTCGTTGGAGTATGAAAATAAGCGAATCACTCAGCTTGAGAAAGAGAAAATCACCTTCCTGCGCGCGGCCTCGCATGAGCTGAAAACGCCATTGGCAGCCCTCAGGATTATGCTCGAAAACATGCAGCTGAATATCGGCGAATATAAAAATCGCGATCAGTACCTGGCGGAATCGGTGGCGCAGGTTGACCGCTTGGCGGCGATGGTGAATGATGTGTTGCGCTCTGGAAACGTGGCCGAGCAGGCTTTGCGTCAAGAAAAAAGGCTGAGGATCGATAAGTTACTTGTTGAGGTGGTCGACGATTATATGTTGCTAGCAAAAACGCGCGGCATGACTTTCGCGGTTAATACAGAGCCGACGACCATTCGTGCCAACCGCGACATGATGCGCCACGTCATCTCGAACCTGGTATCAAACGCGGTGCGCCATGGCGACGTCAGGAGCGTGATAAAACTTACCTGCAACCAGCACGAACTGGTCATCGAAAACGCCTGCAAACCACTCACCAAACAACAACTCCAGCACGTCTTTGACCCGTTTTATCGCAGTTCTGACGACAAGAATCAACACGCCGACAGCAGTGGCATTGGCCTCTACACTGTGAAAATACTACTCGACGCTAAGGGTCTGGATTATGAGTTTGCGCCACACGGACGAGGTATGCGGTTTGTAGTGAGGTTTGGTTAAAGTCCCATACAAATATCTCGATAAGGCCGCGTGACAACTTCTGCCGACTCAAGGCCGAGTTTGGCCTCAATGTCGCTAATAATTGCCAGCGCACCAGTCTCATCGTCTGATAAAACCTCAACTTCCACGAACGTCCCAGCGTCTTTGATTTCGTCTATGGCCACCGTTGCCTGCGGAAAATCAGAGGACTGAAACGAGCGACGGTATTTGTTGACCTCGACCAGTTTTACCATGCCGAGGTTAGCAAGTAGTTGTTTGGCGATTGCCGCGTCCCCGGGCTGAATTGGCAGGTTTGTCTCGGGCTTAATGATCACATCGTTTTTCGTATGTGTCGCAGTCGTCGTTGCAGGTTTGTACGTCACCTCGGTAAAACCATCGCGCTGGCGAATCCGCAAGCATTCAACCGTCTGCATGAAATCGACATCGGGGCGAGAATAATACGTATCGATTTCGTGACGGCTACTCTTTGGCTTAAAACCGAGGTCTTGCAATCGCTTAATTAATTCTTTTGCGTCACCGGCTAATTGGCGTTTGCGTTCGATTTCTAGCAGCTTTTTGGTCATTTGGTGGCCTTTCTTATGGGTGTATAACTATTTGATAATACGTCATGAGAACAATATATTGATAAAGCATCTAAAGCACAGCTATTTTTTCCTGTAGCTCGCTGCCTCTATCTTTTAACAAAAGAAGCTCAAATAATACTAGCTACTTTCCATTTGGCGGGGGACTGCTTAATGTAGATTCCAAATATCTATTATAATAGGCTCTGTTTACTTTTTGAATATCATGATTGCTTGTAGGCAGAATTCATCCTAGTAGCGATAAAATTGTTGACAATGGAAAAATCAACATTGAAAATTGCAAGAAAGTTGGCTTGAGTGCTCATGATGTATCGTTCAAACTGCGAACTCATCATATCTATTCAACGATAAAAGTGAAAAGAGCCGTGGTGGAGCAAGACGGCGAATTGATCATCACTCACGAAGGGGAGGAGAATCTAAAACTCCCATTGATAACTGACGGACAATTGCAGACTGATATTTTGCAGGTAATTGGCAAGGGTGAAAAATGGCTGCTCAAAGAGATAAAAAAACAGGGATTGAAGGCTTATAGCGATGTATTTTTGGGAGAGTATGTGGACGGTAATTTGAACTTGACGGCTTATTGATAAGTAGGAGACTCACAGTTAACGGCTATTTTCTCTGTCTAACCGCGGCTAAATAATACCGATAGTAACTCTTTGGGTCTGAAACGAAAAAGCTGTCATCCATGTCTTCGTTCGGACGAATTTCAATACTCTGGTTGTTGGCATAAGGCTTGATAATATTAATGAACTCAAATTTATATTCTCCAGAAATTTGCTTGAGCTCTTCGCTCTGATAAAACGGGTCAGGATAGTCTGTTATTACCAGCGCAAAATACTGCCCATCATGAGTAAACAGATGAAACGTTGTATCAGGACAGAGCGGTACGAGAGACGCTAACTGGCGAATATATGATGCATTGTTGAGAATTGGAAATGCTTCATTGATTATTTCTGGGAAGAGGATGTTTGAATAATTGTTCATATGGCAATCTTGATTATAGCAGGAAAAAAGAAATCAAGAACGCCAAATTCGAAAAAGCTACCAAACTCTTTAACGCTATCACCTCTGGCAGCAAAACCCCGAGTCACGACTATACGATGAGAAGCACCTATAAATTACGCATGTATAGCAACAGATAACTTGTATTATTGTATAGGGTATAAGACAATAAACTAAATGCACCGACATAAGAAATCGTCAGTCACTGTGGATATCCGTAAAGCCAAAACAGGCGATGTTGATTTCGTTTTCCGCTTGATGACAGAAACACTTGGGCCGTTTTACGATGGCGATCATCAAGCTCATGCACAGCGGATTTTTACCGCGCATATCAATGGCAACATCGACTCTGTCGGGCAGTTTTCACTTCTACAATACATATTTATCGCAGAAGTCAATCATCATCCCGCCGGGATGATTCATCTGGTCGTCAAGAAGCAGGGGACAGTTAAAATTAGTCCGCTCATCGTTGCGCCAGAATATCGCGGTAAATTTGGCATTGGCAGTAAGTTGCTTCGTCATGCTGAGGATTTCGCTCGCAAACACCACGCTCGGCAACTCTACTGTACAGTAGCTGCCCAAAACCAAGACACGCTCAAGTTTCTATTGCGCAAAGGATTTCATCTGGCCGGCAAGGCGCAAGATCATTATAAACCTGGCATCGACGAATGTATGCTGTACAAGCCGCTGAATCAGGGTCTAACTCCTGATCTGTCAGACATTTCAATCGTCCCGTTTGACGAGAAAAAGCACGCCGTAGCGGCGCGTCAACTGATCCTATCGCGAGGGGGCAGTGACTTTAATGGTGTGGATGATACATGGGTGGATGCGCTATTTGCTAGCTACCAACGGCGTGAGAGCCGAGATGTCAACGCTAAGTATAAGCTCATTTTCATCGCCGAGCAGGATAGAAAGGTCGTTGGCCTTGTCGTTGCGACCCCAAAGAAAGGCCAGCCGATTAAAATCATGCCGTTGGTAGCAAAATCAGAGGCTGTTTTCGAAGCACTGGTAGCTAACTTGCCACAATTATTAGCTGGTTATGGTCACAAGCTGTACATCCATATGGTTCCTGAGCCGTGGCAGATTGCCTGCCTCCAGCGCCACGGCTGGATATTCGAAGGCATGTTCCCCGGAGGGTACGCACCGAACAGTGTCGTTCAACAGTGGGGAATCAGCCTCAACAAGAAAGAAGTGCCTATGCGTAAGATGCGTATCAAGAAACCCTACTTTGATGAGATCATGTCGAGCCACAAAACCTTAGAAGTCCGCATCGGCTACAACAGCATCAAGCGCCTTAAGGAGGGTCAACTATTGCAGCTCGAAAACGGGCATACATCTGGTGTCGTGCGAATCAAGTCAATTCGAATCTACAGTAAATTCGCCGACATGTTGGCGGCTGAGCCATGGCAGCAGATCGTGCCGCAGGCGAAAAGCCAAGAAGAGGCGCTTCGCCTCCTTCACAAGATCTACCCACCGCATAAGGAACGTCTCGGCGTTCACGTTATCGAGATTGAGAAACAGGACAGCAAGTTAGGGAAACTCATCTGAATACTGCCCATTTCACATTCCCTTCACACACTCCTGCTACACTGACATAGAACCAAGAAAGGAGATCTATGTCATTTATGCAACGTGCCTGGTTGTATATCACCAGGAAAAAACTCAAAACGCTGATTTTGCTGG
>DAIMYI010000018.1:0-12005 GCA_036734565.1 Nanosynbacter sp. | reverse complement strand
TGTGAATGCGACCCAGTGCTGGCGACTTGGACTTTTTCTTGGCCGTTTGGCGCGGTTTGCGCACCAATTGGTTGATTGTTGGCATCCAATTTCTCCTTGGTTGATTTACTAAATGATGGCGATTCGCCTGGTGGATCTAAGTGAACTGGCGCGCGGTTTTACACGCAAAAACCAGCTTCTCTTAGCCCCTACGGCTTGGATTCAGCAACTCCGCCCCGTGTCTATACCTTTTCTGCCGAGCATTCGGTCTGTACACATTCAAACCACCGCGCGCCCCGAAAAGAGGAAACTCTGGGGAGATTATAACATTATTACGAACAATTTGTCTAGGACATTCTGCGTAATTTGGCTTCATTTCGCCTACCCGTGTTGTGCTGTATGACTGTTTGTTGAAATGGTGATGACTGCTTGTAGAGACGGGCTAAATACTCAAGACGCAGCTCCTCGCTCTTGATTTGATAGACGCAGGGCTCTAGTAAATACATGTCCATTTCATCTTTTATCGACACCTTTTCTATTACCTGCCTCTGCTGCTCTGGACTTAGTACACCCATATGGAGTATAAGGCTCGTAGTAATGTGTCCCATATTTAGCCTTCTATCGAGAATATCGTTTTGTAGGCCTGAGCTGAGTAAGTCAAGTTGGGCGATAAGCATGTCAATGAACCTGACACGATCACATTTTATTACCTGCCGTGCAATGCGGTCTCTCAAGCATGGGCTAGTTATGCTAGAGATATGTATGATTAATTCAACAAAGGCATTAGAGCAACCTTCTCTCATTACTACTTCAACCAGCTCACACTGCTGATCTTCTGTAAGTTCATTAATGTTACGAGCTAAGTAGTGGAGCAATACCCTATTGCCTCTCGTCAATACACTATTTATCATGGACATTCGTATCTCTGGCTCAAGTGAACCAATGTGATTAACAATATGCAGATCAGTATAAATTTTATCCTCACCAACCACGCCTACCACAACTTTTTGCATCTCAAAGTTAAGCAAGTGAAAATAGAAAATAAGCAGGTCGTGCTCATTATGCGCTATCATTGCCTCAACTACGGCCGCCTGCATATCATAACTAAGCCCACCAACTTGATCAAGCAGTTCTTCTAGGCTCTCATAATCACTATTTTGCACGCCTTCTATCAGCTGCTTACCTACCCGCTGTAAATACTTATCATAATTATCACTAACACGGCTACGCCAAGCTGTCCATTCCAACCGGTCCTTAACAGCCAAAAATAATAGTAGATCAATATCTTCTACTAACTATCAATGCTGGTGGTGGCAGTTCACTATATCCCCTGCCGTCCAATTCCTCGTCAATATAACCATCTAGTGCCGACCTCACCTCTACGGTGCCGAGGTTATTATATCGACAACTATCATGGTCTAAACCAAACAAATGCCTCGCTCGCTCTAGTTTCGCAGGAGAGTTACCATCCGAATGCAGATGGATTGATGAACTCACGCCGCGAGCTATTTTCTCCCAGCGCCAAACCTCAAAGTACCGATGCAGCCACTCTGGCCCATAATTCAGAACAGATCTATCTCCTTTGTGGTTCAACCGGAGTTCAAGTATCCCGTCAACACCCTTTGCACTATCGTAGCCCATAATAGTCCCCTCCGGTACCTTCACTGCATCAACAAATGTTGTTGTCTCAAGCTCAAGACCCGTCCTGGGAAAAGTTCTATCAGGCAGTAAGCCACCTAAGGGCAGGAGAGTCTCTGGATTGAGATGGGCAAATGCATTCTCATCACCTGCTGCCAGCGCTTCAACCGCCCTACGTTGCTGCGCCACCACCGGATGGTCAGGGCAGCGCGAGGCCACCCACCAGTACAGCGGATGATTTGGATGCTCATCGATACGATCAAGCAGCTTGCCAGCCAGCTCTCTCGGAATATCAAAATGAGCAATAAAATCGAGTAGTTTCTCCGGGACGTTATGATTATCAAGCCCCCTGAGGATTAGCTGAAGCGTATCCTCATCCATAGTGAGATCCTGCATGTCTGACTCAATCATCAGGTAATCTGCCATCACCCCGAGATAGTCCCATAGCAGAGCATCCTCAAGCACTTCACTGCCAGCACGAGCATGTACTTCACCTAACAACGAGTAGAAATCACTCGTGATAGCGTCCAGCTCCTCCTCGCTCGACAAGCTGTTGAACACCGATAACAGCTTGTCGCGCTCCGAGAACTGCTGCAGCTTCCCAAACTTCTCTTTCAGTGAGTCGAGCGAGGCACTGACGATAACACGATTGAGCGCGGCCGGTGCATCGTACCAAAGATATGCCGGTTCATACATCAAGGCAGGCGTCTCCGTCCCCTCTAGTATATTATCTGGACAAGCGTTAATTGCTTCGGCGCCAAGAAGTAGGGTTGGTTGATTGAGTTCTGGCATTGGCTTTAGCTCTAGCTTTAGCGTTGGCTCCTTCTCCGGCACGAATAGCCCAGAACCGGCTCGGTGGTAGTCATCAGGGCCAGTTGGCAATACTAATTCGGAAGCCTCAACTCCAGCTATTTGTTCCATATTATTTTTTATATCATATTTATCTTTCTGTGTCAATTATTATCAGTCCATGCCAGCCCAGACAGCAAAAACCGCCCCGTAGCCATCGGAGCGGTTTTCTAGGAAAGGAAGTTGGTTGGCTTATACAGCCACGACCAATTCCTCCTCCTGGTTGTCAGCGAACTCATCCTCGCTTGGCTCGTCAGTTTCCATCTCTTCGACAGCACCCGTTCCCACTGGGATCTTGCGGCCGATGATGACGTTTTCTTTAAGACCATGCAAGTGGTCAGCGCGGCCAGATACGGCAGCGTTGATCAGCACGCGAGTGGTGTCCTGGAAGGACGCAGCAGATAGCCATGAGTCGCTCCAGATGGACACCTTGGTGATACCGAGCAGCAACTGAGTGTAGCTGATGAGGTTCTTGCCCTCAGCGGCTAGTTGCTTGTTGGTGTTCACCACCGCAGCCTTGGAGACGATGTCACCTGTCACGAAGTCGCTATCACCCGCATCTTCGATCTGGACGCGACTGAACATCTGGCGAACGATGATCTCCAGGTGCTTGTCGGCCACGTCTTGACCCTGAGCAGCGTAAATGCGCAGTACTTCGTTGATGATGTAGCGCTGAGCAGCCTCGACACCCTTCAGGCGCATCAAGTCGTGCAGGTTCAATGAACCAGCCGTCAAGCGGTCGCCAGCCTCGACGACGTCGTTAGCCTTAACGACCAACTGCATGGTGCCTGGGATTTCGTAGCGAGCTGGTGCGCCAGCTTCAGCAGCGATGACTAAGGTGTCCTCAGCTGCCTCAACCACACCGTCAAATGGTGCGACCAGCGGACGAGTATCGCCTTCGCCAGTTGCCAATACGTCGCCAGCCTTGACGCTTGAACCGGCCTTGACCACAATGGTTCGGCCGTCTAATGGCAAGCGCTCAACTTTGCCGGACTCTGGGGTGACTTGGACGATGTACTTTTTGCCATCTTCCCAAACGTCGACTAACCCGGCAATTTCCGTAACAAACGCCTGACCCTTTGGTGTGCGCGCCTCAAACAATTCTTCAACCCGCGGCAGACCCTGGGTAATGTCACCACCGGCCACACCGGAGTTGTGGAAGGTACGCAAGGTCAGCTGAGTACCTGGCTCACCGACCGACTGAGCAGCGATGACACCGACCGGCTGATGATTGCCAACCAATTGACCGGTTGACATATCAACACCGTAGCTACGCTGCGGGATGCCGTTGAGGTTGTTGGTTGACAAGACTGATTGGATCTTGACGCTTTGGATACTTTCATCGTCATCGATTGAGTCAGCGATTTCCCGGGTGATCAATTCGTCCTTGTTGACGTGACCCGGAATCGTCTCGGCGGCGTAACGACCAGCCAAGCGGTTCGAGAAGTCGATCATCGTTTCCTCAGTTTCTGAACGGTAGATTGCGTAACCTTCGTCGTCACCTTCAACATCCTCAACCGTGAAGACGTCCTGTGCCACGTCGACCAAGCGACGAGTCAAGTAACCTGAGTCAGCAGTCTTGAGCGCGGTGTCGATCAGACCCTTACGCGCACCACGGGTTGCCACGAAGGCCTCAAGGCTGGACAAACCACCGGTGTAGGAGCTACGGATTGGCAGCTCAATTTCGCGGTTAGCGGCGTCGACCTGAATACCAATCATAGCGCTCGCCAGCTTGACGTTGGAAATATCACCACGAGCACCAGAGTTGACCATCATGGAGATACTGGTGTCCATGTGTGCCAATTGATCCTTCAAAAACGCAGTAATCTTATTGTCGACGTTTCGCCAGGCGTTCACCGTCAAGTTGTAACGCTCTTCTTCGGTGATCAAACCTTGGTCAAATTGCTCAGAAATCAAAGCCGCTTTAGCGTCACCCTCAGCCACAAACTCAGGAATTTCGTCAAAATGCACGTAGTCGGTCATACCGGTTGACACGGCCGCAGTTGTCGCGAAGCGGAAGGCTTGACCCTTCATGCGGTCAGCGATTTTAGCGGTCTCTTCAGCGCCGTACTTATTGAAGATTTGCGCCAAGACCTTCTTCAACTGCTTCTTCGTCTGAACATTGTTGTCGTACGGGAAGTCCTCTGGCAGAATCTCGTTGAAGAAGACACGACCCAAGGTTGTCTGACGCAATTTGCCCTTTGCGAAGATTTGAATTGGCGTTTGCAGATGAATATCACCCTTGTCGTATGCCAACTCTGCCTCGTAAACTGAGCTAAATGACTTGATGTGGTCAGTCTGCGCCTGCGGCTTATCGTACGTCAAGTAGTAGTTACCGAGCACGATATCCTGTGAGATGTGCAGCACTGGTGCACCGTCGGCAGGCTTCAGTAGGTTGTTGGTGGCGCTCATCAACTCACGGGCTTCAGCCTGTGCTTCTTTGGAGAGCGGCAAGTGAACCGCCATCTGGTCACCGTCAAAGTCAGCGTTAAAGCCAGCACAGACCAATGGGTGAAGCTGAATCGCCTTTCCTTCAACCAACACTGGCTGGAAGGATTGGATTGACAAACGGTGAAGCGACGGAGCACGGTTCAACAGGACGTATTTTCCTGCAATCACTGCGTCCAGCGCGTCCCATACGACTGCTTCGCCTGATTCGATCAACCGGGTTGCTGAACGGATGTTGTGAGCAAATTCACCCTTGATCAGCCAGCTGATGACGAATGGTTTGAACAGTTCAAGTGCCATTTGCTTTGGCAAGCCACACTGGTGAATCTTCAATTTTGGACCAACGACGATCACTGAACGTCCAGAGTAGTCGACACGCTTACCGAGCAGGTTTTGGCGGAAGCGTCCCTGCTTACCCTTTAGCATGTCGGAAATTGACTTCAGGCGGCGGCGACCACCAGTTGAACTGACGGCGCGACCACCACGAGCAGCAGCATTGTCGATCAATGCATCAACCGCCTCCTGCAACATACGCTTTTCATTGCGCTGAATCACTTCTGGCGCATTGAGCTCAACCAACTTCTTCAGACGATTGTTACGGTTGATGATGCGGCGGTACAGGTCGTTCAGGTCTGAGGTAGCAAACCGACCACCACTGAGGGCGACCATCGGACGGAGGTCCGGTGGGATGACTGGCAATACACTCAGCGTCAAGCTACTTGGCTTGATACCAGCGGCGTGCATGCTCTCCAACATCTTCAGACGCTTGAGGATTTTCTTCTCGCGCTGGCCCTTGGCATGTTCAGCTTCTTCGGTCAGCTGGGCGATTAATTCTGCCAAATTGATCTCATCCAGCAACGCCTTGAGCGCGCTTGCACCCATACCAACCTCGATCAGCTCGTCGTACTCTTCTGGCAGGTTGCGATAATCTGTCTCTGAGATCAGCGCACCCTTGATGAGGCTCTCAAGTTGTGATTTCTTTGTGGTGTACTTCTCGTTCAATTCTTCAACTTCACGGCTCTGCTCTTTAGCCAACGCCTTGATGTCAGCGCCGTCTTCTTCTGCCATTTTTTCATAGCGAATTTTGATAGCAGCACGACCAGCTTCGGTTTCAGCCTCTAGATCTGCGAGGTATTGGTCGCGGGTTGCTTCATCAACCTTCAAAATGACATAGGTCGCAAAGTAAGCTACTCGCTCCAAGTTGCGAACTGTCATGCCGAGCAATTGGCTCATGGCGCTCGGCGTACCGCGCATAAACCAGATGTGGGCGACTGGCGCTGCCAACTGGATGTGACCCATGCGCTCACGGCGAACGATTGACTTGGTGACGAGTTCACCGTTCTTGTCAACTGCCGCTTCGCGTGAACGAACACCTTTTAGCTTTGAGTCGTGTGGATTGATGTCCTTAACGGGACCGAAAATTCGTTCACAGAACAAACCGTCACGCTCTGGCTTTTGAGTACGATAATTGATCGTTTCTGGTTTGAGAACCTCGCCATGACTCCACTTTAGGATGTCATCAGCGCTGGCCACCGCTAGGCGTACCGCATCAAAATCGCTAATTCCGGTCGCGTTAAATGAATATTGCGCCATCTTACGCCTCCTCCTTTATTTCTTCTACTTCATCAATATCTTGTACGCTCATGCCAGCCTCGATGTCACCGATATCATCTGATTCATCCAAGTAGACCTGATCATCATCGTCGTCATCGTCGTCGCTTACCATGTGTGGTACGGTTTTATCGGCTGGGCCACTTGAAGCAATAACATGCTCAGCGTCAACTACACCGCCCTCGTCAAGCAGGTCAACCCGAAGGCCCAATCCCTGGAGCTCCTTGACGAGCACGTTGAAGGACTCTGGGAGTTTTGGACCGACGATTGGTTCGTCTTTGATAATCGACTCGTACGCCTTGGCACGACCGTAAACGTCGTCAGACTTGATAGTTAGCATTTCCTGCAAGGTTGCGGCAGCGCCGTAGGCTTCCAGTGCCCACACCTCCATCTCACCGAAGCGCTGACCACCGTTCTGGGCTTTACCACCGAGCGGCTGCTGAGTAACCATGGTGTATGGACCAGTTGAACGGGCGTGAATCTTGTCAGACACCATGTGGTGCAATTTGATCATGTGCATCACACCGACCGTAGTACGCTCTTCAAAGGCTTCACCAGTGCGGCCATCAAATAGCTGGCTTTTACCGTCACGTGCCAAACCAGCCTTTTCTAGTTCATCAGAAATTGTCGCTGATGGCACGCCGTCAAACGATGGGGTTGCGACGCGGTAGCCCAAGGCCTTTGCCGCCATACCGAGGTGTGTTTCAAACAACTGACCGAGGTTCATGCGGCTCGGCACACCCAGTGGGTTCAAGATCACATCAACTGGCGTACCGTCTTCCATGAACGGCATATCCTCGACTGGCAGTACTCGTGCGACCACACCCTTGTTACCGAAGCGACCAGCCATCTTGTCACCGACACCGATCTTGCGCATCTGCGCCACAAATATCTGGATTTGCATCAAGACGCCAGCCTTGAGCTCGTGGCCATTCTCGCGGCTAAAGATCTTGACACCGACGACCTTGCCGCCACCAGCATTGTTCATCCGCTGCGAGGTGTCGCGCACGTCCTTGGCCTTTTCACCGAAAATGGCGCGGAGCAGGCGCTCCTCAGAGCTGAGTTCCTGCTCACCCTTTGGTGTAATCTTACCGACCAAGACGTCACCGGCCTTAACCTCAGAACCAATTTGGACGATACCGTTTTCGTCCAAGTGACGCAGGCTATCCTCCGACACATTCGGAATGTCGCGGGTGACGATCTCCGGGCCGAGCTTGGTCTCGCGAACCTCAACGTTATAATCCTTGATGTTAATACTGGTCAGGCGATCGTCCTCCACCAAGCGACGGCTGAGGATAATCGCGTCCTCCATGTTGTAACCGCCCCACGGCATAAAGGCCACCGTCAAGTTTCGCCCTAGCGCAATCTCGCCCTCGGCAATCGACGCACCCTCGACGAGGATGTCGCCCTGCTTGACCCTATCACCGCGGGCTACGCGAACCTTTTGGTTGTAGCAGCGATCGTCATTGTTCTTGACGAAGTGCCGCAGCGCGTAGACCTTGACGCCATCAGCATACTTGACATGAATTTCATCAGCATCAGCCCGCACCACTTCGCCATCAGCCTCGGCCTGGATCAAGTGGCCACTGTTCTCGGCCACCGCCTGCTCGATACCGGTACCGACAACTGCTGGCTCTGGCGTGAGCAGTGGCACTGCCTGGCGCTGCATGTTTGAACCGGTCAAGGCGCGGTCGACACGAGTTTTCTCGATAAATGGCACCAGCGCCGCCGTCGAGCCGAGGATCTGCTTGTGAGCAGCATCCATAAAGGTAACTTCTTCAACATCGACCTGACCCGGCTGGAGGAACTTGCGGGCGCTGACGCGGCTGTCGGTGAACGACTTGTCATCATTCAAGCGCGCTCCGGCATCGGCGATAACTTCGCTCGCCTCCTGAGCGGCGTCCAGATAGACCACTTCGTCTGTCACCCGACCATCGGTGACGCGCAGGTACGGCGTCTCGATAAAGCCATATTCATTGACCCGCGCGTAGGTGGCGAGGTTTAGCACCAGGCCAACGTTGGCACCTTCTGGTGTTTCCACCGAACAGATACGGCCGTAATGCGTTGGGTGAGCGTCACGAACGTCAAAACCAGCGCGTTCGCGGCTCAAACCGCCCGGACCCATCGAGCTCAATCGGCGCTTGTGACTGAGCTCAGACAGTGGATTAACCTCATCGAGGAGCTGACTCAGCTGCGAGCTGGTAAAGAACTCGCGCACTGCTGCCACCACTGGCCGCGCATTGATCAATTGGCTCGGCGTGATGTTCTCCATGTCAGCCACGCTCATCCGGTCCATAGCGTTGCGCTGCATCCTGAGCATACCGACGCGGAACTGACGGGCAATCAGCTCACCGACCAGCTTGACACGGCGATTGCTCAGCGCATCAATGTCATCAGCTGGCTCTTGGGTATTATTGAGGCGAATGATTTCGCGGATGATGGCTACCAAATCGCTCATCTGGAAAATACGGTTTTCAGCAGTGTTGGCAACGTCGAGGCCCAGACGCTGGTTCATCTTGTACCGGCCAACGCGAGAATAATCAAAGCGTTTGAAATCAAAGAACATTCGCTCGATCATCTGGCGCGCATTGTCGACTGTCGCCAAATCACCCGGCCGGAGACGGCGATAAACCTCGATAAGCGCTTCGTTGGCACCGCAAGTTGTGTCTTTGTCCAACGTTTCTTGGATGTAACTGGTTTCACCCGTGTCAATATCAGCAAATAATTCACGAATTTCTGACGTTTTTGGATGGCCCAAAGCACGCAGCAAGGTCGTCACTGGCAATTTGCGACGACGGTCAATCTTGACATAGATCGTACCATTTGGCGCAGTCTCAAACTCCAGCCATGCACCACGACCTGGAATCATCTTGGCGCCGTAGTAATTACGGCCAGCCACGGCGTCAGCCGTAAAGAATACACCGGCTGAGCGGATCAACTGGCTTACCACCACGCGCTCAGTACCATTGATGATAAAGGTACCGCGCTCGGTCATCCATGGATAATCACCGAGGTAGATTTCCTGCTCTTTAACTTCGCCAGTCACTTTGTTGGTCAACTCAACGGTTGCGTGCAGTGGCGCTTCGAACGTCAAATTGTTTTCCTTGGCGAACTGATCGGTGGTCTTTGGTTCGTCAAAATGATAGCTGCCGAACCGCAGCGCCAACTTCTGACCAGTGTAGTCGTCAATTGGGTTAATTTCTGAAAAGATTTCGCTCAAACCATCCTCGACGAACCAGCGCCACGAGTCCTCTTGGTGAGCGATGAGATTTGGCATGGCGATCGCACTGTCTGTTCCAGTGAAAAAGACGCGCGCGCCATGAGTGGTCTGTTGAGCCACAGGCGTTACTCCTCGCATTGATTATAATTGGTGATCACGGCCGGAAGATCTCTTAGTCTCAGCACGAGCCCGAGGTTTGCCCGCCCATCAAGCTCGCCCCTCGCTAAAACTACACTACTTCACTGTGACACATTATGACGCATGAGGCGATGAATTGCAAGAGAAAAATGATGAAAAATTGACCATTGTTAAGCTACGGCCAGTTCTAAATGGAGACACACTTCACCCAGTAATCTAGCTGCACGCTCACCGTCAGTGATCGTCGCTAACCATTCCCAGCTTCCATCAGTTTGAAGCTGCGCCGTGTGTAGTCGATAATTACCAGCGATACCGCCAACCGAGTCATGTTTGACAATACGACTAACTTGGTGATTTTGTGGATTAATATCTTTGACGTGACCCGGTAGCAATAGAGCCTGCTCGTCAATATACATACCAAGATATATTAGCTGATTATTTGGCCCAGTCTCATGATTAAGTACTGCACTTACCAGTCCCCGAAACAGATCCCAGCGTTTCATATTTCTAGCCCCATACCGCTCGAGATATATCAGATTATTATCCTGTACATCCGGAATATCTGAGGCCAAGCCTAAGGCGTCGGTTCGACCTACACTTGCTGCCGCCTTGATTGACGCATCTGCGAGCGCAACATAGATACCACCCTCGGCAAGATCGGCTTGCCTCCGAAGTACTTCGGGCGTAAACTGTTCAGATTGATACAATCGCCTTGTCTCGCAAGCGCTGATATCTGGCTTCACATGTACGAGAGACTCAACCCACAAGTGGCGTAGCTCATCACACAATGAATCGGTAATATCACCACCACTTAATCGAACTGTCTCAATCATATCCTCTCCTATTTATGAAATATACTACAAATATCGAGCAATGCTGTCAAGGATCCGCGCGTGCACTTCCTTCGGCGTGCCGGTGGCCGACAATAGCGGTATATTGTACGTGCGCGCTACCGCTTCATAGCCAGCATTAACTCTGTCCTGGAACGACTGCTCACGCGACTCAAATGTATCAGGATGAGTGATGCGCCCGCGCTCCGCGATGCGCTGCTGGCGCTGGGTGTCGCTGAGTGTCAAGACCACCATCGCGTCCGGCTGCAGATATCGCTCGTCGGTAAATAGCTTCGTCATCCGTATAATCTCCTCTGTGTCCAACCCGTCGCCATAGCCCTGATAAGCCAGTGTCGAGATGTAATTACGCGCACTGAGGACGATCTCGCCGCGCTGCAGAGCTGGCTGGATCTTTTCGCGCCACAACTCGCGCCGCGCCGCCGAAAATAACGCTAGGTTAATTTCGCTAGAGCGCACTAGATTGCCATTTTTGACAATGCGCCTCAGTTCATTGGCTACGGGCGTCGACTTTTCCGGATCGTCACTGCCTGGCTCTTCGACCACGCACACGACGTGGCCGCGCGCCCGGAAATAATCCGCCAGCATGGCTACTTGGGTTGACTTGCCGGTGCCGTCGTTGCCTTCGATGACGATGTATCGACCGGGACGGTTCATTTGATACCCTCGCCTAGGCCATTAATAATCGCCGGAACATGACGCCGATCCTTGAACGCTCGCGGCAGCATCGTTTCTGGTCGCCAGCTACGAATAAGCTCGGCGAGATCGTCGGTGTGCTGATACTTGCCGCTCATGCCGCCACGCCCGTCAGCATAGCCACCATCAACCGGCCCGGTCTGGTGGAAAATTAATTGCCCGATGCGTTCACCGACTGGTAGCACCACGCTTTCGTGCTTGTTCAAATTGTAAATCTCGAGCGTAATCCGATTGATATAACCTGGGTCGATCCAGCCCGCGTCAAAACACACTGCCACACCGTTACGACCCCACGAGCTGCGGCTTTTCACCTCAGCCGCGCCGCCATGCGCCCGAATCCCCACAAACTCGTGGGTGTGCGCCAAGATCCGCTCGCCAGGACGCAGCACAATGATCGGATGCTCGTCCGGAATATTACGAAACCGCCTAAAGCCGTTATGTTCGCACCACTCGGCGTGCGGTATCGCCATCAGCGGCCCCTTGAAATACCGCGCCACCTCCGCTTCGTCAAATGGATTATAAACGCTTGACTGATCGTCAAATTCCTGTTTATAAAAATAATGCCCCAGCGTAAAATC
>DAIMYI010000017.1:0-13297 GCA_036734565.1 Nanosynbacter sp. | reverse complement strand
TTCAAACCTGAAAATGACCCTGACAACACCAGCAGAACGGCCGCTACTACCAACAATAAAATGTCATGCATAACTTACCAGCCGCCGCCTCCACCGCCGCCGCCTCCACCACCAGCGAAGCCACCTCCAGTTGAGCCGCCAGAGGTTGATGAATAATCACTGGCGCTACTGGCCGCGCTCGACAGGCTATTCATCCCAGCTGCAAACGCCGCCGCATTGAACGCGCCCTGACCACTGTACCAATCTGGCTGCTCACCAACCTGCTCATAGTACTGACCCAGCTGCGCACTCCACTTCTTTTCCTGTCCAAACAGCACCGCATACGGCAATACCCGCTCATACAATTTCACCAATTGCTTCTCGTCAGACGCATCAACCTTCACTTTTTCCGCACCCTCAGGACTCTGAAGCATCTGTAAACGCTCAGCTTCAGCCACGCCAATGTACATCTTCAATCCCGCCAAATACCGCCTGAGTGCCAAGCCTTTGTCGGTGAGTACTTTACTAAACGACAGGCAAAATACCGCCACCGCCATCACTAAGAACACTGGTGATAGCAGTAGTACGGTAAAAATACCGATAACTGCAGCATATCGCCGAAAACGCCGCGTATGTCGCGGATCACGCGCCTTTAGCCCATACACCCCAGTAATTCGCTTATCGAGACGCTTTATACTATTATGGATACGCCTGGCGTAAGCAACATTATTCCGTAATGTCTTGAGATTAAGCATATCACCAACTGCCGGCGAACGCCCAAATATATCCTGCAAGAGCTTTTTCTCCTCAGTAAGAAGCGTCCTCGGGTCTTGTATCACCCTTACCTCATACTCAGCCGCTCGCCACATCGTGCGCGGCTTTACTTCAATGATCTGAATATAATGCCGCACTGCCAGGTCTAGCATCTGCGCCGCAAACGCCGAACCCCTGACCATATAAAATGGCTGTACTAGTTTGGCGGACGTCATTACGCTTGTATCTTGTGGCGGTAAATACTCCGGCGGAATTGGCTCCAACTCTTTACGGCGACCAATCGACCGATGATAAACTACGGCGATTAAACCCGCTACTATCGGTACCACTGCGAGTAATATTGCCTGTAACTTTGTCCACCAGTCAATCAACTGCTCCATAAATGACATCTGGTACACAGCAAATGTCCCCGGCGCAAATCCGATCGCGATCGTCACGCCAGCTTTCTTTGGCAGTGCACGTGCCTTCGCCATCAATACACCGCCTTGTTCATGCACCTCGCAGCGCTGGCTACTGCCAAATATTCCCTGATAGCACTGGAGGTTCGTTTGCTTAGCATCCACTAGCTCTGGGCTTAGCTTGAGTGTCACCGATGCCGACCGAATTGGTACCTGCCAGCCAGTACCGATCGCATCCCAATAAAACTCTTGCTTACCCGTATCGTGATATAATTTTGTCACATCCCGTTGTGTATAGGTAATGACATAGGTCTTTTTACCCTCGACATAGGTGTCTTTATTGCCAATTCTCAACTCATTATCACGCCACGTATGCTCCAGCGGTGTGCCCTGCTCGTCTGCCACAGACTCCAGCGTAAAGCGAGTCGGGTGTTTATCATATTTCTTGACGAACACCGGTGCGATACCATGGTTCTGCCGCGGCGGAAAGTCCGCAGTAATGGTCAATTTGGTACGCAGTGTCGAACGCCGTTCGCTATCGCGCCCCAACTCCATATCGACATTGTAATTACTAATCGTAAAGTTATTTGTCGCCTGCGCCGTTGACCCGAATCCAACCAACAGCGCAATCATTGCGACCATCCCAAAGAAAAATCGTCTCATATTCTAATTATAGCACTTGTTGCTTAATGTGCTTTTAATAATGTTTATTACCGATAGTCTTGTAATAATGAAGCATTTATTGGATAATGGGGAACGATGTTTAAAGATAGTAATAGTATACCTACGGTACTGGAAACAGGCGAAGCTGCAACGATATCCTCGTGGGAAGTGGACTTGCCTGATGGCTGTGACGATCCAGATCAAGCAAAGAAACTCTACCACAACGCTCATTCGTGGATAGAAGAACTAAGGAGCAGGACGGAACCCCCAGCCTATCCACTCTGTACACTGATGAACGTGGTCAATGTGGCTGATTTACTCCGTGAAAAATATCCAGAGGAAGCATACGCTCTCGAGGGTGCGCTCAAGGAATTGGAGCATAAACCCGGTGGGCTTTCTAAAGAAATGCAAAGATGTCTCGGCCGAGTAACTCTAGCAATACACAACTTTTATCATCCAAAAACCGATGCTGCACCGGCAAAAACGATCATGGAGCAGTTTAATCAACAGAACCTGCCAATAGAAGATGACATCATTCTCAACCGGTCATCTAAAAGTGGGTCTCAGCGACTGATGCTGAAAAAAGTACGGAAACAAGCACGTCAAGCTGTACAGAAGAAATTAGAAAAAACGACGAGGCAGCACATATTTAGAAAGCAACATACACTGTCACGTATACTATATCGCATCTTTCGTAACGTATTTTAAGTAACAAACTGTCGCAAATATCACCTCAAGATCCTACCGCAGTGCCACGACCGTATATACCAACTCGCCCTTTGGCGTGCTGATCGTTACCGTATCACCAACCGCCTTGCCCATCAGCGCCTGACCGATCGGCGACTCATTCGAGACCCTCCCTTCTAGTGGATCCGCCTCGACCGGCCCAACGACGGTATAAACCACCGCCTTACCATTCGCCTCCAGCTCTACCGTACTACCCAGTGTCACTGTTGAGCTGCTGCCAGCCTGGATGATGCTCGCATTCTGCAGAATTGTTTCGATCTCGGTGATGCGCGTTTCTAGCAGCCCTTGAGCCTCACGCGCCGCATCGTACTCTGCATTCTCACTCAAATCACCAAAATCCCGCGCCGCCGCAATTTTATCAGCGATCTCACCGCGCTGACTCTTTAGCTCCTCCAGCTCTCGTTCTAGTTCACGTTGACCACTCTCGGTAATCTGATATACCTTATTCATGTTACTCTCCTCACTCCATATATAGCGTCTACAAAAACAAAAAGTGCTATATATAGCGCTTATCCATATGGTTATTTAAGTCTCTACGAGTATAGCAATCACCCCAAACCATGTCAATACATGACGGAGTCCCTGGTACAATCTGGCCTCCGTCGCACATATCAGACAATGTGATCACCCGCGCTCCAAACAAAACCCGAGCAGCTGCTGATAATCCAACTTCTTCGTCTCACTAGTCGCCCGCTCGGTCAGTTCGAATAATCCATCACTGTCAATCGCTCGCTCGCCAATCGTAATCCGCCACGGCAACCCCATCAACTCCGCATCGGCGAACTTAACGCCCGGCCGCTCAGCCCGATCATCCAGCAGCACCTCCACGCCCTTTTCTGCCAGCTCGGTATATAATGTACTCGCTAGCTCCTGACCCTTATCGCCAATCACCACCACATGAACCTTAAACGGTGCGATATTCTCCGGCCAGACCAGCCCCTTATCATCCGACATTTTTTCGGCAATCACACCCATCACCCGCGTGATACCAATGCCGTACGACCCCATATATATCGACTGTCGCTGACCACCGGCATCGGTAATGTACAGTCCCATCTCGTCAGTTTTTTGTGTGCCAAAATTGAAGATGTTGCCGACCTCAGCGGTTTTAACTTTCTCTAATTCATGCCTATTAACGCCTAGTTCCGCCACTGCGTCCTCAAGCACCTCTTCATTGACGGCAATATTGCGGCCGCGATGTAGATAAATATAATCTTCCCCGGCATCACAAATCGTCTGGAACTCGTGACTAAATTTGGTAAACGCTCCACCTGATGCAAACGTCACATATGTATCACCACCGATGCCAAGGCGATCATAACAGCGCTTGTATGCATCAATTACTTGTTCATAGTATCCGTCCAGGTCTTGTTTGCTAGCGTGCACCGAGTACATATCTTTCATCACAAACTCCCGGCCACGCATGATCCCGCTCTTGGCGCGCAGCTCGTTGCGCATTTTTGTCTGGAACTGATAGAGACTAATCGGCAAATCTTTGTAGCTCCTCACAAACTGCTGAAGCATATGAACAATTGGCTCTTCGTGGCTCCAGCCTAGACCCAGCTCTGTCTCGTCCTTCAGTTTCGTCTTGAACCAAATATCAACCACCTCGTCATCCCACCTCCCAGTCTTTTCCCAGACATCCTTGCGCTGCAGCCCAGTCATGATCAATTCATTACTACCAATCGCTGTCATTTCTTCGCGTACGATTTGCTTGATATTTTCTAAAACACGTAGACCCAGCGGCAGATACGCATACACGCCCGCCATCTCTTTATAGACAAATCCCGCGCGGATGAGGAGCTGGGCGTTTTTCGAGACTTCGTCCGCTGGTGCGGTCTTGGCTGTTTTGGTAAATAGTTGACTCATTCGCATCTTATATTCCTCCGATGAACGGCAGCAGCGCTGACTTTAGTTGCTCTAAAAGATTTGGATTAACGTATAGCGCATAAAAGGCAATACTGTTTTTCGCGATATGCATCAGAACCGGCACCCAAATTGCGCCGGTATACTCACGCGCCAGGCTCATCACGATACTCAGCACAAAGGTATCGGCTGCAACCGCCCACTGTAGTGACCCGCTGCCTCCCCACAAATGCGCTGCCCCAAACGTCAGGCTGGTGATCAAAACCGCCACCCAAACTGGCGCCGTCCGCCGCAATTTACCATACAAGTAACCGCGAAAGAGTAGTTCTTCCGCCACCGGCGCCAACACTGCTATCGTCATAAACGCGGCGATATACTGCCACTGAGTACCAAGCATCGACTGCGAGAATGGCAATGCCTGTGGCTGATGAATATCAATTGCTATCAGTTTAGTCACCACTGTTAAAAATACCGCTGAACAAATCATGTATACAATAAAGGCCGCTGGTGTAATCACTACGTCCCACCATGATGGCCAGTCAGTCACTCCCATTTCTTTCAGCGTTGTCCGGCGGCGACGGATATAAAACGGCAGGCTCACCACCAAGATCACCGCTAGCACATATACGAGGACTGAGCCTATCGCATTTAGCAGCACCCCATTCACTGAACCAAGCGGTACACCAACCCAATTAAGTGTCCACACCAGGCCAAGCACGACCAGCTGCGCCATCCAAAACGCCGCGTACGTCCACACTGGCAGCACAACGAGTAGCCACCAATTATGTTTATTCAGTCGTCCCTTTGTTGGTTGGTTTTTTTCACTCCTCACCTGCTTTCTCATATCTACCCCCTTAACACTTTCGTAATGTCACTCCACGTCACCAAAACTGTCAGCGCCATTAGCACCAAAAAGCCGATACCCTGAATCGTTTCCTCGCGCTCCCGCGTCAGCTTTTTGCCAAATAGCTTAAAGCCAAGCATCGTAAACCATCGCCCACCGTCTAACGCCGGAATTGGCAGTATATTCATCACCGCTAGTGTCAACGAAATGATTGCCGCCAGCAGTAAAATCTGCGTCACACCAGAGCTCAGCACTGACGGAAACAGTACACCCAAGATGCCGACCGGACCGGCCACACTTTCGCCAACCGCCGCTAGATCAGCCTTGGCCGCTTGGCGAGATTCTGGTGAGCCAAATAATTGCCCGATCGTCCCGTTAACTGTTTTTATGAGAATTGAACCAACGCCCGCCACTGTCTCATACGTCAATTGCCCCGTGGTCACCACTGCTGCGATTGGCGCCGACCAGGTACTGTGAATTGTCTCCGTTTGTTGCGGGCCAACACCGAGATAACCACCATTTTTTGCTTGCTCAGCAGTTTGTAGCCGAACCTGTTTAGTAAGCGCCTGGCCGCCGCGCACCAGCTCAATCGTCACCTCACGACCAGCCTGCACCTTCGTGGCTGCCGACAGCTCCGCCGGTGTCGCCACACTATGATCGCCGATCTTTCGCACTTCATCACCACGCTGAAGGCCAACCTTTTCTGCCGGCGAGCCTGGTGTCACTCGCGCCACCGTCAACGCCGAACGTTCCACTCGCGAATCAAATGGTAGCACCGCTTGCTGTGGTAAAATTTTTGGCATCCCCACGAGCGCCAATATCATGAATAGCAGGGCAGCGGTCAGCCAATTCATCATCACGCCGGCTAGCAAAATCTTGGTCTTTACCCAAAAAGTAGCGCCGCCATACGTCCCCGCACCCTCAGCTGAATCATATTCACCCTTCAGCTTGACGAACCCGCCGAGCGGCAGCCAGTTCAGACTAAACACCACATTCTTGCCGAGAAAGCTCTTTTTGGGCCGCCATTTTTTTGCAGCCGGCGGAAAGCCGATACCGAATTCCTCAACCACCACACCATTGCGCCGCGCCACAATCGCGTGCCCTAGTTCATGCACCACCACCAGCAAAACCAGTATAATTAACCCGACCAAAATTCCAATGAACACCATTATTACCCTCCAAAGCGCCGATTACGTTTCTTGTACTCCTCCAAAATGAAATCAACGTCTTTTATCGTCATTTCTGGCCAGTTCTTCTCGATAAACATCAGTTCACTATACGCCGCCCGCCACAACATGAAATTACTCAGTCGCTGTTCGCCGCTTGTTCGCACGATGAGATCACACGGCGGCACTTCCGGTGCATACAAGTTCTGAGCGATCAGTTCTGGTGTCACATCTTCGACCGCCACGCCCGACTGAACAATTTTTTTAACCGCATCGGCAATTTCTAAATGTCCGCCATAATTGAGACACAAAAGTAGCTCGCCGCCCGTCAAATTTTGCGTTCGCTCCTCGGCCCGCTCAATCGCTTTTCGTAAGGCCTCTGACAGCCCCTCGCGTGAGCCAATCACCCGCATCCGCACATTATGCTCCAAAAATATCGGCACGTCCGACTCCAGTACCTTGAGTAGCAGGCCCATTAAATGCCCAATCTCCTCCTCAGAACGCTTCCAATTTTCTGTACTGAACACATACGCGCTCGCATACTTCACGCCGCAGCGCAACGTCTCGAGCAACACATCCTTCAGGCTGTTATATCCCGCCAAATGCCCCTCATAAGCCGGCAGTCCGTGCTGTCTTGCCCAGCGACGATTGCCATCAATGATAAACCCTATGTGTCTCGGTAATTCTGCTTTTTCACTCATGCTTCTCCCTCCACTCATCAATCAACCTCATATCCTGTATATCCTTTTCGCGCCCACGCCAGTTTTTCCAGCGCCGCAGAAAATCTAGATTGACAAACTTCACACCGTCATATTCCACCGCGTAGTCCAGTAGCTCGTCGTACTCGACAACTCGCCCATCAATTTCCCAGCCGTCCCAGATCTCGGCCGATCCATCATGCTTCACCAAATACTGGCGTTGATTTTTATCAATCTTTTTAGCCCAGCCATCGCTACGAGCAATTTTTTCTAATACCGCTTGACCTGCCGCCACGTCAATATCAGTAGACCAGCGGATTCCTAACTGATCCAAAATACCACTGCCAATGATAATAATCTGATCCAGTGGCAGCCCTAACTCTTTCACGCGCTCAGCAAACGTCTGATTCATCAAACCGTCAACACATCCTTTTCTTTTGCCTTAAACGCTTCGTCAATTTGTGCCTGCACCTTACTCATCAGCGCGTCAATTTCTTTCTCAACTCGCTTGAGATCGTCCTCACCGAGCTCCTTGGCGTCTTTCATGCGCTTGGCATCCTTCAGAGCGTCCTGGCGAATCGTCCGCATAGCGATTCGCGCTTCTTCGACCTTTTCACTGACTTGCTTGACTAGTTGCTTGCGGCGCTCCTCGGTCAGCGCTGGTACTGGCACGCGCACCACCCGACCATCATCGGACGGATTAAAGCCCAAACTCTGATTATCGCGAATCGCTGCCGAAATCGCCGTAATATTACTCGGATCAAACGGCGTCACTACTAGCATCTGCGCCTCTGGTGCCGTCACATTTGCCACTTGATTGAGCGGCATTTTTGTGCCGTACGCCTCTACCATCACGCCATCCAGCATCCCGGCATGCGCCCGGCCAGTCCGCACCTTTTTCAGCTCGTCCTGAAAATGGCTAAACGCCTGCGCCATTTTATCCTCATATGGTTGTGTGTCAAACATATTTCCTCCCGTTATCTATCATCCATTATAGCAGACTAGTGGCAAGGTTGTCTGCTTGACTTATCCAAATATTCATGCTAAAATCAAAACGTTAACGTATAACTAAACAGAAACTTAGAAGATGGCCTACGATATTGAGCGACTAACGCAAACTGGAGAGACGAAAGAGCCACTGCTTAATCCTGAGGAAATTGCAGCACACAATAACGGCTACAATGAGTACCTTTATGGTAACCTCACGGATGGCACGAGCAAGCCCGCTGGCAGCCCAGAAACACCAGGCGACCAAGACGAAAGTCGTGAATTCTTCGGTGAGGCTACCGCGATCGCCGCTGAAAACAACAACACTCTTGATGCCGACAAGGAACACCCCAATGGCTTTAAGACCGTAAAAGTTGAATACGGGGGACAGGAATTCACCATCCGCCGTGCAGAAGACTGGTATATGGAGGAGCACCCCGAAACACCACGAGTAGCCATTGAGTTTCCGCCAATGCCTATTGATTACTTGGGCGTCACTGGCACTCACCATGTCAAGCTCATCGAAAGCGCGCCCGACACATGGGAATGTGTCATCAAAAACGATATTACTAGTGGTAGCGAGCAAGACCTACCGCCCGAATATAGAAACATGCAACGTCCACTTTCGCTGCATGAAACCCACATCAAACATAGCATTCTCTCTCATCCAGGACTCATTGATCCAGAAGACCAAAAAAATCTCCGACGGGTCGCCGATCCTTATGCGGAACTAACCTCGCCAGAAGAAGCCGCGTGATATAATTATCGTCAGTGATAACACACATTAAACTATATCATTTTCGCTCCTACGGCCTCTATGAGACAACGCTCGCACCGGGCGGCACCGTCATCGTTGGACCAAACGGTACGGGCAAGACAAACTTGCTCGAAGCGATATATGTCGCCCTCCGCGGTAGCAGCTTTCGTGGCAGCCTTGCTGACTGTATGCAGCACGACCAAACACAAACCATCATCTACCTCGAAACTGATAACACCTCTCGACGCCTCCAGCTGCTCCGCACGGCTGACGGCACGATAAGCAAAGAATTTACGATTAACGATAGCCGCAGCAAGCTCCTTCACCGTAAACATCGCCTACCGGTCGTTCTGTTTGAGCCGAGCGAGCTACGACTCATCTCTTCCTCGCCATCGCGGCGACGGGATTTTTTGGATAGTATGTTGTCGCGGTTGGATACTCAGTACGACACCACTCTCCGCGCCTTTCACCGAACCTTGCTCCAGCGCAATGAACTACTCAAACACCCCCACGAGACAACCCAAAACTGGCGTGATCATCTCTTTGCCTGGGACATTAAGTTCGTCCAGCTAGCGACCCACATCGCCCAGGCTCGCGCTAAATTCTTGACTAAGCACGAGGCGGCGCTGAGTAGTTTATATGCAGCGCTGGCGGGACGCAAGACAGCTTTTGCAGCTGCTTATCAAGCCAGTGCATCGCTTGATCGATACGAACAAGCGCTTCTCGACCGTCTGCAGCGCGCCCGCGACTATGAGATCGCTACAGGCCACACCTCGGCCGGACCACACCGCGAAGATTTTACTACTTTCCTCCACAACCAGCCGGCCATCAAAGTCGCCTCACGCGGCGAAATGCGTACTATTATGCTAGCTTTCAAGCTGCTCGAGCTGGAACTGCAAACAAAAGCTAGCCAATCACGGCCGCTCATCCTCCTGGATGATGTGTTTTCTGAACTAGATGCCACTCGCGAAAAGCTTCTCCAAGAAACCATCCAACATTATCAATTCGTGGTCACCACCACCGACGCCCGCCACCAGAGGGATGATTGTTTGATAATCTCAACCACATAAAATTACCTCGCTAACGCGCGAGGTAATTGTCTATAGCTGCTCTATCTATTTTCTGATCTTTCCATCTGCTCACCAACAGCAATGATCACATTATCTTCAATGATATTGTCGTAGTCAGGAACGTGTGCCGCGATCCACTTTTCTACTTCTTCGGGGCCGGCTCCACTCTCCTGGAGAGCGATGAGCTCACGCGCTTCTTTCTCAGTCAGTGACTCATAAATTTCCTCACCGATCAACTCATTCACTCTTTGTGCTAAATCATCATTCATATATTTCCTTTCTGTTTTATTTGACCGACCATTAGCTGACTGTGTCCCGCGAAATCCAGACACCCGATCCAGTCCTATTATTGTCCGCGCTTAAGGCGCGCAAACATCCGCCCAACCTTTGTTGTCTTAGCGAGCGCGATGCCTGTATTGAACCAAGCCCGCACATCTTCAACATGACTATTCCAAGTATTCCGCCTAGCATCCCGTCGTGCTGCTTTTCGTTTAATAGCAGCTTCTTTTAGCTCGCTAATACTCTTAAACCGCCTCTCCTCCATATCTTGAATCTTTGATAGTTCACTTGAGTAGATACGAGTTATCCGCTGAGCATTATTAAGGTGATGCAAGTCCCTCTCAATAGCCAAAGCAGCCTCGTTCATCCGATATTTAGCATCAGCCAGCTGATTACTGATCTCTATAAACTCAGGTGTATGCTCCCGACCCGTGGCTTTATATTGCTCAACCTCACTAAGCAGCCTGTCGTGCTCAGCCTTCGCTTCAAGCCTTTCTTCGCTATGCTCGGCAATTACCCTCTCTATTTCACCCTCTTTATAACTAGCAGTTTCAACGTTTTCCCACAGCTCACCAGCTTTTCCACCATAATGCGACTTTCTTAGACTAGACAGCTTATTACCATCAGACACTTTCTGCTCAGCAAGATCCTCAAGTACTCCCCGATTCACCTCACGTCTATGCTGACGGGCCTCTTTTCCTACCAGATGATCATTCTTGAGCCTATCTCGCTCCCCCTTTGCTGCAATATTTTCGGCAGCTGCAACCATATTCCTAGCTTCAACTTTCGCACGCAGCTCGCCAATTCTCTCAGCTTCTCCCGGCGAAAGATAGAGTAGTTCCTCGCTTAGTTGAGCTGGGTTCTTTTCCTTTGCTTGACGGGCACCAACCACAAGAATACCAACACATTTACATGCTATCTTTCCGAGCCTCTCCTTGGCCTTCTTGAATCTCTCACCAAAACCCTGCAGAGCCTCACGACCAATATCCTCAAATCCACTCTTTGGCTGCTCTGTGGCCCCCGTAGAATCCCCCTCTGAGCCCTCTAGGACCAGTCGCAATTTCTTGGCTTCATTATCTGGTGTATGACCTTCTGGGTTAGAGCTTGGATCGGTATTGATAGAGGATGGCACTTGGCCAGTCTCTAGGCTACGCACTATACTCATGATACTTATTCTATCCTTATACTATGTATTAATACTTTTCCTAAGGTGTATTCTAGCATATGAATACTATAATGTCAAGATGCTTCCTTCTGTCCCACTAAAAAATAAAGTCTACCCCTACCAAATTTTTGACAGGGGTAGACTCACATTTGTCAATAAAACTATTCGCTCACACCCAGCTCAATACGACGGAACTGACGAACCACAATATTTTCACCGAGTTTAGCAATCGCTTCCTTGATATGCTGTTCAACAGTCTTCGAGTCATCTAAGATATATGCCTGACTCATCAACACTTGCTCAACAAAATGCTTCTTCAATTGACCTTCGACGATCTTCTCGCGCATCTCTTCAGGCTTGCTTGCCAACGCCTCGCTCGCCATCAGCTCAGCCTTCACCCGCTCCATTTCTTCAGTCGGAATATCCGCCTCAGAAACATACTTCGGGTTCATCGCTGCAATCTGCATGGCAATTTCGTGCGCCAACGTCTTGAAATCATCCAAGCGTGCCACAAAGTCGGTCTCGCAGTTGACCTCAACAATCACGCCGATTCGACCAGAGTGGACATAGCTCTCGATCAAACCCTCGCGCGCTTCGCGGTCGCCCTTTTTCTCAGCCTTGGTTAAGCCTTTCTTGCGCATCGCCTCCAACGCCTTATCAAAATCGCCATCAGTCTCGACCAGTGCTTTCTTTGCATCAGTCAAGCCCACGCCAGTCAATTCGCGCAGCTTTTTAATGTCATCAACAGAAACGCCCATCCTATTTCTCCTCTTTTTTCACTGGTTTTTCTTCAGCCTTCACGCTACCCGCGCCCTCGGCTACAGCCGCTGTGAAGTAGTCCAAAAGCTGCTGGATACTCTTGATCGCATCGTCATTGCCTGGGATGACATAGTCGATGCCCGTTGGATTGACATTGGTATCAACCACGGCAAATACTGGGATGCCCAAAGTCTCCGCCTCGCACACCGCATTGGTATCAGTCAGTGCGTCAACCACAACTACTGCGCCCGGCTTGCCCATCAAGTTCTTGATGCCACCATATTTGAAGTTCAAGTTATCAATTTCTTCTTGAAAACGCTGCACCTCTAGCTTGTTGTAGCGCTTCTCGAGATCACCCGAAGCCATACGCTTCTCAAGGCTCTTCAGCTTCTTGATCTGCTGAGCAATCGTTGCACCATTGGTCAGCATACCGCCAATCCAGCGTTCAACCACGTACGGCTGATTGATACCCTCGGCCGCTTGACGCACCACGTCCTTAGCTTGTTTTTTTGTACCGACGAACAGTACCTTTTTACCGCTAGCGGCGATCTTGGTCAGTTCCGGCAGCGCCTTCTCCAGCGCCTCAGCCGTCTTTGCCAAATCAATGATATGGCTATCCTGGCGTTTCGAATGAATATACGGCGCCATCTTTGGATGCCAGCGACTGGTTTTGTGTCCGAAATGAACACCAGCTTCAAACAAAGCTTTCATGTCTACTGTTACAGACATTAGGTTACTCCTTTTCCTCGCCCACCGCTTTTGGAGCTGCGACGGACTGTGTCGTTATGTTTAGTTACCCACCAATTATACCACTAGTAAATATCAGACGCAACTACGTCATAACGAGTCCTTGTTGCATTTATGTCTATCTGGCCCTCTCGTAGACACTAGTGCCCCGTCACTTGGTTTAAGTTTGCATTGCTCCTCATTTTTTGCTAGAATACCAAGGTTATGAAAAGCAGTATTCACCCACAGAACTATCGCCCGGTCGTATTTAGCGACGATCAAGCGGGCTTCGCGTTCTTGACTCAGTCAACGGCGCAAACCACGGATACCATCGTTTGGGAAGATGGCAAAACTTATCCACTCGTCAAGGTGCACATCTCCAGCGCCTCGCACCCATTCTTCACCGGCGAAGAAAAGAT
>DAIMYI010000016.1:0-13664 GCA_036734565.1 Nanosynbacter sp. | reverse complement strand
CGCTTGACTGATCGTCAAATTCCTGTTTATAAAAATAATGCCCCAGCGTAAAATCTAGGCTGGCTTCTGACACATTGTCCGGATCAAACGGCGTACAGACAATCGTCCCTTCCTCGATCGCTGCCAAAATTTCCCGGTTTGAATACACGCTCATACCGCGCCTCCTCTTGTTTATCTTACCTCACTCCCCCGAGTAATTCTATTATGGCAATATTTGCCCGCTCGGGCAAGCTTTTCGTAAATTTTACATCATGTTAGACTGGGGTTATGGAGAAAGCCATCATCGTTGCCTATGATACCAACCGCGCCATCGGCCGGGGCGGTGATTTACCGTGGGGCCGGAGTTTACCAGCGGATCTGGCGAATTTCAAGCGGCTGACCAAAGGCGGTGACGTCATCATGGGCCGAAAAACCTTTGAATCAATCGGCTCTCGTCCACTGCCAGAGCGCGAAAACATCGTCATTTCCTCGCGGCCGACGGGCGTCAAAGGCATCCTCACGGCAGTGAATTTAGAAAGCGCCCTAGCGCTAGCTCGTTACAAAACCTTCATCATCGGCGGTGCACAAGTCTATGGTGATGCACTGGGCATGCCAGAGATTGACACCATTTACGCCACCGAGGTTGACGCGTCATTCCCAGACGCTGACACCTTTTTTCCAGAGCTGGACATGACCACCTGGCAAGAAGTAAGCCGCGTCCATCATCCCGCGGACACCGAGAACAAGTACGACTTTGATTTTGTGATGTATCGCCGGATAATTTAGCTGGGCTCAACTCCAAACACCTTTAGCTAATCTAGTACACCAATAAATTACCGAATGGCCGCTAGAACAGGGCGCCCGAACACGTTACACCGCAATCGGTGCCTTAATGGGCGGATGATGCTCGTAATTCTCCAGACGAATATCATCAATGGTGAAATCGTCGATATTCTTGATGTCTGGGTTGAGCCATAGTTTCGGCAGTGATAGCGGTTGACGCGACAATTGCTCGTCAACCTGCGCACGGTGATTGGTATAAATATGCGCGCTATTCAGGGTGTGAATAAATTCGCCCGGTTGCTTATCTGTCACTTGGGCGATCATCGACAGTAGCAGCGCATAGCTCGCGATATTAAACGGCACGCCGAGGAACATGTCCGCCGAACGCTGCGTTAGCGCTAGATCCAACTTATCTTTCTCGCCATTTTCACCCGGGCGAACATTGAACTGGAACATGGTATGGCACGGCGGCAGGCCGCCCGACTGTACGATATCATCAATTTCCGCCACGTTCCAGGCACTGACGATGTTGCGCCGCGACGTCGGATTGCCCTGTATCATATCAATGGCGTTTTGGATTTGGTCGATCGTTCCGCCCTTGCCGTTGGGCCATTTGCGCCACTGCACGCCGTAAACTGGCCCCAAATCACCCCACTCCTCAGCAAACGCATGGTCAGTCGCGATTTTGCCAATAAATGTTTTCATGCCGGCACGCCACTCCTCGCCATTGATCTCCGGGATGTGCTGACCGGTTTTTTCCAAATAATTCTTATACGGCCACTCATCCCAAATATGCACGCCGTTTTGCGCTAGATATTCAATGTTGCCAGTGCCTTTGAGAAACCACAGCAGCTCATGTGCCACGCTGTTGAAATATAATTTCTTGGTAGTCACGGCCGGAAAGCCGTCCGCCAAATCATACCGCGTTTGCACGCCAAATACTTCCGTTGTACCCGTGCCAGTCCGGTCGCCTTTTTTCACGCCATTGTCGCGAACGTGCCGTAACGTGCCTAGATATTGTCTCATAACCCCTCCTCGTCTTTTCTTAATTATGACAATATCTCAGCATAACCACAAGCGAAATTGACGGTAGTTTTGACAACGTCACGCCATATTGAATACATTTATGAATCGTGGCGGGAGGCTTCTTGGGACCTACGCTAGCTTACTCAATACCTTATCCACCAGGCCATACTGTACAGCCTCCTGAGGGCTCATCCAGTAATCACGCTCCATGTCAGCCTTGACTTTATTGAGCTTCTGGCCGGTGTTTTTGGCCATGATTTTGGCCAGCATTTCCTTCACTTCCAGCGTCTCTTTCAGGTCAATTTCCATGTCGGTCACCTTACCGCGTGTGCCAGAAGACGGCTGGTGAATCATCACTTTGGCGTGTGGCAGGCAAAATCGCTTGCCTTTGGCGCCAGAGCTGAGCAAAAACGCGCCCATGCTGGCCTGCAAGCCAATGCCATACGTCGCCACGTCCGGCTTGATAAAATTCATGGTGTCATATATCGCCATGCCATCATACACGCTGCCGCCCGGGCTATTGATATAGAGAGAGATATCCGCCTCTGGGTCAACGTACGCCAGGTGCAGTAGCTGCGCCACCACGCTGTTGGCGGTATGCTCGTTAACCTCCTCGCCGAGGAAAATAATCCGCTCATTGAGCAGCCGCGAATAAATATCAAACGCCCGCTCGCCGTCAGCCGACTTTTCGATAACGGTGGGGATGAGATATGATGTTGTTTTCTGCATACACAATATTATATAAGCTGAGCTTGCTACTGTAAAGGATCGCCCGTTACTCTATATATTGAGACTTTTTATCAACCGCTCTTGCCCCGCACGTATTAATTCCTGTGCCTCCTCAGTATGGAGCGGCACCAAGCGGACATAGACCTGACCCAATTGCTGTCCAGTAGCGACCAGTATACCGAGCTGTTCATCAATATACGCAACATGTTCAAAGCTATCCTCGCCATATTTAATACTCTCATCCCATATACTTGGATTTAATATGGCGCTATCACGCCCTCCTGACCATGTCACAAAGATACCCATTCGCTCAATAGGATTACTCCACTGTTTTGAGCGGACTATTGGGCCAATGAAAAGTGTATCTGCATCCGGAGCTATTTGGCGTAGTGCATGATCCTTTGGAATGTCTATAGTAATACCAGCCCGGTCAGGCCCGCCATCGCTAATGGGTATCCGCCCCGTGCCCCCCAGCGGCGTTGTGATATGACGAATTGACCGCGTCGGATCAAGAAAGGCAAGCTCAGGGGAAGAGAATATTGGCATCGTTGGATCTATCGTGGAATCAAATAATGCACTGTTTCCCATGACGCTATATCGTGAAGCATAGGGATTTGGTTTTCCGCTGTCATCTTTCTCCAAACCATACCCCGCAGCGATAATACCCTGAATAGAAGCAACGTGAGGACTATGGCGCCAATCTTTTTCCTTCTCATCACCCCATGGCTGCAGGGCCCAGGCATGGCCAAGACCGCGCTCGATGCCCTCTGGAGCGAGCATATGACCGAGTTCATGTGCAATTACACCAATGGACACGCCACCCAAGTCGCGCACAAATGCAACTGGAGGCTGTTTATCGTCGTATACAGTTAGACCAGCGTAGTAGTCCTTTTTCGTATCAGCAGAATCGACGATGACTATCGCCATATCACTTCCCGTTTCATGAGCATGGTATCGACCAATCTCTTTAAGTGCGTCCTCCCCGTAGGTAGGCTGTTTACCATGCTCGGTTGTTCGGGTCGTATCAGGCAAGTGACCATCTCGCGCGAACATCACATTAAGATAATATTGATTGCTAGTCGTTAGCGCGATACGCCCAAGGGCACCTAATACCCCAGATCTAATTTTTTCAATACCTTGATGAGGCTCGGCATTTTCTGGCAATAATTGTACGACGACAACACTTCGCGAGCCTGGCGGCGGAGCTTTTCGATCGTTATTGTGCTGTATCGGTATATTTTGACCTCGTTCTGATCCTAGGTTTTTTATAGCCTCACTGATAATAATTCCAGAGCCAAAACATACAGTACCAGCCACCATACCCGCCAAAAAACCGCGGCGACTAACCTTCTTGTCACCGTCACCCCCGTCCGCTTCCTGGGAGTGTCCCGACGTCAATGCTGGACGCTCAGACTTTACGGATTCACACATATTTTATTATTATACCAGCTAGTTATATATTGTCAATAAAACAGGGGTGGCCTTTCCGCCATCCCCTGCTTCAGACTGTTGCTATGTCGTCGCTATTTACTGTTCAGCTCAACCAGCTTGTCGATCGTCTTTTCGGTGATCATCCGATTGGCGATGTCACGGTGGATGTTCGGATCATCAAATCGCGCGGCCAGCTTGGCATCCTTGCCGTATTGCTGCTTGAAGGTGGAAATTTGCCCATCAAGCTCCTCGCGGCTAACCTCTACGCCCAGCTCCTTTGATAGCTCAGCCAGCACCAGGCCAGCCTTGACCCGCTTTTCGGCCGCCGGGCGAGCCTCTTTTTTCTGCCAATCGGCTTTATCTTTGAAACCTTGCGCCCTTAGGTACGAGTCCATTGTTAGACCGCGATATGATAAATTCTGCATCAGATCTTGTTCAATTGACCGCAGCTGATCGTCGATCAATAGCTCTGGCAGCGCCACCTTGGAGCTATCCGCCAGTTCTGCCACCAGCTCATCCTTGAGCTTCTCCTTAGCCTCGCGCTCTTTTTGCGCAGTGATTTCGCGCTTGATGTCGGCCTTCAGCTCTTTGATGTCAGTGAACGGGCCACATTTGGCGGCAAATTCATCATTGAGTTCCGGTAGCTTCAGCTCATTTACTTTGTGCAGCGTCACGCTAAACACTACCTTGGCGCCAGCCAGATTTTCAGCATGGTAATCCTTCGGAAATTCGAGATCGAGATCAAATGTCTCGCCGGCCTTGTGACCAACCACGCCCTCTTCAAAGCCAGGGATGAACTGACCACCGCCCAGTTTCAGGGCAAAATCCTTGGCCGAACCACCGTCAAACACCACGCCGTCCTTCTTGCCAACAAAGTCAATGATCGCCTCATCGCCTTCTCGGGCCTCACGCGTGACCTCGGCTTTATCGACAAAATTCTGCTGCATCCGCTCAATGATTTCATCGACATCTTTGGCTTCAACCTTGACAGCCTGGGCCTTGGCCTTGAGCTTTTTGTAATCGCCTAACTTGACTGGCGGCACAACGGTCGCCTCGGCGGTAAACTCGACTTCTTGATTGGGAACAAATTTCTTGACCTCAACGCTCGGCCGCTCTAGCGCCTGCAGCTTCTCGTTCATAAAGGCCTCAGCCACCGCCTTGGACAGGGCGTTGTCTAGTACCTGCTCCTGGAGCGCCATTGGGTTGACGTGCTTGGCAGCCACGCTGACTGGTACTTTACCCTTACGAAATCCCGGCACCTTGAGGTCGCGCGCCATCTTGGTCAGCGCCACCTGCTCGGCTGCATTCAGCTCGTCCGCCCCGAGCGTAATTGTCAAACAAACGTTAGTATCTGATAGTTTCTTTACGGTAGTCTTCATAACTACCTATTATAACAGGGGTGGCACTAAATCTCAAACGCCGCGTCATCATCACCGTCATAGCGCCGATCTTTGACCACGCTGATCATTCGCTCGAGGCTGACTTTTTGTTCGGTTGACTCGATGAGGTTTTTGATCGTGTAGACACCCGAAGCAACTTCTTCTTCGCCGACAAACGCTACGAATGGGATGTTCTTTTTGAGCGCAGTTTTCAGCTGCTTGTCTAACTTACGCCCGCTGAAATCTAACTCGGCCCGCACCCCCTCGCTGCGCAGCGTCCGCGCCAAAGTATCTGCACCACCTAGCGATGCCGCGTCCACCGCGATGATATATACATCGGTATGCGTCGTTAGTTTTGGCAGTAACTCGTGCACCTCAAGGAACTGCTGCATCGTCGTCGCACCGAGCCCCACGCCGACCGTAGCGACCGGCTCGACACCAAATAGTCCGACCAGCCCGTCATAACGCCCACCGCCGAATAGCGCTCGATTATTTTCCGGCGAATTGTCGAAAAACTCAAACACCGTACCAGTATAATAATCCAGCCCGCGCATCAGCGTCACGTCGAACATCGCATTACCGATGCCTTTCTGACGCAGCAGGGTCATCACCTGGCGAAGCTGCTGGACACTCGGACTATCCGCTAGCTCCTCTGGTAAATCATCGACACTGCGCATGCTAATTAGCTGCGCCAACTTTGGCAGGCCCGCCTTGGCCTCTTCTGAGCCAAAAATCTCGATGGCTTGCTCGCGGAAAGCTTCTGGCGAAATCTTATTCTTTCGATCAAGTAGCCGCGTCATCATCTGAGCACCGATCACGTCGAGGCCGAGAAAGCTGCTCATCAACTGATTGATCAACTGGCGATTATTCACCCGCACCGTAAACATGTCTTCGCGCGCACCAAAGTTCATGATGCTGTGGTAGCCAAACTCGATAATCTCTGCATCCGCCCACGGCCCCTCCGCACCAAACAAATCAGCATTCAGCTGCCAAAACTCGCGCTCCCGACCTCGCTGCGGCCGTTCGTAGCGCATAAAATTAGCGATAGAATAGAGCCGGGCCGGCATGGCTAGTTCCTGACGCCGACTGGCCACCATGCGGGAAACCGACGGTGTCATTTCCGGGCGAACCGCCACCTGACGACCACCACGATCGGTGAATAGATACGTCTGCTCACCCGCTAATTCCTGCCCTGACTTGGCGGTGTAAATACCCAGCGGCTCGAGCAAGGGTGCACCGTACTCCTCATACCCAAAACTCTGCGCCGTGGCGTGCCACACCTTGAATATATAGTTTTGCAGGCGCTTATCCTCCGGGAAATAATCGCGCGCGCCCTTATAACTCTGAGTTGATAAATTGCTCATGGTTGCTTTTATTGTGGCACAGTAGGGCGAATTTTTCAATAACACCCGGGGCAGTACAGGATATCAACCGAGCACATGCTGCTGCAGCCAGCAGTACATCGCCACGGTCGCTGCCGCGCCGACATTGATGGAGCGGGTCGAGCCGAATTGTTCAATGGCGACGATTTTGTCTGCCGCCTGTGCCATCTCCTCAGAAATACCCGGACCCTCCTGTCCAAACACCAGCACCGCACGACGCGGCAATGTCGTCTCCGCCATATTGACGCTGCCTGGGATATTGTCAATTGCAATAATTTCTCTGCCTTCATTACGCATTTTTTCAACAAACTCTTCCGTCGTCCCCAAATATGTAATGTGCAGATATTTATCCGTCATCATAGCGCCGCGCTTATTCCATTGCCGCCGACCGATGACGTAAATCTGCCGCACACCAAACGCATTGGCACTCCTGACGATCGTCCCCATATTAAAATCCCGCTCGGTGTTCTCCAGAGCAATCACCAAGCCGTGATCCTTGGCGTCCAGCTCCTTCACGATCTCCGCCTCGCTCCGACCTTTGAACTTATCAATTACGTTTCGTGTATCTTGCATCTCTGTTATTGTAGCAAACATCAGGAAAAAGAGATAAAAATCTTATCATCATGAGGAATGCGGCTCACACTCAAGCCTCCACACTATCTCACAACAAACGACACCTCGATCACATCGCCGATGGCGATCTGCTCTTTCTGGCGGACTTTTGCGGGCAGTGCCAGGAACTGCGAACCATCGCCCATCGGCAGTAGCGACGTCTGCCACGATGAGCTGCCGACCGTCGCCTTCACCGCCACTAAACCCCTTACCGCAAGCGGCTTGAGTTCGTCAGTGAATTCTTGAGGCGTAGCAACATAATACCAGCCACCAGCTTGTGGAAATAAGCGCACCTCGGATTTAAATGTGTATGGTTTTGCCATGGCTATTGTGCCTGCTCCACTATGTCAACTGTCACACCAGCAGGGTCAGTCACCATAAAATGAGTCTGTCCCCATTCTTCGGTGGTCAGCGGATGGTATATCTCAGCCGAGGTTTTTTGCACACGCTCGTATTCACTCTCTGCATCATCGACTTCAAAGCTATAAATAATACCCTTACCGTCAAACTCAGCATGTAGTTGAGCAGGCTGATTGTCGAGTCCTGGCTTCATAAAAGCTAATTCTACACCGCTCGGTTGGTGCAGCAGCTGTATATACCAGTCTGCCTCAAACACCACGCTAAAGCCAAATATGCCTACATAGAACTCCTTACATTCATTTAATTTGGCCGTGATAGTAATTGGATATATTGCTTTCATGTTATCCCCTTATTATAGATTTCCCACTTAAATTATACCCTGGTGAAAGTTTAATGTATTGTAAAAATCAGACATCAAATGTTCCTGCGTAGCTTTTCGGTGTATAGCCAGTAATTCTCCGAAACGAGCGGATAAAGTGCGATTGGTCGGTATATACTGTGAGATAATGCTGGTTGAATGATTGTTGTAATCGAACAACTTTAAGAAAATCGTGCGGAGAAAAACCTATCATTTGCTTAAAAATACGCTGAAGCTGCCGAGGTGATAGATTTACTACATTCGCCATATCCACTACGGTATGTATAGTATCTAACTGATCAAGAATCATCATAATATATTTGTTTGGTGCTATCACATTTTCAGCAGTTAGATTCTTAGTAAATTGCACCAGCACCTTTTGTTGGGCGAAAGATGACCGCCCACATAGACGGTCATAAACTTCAGCTATCTGCTGAGTTCCTATCTGTGACACATCAACGTGGCCGCCCACGACATTTGCTATATCGTCCCGCCACACACCCGGCAACAGCCGTATGCCGACATAACGGAATGATTTACCGAGATTTAACGTAGTAGATGTGGTATATGGTGTCATAATCGTCGCTATCCGACGAGATGATAAGTCAAACACGATATCCACACAAGCATCGGGCAGCACATGGTAATGAAAATCGCTCGGTAGCAACATATCAGTCCGTAGCCACCAAAAACAATGCACTAATTCCGCTAAAGTGTCTGGCGGTGCTGTCTCGGTATATCGTACCGAATGCACCACTTTTTCTATCCCATTCTGAGTGGGTATATACATAATCGTATTATACCCAAAATAAACCATAAGCTCTAGGCAAAAAACCGCCCAAATAAGCGGTAATTTTCGTAACTCTGCTATCTTGGTGCGGATGAAAGGACTTGAACCTTCACGTACTTGCGTACACTAGCACCTGAAGCTAGCGCGTCTACCAATTCCGCCACATCCGCGTGACTACCGAGTATTATACACGACCGGCCGCTCCTCCGCAAGGAGTTTGCCTAGCCGTTTCAGCCCGCCAGCCGACACCAAGCGTTTAATTCTTCTGCCAGTTGCTTCATCGGTACGGCAGTCTTGATGCCCGGCGCGAGGATGCCTTTTGGATCAAAGATGTGCTTGACTTTCGCGTATAGATCACGCTCCTCGGGTGTGAGCGTTGGTTGGACAAAGGCCGCCTTGAGCCGACCCTCGCCGCCAAAGCCTGCGAACGACCCTTCGTGGCTAGTCACGATTCGCGCCATATCCGAACAAAGTTTGAGGATACGTTGGCGGTCACTAACCTTTTTGCTCGAGAATACTGGATAGCAATTAATCATGCCAGTCGTTGCATCGATAAACAGCGGCATGGCCACGTCATATTCTTTCTCGAGCGCACGCATCGACTTGATAAAGCCATCCAGCTGCACGCCCGGCAGCCACATCCCCGAGAACACTTGCGGCACAATACCGTGCTCGTCCGTGGGGTGCTCCGCCAGGGTCAGCACTGAATGGAGTGTAGACACCTCTTTCATTTCCATGTTGCGTAGCTCGACCTTTGCTGCCGTACCACCACGAAGTGCACGAAGCAACTTCTTAGCAGCCTTATTGCGCGCTCGGTCTGAAAATGCGTGGAAGAGCGCCACCACCACGCCGCCACGATAGCATTCTTTCGGCGCCCACGCTAGTTTTTTGCCCTGCGCTGCCGCTCGCGAGAAGAGCCGCCCATCGATCAGCTCGACCGTCGAGGCGCCTGCTTGCAGCGCCGTGTCAACCGCTGCCTGCGCTGCATTCATTGAACTATAGGCTGCACTCACCACGGCTATCTCTGGACGGATGAAATCAGCCTTCATGATCAACTCGCCGATGATACCGAGGCTACCTTGAGCGCCAATAAACAGCGGTGTGAGATCAAACGATCCATCGCGCTGCCGTACCTGAGCAATGCTCGCAAAACCAGCCAGCTCTGGTACACTGGTATCAATCCGGGCAATCAGCGCCTCGTTATCCGTTATCACATTATCCAGCTGGCGGTACAATTCGCCCTCAAATGTCGCTAAGCCCTTCTTTTTGCTCAGTTCACGCTTCGACAGCCGACCAGTCTGTATGATATCGCCACTTGATAAGACAACTTCCATCTGGTGAATCGACTGGCTCAATAGGCCATACGCCGAGGACAACACGCCAGCCGCCCCAGTGCTAATCGCACCGCCAATTGTACCATCTTCACCCGTCAATGAAATCTCTGGTAGACCCAAGCCCTTATGCGTCGACAGCACCGCCTGCGCCGCCCTATGAGAAATACCGGACTGGAGGTGGATCAGCTGCTGCTTGGCATCAATGCCGATGACGCTATGCATATGCGCTGACATGTCAATGGCGATGCCGCGCCCGATCGCCGCGCCCGTACCGTCCGTGCCGCATCCGCGCGCATACACCGGTAAAACATGGCCCTTCTCTGCTAGCTGCGAACAAAACCGCAAGATCTTACGCACATCACTCGTATCTGCTACCCGTGCGATCAGCTCCGGCCGGCGCGCGAGCACGCTCCCGTCCCGTTGTGCATCCGCCAAAGCACCATCGTGCGTCACCACTTCACCCGTCAGATGTTCATTCAAATACGTCGCAACCTTGTTCATAGTCCCCCTTTTTCTGTTAGTTTCATGATAGCACGGTCGAGATGGAGCGTAAAGTATATTGCCTGGGTATGTCGGGTCGTGTATAATTGGGGTAGATGCGCCCAGAGACACGGCGTATATCTTTGACAAGTAGCTATGCGGATGTGGTGGAATTGGTAGACACGCATGCCTTAGGAGCATGTGCCTCACGGCGTGAAGGTTCAAGTCCTTTCATCCGCACCAAGATATAATTTTGCAAAAATTGTCGCCTAAATCGGCGACTTTTTGTTTTCTCATACATTATTATTGACTATGCCAAAACGCCTATGCTACAATCACGCCAAGGCAAACAATAACACAAGACATCTACAGAGGTGATCGAGGGGGGGTTATATTATACTATGAGTAAATCAAATCATTATTTCCAGCGGCAGCGTATCGGCCTGGCGGTTGTCGGCGGTATTATGGCACTGTTGGTAGCGTTTAGCTTGACGCCAACGTTTGCGGGTGTTGTCGCAACCATTACCAACAGCGTAAACACCGCATCAACCGGTACGCTAGTCATGGAAGAAAAGAATCACGACGGGACAGTCACCTGTACCACCACTGGTACCGGTAGTGCGACCTGTGCAACCATCAATAAATATGGTGGTCAAGCACTCGTCCCAGGTGGCAGCACTGACACAACGGTAAAGATCACCAACAAGGGTAGCATCGCTGCCAGCGCCTTCACTGTCAAGGGTGGCACCTGTACCACCGAAAACGCACCAGGTGCATCCGTCTCTGGTACCGGTAACTTGTGTAGCAAAATGACCGTTACCGTCCGCGCTAACGGCACACAAGTATGGACTGGCACTGCAGAAGCCTTCCAGCAAGCAGCAGCACAAGACATCAAGACAGTCGTTGGTCACCCAATTGCACCAAACGAGACCGTCACACTGGTCATCACCGCTGCGCTGCCAGCAAACACTGACGCCAGCTTCCAGGGTCGCCAAATTTCACAGCCAATCACCTGGCAGTTTAGCGCCTAGTAGCTCAAATAGTAGTCGTAAACCTGATACGTTAAAGGACGATGAAATTTAGCAAAACCAGCATTTGGGTGATAGCAGCACTGAGCCTTCTAAGTTTAGGCTCAGTGCTCGTACTACACCTAGCTGGTTTTCGCTTTTTTACCATCGCCACACCAAGCATGGGCGAAACCGCTCCAGTCGGAACGTTAATCGTTACGCAGCCGCAACAATCCTACAACCAAGATGACATTATTACATTTTATCGCAGCGGCAGTGTGTACACCCATCGTCTGACTAAGATCAATGACGACCACAGCTACACCACCAAAGGTGACCTCAACGCCGTAGAAGATTCTTTGTCGGTGGCTAACCGAGATGTAATTGGCAAAGCAGTGGTGATTGCTCCTGTGTGGGGTTGGGTCTGGCGCGCCGCACCGATTTTGCTAATCGGCTGGCTCATCATTTACCTACTTTCCTGCATCAAACGGCTACACAAGCGCTGGCGTTGGCCAGTTCGCATCATTGGCGGAACCCTGGTGGTTATCTTGGCTACATTGATCCTTAATCCGTGGCTCCGTGCTGACATGCTCAGCATCGCTACGCACCAGCAAAATGACGTGCGACTGCACATTGTCAACACTGGTATTTTCCCCATTCGTGATGATGACGGTAAGCGTGTTCACACTGGCCAAACCGCCATCGTTCGCGCCACCGAAACCGACGCGCAGGGGCGTTATATTTACGTGCCACGGCCGTCCCTTGGGCCAACGGGCGTGGTGTTTGCGCTGTTGTGGTGTCTGCTGCCGCTGTTCATAGCGCTGTTAGTAAAATTGCCGCCACCAGAAGAAGAAATTACTGGCCTGCAACTAGCCCGCGAACGGCGGCGCAATATGACGCTGCTTGGTATTATTATTCTATTTGAAGTCGTACTCCTTACTGTACAGCTATCTTCCCTGGCAGGATTTACCGCGACCATACAAAATAGCACCAACCGCGTCCAATCTCGCGCCTACTTCAAGTGCTCTGAAGCTACCTGGATTCGGTCACAAATTCGCCCCAATCCTCAGCCGTATTTTGCTTGGGCGCTCAACAGTGACCATGCCGCAAACCCTGTTGTGACTGACCTCTCTGGCAATGGCAACAACGGTAAGCCCTCACCAACCGACGGATCACCCAGCCGTGCCAGCATATCAAACACGGGCTGCGTTCGCGATGATCGCCGCATTTCAGTATTCAACGGTGTGAACGCCTGCCTGACTCACGGAATGTCAGCAGACCAAAAGGTCAACCCAGCACCAAACACCTTTAGCCTGGAGGTGTGGTTTAGCACTACCAAGAAAAGCAATGGACGACTGATGGGCTTTAGTTCGCTCTATGAAGGTGATTATAACGGTGGCGGACAGAGTGATCGCCATATCTATATTGACAAAGACGGGCGGGTTGTATTTGGTGCGTATAATGGCGGCATCAAGCTTGTCACGTCACAAGCTGGTGTCAACTATGCTGACGGCCGCTGGCATCATGTCGTCGCCACCATGTCACCAAATGGTGCAGCACTGTATCTTGACGGCGCTCAAGTAGGGACCAACCCGTCGATGACTGCCGGTGAAAATGTACCAAATGGTGGCTATTGGAAAGTTGGCTGCGGCAAATTGACGTACTGGAAAAATGCTGACGGTAGCGACTACCAAGGCCCAAAGTACTTTACTGGTAGCATGCAGTACAGCTCAGTCTATACCACCGCCCTCACCGAACAGCAGGCTCGTGATCACTACTTGGCAGGTGCGTCATAATAGTGTATAATATGTAGGTACGGGAAATTAGCTCAGTTGGCTAGAGCGCACGATTCACATTCGTGAGGTCACAGGTTCGAGCCCTGTATTTCCCACCATTTAATATTGATATGAATAAATATGGAATCTTTCTACGTTACATCGACCCATCTTGACATAGAAATGGAAACCGAACCTCATCCATCTGGTTTGGTTATATTTTCACGAAAGCTATCGCC
>DAIMYI010000015.1:0-16673 GCA_036734565.1 Nanosynbacter sp. | reverse complement strand
AGCTGGTCGGGGTGAGAGGATTCGAACCTCCGGCCTCTACGTCCCGAACGTAGCGATTTTTTACATTTCTCCCTGGTATATGTGTCCGTGATAGCATTTGTTGGGCCATTCTTGGGCCATTGGCGACGATGTGAGGCAAATGCGACATGGGGCAAATTACAAAGCGTGGGGAGTATCAGTGGCGGGCCAAGGTGAGGCGCAAGGGCTTCCCGGAACAGTCCCGCACCTTCACGTACAAGGAAGATGCCGAGAAGTGGGTTCGCACGGTTGAGAGCGAACTGGAAACCAAGGGGTTCATTGATCGGCGGGAGGCTGAGAAGAACACGCTTGCAGCGATTCTCAAACGCTATCAGCAGGAGATAACGCCGGGGAAGAAGTCTGCTGCCATCGAGTCCGTGAAGATCGATGTGCTCTTGCGCGATGCGGCGCTGGTGGGTCTGAAGATGACGGCCATCACCAGTACGGAGGTCGCCAGGTGGCGTGACCGTCGGCTCAAGGAGGTGACTGGAGGCACCGTCAATCGGGAAATCGACGTGCTTTCCACAGTGTTCAACCATGCGCGACGAGAGTGGGGCATCCATGTCGAGAACCCGATTCCGTTGGTGAAGCGGCCGGAAAAGGCGCGAGCGCGGGATCGGCGGCTTTCGCATGAAGAGGAAAGCTACTTGTTGGCAGCGCTGACGGGCGGAGTGCGCCAACAGGATGGAACCTTCACCAAGGGGGCGCGTAATCCGTGGTTGCTGCCGCTGGTGCGGCTGGCGTTGGAAACTGCAATGCGCAGGGGCGAGTTGCTGGCCCTTCAGTGGGAGAATGTCGATCTCAAACGACGCACCGCGCACCTGCCGGACACTAAGAATGGTGATCCGCGCACCGTGCCGCTGTCCACGACTGCGGTCAGTATTTTGAGGGATCTGCCTTCGCGCCCAAAGACAGAACGCGGAAAGCCTGTTGAACGGGCGGCTGGGCCAGTGTTTCCCACGACTGCGATGGCGTTGCGCAAGGGGTTTGCGCGGGCTATTGAGCGAGCACAGCAAAACTACCTGGCTGACTGCAAAGCTGCCCGTAGAAAGCCGCAATCAGGCTTTCTGAGCGACGTTCATTTTCACGATACCCGCCATGAAGCGGCTTCGAGGCTGGCAGAAAAGTTGTCCAACGTGCTGGAATTGTCTGCGGTGACTGGACACCGGGATTTACGCATGCTCAAGCGTTACTACCATCCACGAGCGGAAGATTTGGCCAAGAAGCTGGGTTGACCAAATTCGGATTTCACAATTGGTGGCTGCAGGTGTTTATCTCGTTTTTGGTTTCGCAGAAACGAGTAGGGCACTGTGCAAAGCACAGTGCTACCGAACGCTTGGGAAATGCCTTGCAGTTTCTCTCTAACAGTTGCCAACCGCGAGGGGACGTCCCCCAAGTTACTCGCCCAGCAGAAATTCCACAGAATGAATGGAGCTCGCTGGCGATAACGTGTCATTCCACCAAACGCCGAAACGACGCCCGATAGTCGATCGGCTCCAGGTGGAGCTGATTGGGCAACAGCCCCTTCAGGATGTAGAGCTTCGGATCCTCTCGGAACTCAAACACGCGGTAGAGATGAAACGAGTCACCTGCCTCTTGCGCAAAATCCAACTCGTTTCGGCTGATGATGAACGATGACGTATGCCCGCCGTTCGTGGTCTTGACCTCAATGAAGCGGTGTTCGCCCGGCCGCTCATGCGAGAGGATGTCGTACCCCGCACCATCACCGAGCCGATCCGAAACCCAATCCAATTGCTGGAAAAGTTCGGGGTATCCCGCATCCAAGAGTCGGCGCTGCTCGAACCCGATGACCCACTGTTCGCCGGCACGACCCAAAGACCGGTTGACTTCGTCACGTTGAGCCCAGTTGGTCTTTCGAGGAAGCCGGACTTTCGGCTCGTCCTTCGCGGCCTGCAACACTGTCACAACGGCAGGCGCATCGACCAGTGACGCATGGAAGGACTTTTGGCCTGGCGTCTTCACCTCTTCCATTGCATCGACGACTTGGGACACCAGGCCTGGCTGCTCGGAGATGTACCGCTGCACCATCTGCCGCAACAAGAGCTGGGCGTTGTTACGGGGCTTGTAGCCCTTGATGAAAGGCAGCTCCAAGCCATGCAAGACAGCGCTGATGTTCGCGAACTTCAGCTCAACCGATCCCTTGCTGCGTCCACGGAGCTTCTGTCGGAGCTCCGCATTAAATTCCGTCTTGACATAGGGCTGCAGCGCAGCTTCCAAACGAAGCATCTCGAAGTAAGACACCACCGTTGCGCGCACTTCCTCCGCGCTCCAGTCCTCGCCAATGCGTACGACTTCGAACCCGAGCTGCTTCAGTCTCGGCACAACTGTGGCCTCTCCGCCGGAGAAATCGGAGGGCTTCAACGCTCCTTGGCCTGGAAACTGATACCCGAAGGCTGCGCCAACGATGGCTTTGGAATCGGCGAGCTGCCCTGTTTTTGCATCACGCACCTTAAATTCACGCGATTTTCCATATCCGTACTTCGCCAGAAACTCGGTCCTGCCGAGACGGGAGAACTCGTCCAGGGCGGCCTGAATGGCGGCGGGGCTTTGAAGACGCGAAAGTTCAACGGTCATTGGTGCTGAAGAGGATTCGGTGGAATTTGTGCCAGATCTGGAATATCGATCAAGGCCAGCCAGCCCGCCGCCGTGAGGAGCCACACTTTATGTTACAACGGCCTACTCTGACACTTGCTGCGACTCGCCCGGCCTTCATTGGAAACGCCAGTACTCGACTCCTTGCGCGCACGTGCTCGACGCATCGCCGCCGAGAGTCGAATTGTTTCCGTCGATGTTGAAGCCCATCCTGAGAAGGATGACCAGATTTTTGCGGTCGGCGCCGTCCGATCCGACGGCCCGGAAACCTTCCGCAGCGCCTCTTCCGGCTCCAAAGCTGCGGCAGTCGCCGCCGCGCTCAATGGTTTCGCTCACGGTGGCCAAGTGCTGCTGGGCCACAACCTCAAGCGCCACGACCTCCCACTGATGCAGGCCCAGTTGCCGCATCTCGATTGCCTGCGCTGGCCTGTTGTGGACACGTTGGAGCTGTCCGCCCTCGCCTTCCCCAGCAACCCCTACCACCGGCTGGTCAAGGGATACAAGCTGCTCTCCGATGAGCGCAACAACCCGACCAAGGACGCACAGGTCGCTCTCAACATCTTCGAGGAGGCCGTCGAAGCCCTTCTGGAGACAAACGAGCAAGAGCCGTGGTGGCTCACCCTCCTCCACTTCCTGATGCGCCATGACGAAAGCATGGCGACGCTCCTCACCCAAGTGCGCGAAGAAACAGCGCCCACGGCAGAAGGAATCGGTGATGTCATTGCGAGCCGATTCGCCGATCGGTGCTGCGCGACCCGTCTACAGAAATTGGCTGACGACATCGTCTCGGCATCTGACAGCAGTGATCCCTGGACGGTCACATTCGCGCTAGGCTGGATCCGCGTCGCGGGTGGCAACTCCATCCTCCCTCACTGGGTCTTCCACGAACTGCCGGTGGTCAGGCAGCTGATCGCTGAGCTTAGGGAGATTGACTGCGGCCAGGCTGACTGCCAGTACTGCCGCCAGAATCACAATCCCGAAGCGCTGCTGTCCTCCTTCTTCGACAAGCCGAGCTTCCGGTCGCAGCCGGCGACCGCTGACGGCTCATCGCTGCAACGTGCCATCGTCTGTGCGGGCCTAGCCCGGGAAAGCATGCTGGCAGTCTTGCCCACCAGTGGTGGCAAATCGATTTGCTACCAGCTCCCCGCCCTCGTCCACTACCGCCGTTCGGGCCGACTCACCGTGGTTGTTTCGCCGTTGCAGTCACTGATGCGCGATCAGGTGGATAACCTGATAAAGGCCGATGTCCAGTGTGCTGCCACCGTCAACGGGATGCTGACACCATTGGAAAGACGGGACGTCCTAGAGCGCATCCGCCTCGGTGACGTCGGCATCGTGCTCGTCTCCCCCGAGCAGTTCAGAAGCAAGACGTTTGTCGAGGCCATCCGCACGCGGGAAATCGCAGCCTGGGTCTTCGACGAGGCCCACTGTCTATCCAAGTGGGGCCACGACTTTCGCACCGACTACCTGTACGTCTCGCGATTCATCCGTGAGCAGTTCCCGGGACAGGCCCCAATCGCCTGCTTCACCGCGACAGCAAAGCCGGACGTCATCGAGGATTTGTGCGAGCACTTTCAGGAGGGCCTGCAGATCAAGCTGCGGACCTTCCTCGGCGGCCATGAGCGCACCAACCTGTCCTATGGGGTTGTGCCCACCTCGGGCGGAGAGAAGTCCCAGCGTATCGTGGAGCTGCTTCGTGATGGCCTACGGCCGGAAGACGCCGCGGTGGTTTTCTGCGCACCCGCAAGAGCGCGGAGACCATCGCGCAGATCGTCGCGCAGCAGGGCGTGTTGTGCGGCTGCTACCACGGCGGATTGACTGCCGATGTGCGCAAGGAAACCCAGCGCCAATTCCTCGACGGCGAACTGCAGGTCATCGCTGCCACCAATGCCTTCGGAATGGGCGTGGACAAGCCCAATGTTCGTCTGGTGATCCATGCCGAAATTCCCGGCTCGCTGGAGAACTACCTTCAAGAAGCGGGCCGAGCCGGGCGCGACGGAGACGACGCCAAATGCATCCTGCTGTTCGACCCGAAAGACGTAGAAACGCAGTTCCGGCTTTCCTCCACCTCGCAACTATCCCAGCGAGATTTCATCGGCTTGCTTCGCGCTCTGCGATTCCAGGCCAAGAAGCTCGGTAAAGCTGAGATCGTCATTTCGGCCAAGGAACTGCTCGCGCAAAGCGTTGGCACCGGTATCGAAGTCGACGCCCCCGACGCCTCCACCAAAGTCACCACGGCACTGTCCTGGTTGGAGCGACAAGGCTTTTTGAAGCGCAACGAGAACGCGACGAAAGTCTTCCCGGCCAGTCTTCGAGTGACGTCGCTGCAAGAAGCCAAAGACCGCATCGACAAGGCAGATCTCACGGCAACTGTGCGCCAGAAGTTCCTGGCTGTCGCTATTGCCCTTTTCCGCTCCGACACACCTGAAGGCCTGAGCACCGACGAGCTCATGCTCGACGCGGGGATCAAGCCGGAGGAATGCTTCCGCATCGTCCATCAATTGGCCAAGCTCGGCATCCTGGTCAATGACCTCGGATTGACGGTGCGCCTCATGCGCGGCGTTCGGGGGGCATCCGCCTCCCGGCTGGAATATCTCAGCGCGATGGAGAAGGAACTCGTCGAGCTGATGGCAGAGAACGCGCCCGATGCCGACCAAGATGATGCACAGCAACATCTGAATCTCCGCGCGGTCTGCACTGAGTTGCGCAGCCGGCTGAACCTCGATGACGAGAAGGGGCAGCTCGATCCCACACAGGTCCGTGCCTGCCTTCGGTCCATGGCAGATGGATTCGGCTCCGGCAACGACAAGCGCAGCATGATCCAACTGCAATCGCTTGGCGATGACACCTTGCGAGTGACCTTGCGGCGCCCCTGGTCTCAGATTCGCAGGATTTGCGAGCTACGCCGTGCTGTAGCCCAAGTCACCCTGAACCGGTTACTCGCGGAGGTACCAGAGGGTGTGCAAGGCGCATGCCTGGTGGAGTGCAAAGCCCAGGCATTGATTGATGCACTCTCAGACGACATCTTCCTCAAGACCCAGCTACGCGAGCCCGAGGTGGCATTGGAGAACGCGCTGCTGTATCTCCACCAGAATCGGGTGGTAGAGCTGGACAAGGGGCGCTCTGTCTTCCGCTCGGCGATGACCATCCAGATGGAGGAGGGCCCCTCCAGGCGCTTCAACCAGACCTCGTTCGCCCCACTGGAAGAGTTCTACAAGGAACGGACGCTGCAAACGCACGTCATGCACGAGTACGCCAAGCTGGGCGCAGAAGACCCAGCAAAAGCACTCGCCCTGGTCAAAGCCTACTTCACGCTGCCGCACAAACAGTTCGTCAAGGAGTTCTTCCGTGGCCGCACGGACTTGCTGGAGCGAAAGACCACCGATGAGTCCTACCGGCGCATCGTTGATGATCTACAGCACCCGGTCCAGCAGGCACTGGTCACACAGCCGCGGACTGGCAACCACTTGGTCTTGGCGGGGCCCGGCTCCGGCAAGACGCGGGTCATCGTCCACCGCATCGCCTACCTGCTGCGGGTACAGCGGGTGAGCCCAGGCCGCATCATCGCGCTGGCCTACAACCGAGGTGCGGCCGTCCAGCTCCGCCGCCGCCTTTTGACACTTATAGGGGATGACGCGCGGGGCGTTTTGGTCATGACCTACCACGCCATGGCGCTGCGCTTGACTGGCACCAGCCTGGCGGGTGCAGAGCGCACCGCCAGTTCTGTCGACTTCAAGAAGATGCTGCAGGATGCCATCGATCTCCTTGAGGGCAAGAGCTCCGCCTTGATCGACGTGGACGAAGTCCGGGATCGGCTGCTGCAAGGTTACGAATACATCTTCGTCGACGAATACCAAGACATCGACGCCCAGCAGTACGCCCTGGTCAGCGCACTCGCAGGCCGCCGGCGAGCCGATGCAGAGACCAAGCTGAGCATCATGGCTGTAGGAGACGACGACCAGAACATTTACTCCTTCAAAGGCGCGAACATCGCGTTCATTCGGCAATTCCAAGCCGACTACGAAGGAGAGCTCACCTACCTGGTCGAGAATTTCCGTTCGTCCCAGAACATCATCTCGGCCGCCAACCATGTCATCCAGCGCGGGACCGACCGAATGAAGGTCGACCATCCCATCCGGATCGACGCGAAGCGCAAGAACGATGTGCCAGGTGGACGCTGGGCCGATCTGGACACGCAAGGCCTTGGGGCCGTTCGACTGATCACCAGCCCGGCCAGCCCGAACCTTCAAGCCCAACTGGTTCATTCTGAGATCGAGCGCATCCGCCGCATCGATCCAAAGGTCAAACTCTCCGAGATCGCGGTGCTCTGCCGTACGCACGCCCCATTGGAGAAGATGCGAGCCATCTGTGACATCGAAGGGCTGCCCTGCGAAATCACCGGGCCTGAGGCGGCAAAGGGACAGATCGCCTTGATGCGAGCCCGTGAAGGATGGACCTTGGCGCAGGCGCTGCGGCGTCGTCAGCTGCGGATGGTGCGCCTCGGCGCACTGCGTCGTGCGCTGTCTCACCTGCAGCGGACGAGACCCAAGAACACCGCGCTGCTGGACCTGATAGAGATCATCGAGGACGTCGCCTCCACCCTGCACGCCGACATCGTTCCAGCCGCTGAAGTGCTCAACCTACTCTATGAGGCCGCGAACGAGATGCGGCGGGACGGACGAGATGCTGCCATCAAACTCATGACGGCGCATGCTGCCAAAGGCCTTGAGTTCGACCACGTCATCGTGATGGACTGCGCTGACTGGCGCTGGACTGAGGAAGATGAACGCCGCCTGCTCTATGTAGCCATGACGCGCGCTCGGCAGTCATTGACTTTGATGCGCGCAGAGGGCGGCCGCAATCCCTATCTGGTCGACCTAGGAACTGTCAGCGGCGTACACGACCAACTGCCCAAAAATCGGCCGCAGCACCGTCCCGACCTCGAACGTCGGTACATCATGCTCGGCCCAAGCAGCATGGACATCGGGTTCGCTGGGCGCAAGGCCCCCGATCAACACATTCACCAGGCGATCGCCTCCGTCAGTGCTGGGGATGCCGTGCAGATACAGGGTCGGTTCATGCACTCAACCGCAGGCGACATCGTCGGAAAGCTGGCGGCCAGTGTCGACCCCAATGTGCTGCAACGCGGCAGCGCGTCAGTGGTCGCGGTCATGGTTCGAACGAAGAGCCAAACTACGGAGGAGTACCGCCAACTCCTGCAGGCGGATCACTGGGAAACGCCCCTCGTCGAAGTCGTACTTGATGCGGACCAGACGCACACCAGCACTGCTTGAATGGAACGTAGAGCCCGCACGCCCCGCTGCGCCAGGATGGGTTGGCTACGTCCGCACCGATTGCCACCATGCGAACTCGATGGTTTTCATGGGCAGCAAATGAACGACGACAAGCAGCAGTACCGACCATCGAGCCTACCGACACTTGGCATGGACGGATACAGCGACCTGCCGCAGTTCTCGACGCCCCTGCCGCTTCCGTTCCGCAGGACGATCAGGCGCAAAGAACTCCACCAGATCGTTCCTTTGGTCGAAACCACCATCTACGAGATGGAGCAAAGACGCGAGTTACCGCTCCGCTTGCAGGGCCTGCGGCTGCAGTGCCAGGTCGGCGAGGTAGGCACGTTCGATCGCACCGCACCGCCAGAAGTCCACCAGCAGGCCACGGGCAACGGTGGTCAGATAGGCGCGTGGCGTGCGCAGGATAGCCGATGACTTCAGCCACGAGTGCGTGAGCATCTCGGTGGACTGGGGCATCTCGGGTCAGTACGTCACGCGGCTGCTGGACCAGGTGGCGATCTTCCGGGGCTACCCGCTGGCCGTGCGCACCGACAACGGCCCGGAGTTCACCAGCCGGGCCTTCATGGGTTGGGCGCAGGCACATGGCATTCGCCACATCCTGATCGAGCCAGGCCGGCCCATGCACAACGGTTACATCGAGAGCTTCAATGGCAAGTTCAGGGACGAGTGCCTGAACGAGCAATGGTTCGAGACGCTGGTGCAAGCCAGGGCTGCCATCACGGCCTGGCGTCAGGACTACAACGAGATCAGGCCGCACAGCAGTTGCCAGCGAATGCCACCGGCCAAGTTTGCCGAGCTGCATCGCCAGCGCGCTGGCGATGCAGCTCAAAGCGCTTCAACAACCACAGAGATCAATTAATCTTGCAGACTCGGACTTCCTCGTTATGAATGGCATCATGGGCGGGGGCGGGATTTTCTAGAACGGAATGTCATCGTCCCAAGGAAACCGCTCGGCCTGTTGTTCTGCCGCCTTGGTCTGAGCCTTGATCTTCGTTTCCAACGCCTTGATGAAGCGGATGGATGCCGCGACGTGGTTGAAGATCAGCAGGCTTTCCTCGTAGTTCAGGATCGGGTTGTCGTGCGCAAGGCTCTTGTTGTTGCGCACATCATTGAAGGCTTCCAGCACCGAGATACTGGACTTCAAGATGCGCTCGGTCATGGCCGACTCAAGATGTCCGCCATCTCGTAGCGCCTTGACGTACTCGCCGAAGACACTGTGCAGCGGCTTGTCACGAGTGATCGTGATGCCGTGTGGCTCGCACGTCACACGGATGAACTTGTTGACGAAGGTATGTAGTCGATCCAGCCCGCCCTCGGGCTGGTTCTTCTCGATGGCTTCGCGGACGTGCTCTGCCACCACCTCGAAATCCCGCTCATCTGCGATGGCGGTCAGCGCATCCAACTCGGCAACCGGCTGGTCACTGAGAAGACGCTGTGCAATCTTTCGGCAGTCGTCGATCAGCAGCGGATTGCTGTCGCCAAAGCACTGCTCATCGGTCGCATACTCGATCAGCCCACCAATGACGCGCCCCACGACATGACCACCGTCTATATCCCAGAACGTACGCATCCGATTGGCCTTGGATGTACCTCGTGCCTTGTACTGATCGGCATCAATCTCGACCCTGTAGTCATCGAAAAAGTCACCGAAGGTACGGTCGGAGAAGTTCAGGACATGACCGCTACCCATGCCAAGCAGCTTTTCCAGTTTTCGACGTTCGCTTCCGCTCAGATCGGACATTCTTCTTCGCTGTCAGTCAAGAGTTCGCCACAAATACCACGATGCTACGGATCGGAAGGGCTGCCAAGCCTGCCCAACATGATCCAGCTCGACATCATCTCCAAACAGCAACCGGGCCGCTCGCTGCAAACCAGCATCCCCCAAAGACAACACGTCCGGCCTGCGAAGGCCGAAGATCAGGAACATTTCCGCCGTCCATTGACCGATGCCGGGAATATCCACCAGTGCAGCGATAACGTCCGCATCTGGCGCTTCCTGCATTGCCTCTAAGTTCAGTCGCCCATCGCTGACACGCTGAGCCAGTTCGATGATGTAGCGGGCCTTGGCCGATGAAAGCCCGGCAGCGCGTAGCGCCTCGGGCTGAACTGCCAGAAACCCGGCAGGTGTGAGGCTGGGCACAATGGCCTGCACCCGGCGCTCTATCGTGCCGGCGGCCTTGGCGGATAGCTGCTGACTGATGATCGAATTGGCTAACGACTGAAAAGGCCGAAACTCACGATCAGCAAGACAGCAAGGGCCATGTGTGTGTATCAAACCAGCCATGACGCTGCATGACTGGCTTAGATACGCTTCCGCCTCTATCACCACGGTCTGGGTAAGTTGATCCGATCTACTCATCGAGCTGCGAGAGCCTCAGTGATTTCCGACGACTTAGCAACGCGCCGAGTCTTTTTAACGGGCTTTTCACTCTCAACTACCAGCACCGCCTCAGTCTCTGGCTCATACAGAACAAAGTCGGTTATTGGTTCATGCAACGACAGCGCACCTTGCTTTTTCACATTCACAAAGTCGCCCATACGCTCAGTGCCAAGCTGGAACCGATGTAGGGTAGTTCTGATTGCTTCATCACTGCGGTCTACACCAATCCAACGGCGGCCAAGACTGGCGGCAACTGCAATCGTCGTTCCTGAACCCGAGTAACAATCCATAACAAGATCGCCGGGGTTAGATGATGCTTCAACTATTCGTGCCAACAATGCCGGATTCTTCTCAGTTGGATAGCCGGTGATATGAATGTTCTGATTGTGAGCATCCCTCATATCCATCCAAATATCCTGCACTGGAATCCCCGCGCTGTTCTCCAAATAAATTTTCCGCCTTGGGTTCCCAGTAGCCGACCAATAGATTTCACCTCTGGCATCCATTTCATCCAAGGTTGAAGGCGGATACTGCCAGTGCTTACCGGGAGGTGGTGGCTTACCCCTCCAATCTTTTCCTGTCTCGCCATTACGAACACCTGGAGCATGGACAGGCACTTTCTTGTAGCGACGACCATCAGGATCAACGTACTGGTATTCCTTCAAAGCCTTTGCATCGTCCCATTGTTCAACAGGCCGGTTCCAAACATAGCTACCACTCTTCGTATAAAAGAGAATATAGTCAGCTACATTTCCGTATGTCTTACGGGTGTAATTCTTTGGATTGCATTTTTTCCGGGTAATGCAATTTCTGAAGTTTTTTTCTCCGAAAATCTCGTCGAGAACAACCCGGAAGTGAAAAATCATCCTCTCATCAAGGTGGAGGTATAGAGAACCATCATCAGCAAGTAAGCGATGAATTAGAACCAAGCGCTCGCGCAGAGACTCCACGAAAGCAGGCCCGACCAAATGGTCATCGTAGGCGTGCTTTTGCTTGCGTGACTCAAAGGCAGAAGCAGTTGCAAACGGGGGGTCAATGTAGACCAGTTTAACCTTCCCGGCGACTGACTCATCCTGCGCAAGCGCAGACAACACTGCAAGGTTATCCGCATGGTAAAGCCTGTTATCACCACCAACGTATGCCGGATTGGGTACATACCGACCCGCTGGGATTTCTAGAATTTCCTCTACCGATTTCTTGCCGGGGTACTCTAGGCGGAAGCCATCAGTGTCAGCTGGGTAACTCTGTACACCATTGCTGCGCTTCCCCTTACCGGGAATAGGAACTGCCATATCAAGACCTCAACCATTCGGCAGTAATTCGGTCAGGCACCATTCGCAAGGTCACAACCTTAACGCGGCCCGGCCATTGGTCTTCGATGTAGGAATAGTCATTCCACATCGAGCCAAGCAACAAGCCCGGCCCATCGTTCACATAAATGACCTTGATATGCTGCATCCCGTGACTATCAGCGTACCCAATAATCTCTTGCGCGACTTCTCGATACTGACCTGTACGATCATCTTCTTGCGCACCGCCACGATCTGAGTCATAACGCGCCAAGCCGATTGCAAGCACCTTTTTTCCGTCATGGATTACAAAATCTACAGGACGATCAGGCTTCGGATAGTCTTTGAGCACATTACCCAACAACACGTCTTTACCAGCCCGCTCCGGCCCAGTAACAACAAGCCCAACGTGCTGACTACGTAGTACGTCAAACAGCCGCTCCGTCAGGTCATAGCCCTTTTTGCCGCGATCTTTGTATTCCCATAGGACAGCACAAAGAGCTTCATCTGGCATGGGGCGAGTATCAAACTTCTGCTGTACCTCCACGATGCTTCGGAACGAATCGCCAAATTGAGCGCAAATTTTGGCGGCATCACTCTTGCGCTTGAGCATTTCAACGGGAGTTTGCGGGCTGACGTACTTTTTGAAAACCCGGCAAAGCTGTGTGCGCATCCACTGATTTCTTGTTTCCATGATGGAGCTAAAGAAATTTGTAGATGAATGTGATGCTTTCAACAATAAGCCAAACTCAACCAGCACAGGCTCATATAGGCGGCAGGCATCAGGCAGAATGTCCGGGTAATACTCGCCAGTGGCAAGAGTAATCCATGCCTCGGCTTCGTCTTTGTAATCTCTGAATTTCTTTTCCGAAGTCACATTACTCTCCAATTCTTCATCGTCATATTCACCTTCATATTCATCCTCAAAACCAAAGCAATCAGGGCAAACATCCGCAACAATCGTCCCATCGCCATAGCACTCATGACATTGCGCGAATGGCTTCTCATCCGTCGGGTCATAGCCGGTTCCGCCACAATTCGGACAATCAATTTCCACGTCATTTGGGCGACCTTGGCACGTTGAACAATGCTCACCAGTCACAGACCACCTCTGTTTGGTGAATTTCTTTCATTCCTCGGATGCACCACGCCACAATGCTTATAAAGGGTTGTTCGAGAAACACCATAATCTCTCGCAAGCTCTGCTACACAAGCATTTGGGTCACTCAATAGCAGCCTAATTTGATTTATCTGCTTTGCATCCAGCTTCGGCTTGCGGCCACCAGCCCGGCCACGGGCACGGGCAGCAGCTAGGCCGGCCTGTGTGCGCTCGCGGATCAAGCTCCGCTCGAACTCCGACAGGGCCGCGAACACATGGAAAACTAGCTTGCCCGCCGCACTGTCCGTCTCTATCTTTTCCGTCAGACTCACAAAACCGATGCCGCGCTCTTTGAGGTCGTCAACGATCCGCAGCAGGTCTTGCAGGCTGCGCCCGAGTCGATCCAGCCGCCACACCACAAAGGTGTCACCCGCTCGCAGCGCCTTGAGGCACTGGTCAAGCTCCGGGCGGTCTGCTGTCTTGCCGCTAGCCTTCTCTTCGTAGGTGACGCTGCACCCGGCTTTTGTCAGCGCGTCACGCTGCAAATCAAGGTGCTGATCGTCCGTCGATACGCGGGCATAGCCGATGCGTTGATTCATGGACAGTACCTAAACATTGAAAAATTGACGGCTATTTTAACAGGTTAAGGCATCCCAAAACAGGCAAAAACGGCTTGATTCACAGCGTCCAGAAACATACCGTTTTCTGGACGAGGGCGCTTATCAAGTCGCAACCCATCCCGCCCATGTCGTGGGTAGGCGATCATGGCTACTCAGCCATTGCCCGAGCTGGGGATCAATCCAGTTGATGACTGTCAAGCCGACAGCGTGCTGATCGAGCAGCGTTGGTGTCAGCCACAACAACGGCTCGTGATGAAAGACACGGTTTCGTAGGTCACGAATCTGGTTCAGTGCTGCCGATATGTTGTGCCGCTGCCGTTGTGGTTTCGGGCAACGGGCAAACACAAGGCGAAGGTCTTTCCAGAGGGCAGTCTGAAACTGCGTATTGAAAAGTGAACTCCAGAAGCCGAAAGTCAACTCGGCCAGTACCTTGTCCGGGGTCTGTGCTTCATGCCTTCGGGCCAGTTTCGCTTTGGCGTTGGCTACTTCTTTGTTCTGCCAGCTAAAGGCCGGATCGCGGCAGGACGTTTTTGCCAAGGGCCTTTCATCCGATCCTTTGCCGCAGGCGTCCTGCCCGTGCATCGTCAAACTTTCCGGGCTGAATGCAGCCACCGTTCATGTCCGTCACCCCGCAAAACCCTACGCCAAAGGCCGCAAACCCCAGTCGCGCGTGATCGCGGCTGTAGTCCAGGCAGTCATGGTGGTGGCCGTGGAACGCCTTGGCGACCCGCATGCTGCGCGCCAGTTCATCAATGGCGTCAAAGCCATGCGGATGCGCGCTGGGCGCTTCGTGCGTCACCAGAATATCGGCGCGCTGTGAGACGAGTCGAAAGTAGTCCTCCGGAAAGATGGAACTGCGGTGCTTGCGCGGCAGGCCATCGCGCCAACGGTTGCCTCTGCCGCAACGCGCAGTGAATTCCTCGGCATTCTCGTAAAGCCAGTCAACCGGAGGCGTCCACACCTGTCCTCGAAACACACCGCCCAGCCCCGCAATGCGCACGCCATCGACCACGGCTACCCGGCCATGCAAGTTTCGATCTGCCAGCGCCGAGCCAAACAGGTGGTCGTAATCGGCATCGGAGTCCGTGTCATGGTTGCCGTGGATGAACCAAACTTCGGTCATCCCCAAGATGGATTCGAGTTCCACCTCCAACGGACGCTGCGCTTGCAGATCGCCCAGGAAGACGATGGCTGCCGGGCGATCTCTGGAGACGATTTCCAGCACATGCCGGAAGTGGCCATGGGTGTCGCCAAAGAAGTAAATCATTGAGCCTCCCTTGGTGGAGAAACATCCACGCTGGCCAGCACCTCTTGCCGAGTCAACGCACGAGGCAGAGCTTGCCCCTCTCGCTGCAACAGAGCAACGATTTCGTCCTGTCGCGCCATCTTTTGCGCGGGCGTCCATTGGCTGGCATAGCCCATCTTGAGCAGCAACGCCCATTCCCGCCGTAGGGCGTCGGTCTGCTTCTGGCTCATGGGCAGGGCATGGTTGGTTGTCATGTTCATCTCCCGAGAAGGATTGTTGTCACCGGCATGGGCTTGCATGGAGCGGCGATTTCATGGATAGTTAGTTTAACTAGTGTTATTAATTAAACAAGTATGGCTCGTCCACGAACTGGCAGACAGTCCTCTGCGGAATACCAACGCCGCTACCGCGAACGCAAAAAGGCCCAGGGCGCCATGGCGCAGACCAACTGGATGCTGGACGTGCGCCTGACCGACGCCATCCGGCACGAAGCCAAGGCCCGAGGCCTGCGCGAGTCCGAACTCGCCACGGACATCCTGGGCGACTGGTACGAGGCACGGTTTGGCGAGCGCTTGCCACCGGCGCAGCCCGAGGCACCACCGGATACCAGTGCTCCACCTCCACAGCCTGCGTCCATCAACGCCACGGTGGAGCTGCTGCTGGCCAAGCTGGAAGAGCTGGGCTTCATCATTCCCCTACAAGGCATGGCCACGCAGTGCCTGCATGGCGACGAGCGCAATGGTCTGTGGGCCACGGTCACTCTCAATGGCTTGGACACCATCGAATTCGGCCTGGTCGAGCGCACAGACGGTTTTGCACAGAACATCCTGCACTGCGTGGTGGACACAGTGACGCGCCGCGCCTGGCTGACCAGCGACGCCTATGGCGAGCTGAACCAGGGCAGGGACATCGGCACCAAGATCAGCACCAAAGGCTTGCAGGCGCTCGACGATGCGTTTGCACGGCTGCGCGAATTCATCATGGCCAAGCGCAAGCCGCTGCGCTATGACGAAACCCTGGCCGCGCTGCCGCACTACCTTGACCAGGAACCGTCACGCTCCCTGCTGGTACTGGCATTTCAGCGCATGGGCCTGGAGTTGGTGCATGTGCCGCCCACCGATCTGGTGATTTCAGCGGCAGAGGCACCGCAAAACGTTGCGCTGCATGACCTGAACGCCCTGGCGCAGTACGTGCGCCAGGAATTCCTGCGCATGGGCAAAACGGTCTGCACCTTCCCGCTGTGGGATGGGGGCGAACTCATCGCCTACGCCCCAGAGGCCCGCGCCTTCGTTTACGCCGGGCTGCGAATGCAGCCACCGGATTCGCCCAATGCAGAGGAAGGCCAGCCATGAACACCATCGAAGCCGACGCGCTGGCTGCCGAGCTGCGCAAGGCCGCACAAGACCTGCTGCTGTGTGTCAACGCCATCATGGGGCAGGAACAATCCATCGCTGCCGACCTGCTGCGGAATTTTCCGAAACGGTTGGAGTTGCTGGCTTTGCGTATGGCGCCGCGCCCCCAGCCTGATCTGCCACCCGACTGACCGCTGAGGAGTGCGCCCAGCGAAACCCATTTGCAGGCTCTGCTGGAACGCCAGCGGTGGTGGTTGCAACGTCGTTCAGAAAGGAACGCATCATGAATCAGAACCTGCGCGCTTTGCGTCGCTGGTTGGCTTGCGGCTTGGCCGCGTTCGGCATCAGCCAGGCGTGGGCACAAATGCCAGCGCCCCTGCTCGATGACCCAGCTCCAACAGCCGCAGCGCAACAGCTCGAAGCCTTGCTGCAATGCAAGACCGGAACGCTGTTCAAGACCGATGAAGTGGAATCCAGGCTCCAGGCCATCGGTCTGACCAAAGGGGTGGACGGTTTCTTTTTGCCATTGCAGAAGGGGCAGAAGCCATCGCTCTTCGGAGACGAAGTGGTGGCGGCGCTACTCACCACCGGTGACGGTGAGACAAAGGCAGCCGTGTACCTGAAGCGCCAGACGGGCAAGCAGATGGCGAAACGGCTGAGGGTCAGCCAGATCGACGAACAGGCGGACACCGATGAGCCGTCCTACTTCAAGCAGACCAGCAAGAAGACGACCTTGCTGGT
>DAIMYI010000014.1:0-19178 GCA_036734565.1 Nanosynbacter sp. | reverse complement strand
CCGCCAAGATGCCAAACAACGTCGACTTGCCGACGCCATTGCGGCCGACCACGCCGACCTTTTCGCCATCATCCACGCTAAACTTGACGTCGCGCATCAACGTCTTGTCACCAAAACTTTTTTCGGTAATGTGAATGTCGGCTATCATGCTTGGGATATTGTAGCATATCCCCCTTATGACCGATGACGGACCGTTCTTGAATTGATAGAGTCGCACCTGGCACAAACGCAGATATATGATATGCTATCATTATGGGTATACACGACAAACTACCAACAAACACAGCAAAAACGCCGGAAGCGATAGAGACCATCATGAAAGGATATGAGTCGCGCCTCGATGATATCTTTGCTCAAGCCAAAGACGCGTTAGGTGATCCAGAAATACATGAATCCCGAAAAATTACGATAAACAACCTAAAGCGCATGACAGCCCTCATCCTGTACGCCAGACACCGCACCCCAACGGATGAAATTACCGAAAAGATGGACGAGACGATCGAGGGCTTCGTTTGTGATCGTGATGATGATGGCGAGCTAATCGAAGGTACGCTCAACAACACAATGCTGCAGCTGATTGTTGATATACATGAGGCCAAAGACAGGGCCAAGAGAAAGAATCGACATTGGAAAGATCAGTGGTCAAATGAGATCAAACAACTAGGAATAGTAGCCGCCATGCGAGTCAGTGCTCTGACGGATGAGCCCCCTTTAACGGTTGATGATCATTAAAATTCCTCATACTACTTGCATTTATAGATAAACAATGTTATAGTATGAAACTATGAGTATAGAGATAGCACCATACACTACAATTTCTCCTCCTGAAGAGGAGGCAACCCCCGACCACGAAGATACTAAGTACACTAGCATCTTTGATCTTTGTCAGGACGTAGATATTAACGCTTACTCTACGGTTAATGCACAATCTATTGAGACGGCCAAAACGACCCTGTTTAACCTTGGTATTCTCACAGAAGTAGTAAGCTGGACTGAGCGAAGAATTATTGCACGGAGCATTGCCAAAGAAGCTAAACAGGAATTTGCTAGCGATAGAGTTGGCTCAGATAATGCATACGATGCACTCCGTAACTATGAGCATAGCGAGAAACCCCAAGATCAGCTATATGCTCTCGTTGACGCGCAAATGAGAGAAATTCTATCTAGCACTAGTACTGACGAGGAGCGTCGTGAGCAGCTTCACGACCTAACCAACTTGCTACTTGATTGCAAGGGTCGCATTCGGCATACATTAGACGAATTATCAAAGAAAACGCATAACGATTCTGAAAATGACCCTATTGAGCCATACACAGACTGGGACCTCATTGAAGCCCCGGCTCACGTGCTATAATAATTCAAGTGACCAAGCCCACCAAAACCAAAAAACCATCCACTCAAGCCGTCGTGAATCGCCGAGCGCGATTTGACTATGAGTTAGGTGAGGAGGTTGTGGCTGGGCTGGTGCTGACGGGCATGGAAGTGCGCGCCGCTAGGGAAGGGCACGTGCAGCTAAAGGGGGCGTTCGTCAGCCTGCGAAATGGTGAATTGTGGCTAAATAATGCTAGTTTTTCATTGCGGCTGAACGTTCGCGGCCAGGCAAATACTCGCAGCATTGATACCTCGGCGCGAAAATTATTAGTTAGCAAACGCCAATTAGCACGCTTTACCGAAGCAAAAAAGCAGGGCATGACCATCGTGCCGACCAAATTATTAACCAACGGCAAATTCATTAAAGTAGTCATCGCTCTGGCCAAAGGCAAAAAAACCTACGACAAACGCGAAACCATCAAGCGCCGCGATCAAGATCGCGAGACGCGGCGGCAGCTTTCTGGGCGATAACCCGACGGTATAATTTCTCTAATTTGCGGACTTGGCGGCGCTCGGTGAACGTGGCCGCTAATTTTTTGCTCTCGGCGCCAAACTTTACTCGGCGCGCTGGCGAACGGAGCAAGGTAATGATGGCATCCGCCATGCTCTTGGGTCGATTTTTCACGAAGATACCATTTACGCCGTCACGCACTACTTCAGATACTTGCGTGTCGATGATGATAATTGGCTTGCGGGCGTGCGCCGCTTCGTGTAGTACCCAGCCCTGCGTATCCTTGAGCGACGGGAAGCAAAACACATCCAGCGCCTGATACGCTACGCCCAATTCCTCCCGCGGCAAAGCGCCGGTAAAGATGATCCGATCAGCGTACTTGCTCTCGGCCGCCATCTCCTCAAGCTTTTTGCGGTACTCGAAATCGCCAACGAACAGCAATTTGGATTTGGGGCGAGCCTTGGCGACGTACTTGTCAAAGGCCTTGATCAGAATCGGTAAGTTTTTCTCTTCGCCCAGCCGCCCGATGAAACCAAATACTTCATCAGATGCCCGGAGACCCCACTGCGCCCGAAAGGCCTTGAGCTGGGCCGCCGACGGCCGCGGCAGAGCATTGACACCATTTGGCAGTAATGTCAAATCATACAGATGTTCATCGTCCTGCCAGCCGCTGAGCTGAGCCACGCTTTTGCGACTGAGGGCGATGACGGCGTCGGCTTTGCTGTAGAGAATAGTGATGACGCGCTCAATGATGGCCCGGTTCCATTTGGTAATACCACGCGGCCGGTATAGCTTGACCAGTTCAAATAAATCGCGACCCCTGAGTTTAATCGACAGTGGTAGCACCACGCCAGCCAGCGTCAAAATCCCCGGCAGCACCGCCGGATAATGCTCGGCGAATTCGTACATGTCGGTGCAGTGCTGGATGACTAAAGGGATCTGCTGCTTGTGCGCCGCACTGACGCCAACCAGCCCGATTTGCGACGGCGTAAAGATATGCACGATGTCCAGCTCCAACTCTTTGATGCGGCGCTGCACCGCCGGCGGGAAGAACACCGACGTGTCGTAGTCATCAAAAAATGCACCCTTGATCGACGGGAAGCGGATGATATGTGAATCCGGATCTTCGTTGAGCAACTCGGCCTGCTTGGCGGGATTCATCGACTTGGCGGGGCAGAACACGTAGACTTCGTGACCCAGCGCCTCGAGCTCGCGCTTGAGCGATTCGACCACAAAAACGATGCCGTTAATCGACGGTCGATAGGTATCGGTGAATAAACCTACACGCATACAATTCTGTCATTATATCACGAAATGGTATAATGGGGTAAGTTATGAGGAGACAGCAGCGACTGCGGATCGCATTGGTGACTGACGATTTTTATCCGGCATCTGGCGGCATTGGACGGTCGATCCAGACGCAAATTAGCGAATTGGTTAGCTTGGGGCATGAGGTGACCCTGCTCGCGCCGCGACATTTTTTGGAGCGGCCAGTTGGCTGTAAAACCGTCGTTGTGCCTTCATTTTACGTCCCGGGCACGCCCTCGCACATGTGCGTCCTCAAATGCGGCCGGCGTGGCGCACGGCGTATCTGCCGCCAGCACCGCTTTGATATCATCCACAGCCAAACGGAGCGGGGCGGCCTGATGTTGGCAGCGCGCATCGCCAAAGAGCAGGGCATCCCTCACATTCACACCTTTCACGCCAATCTCGCCGGCACCCACACCTCGCAGCCATTCGGCGCGTTTTGGGGGTCAATGGCGTATCTATTTTTGATCAATCCAATGATTTCGTTGATCGCCGATAAACGACTCGACCAGCCAGTATTCTTTGCACCGAAAAGCCCCGACGCACCGGGGATCTTGGCCCGATTTGACTGGCACACCATGGCGACCGTTGCCTCGCGCGTCGATGCCTTTACCGCACCGGCTGACTTTATGACCCAGCGGATCAGTGACTGCGCATCGTGGCTGGACGAGCGCTCGCACATCGTACCGACCGGTGTTAATCCTAATCTCAGCCACGCCATCGCTCATACAGAGCGTCGCCGCACCGACCGCACCATCCGCTTTTTGAGCGTCTGCCGCCTGGCGCCCGAAAAGCGCGTTGACGCCATCATTCGCGCCTTTGTTCAAGCCGACCTGCCAAACACCGAGCTACACATCATCGGTGACGGCAAACAGCTCAAGCTCCGACTACTCGCCGAAAAACACCAAGGCATTATCTTTCACGGGCACATCTCGTGCGTCAAGCAGATGGCCGAGGCGTTCGTCAATGCTGACGTCTTTGTCCTGGCGTCGCACGGCTTTGACACTCAGGCCATGACTATCGGTGAGGCGGTAACTGCAGGACTGCCGATCATCTACTGCGACCCGCGATTGACCATCGGCACCACGAAGGATAACAGCATCCTAGCCCGCGACCCGTCAGTCGAGCAATTGGCGGCCGCGATGCGTCAGATGGCCGACGATACACGGCGCCGTCAGATGGCGCGCGCCTCATCTCGCCTAGCATCTGAGCTTAGCCCAGAACACATGACCAGCCAATATCTAACAATTTACCGCGACTTGATAGCGCGTACGGTATAATAGGCGTATGCGATTATTTTCCTGGAACGTCAATGGCATCCGCGCCGTCATCAACAAGGGTGAGTTTGCCCGTTTCCTAGAAACCTATGATCCAGACATTGTATGCTTACAGGAAACCAAAGCCGCCCGCGACCAGGTAGAAATTGACTTACCAGACTATCACGAGCATTTCTATTCAGCCGCTAAAAAGGGCTATTCCGGTACGGCAATTTTCTCGAAAATCCGGCCGCTGCACTGGCGCGACGGGCTGCCGCCGGCTATCATTGAGCGGTTCAACTTGACCGGCGATCAATACGGCAACCCGGCGGACGAGGGGCGCATCATCACTGCCGAGTTCGACGATTTTTGGGTGGTGACCTGTTATACGCCAAATTCGAAAGGGGATTTAAGCCGGCTAAATTTACGCCATGAGCAGTGGGATCCGTCAGTGCTGGCCTATCTGGAGGAATTGGAGCTCGTCAAGCCGGTGCTATACTGCGGCGATATGAACGTGGCGCATGCAGAAATTGACCTGGCAAATCCTAAGCCTAATGTCGGCAAGCACGGCTTCACTACTGAAGAGCGAGCAGGTTTTCAGAACTACTTGGATGCCGGATTTGTCGACACCTTCCGGGCAGCTTTTCCCGACAAGACCGGGGCGTATACCTGGTGGACACACTGGGCCAACGCCCGGGCGCGTAATGTCGGCTGGCGGATTGACTATTGGCTGGCGTCGCGTGAAATCGCTGGGCGTGTCACCGACCCACAGATTCATGCCGAACAGATGGGCAGTGACCACTGCCCGGTGAGTATTGAGGTTGAGATATGAAAATCAACCGCTTACAAAAACATAGGGCAATGATTTACCTCGGTGTGGCACTGGTCGTCGTCGGAAGTGGCACAGTGACCTATTGCATTCTCCACCATTTCAATCAGTCAAATAGCGCCCCTTATCAATCCATTCAGGAAAGACAGTCCAACGCCACGCTAGAAGGGAAAACTCCCGACAGCCAGAAAAACCCATCACCAACCGCACCAACAATCGCTCTGCCGAATGCTGCACCAATTTCTGCACGCATTATCAATGATACTGATGATGCTGACCTCTGGAGAATCGTCAATAAATCTCGGGGCTTTACCAACCCTCGCTACCAACCAAGTGACCTCCGCCTCGTCAGCGTACCGACACTACCCGGCCGCGGCCACGAAGAACGTTCACTCCGTGCCGTCCTTATGCCTGATCTCGAGAAATTAATCGCCGCTGCTGGTAATGCCGGCGTCACCATCTACGTCGGATCAGGCTACCGCAGTTATGCTACTCAGGCTTCACTTTTTGCTAGCAACGTTCGTCAGCACGGCGAGGCTAAGGCCAACCGGTTTAGTTCACGCCCCGGTCATAGTGAGCATCAATCGGGCTTGGCCGTTGACTTTGGCAGCACCGACCAAGCTTGCTGGGTGGAGGACTGTTTCGAGCAAACCACTGCTGGTAAGTGGCTGGTGACGCATGCTCATAACTATGGTTTTATTTTACGCTACCCAAAGAACAAAGAATCTATCACCGGCTATCAATACGAGCCATGGCATTTTCGCTATGTCGGGCGGGAATTAGCGGGTGCCCTATACCAGTCAGGCTTGACGATGGAGGAGGCTTGGTCGTATATTGAAAAGGCAATGACTGAACTTAAACAGCGAGGGACACAATAAATGAAGCACGGGGTGGGGCGCGCAGTCCTGGCCATGGTTCTAGCGGCCTGGACAACACTGACACTACTGATGATCAATGGTGGCACGCAGCTCGTCAACCAGACATCGGCGTCGATCGCTCATTCGCCGCTGTATAATTTTCAGCCAGTCACCATCCGCCTTGATCAAACTAGTCGTGACTTGACCTTTCCATCATGGAAATATTTACAGACCGGGAAAATCTGGTCTTATGTGTCAGGCAAGCAGGGCATCGACCCAGCATTTGAACCGCCGCTGACTGATATTATTGGTGGCGCACCAACTTGGATAGAGGATAAGCGCGTGCAACCGATGGTTAAAGAGCCACTGGAGCAACTGCGTCAGGCTGCAACCAAAGCCAAGCTACCGATCCTCGTCTCCAGCGCCTACCGCTCCGGCACCGCCCAGGCCAAAGTCCGCACTGAAACCACCGCCAAAAACGGTGCCACGCACACTGACGAATACGTCGCCAAACCCGGCCACAGTGAGCATCAGCTCGGCCTAGCAGTTGACGTGACCAGCTTTTCCGAGAAATGCAAGGCCCGCTTCAGCGACTGCGCACTTGATCCAAAAACCGCCAGCTGGCTGGCCGCCCACGCCCACGAATACGGCTTTATTCTGCGCTATCCGAAGGGTAAGGAAAAAATCACCGGTATCGCGAGCGAAGCCTGGCACTTTCGCTATGTCGGCAAAGACCTGGCCAGCCTCATCCACGAATCAGGGCTAACCTTCGACGAAGTATACCAAAACATGGTTAAATTACGCGACAATGCATCAGTTGCCAAGTCGTCTGCCTCATGATGCAGTAAGCTATTGCGAGAAAGCTAAAAATACGAGATAATCAAGCGATGAAGCAGCAAAAGTTCGCAGTTTTTGATATCGATGGCACGCTCATTCGTGGCGGGCTGTACCGGCAGTTGGTGCTCGGGCTGATTGATGCCGGCGCCATCCCCGAGGTCCACGCCTCGATCATTCAGCAAAAATTACTCAGCTGGAAACGGCGCGAGTCAAAAGATGCCTACGATGAGTACGAACTGAGCTTGGTCAATGCTATCGCCAGCTCGCTCGCTGACATCCCAACTGCGGTATTTGATGAGGTGGCGAATAGTATCGTCACGGAGGAGCTTGACCATGTTTACACCTACACGCGGCATCGCCTGCGCGAGCTAAAGCAGGCGGGCTACTTCCTGATCGCTATCTCTGGCTCGCAGCAAGAGTTAGTCGAGCCATTTGCTAAAAAATACGGCTTTGATGCTTGGGCGGCTCAGATTTACGAACGATGCGGCAACACATTTACCGGCACAATTACCGCCAAAACGTACACCAATAAAGATAAAATCCTCCAAAGAATCATCGACAAGCATGGGCTGACGCTTGCTGGCAGTTATGCGTTTGGCGACAGCGAGGGCGACCGGCATATTCTGGCGATGGTTGAACATCCCGTCGTCTTTAATCCAACGGAAAAGCTCCTCGAAATTGCCAAAACCAACGGCTGGCCAATTGTCCTGGAGCGTAAAAGCGTGGTGTTTGAACTTGAGAAAGGCGAACGTGGATACCTTTTGGCGCAAGCAGGAAAAATCTAAGCCACTGTTTCCCGACGTTGAATGGAATCGGCCAGAGCGCCGCGACCAGGCCGGGCGGCTGGGGATTGTTGGCGGCAACAAGCTCGGCTTTGCGGCGGTGGCAACCAGCTACCAGGCAGCACGTGACGCTGGGGCAGGCGAAGTGCGAGTCGTGCTACCCGACACACTGCGTCGCACCGTGCCAGCAGCGATGACCGACGTCCTATTTGCGCCGACCAATCCGTCCGGCGGCCTCAGCGGCGCGGCAGCCGGCGAATTGGCGGCGCTCGGCGAGTGGGCTAACGTCATGCTACTGATCGGCGACGCTGGCAAAAATAGCGAAACGGCCGCGCTGTACGAGCAATTTGTATGCCAATACCACCGGCCAGTCGTACTGAGCCGCGACGCCATCGACCTGGTGCAAAACAGCTTTCCCGCCATCCTTGATAATCCCCACGTCGTCTTTGTCGCCTCATTTGCCCAAGTACAAAAACTCTTTCGCAGCGTCTACTATCCAAAAATCCTGACATTTAGCATGCAGCTGGCGCAGTTCGTCGAGGCGCTGCACAAATTCACCATCACTTATCCGGTCACATTAGCAGTTTTTCACGCCGATCAATTAGTCATCGCGTGGGGCGGAGAAGTCATCACCCAAGCCTGGGCCGAGCCGATGCAGCTATGGCGCGGGCAAACCGCCACGCGTGCCGCCAGCTACCTCTTGTGGTCACCGGAGGCACCATTAGCCGCTATCAGTGCTAGCATTGCTACTAGCGCATAGGTCGACGGGAATTCCTAGGGCCTCTTGACCGTTCATATGCTACGCGATATAACAGGAATAGTTATGTCACGAAAACGCCTCATCTACCATCCTGTGGCTGAGTTTCCTCTGTCAGATCCAGAGTTTGCCCAAGCAATACAGGAACGTTTTACCAGACCCGACACCCCCATACAGCCAACACAACCCGAGAGACGTCATCTCACTATCTTAGGCGTAGGAGAATACCCAAAGATCCCATATCATCTACCTGGGTTGTGTGTTCACTTGTCAGAGCAGTCAGAACGCAGCCTTGAGCTTAACGTAGTCGCTGCTCGGATATTAGGAGAATGTGCGCTCGCCCTTGTATTCAATAATCATGATCCGTTGCGAGAAGAAAGGTGGCGCATCAATGAAGCATTCGTCAGAGCAGGGGCTACCCTTTGTCGCCATAAAAAATTCAAGCCACACATCACCATCGCCAAGATTCCTGGCGGGGTTAGTCGACGACAAGTAATCCGCTGGACAGAGAACATGCTACCGACAGACCCAACCGTCATCGTTGGCGGCATCACACAGGATTACCTCTCAGGGAAACAGAGGAAAGATGCTACCGAACCGCCCCTTTTCAAGCTTGTGTTTGGCGACGAGAATAACACTCTAGTTCCGCACACTGAAGAATACACCCCAAGACGACAGCCGGAACGAAAGAGACACCGAAGATACGCCCACCGTCCCCGCCGGTAAATTTAACAAAAAGTCGCACCGATTCGGTGCAACTACCCGATAGCCTAGAAGCGACCTCTGGTACCGCGGGCCGGACTTGAACCGGCACGAGCGATTGCTCACCAGATTTTGAGTCTAGCGCGTCTACCAATTCCGCCACCGCGGCACAAGAGAACGCTCCAGGTTATCCGGGGGTAATTATACCACGACCACCGCCACATCAGCAAGAGCCCGGATACTTTATCTTTCCAGTGTTTTCCCGTATAATAAGAGGTGATGAATCCACATGACGATCAGTTTGGCAGGCGAGTGGGAGCGCCAATCTCGAGTCAGCCTCGTCCATTTACGCCGCCACCACGCGATTATTCCGGCTCGCAAGCTGCTGCCGCTAATGTTATTCGTGATCAAATTAATGCTATTTACGGTGGTCGTAGCACCGAGTCCACGCCACACACCACGCCGGTTATTCAACCACGCCCCGCCGAGCCGCCCCAGTCTCAACCAACCGAGCGCACCACCGTCACGCCACCACCATGCACATCAAGTCCTCACGCCTTGAATACTGCACCACCAGCAACACCGCCAGACAAGCCAGCCGCAGCGCCAGCCACGAAGTCACCACACCCTCAACCAACAGAAGGTCAGTCAGCAGCCAAGCCAGCCGCCACGCCAACAACAACCCAGCCGGCCACGCCAGTGGAACCTCCTACTCGCCAGCCACAGATCACCGCCGACCAGTGGAAGCAGTACCACACTTCATGGCAAAAATATTACCAGATGTACTACGAGCGCTACTATGCCTCGCACCTTGACCAAAAACAGCAGGAATTTAACCGGCTCGTCCAGTCCGCTCGCGATACCAACACCGGTACGACGCCGGCCACCACCGATACGTTATCCGCCCAAAACCCCATCAAGCGCCTCCGCGCTCAGATCCAGCAGACCGTCCGCGACAAGGCTAAAAAAGTCACCAAGTCGCGCCATTTCGTTCCAGCACTGGCAGGTGTGCTGGTACTGCTAGCATTCGTCTTTTTACAGTACAACCGCGTCTTGTTTGGTATCGCCGCTGTATACACCACCCCGGGTAACATTGATCCACAGAATATTATCGTCAACCCATCAAGCGACGCTGCCGTCGGCCCCGACCCACGACTAATCATTCCTAAGCTCAACGTTGATGTGCCAATTATTTATGGTGTCAACGCCGCTGACCACAATGCTCAAATGAAGGCAATGGAGAAGGGCGCTGCTCACTTCGCGATCGCTGGCGCTAACGCCGTGCCTGGCCAGGTTGGTAATGCGGTGTTCTCGGCGCACTCTTCTAACGACGCTTTCGCCGCCGGTGATTATAAGTTTGTCTTTGCCCAGAACGAAAAGCTCGTCAAAGACGATATCATGTACATGCACTATCAAGGCAAGCGCTACACCTACGCCGTCACCAAAAAAGAAGTTGTCATGCCAAACGAGGTTAGCCGCATCCAGATCCAGACCGACAAGCCAATGCTCACCCTGATCAGCTGCGTACCGCTCGGCACTGCCGAAAAGCGCCTCCTGGTCTTTGCCGAACAGATTAGCCCCGATCCATCTGGCGCTACTAAGTCAGCCGAGCCAGTTACTACCCAATCGGCCGCCATTCCCGGCAAGCCATCGCCAACGCTACTGGAGCGATTATTTGGCGCAAAAGAGTAGTAGAATTAATGCTTAATTGTCATCCGCAGTCGTGACATTGTCACTGTACCATTGTCGGCTCGGCGAAAAGCATACAGCCAGTCACCATCGTGCGACAGTGATACATCAAACCCCTCGCTCGCCTCAAGCATCGTCGACTGATTAGCACCGTCAAACTCGCGCATCACCACCTTGCCGCCCTCGACGCTCCACACGTGATAATCATCCAGCCAATCAAGGCTTGTCCCTGTCGGCAGCGCCGTATCGTGCGACATCGACTGCCGCTCAATATCATAACTCATAAAGCCAGCCCCCGTTCGCATCAAGACGAACCGCCCAGTACCGCTCAGGTCAAGTTCAGCTAGTTGTTCGCCGGCAGCGATCGACTTGACGCGGCCTAGTAGCTTTGATGCCGACGAACTCGACCCGTCCAGCGCCGCGCCGGTGTGCAGCGTCACTGCCGAACCAACGCCAACCACCAGCACGTCTTTATTATCATAGCGCGAAAACTTAATCATCAACGGCGTCGAAGCCTCTGCCTCAGTCTGTCGCCGCACAACCACTGGCTCAGTCCAGTCCTTGCGCCAAATGCCCGCCAGCTGCAGCTTGCTCGTGCCATTCGTCCCGACGTAGGTGATATAATCCGTGCCATACACCGAGAATGACTGTACATGACTGATCAGCGGCGCAGAAATCGTCGCGGCATTGAGGTCCGCTCGCCGCAGTTCGCCGCTCGACTGCAGTACATACAGTTCGTTGCCGCTCTCACCGAGGAAGCGCACGTCTTTTAGCTCCAACCCGATCACTTTCGCGATATCAACTACTGTTTTATTCTCGCGGTCGACTTTCAGCCACTGGACTTTTTCGCCTTGGCCTTCGACCACGTAGGTGTGCTTGAGAATGGCGTAGCGATTGCCCGAATCCCATTCAACAATCTTGAGCGCATGCGCCGTCGCTTGGCCGCCATAGCCTGCCACCACCGACGTATCCAGCGTCACCTCATTAAACTTTGGCTTATCCGAATCACGCAAATCGCCCCAAACAATCTTTGGCGCATCGGTCGCCTGCATCACGCCCAGCATAAACCGCCAATTTGGCGAAAATCGTACTGAGGCCAGCGATGAAAATTCCTTAACCGAACTCACCACCCGTTCACTCGGCACCAGCCGTGCATATGATAGCCACGTCAGTGTCCCGGCCTTGACCTCGACAACTTTGCGCCACTCGTCATAGCCATCCAGCCGCATAGAAAATTGATGCTGCCCCTCAGGAAGCATGCCTTTGATATGTGTCTTGCCAAGCTCCGTACCATCAACGAACACCCGTGCGCCTTGTGGCCGCGAATCATACTGTACCAGCGCCCGCTGCTCAACCGTCTGTGTCTTGAGATCTAGCTGATAGCCAAGCGTATGAAAAATTAAAATGAATGCCAGCGTACATACCGCCAGTACCATAATTGTGTAGATCAGCGTCCTGCGAGCAAGTTCTAGGCCGCGCTTTTGCTTTCGATACATAATGAGAGATTATACCACATTTCGCCCCTTGCAAAAAGCATGTCCTCTTTGTACAATAAACAATAAGCATTAGGAATACGAGGGGTTCATGAACAAACAAATCATCCATAAAACCGTCCATAAAACTGCCGGTCAAAAGTCAACGACGCTCAGTCGCCGCCATGTTGCTGCGCCGTCGCACGCCAAGCGTCGCCTGGCCAGCCGTCCCGACGTCACGCGCGACACCTCCGTACCGATCAGCGTTCATGTCAATAAATTTGCACCGAACAAGCCGACCGTCCAGCCACAACCAGCTAAGCGCGACCGTCCAGCCGAACCGCACCCGACTGTCGTGCGTGCCCAAGCTCGTGCCGCCCAACAGCCTTATCAGACCACCCGAACTGCAACTCGCCGCAGTCCGGCCACACCGCATTATCATTCGACTCGTATCGTTAAACCAAACCAAGCTCCAGCCAAGCAGCATCCGGCGACCCTCGCACCCAAGCCAGCCGCCATTCTCAAAAATGAAGCCATCACCGAAGCCCTACAGCGTGCAGCTACTCCGCAAAAAGCGCCGCGCCGCAGCAAAAAACCAAAGAGCCACATCGGTCGCTGGCTGCAAGTGGCCTCCGTCGGCCTGGCCATTATGCTGATCGGCGGCTATTTCACGTATCTCGGCATGCCTAATATCTCTACCCGTATCGCCGCCATCCAATCTGGTATCAACGCCAAATATCCCGGCTACCGACCGACTGGCTACGCCCTCAGCGGCCCGATTACCTTTAAGAGCGGGGAAGTCAGTATGAAATTTGCCTACGCTGACGGCGGCCAGTCCTACACCATCACCCAGCAAAAAAGCTCGCTCAGCTCCACCGCCCTCAAGGAAACCCTGACGGCCGACGGCGGCGATGTCCAGACCACCACCGCGGATGGCCTGACTATTTATAGCACTGACCGAACAGCCAGCTGGATCAATGGCGGCGTCCTTTACCAGATCTCCCTCGGCGGGGCCTTGTCAAATGAGCAGGTTACTAAAATCGCCACTAGTTTATAATCACCCCCGCAAGCACCGCAGGCACCCCTCACGTTTACCAGTACTACGGCCTCATGCTATAATCACCCCATGACTACACGCACTCGTTTCGCACCCTCGCCAACAGGGTTTTTGCACGTTGGCGGTATTCGCACGGCATTGTTTGCTTTTCTCGTCGCCCGGCAGGCAGGCGGCCAATTTATTCTGCGCCTCGAAGACACTGACAAGGTCCGCGAAGTTGCCGGCAGCCGCGAGCATCTCATCGCCAGCCTCAAGGCGCTGCACCTCGACTACGACGAAGGCCCGGACATCGGTGGGCCACACGGACCATACATCCAAAGTCAGCGGCTCGAGCATTACCGCCAGTGGGCACAGAAATTAATTGACACCGGCCGCGCTTACGCTGATCCGTACACACCCGAGCAAATCCAGGCCTTTCGCGACGCCGCCCAAGCCGAGAAGCGTGCCTTTCGCTACCGCGACCATCGCCCTGACAATCCGCCTGCCTGGGACGGCACGATGCCGCTCCGGTTCAAGGCTGAACCCAAAAGCTACATCTACCACGACGAGGTCATGGGTGACGTCACTACCAGCCCCGAGGTGGTTGACGACTTTATCCTCATCAAGTCCGACGGCTATCCGACCTACAATTTTGCCCACATCATCGACGACGCCGAGATGAATATCACTCACGTCATTCGCGGCCAAGAGTTCATCTCGAGCATGCCAAATTATCTGGCACTCTACGAAGCGCTGGGCTTGCCGCGGCCCGTGTTCGCGCATCTACCGCACATCATGAACGAGCAGGGTAACAAGAAACTAGGCAAGCGCGACGGCGCCAAAGACGTACTGGATTATATCCGTGACGGCTATCTACCAGAGGCGCTGGATAGCTTTATCGCCACCATGGGCTGGAACGACGGCACCGAGCAAGAGACCTTCACCATGGATGAGTTGATCGCTAAATTCAGCCTCGACCGCGTGCAGCGCTCGGGCGCTCGCTTTGACGAAAAGCGGCTGCTGTGGACGAATGGGCAGTTTATCCGCTCGCTGACGCTGGATGACTTAGCTGGGCGAGTCAATGATTTTTGGCCGGACAGCGCCGTCGGGGCAGACGAGGAATATCGCCGACGCGTCTTAGCGCTAGCTCAAGACCGATTAAAAACCCTGCGTGACCTCGGCGGATTTGGCTACTTTTTTGCGGAGCCCGAGATCAACCTGGAACTCATTGATAGCAATAAACAGCTCAAGAAATTACCCGAGCATGAGCGGCGCGAATTACTAGAGACTGCCCACCACGAACTCGCCACGCTCACCGACTGGACACCAGACGCAATTCAAACGTGCCTAAACGAACTACTGGAAATAACTAATCAAAAGCCTGGTATTCTCTTTAGCCTCATCCGTATCGCCATCACGTGGGCGCCGTTCAGTCCGCAGCTGAATGATACGCTGGCACTGATCGGCCGCGAGCGCACGCTGGCGCGGCTTGAGCGGGGAATTGCCGCGTTCTCAGCGGCATAAATATTACAATTCCTCCGCTGATAGAAACCACCTGGTAGCCACATTACTCCGTTTACCGCTGCATGTTGCTTATGCTATACTAAGCCCATGTATATTAAGAATTCTCGACCAGCCACCGCGGCCAAAAAACCGCAGCCAAAATCAGCTAAGCCTGGGCAGGCGTCATCGGATGCTCCGGCTAAAAAACGCTCATTCACCCAGTGGTGCAAGAAGCACCTGTGGGCAATTGTCTTGATCACTGCTTCACTGGTCATCGCCGGTATATTCATCCTTGCTATTAATTCCATCCAGCACGATAACGGTCTACCGTTCTTTACTGTCAAGAAAAAGTCGACCAAATTCTACTCACCGCTCACTGGCCTCGAGGTCGCTGATGAAGCAGCCACCAAGCAGCCCGTCACCGCCGTCATGATCGAGAATAGCCCCGACGCTCGCCCGCAGTCCGGCCTCTCAGGAGCCGGCATCGTCTATGAGGCCGTCGCCGAGGGCGGCATCACACGCTTTCTCGCTGTCTATCAGGGCGCCAAACCAGCCCTCATCGGCCCAGTCCGTAGTCTCCGCCTCTATTACCTCAGCTGGGGGGCACAATACCAAGCCTCCATCGCCCACGTCGGCGGCAGCCCGAACGCCCTCGACACCGTCCGCAGCGGCAGCTATCGCGACATCGACCAGTTCTTTAACGGCGGTAGTTACTGGCGGGTTAGCGACCGCCGCGCCCCACACAACGTCTACACGTCCGGCGAGAAACTTGATGCTCTAAACGCCAGCAAAGGCTTTAAAGAATCATCATTTACCGGCTTCAAACGCGGTGATGGCAAGCCAGCCGAGACACCAAATGCCACCACTATCCAGCTCAATTTTAGCAGCGGCACCTACAACACCGCCTACGCCTATGACAAAGCAACCAACACCTACAAGCGCTCGCTAGCTGGCGCACCGCACGCCGACCGGGAAGGCGGCCAGATCGCCCCGCGCGTCGTCGTCGCCCTTGAAGCACCCGTCGAGCGACGCGTCGGGCCGGATGGCTACGAGGACACCGTCACCATCGGCTCAGGCAAGGCGACCGTCTTCCAAAACGGTACTGCCACTGCTGCCACCTGGAAGAAAGATAGCCTCACCGCACCGCTCAAATTGCTTGATGAAAACGGCAAAGATGTCACCCTGAGTCGCGGCCAAACATGGATCGGCGTCTTTACGCCCGGGCGGGGATCCGTCACGTGGCAGTAGTAGCCGGCAATACGTCAATTTGTAGTTTTCGACGATATCACCGGCGCATGTTGTTCGCCTGCGCCTTAACTGGACAGGTGGCCATGGCGCTGATTGGTGGAGTTATCCTCAGCATCACTGGCCTCGCCTCATGGGATCACCCAGCATTTTGGCTGATCACTGGCATAATTTTCATTATCGGTAGTCTTTTTTCTGTAGTCTTAATCATCATTGCTAGTCGACCGCTTGATAATATATTAACTGCGCTGATCCATAAGCGCGGCGAGCGAACCACCACGCCTCTACCAAATCCAAACGCCGAGCAACACGCCAAGACCGGCTTCAAGACCGTGCTTGAACTTATCTACAGCGAACCGACGCAGCCCGCACCACCGCCTAATCCCGATGCATTATTGACTCAGGCGCTCAATCACACCAGTTGCGGCATCGTCGTCCTCGACCCCACCAAACGCATCGTCTCCGCCAACAAGGCTGCACCAATCGCCGTTAACGCTGATGGCCAACCATATCTGGCGCTGGACTTCCTCAACGACCAACCACTCGAGGCCTGGTTGCGTGAAGTTGACGCCCGTCAAGTTTCTGCCGAGCATACCTGGCGCCGCGTTGCAACCGCCAGTGGTATATTCAAGAAACCTCGTTTTTTTGATATCATTGCCTCTTACCAAAAAGATGCACCCGGCGAGACTGTCATCATACTCATTGACCGCTCAGCCCAGTACCTACCCGAGGAGGAAGACCTCAACTTCATCTCCTTTGCCGCCCACGAACTCCGCGGCCCGATCACCATCATCCGCGGTTATCTCGATGTCCTCGCCGAGGAGCTGGCCGGCCGACTCAAGGGTGACGAGCCGCAGCTGTTAGCGCGGCTGACGGTCTCCGCCAACCGCCTGTCTGGCTATATCAATAACATCCTCAACGTCGCCAAGTTCGACCGCCACCACCTCAGCATTCACCTCGCCGAGGACTCGCTCGCCGACATCTATGGCTCAATCGCCGACGACATGCAGCTACGCGCATCGACGCAGCACCGCTTGCTCAACATCAGCATACCAAGTGATCTGCCAACCGTCGCCGCCGACCGCTCCAGTATCAGCGAGGTCATCTCTAACCTCATCGACAACGCCATCAAATACAGTTTCGAGGGCGGCACTGTCTCTGTCAGCGCCGAACAAAAAGGTGATTTTATCGAGGTCTCCGTCGCCGACAACGGCGTCGGTATGCCGCCGAGCGTCGTCAAAAATCTATTTCACAAATTCTACCGCTCGCACCGCAGCCGCGAAACCGTCTCTGGCACCGGCATCGGCCTCTACATCTGCAAGGCCTTTATCGAGAGTCACGGCGGCCACATCACCGCTCGCTCCAAAGAAAACGAAGGCTCGGTCTTTTCGTTTACCGTGCCGCTCTACGCCGCCGTCAAGGACAAGCTACTCGAAGACGGACAGCTCAATCGCAATCTGATCCGCCAAGGCGGTGGCTGGATAAAAAATCACGCTATGTATCGAGGATAAGAGGAGGGAAGTATGGCGATCAAAACAATCTTGTGCGTTGAGGACGACCGCTTTATCGGCGAGATGTATGTGCGCAGCCTGCAAAAAGCTGGCTATGACGTGACGTGGGTAGTCGATGGTAATGATGGACTGGTCATGGCCCGGAGTCAGCCGTTTGACTTGATCATCCTTGACTTGATGCTGCCCGAACAGCGCGGCGACCAAATCCTGGACGCTCTGCGCTCTGATGATACTGACTTGATTCCAGAGAGCAAAATTCTCATCATGACGAACTTTGAGCAGGACGACGCCACCAAATCCGCCATCATGAACCGTGTCGACGGCTACCTCATCAAGGCCGACATCACGCCCCGCAAGCTGATCGACGTCGTCAACAAGATGGGCTAGACGCCCCCAGCTAATCATGCTATAATGACCCGGTAGCTTAACGCGGCCCTATCGTCTAGCGGTTAGGACACTGGGTTCTCATCCCAGCAACCCGGGTTCGATTCCCGGTAGGGTCACCAAGTGAGGTTACAAGTTAAAAGTTTCAGAAGTATATTCTGGAACTTATTTATTAGTCGTAATCTCCACTATACGAGCCCCTGAACAGCCGATGGATAAATGAAAAAAGATTAAAAAGATTAAAGCGATTAAAAGTCCTTGCAAATCTCCTTTTTATTTGCTATCTTTATTTATAGACAGCAAAATAATTATAAAGGAGGGATTATGGCAGAACGAGGAAAAGGTTTTCCACGGATCAGTCTATCAAGTGCCATTCAAATCATAGATTCTGCTTCAAAGTTTGGAAAAGAATGGAATAAAGAGACCTTTGCTACATATGGCGCAAAGAACAACGCTGGCTCGGCAAAAAGTGGAGCATTTTTATCACGACTATCGGCATTAAAAGAATACGGATTAATTACCGCCGACAAAGATAACGTAGCCATGACCGAGCTTAGTGTTACAATAACTAAGCCTATTTCTAAGACTGAACGTATGGACGCCATCAAGAAAGCTTTTCTCTCGGTCGGTACGTTTTCCGATTTATTTAATAACCTAGAGGGGGCCGAGAAGCTCCCAAAAGAACGAGTGATCGAATATGCCGTACATAATCTCGGCATCTCACGAGATTCAAAGGATAAGTTCATCAATTGCTTCATCGAATCGGGCAAATACGTGGGGCTGGTCGTATACGATAAGGATAGTGAAACAATACTACTCAATAAAACCCCTGAGTGCCAAGATGCTTCAGTTCACGAAGACGCAACCGAGGAAAACTTAACCGTATATAACAGTTCATCAGCGTTAATGCAGCCAAGCTTGACCAATCGAGTCACCATTGGAACCACCAAGACAGCCCTCAACGAACAGGGGGTGAACCATTCTGGAGAAGGCTGGACCCTTGCAGTAATTATAAAGTCCAGCCATCAACTTCCGTCTGAGCTCCGGAAGACGATTAGAGATCTACTTGAGAGGGCAGATGGAGTTGCCGATCAGTTCTACAAATTAGAAAAAGAAGGCTAAACCCATGGAGCATATTCCCACCAAAGACCTAATCATGAAGTACCGGGCAGAGTACAAAAAACTTAA
>DAIMYI010000013.1:0-26284 GCA_036734565.1 Nanosynbacter sp. | reverse complement strand
CACCTCCTGCTTACACGTGGAGATGATGGTGATGTTGTGAAAATAATTTCGTCATGTAAGATATTATAGCAAAGTCGACTAAACGATAAAACAGATCCATAACATTATCAATAGCCTGCACGTTAAACGAATAATTTCTTCATTCGTTTCCGAAGCGCCAACTCACCACCCTCCAGAATACTGACTATATCTTTTCGCCGATCAGGGTTCTCGATTGATCCAGTAGTGTATTTGAATGCAAGCCTTTTACTAGACTTAACCTTCATATTAGAAACTATTACGTTTTCTGTGTCGGCACATATAACCAAACTTGCGTTATGAGAAACTATGATTATTTGTCTGTCCTGTTTTTCGGCTAGTATAAAATCGACTAAATCACTAGCAACACCACTAACATCAAGGTCGTCTTCGGGCTGATCTATGAGAATTGGATAGCTCTCATCATCAAACCTGAAGATTAGCTCAAGTAGTGCAATGGCCTTTTGCCCACCCGTCATATCTTTAAAATGCGTCACGCCGTCTTTCGTTTTTACAGAATTTAGGTAGTCAATTTCAAATCGATTTTTCAGGAGCTGAGAGAGAACTATACTGGTATCTTCCTTTACATCAACCTTTGGAATAATTTGATTATCCAACAGACCAATAATTATTTTTCTGACTGCATCAGGCGATAGCTTCTTCGGCATATCACTAAATAGGTCCATAATATCATGTTCTTTCTTGATTGCCTGGCTAGTGTCTCTGGTGTTGATATATTTTTCGACAAACCTTTTTAAATCTAGTGTGTTATATTTAGCTACAATACGCACGCTTAAAAACGAGAATTTCTCATCGAATTTGATAGTCTCATATGTAATATATTGTTGTCTTTCAAATTCATCATACGCTCGTACTAATAAATCGATTGTGTCTACTTCTTCTTTTCTAGCCTTATCAAGTTGCTCAGTTAATCCTTTAATAGTATCCAAACTTTTATCAAGGCTAGATATTTCTTTTGTTAAATCATCAAGCGCCTTGCTTTTCTTAATTTGTTCTCCAAGTTCTTTAGTAATCTTTTCGTTATCAAGAAGACTTTTGTTGAACTTTTTAATCTGGTTATCAATATTTGACAATTCATCATTTATTAGCTGTCTTAGATTAGTTTTGCTACGTTTTTTTAGCTCTTGTTGGATTAGTTTTTGTCGGTCTTGTGAGAGTAAGCTAAATTCTTGATCGGATATAAAAATGTTTGCGCCGGATTCATTAAGAGAGTTCAATATATTCTTGTCTTGTTCGAGGATGTTTATCGATTTTTTTATGGCGGAGATTGCAGTCTGAGAATTAGAGTATTTCTTAATGTCGCTCTCAGATATTTCACCAACTTTATACTTCTTTAATTGCTGCTGTTTTTTCTTTTTCTCTTGCTCGATTTCTACTTTTGAGCCTTGTTTCTTTAGAAGTGTGGTGTTTTCACGAATAATATCGCGATTATTGAGTAGTTTCTGAATCAGTCCTTCTATATGTATCTTATTTTTTGAGACAAAGTTATCAAAAGATTGTATTGCATTAGCAAAACGTTCATTTTTCTTTAGTAGTTGGGTAAGAAAAGTGTCTCTTTCACTAGAACGCTCGCCATCATCATACGCTAAAGCGCTTAAATAATTCTGCGGGATATAAAATACACTTTTTGAACTTTCGACCTCTCCACCGTTTACCTGGCCATCCTTCCATATCACTTCAAAATTAGTTAAATCGTAAGGCGATTTTTTGTCTTTTTCGCTAAACTCTTCAGGGTCGATGCTTTTAGCAATATTTTTAAGCAGTGTTGATTTTCCCGAACCTCTCGATCCAATAATAGAGTTTAGACTACTATTAAATTTAATTTCCTCCTTACCGCCATCAGGGCTAGTGTATGTTACACGATCAATTATGAGTCTCTCTGTTTTTGAGTCGTTGGGATTGCGCTCTTGGATAGCAATTCGCTCATACGGCTCGTATAAAATTTGCTTCAGGCCATCAAATGTCAGGTCGGCTTTAATCCAGCTATATTTTGTGCCTATCTTATTAAGACTATGAGCATCGCTGCTTTGTAAAAGAGGTTTGTTATTCTTAAGCCAAAAAGCCCTATCTTCCTCAATATTCTCAACTCTGTCGGTTGAGTGTATTAAGAAATGAGAATGTTTGGCAATCTTCTCATAGTTTGAACTTGTACGCCCATTACCCTTACCGCGAGAAAGAAATCCAATCATATACCTCTCCCTTAAACCAAGAGATTCTTCTTCCAGTACTTCTATGAGCTTGTCAAACTCAACAGTAGCTTTAGTAAAATCATCGACAGAACTGAGGTTCTTAGCTAATATATCGGTACCCTCAACATTAACCTTCAGCTGCGTCAGGAAATTATCTATGTCAGTTTTTTTAACCGTAGAATCAAAGATAATATGAATGTCACAACAGTCATCCTCTTTATTCTGATATGACAAGCGAATCTCTAAATTCAAAAATACAGTTACATCAGCTTCTTCTAATGCAGACTTTAGCGCATAGTCATCATCAGTAAAATTAAAGTAATTCGTTAGTCCGATCGCACTGAGCTCTTCGTCTTGTATCTTTTTTACAAACTCTGTAATGGACGTGGACTTATAGCCATTATTCATATGTGTAGAAACTGAATGGAGGTGTAAATCCCATTTTTGCCATATTGACCCCTCTTCGTTGTATTTCATAACAACATCTACTTTCCAGATTTAAACTTAACTACTTCTTCCCGGTCGACAAGGCTATCTTTACGAAACTAATTGAGCATTTAGGGCTCGTTTGTTTGCCAGATTCAATATTGACGACGGTATTATTTGAAACATCCGCAATACGCGCAAGTTTCTCTTGAGATAGTCCTTTTTGTTCTCGTAACTGCTTAAGCTTGGTTAATTTTATCATAAATAATATTAGTGTATGGGTAACATGAAAATACTGTTACTCACAACATTTATAATATTATCAAAGAATTGGTATTAATAGTAATAATTTCGTAACTCTCAACTCTTAAACTGCTTCTGGACCTGGGGCGGGGTGAGCTGAAACAATAAATATTTTATATCCGCGAAGCCTACCCCAGCATCTTTCCTAACATATCAAATGTTCGCCCATTGCGGATAGTGATTAGTGAGTAAAACTTTTCTTTCATTAGTAGCTTGTGATATGAGGTACGCAAAAATTCTTTCTCCGTATACTTACCCCAAAAGACCGCCTTTTTGCCGAAATGAACAATCTCATCGTGAAGCGGCATGTGGCTAATCCTATCTTTTATATACTCAGAATCAACATCATCGGTATAGAATAATACGTCTTTTCGCGCCAAAGGCTGGTGCCACCACTCTGGTAGACCAGACACTTCACCTAAATACTCTTCTTTCGTCAGAATGACGTGCTTGATGGTAAACGGAAAACGCCCCAACATGCCAGCAATATTCTTTTTGATTGTCGTCAGGTCATCATCAGTGTCAAATATAACATTACCACTATTGATATACGTGACGACATGCTGATACCCCAAATCCTCGAGGCTTGCCGTAAGGTCTTTCATGGAGACTTTATTTTTACCGCCAACATTGATGCCCCGGAGCAACAGGATATATCTCATATTCTTTAGTATACTATCGCCTGCGCTTCCGGCCAAATTCGCTGCACTAGCGTCGCGCGTGGTTAGGCGCACCCAAGCGTCACCGTATACCCGGTTGATTGCCATCAGTCCTTGGACATCACGAATCTACCAACAGCCACTCTTCTATTGACACAATAATTATAATTCGATACGATATGAATGAATATAAAAAATTATTCATTCATATTGTTAACATGAGGGAGGTTACCAGCATTGGACAAAAGACAAGCATTAAAAGCAGCCGCCTATGATGTCTTCTCAAAAAAGGGATATAAAGAGACCGGTATCTCAGAAATTGCTAAACGTGCTGGGGTAGCAGTCGGTTCTTTTTACAACTACTACGACGGCAAAGAAACTATCTTTCTGGATGTGTACATTGAAGAAAACAACCGCATTCGCCAAGCGATGATGGACGACATTGATTGGCAGCAGGATTTGGTTGAACTTGTGAGGCAGATTTTTGAACAGTCACGAAGCCTCGTTTCATCCAATAAAATTCTGGCGGAATGGCATAATCCAGCCGTCTCTCGTACACTACGTGGTTATTATTCTTCGGGTAAGGGTAAAGCCAGGAACACCTTCCATCAATTTTTGGTCGAAACCTTTACTGGTCGTATGGCAACAGAAGGATATTCAGAGGAAAAAATTCAGGATATTTTACAGGTTTATAATCTATTTTACTACATGGATATGCATATCACTGAAGGCGATTTTCCAGGTATTAGTGGGACGCTGGAAATACTTGCCACTAACTTTGTTAAAGGTATTTTTACATCATGAAAAGGAGTAAAAAAATGGTAATCATCGTTATATCTATTCTTGCGGCTACAGGCCTTATCGCTTGGGGTGTCATCGCCTACTTAGGGAGAGGCCAAACGTTATCGGTCAAATCTATCGAAAATCCTCGCGGTGATCTCCATATCATTCGCCTAACAAAGCCTGATAATATGACATGGAAGGCGGGCTCTTATGCCAAGATCACGCTACCCAGTACGGCATCTGGTGGTGAAAAGAATGATCATAAGGGCGAACAGACAAGTCGTTGGCTGAGTATCGCCTCTAGTCCTGAGGATAATGAAATTATTATCCTAACCCACAATAGCGGTAGTCCTTATAAAAAAGCTTTGACTAGCCTACCAGCAGGTAGTCAGGTCAAGATGAGTTGGCTGGAATCTTCTTTGTCAGTTACAGATGGTAACGAGCCGCTGGTTTGCTTCGCCTCTGATGTCGGTATCTCAGCAATACGACCAATTGTCAGGCAGTGGGCCGGTAAGCGCCCTATCATTCTCTATCACCTAGACAAGGGGGTAAAGGTCTTTGACAAGGAACTCTCAGAGCTAGCAAACAAAACAGCTAATATGACTTATGAGACCAGTGCTAACCTTTCTCAAAGCCAAGAACGCTTCAAGCAGGCGATTGATAGACATGGCAACAAGGCTCAATATCTTGTAGCAGGACAGCCCGACGATGTGAAAACGATGAAGAAACTCCTTAGAGACAACGCGATGCATGATAACGTCAAATCAAGTACTTTTCGGGGGTTGAAGTAGTCAATATGACTGCGTGGTTGCCGATAGGTAATACTTAGGCAGCCATCACCTGCGCTTCCGGCCAAATTCGCTGCACCAGCCGTTTGCCACGTGCTGTTAGCCGCACCCAGGCATCGCCATAGGCCTGGTCGATCGCCACCAAACCTTTATGCCACAAGTCCGCCAGTACATTCATCGCCGTTCGACGCGACACACCCATTTGCGCTGCCAGCATGGCTGCATCGTCACCGCCATCTTCGTAGACTTGCTGCAATAACAATGCCTCGTTGGTTGTTAAAGTTGCTTCTTGTGATTGTCTCGTCTTCATACTTATCCTTTCTTATGATTATCATGAATATATAATAACCAGACGGTCTGTAATTTTGCTTTAAACCCTTTACAACCTCACCCACCATACTCACCCATATGAATATTCACAAACAACTCACCACCTTTGCCGCCATCGGCGCTCTCAACACCGCCGTTGATGTCACAATATACACTCTGTTGATATGGCTGCTCGTCCAACTGTTCGGAATAACCAGCACTTTTGGTTTGAGCATGGCAAAATTAGCCGCCACCAGCATTAGTCTGATGTGGAATTTTGTATGGTACCGAATCGTATTTCAAGGAAAAAAGAAAAAACACCTCCGTAGACGTGTCTTTTCATGGCTCCGGGGGCGGGGTTCGAACCCGCGGCCTATTGGTTAACAGCCAACCGCTCTACCGCTGAGCTACCCCGGAATACGTGTCGTATTATAGCGAGTTTTACGGCGGTTGTAAAGCTACCGGCGGACAATTTCCAGAGCTTTTTTCAAGATTTCTGCTTCCGAGCGCGATTTCTCGTCATCCACCGCTTCCCGCCGCTTAATCTCCTTCACCAAGTTTTGCCACCAAGCCTCTTTTTCCGCCTGGGGCAGCACTAGTGACCGCACCTCGCCGTCGCGCTTGTCGAGCAGCCCTGCCGCCACCAAGTTATCGACGTGCTTGGCCACCGTTGAGACTGACTTATACCCCAGCGCCCGCATAATTTCCCGTAGCGTCGGGCTATAGCCATTGCCCTTGATAAATCCATCGATGAAATCCAGCAGTATTTTTTGCTTTTTTGTTGGCTGCATATTTTTAGTATAACCTGCCCGAGTTATTTGCGCTATACTAAAGAGGTGAAGCGAGTATCATCTACGACATATGTGTGGCTACTGGCCGCGGTGCTGTTTGGCGGCGCACTGTCACTGCAGCCGAGTATCAGCCTGGCGATGCTCGATTTTCCGTCGTTTCGCATCGGACTATATCAAGTGGCGGTGATCGGCGTGGTTGGCTGCGGCCTGGGTATAATGGTGCGCCAGCGACTGCGGCCCCGAGGGCGATGGTGGTGGCTCAGCATTAGCATGCTGGCTGTCACCAGTATCGTTGGGCTGTTAGTATCCTATGTCCGAGCGCGTACCGCATTATATACGGCATCGCTTTTATTGCTGCTACTGACCGCGGCGTGTGCCGCCCTGATGTACCGGGCATTATCGACGAGTGATCGGCGGCGCCTCATGACAATTGGCTTGTGGAGCGGCATTGTGTTCGGTATATTAGCAGTGCTGCAGCTCATCATCGCCCACATTGAGCCAACGGCGTTCGGTACGCTCTGTTCGGGCTGTCACGCCGGCGTATTTGGTTTTGTCAGGATCAATCTGTTTGCCGCTGAGCCACAATTTTTAGCAAGCAGCTTACTGCCAGCCCTGTTTGTTGGACTGTGCTGGCGAGAACGGCGACGATTGGCCGGCTGGAGCGTTTTTGGTAGCAGTGTGGCGATCAGTCTGACGTTCTCGCGCGGTGCGTTTATCGCGATAATCGGTGCGGGTATCGTGTATGGTATCGTCCGCTGTTGGCAGCGGTGTAGAAGCGAGGCTCGTTCCATTGACACCGCGGAGCCTATTCATCGTGACGCGTGGCGTCAACTCGGCATCATCACGGCCGGGTTCGTGATTGGATGCACTCTACTGCTGGTATCAGCGGTGGTTCGCTATCACGACACGCCGCACATTGCCTATAATACTGCAGTGAGCATGCTTGACCAGTTGTCGCTCGGCCGCATCAAATTACCGCAAAAAAACACCCTCCCAACGCCGGGCAACCCAACCTCACCGCAAGTACCGCCAACCAGCGAGACTACAGCACCAGAGGCACCGCCCGCCGCCCAACCAAACCAGCCCGCACCACCAGCTAATTTCCAGCCATCGGGTTTTGTTGCCGCCTCAGCCGATGACCGACTCAACGCCGCCCAGCTGGCACTCCGAGCCTGGGCAGCAAGTCCACGCACGATACTCTTTGGCACTGGACTTGGCAACCTCGGTAGTTTTATCCAACGCCAGCTACACCAACCAGTGTCGACCGATCACACGGTGTACATTTTCTACGTTTTACTGCTGAGCAATATCGGTGTTGTCGGTATACTACCACTACTAGTGCTGCTCGCCATCGCACTATGGCGCAGTGTCCAACAACTATCAAAGCAGTGGGGACGACTTGTCTTGCTGCTCACAACAGCCATCGCCATCCACTTCTGGTTCTTTGGTAGTCTGATCAATTCGGTGCATTGTTTTGCATGGATCGGCATTTTCTTGTATAATCACCCCAAAGGTCATGAGGAAGAATTCTGATTTTTATTTCAAGTTGGTGTTGATCGGGCTAGACGTACTGGCGCTAGTTGGCGCATTCACGGCCGCATACATCATGCGCGTATCACTCGATACCCGACCCTTCCACGTACAAATCGGAGCGCTGGAGTTTATCACGTCGATTATGCTAATGCTGCCACTATGGGTTATCTTGTTCTCATTTTTTGGGCTATATGACCGTGAACACTACATTCATCCGCTGCGGGAGTTTTGGCGACTTGGTATGGCGGCAGTTTGCGGCATCATGATGATGATTTCCTTTAGCTTCTTTAGTAATACACCGCTCTTTCCGGCTAAGATGGTGGTGATTTATGCGCTGATTATTAGCTTTGTTATTTTGCTCGTCCTGCGTAGCGTGGCCAATATCGTCCGACTGCATCTGCTGCGCAAAAATATCGGTATCAAGCGCGTGGCGCTGGTCGGCAACGCCGAATCGACGCGGACGCTGGCCGAGTTTATCAGCGCCCACCCGTCAACCGGCTTTCATCTCAGTGCTATCGTATCCAAAGACGAACTCATCCCGCCGCGACTCAAGGGTTTGCGGCGCTCGACACTGGCATCGGCGCTGACTCGTGATAAGATTGACGCCATTATCCAAACCGACACCGCCCGCAGCGAAGCACACTATAACTTGGCCGAGCAGCATTACCTTGATTTTTATCAAGCACCAGCCCTCGACGGCCTGATGACAGCGCGCCATACGGTCGAGATTATCAATTCCGTACCGCTGGCATATATTCACCCAACGCCGCTGGCCACCGGCTACGGACGCGTAGTCAAACGACTGATGGATCTCATTGGTGCAACCATTGGTATCATCATTACCTCGCCGATCATGCTGCTAGTGGCAATCGCCGTTAAGCTCGGCGACCCGCGCGGCCCCGTGCTGATGCATGGGCAACAGCGGCGGCGCTTGACCCAGTTTAATCGCCCGTTCAAGGTGTATAAATTTCGCTCGCACTACGCTAAGTTTGACGGCAAGACTGACGAGGAGGTATTCACGATGATTGGCAAACCAGAGCTGATCGACGAATATCGGCAGAACGGCGACAAGCTCAACCACGACTTTCGCGTCACGCCGGTCGGTCGTTTCATTCGCCGGTTTAGTCTCGACGAACTGCCGCAATTATTTAATGTTATCAAGGGTGATATCAGCCTCGTTGGGCCGCGGGCGCTGGTGCCGCACGAGCTAAGTAATTACGAGAAAAAGCACACGCTGCTGACGGTCAAGTCTGGCCTGACTGGCCTAGCGGTTGTATCGGGGCGGCGCAGCATCGGCTTTGAAGAGCGGCGGCGGCTGGATCTTTATTATGTGCAAAACTGGAGTTTATGGCTGGATATCACCATCCTCCTCAAGACCTGCCTGGTCATCTTTAAGAAGGAGTCTTGATGCACACCCAGCCGACCATCGCGATCGTTCATGACTGGTTGTATGGCGGTGGCGCCGAGCAAGTTGTCCTGGCGCTACACCAGCTCTATCCTGACGCCCCGATTTATACCTCGTACTGCTCCCAAAAGTGGCGAAAAAAACTTGATAACAAGGTAGTGACTGGTTATTTGCAGCATTGGCCATTCGCTCAGCTCAGGCGACTGCTGCCGGTGCTCAGGCAGCGGTGGTTTGCGCGGCTGGATCTCGGGCAATTTGATATTATTATTTCTAGCTCTGGCAATGGCGAGGCCAAGTTTATCCGAACCACCCGCCCCGATCAACGACATATCTGTTATTGTCATACGCCGACGCATTTTTATTGGCGGCACTACCAGGAATACCTGCGTCGACCGAGCTTTCGGCCGCGGTGGCTGGCGCGACTGGGCCTGCGGCTGCTGGTCCGACCTCTCAGACAGCGCGACTATCAAGCAGCCCAGCACGTTGATGTTTTCTTGGCTAATTCCACCGCCATTCAAGCTGATATCAAGCAATTCTATGACCGGGACAGTATCGTCGTCTTTCCGCCGGTACAAACAACCAGCTTTATGGCGCTCGCAAAAACCAGGCCGCGCTCCGTGACGCTACCCACCCGACCGCGCTGCGTGGTGTGGGGACGCTTGGTGCCGATGAAGCGGCTAGACTTAGTAATTCAGGCCTGTCAGCAGCTCGGTTGGCCACTGGACATTATGGGCGATGGGCCTGACCGTGAGCGACTGGAGAAGCTGGCGAGTGATTCGACGCGCTTGCTTGGCTATGTCGGTGACGAGGCCCGGGCTGCCGCCATTCAACAAGCTGACTTGTTCATCTTTACCGCCCACGAAGATTTTGGCGTCGCACCAGTTGAAGCCCTGGCCGCTGGACTGCCGGTGGTAGCGTATCAGGCCGGTGGCGCGCTGGATTATATCAGCCCTGGTAAGAACGGCTGGTTTTTCGCTGAACAAACAGTTGAGAGCTTGGTAGCAACGCTACAGACACTGCCTGGTCAACAGATCTCGCCGCGGGCCATCGCCGCCTCTGCTAAACCATTTGCCGAACCTGCCTTTACGCTCGCCATAAAGAAACTTGTAACCAACGAAAGGAGGGGTGCTCATGCGCATCGCCATTGATGCTCGGACGCTACGGACGAGCACTGGCCGTTACGTCGAACGGCTGATTCACTATCTACAAAAAATTGATAATAGGAACGACTATATTATCTTGCTCAAGCCGAAAGACATGGATAGTTGGCAGGCCGATAACCCACGCTTTCAGAAAGTCGCCTGTCCATTTGCTGAATTTTCGTTTGCCGAGCAACGTGGCTTTAAGAAACAGCTAGAGGAGCTGCGCCCAGATCTCGTGCATTTTGCGATGGTTCAGCAACCCGTGTGGTACCGGGCCAGCCCAGTCGTCACCACCATGCAAGACCTGACCACCGTTCGGTTCAGCAACCCCGACAAGAACCCGGTAGTCTTTTGGATAAAGCAGCAAATTTATAAATGGGTCAACAAAAAAGTCGCCCGAAAGTCAGCTCATATCATCACCATTTCTGACTTTGTCAAGCGCGACTTGGTGGATTTTACCGGGGTTAGTCCAGACAAGATTACCGTGACGCTTGAGTCCGCCGACGAGCTACCAAAGGGCAATGATCCGGTCAAGGAGCTGGTTGGCAAAAAGTTCATCATGTATGTTGGCCGGCCGACGCCGCATAAAAATTTGCGGCGACTAATTGACGCATTTGAGTTATTGCAACAAAAACACCCCGAGCTGATACTGGCGCTGGCTGGGAAGAAGGACGGTAACTACGCTCGCCACGAGGCGTATGTTACTGAACGCGGTATTACAAATGTCGTTTTCACTGGTTTTGTGTCGGACGAGCAACTGCGCTGGATATACGAGCATACGGCCGTGTATTGCTTCCCATCACTAAGCGAGGGCTTTGGTCTACCGGGTCTCGAAGCTATGCTACACGGCGCACCGGTCGCCTCGAGCACCGCCACTTGCCTGCCAGAAACGCATGGCGAGGCGGCGCATTATTTTGATCCATACAGCGTTGAGGACATGGCGCGGGCAATTGACGAACTTCTGACTGACGAGAAACGACGCCGCGAGCTTATCAAGAAGGGTAAGCAGCACGTCAAAACCTTCTCGTGGCAGCGAATGGCCGAGCAGACGCTGGCGGTGTATGAACAGTACGGCCGTAAAGACACCAACTCATAGTGGATAATCCTAACTCATTCAAATTAGGCATGCCCTAGTCGTTAGGTCGTGGCTCGGCTGCTGGGTTATTTTTGCAATTGCTTTGCGATGTCACCACACTTGGCGGCCACATCCCGCCGTGCCACCAGCACACCGTCTGGTGTGTTGACCACCACTACATTATCGAGGCCGATCACCGCCACTGGCTTATCCGGCTGCTCATTGCGAATATAGGTATTAGCGACGTCGATGGTATGAATGTTGTCACCATATGCGTAATTACCCGCCTCGTCCTTGGCGACCGCATCGTGTAGATCCTTGAAATTACCGATATCCATCCAGTCAAAGCTGGCCGATACCATAGCCAGCTGATGAGCTTTTTCGATCAGGGCGATGTCGATGACTTGATTATCCAGTGCCAGATATGCATGATTATAAGCCTCGCTACCAAAGTCAGTAATTGACGCTAACGTCTGGTAATTTGACCACAGATTTGGGGCACTCCGCTGCATTTCATTCATAAACACGTCAACCGAGCCAACAAAGTAGCCACAATTCCACAAATAATTTCCCGACTCGACATACTGCTTCGCCGTCTCGTAATCAGGCTTTTCCTTAAACGACTCGACATTATAGACGCCCGCTTGAGCATCAATCACCCCATCGCGCTGAATATAACCAAAGCCAGTCGACGGGAAGGTCGGCTCAATGCCAATCAGCGTAATACAACCATGCTCGCGAGAAATGCGCGCTGCTGTATCAAACGAGTGGGCAAACCCTTGGGTGTCACGCACATTATGATCAGAATGGATAAAGGCAATCGGCTCAGTCCGGTCATGATGACGATTGATATAATCCAGGGCCAACACGATACAGTGTGCTGTCCCCCGCCGCCCTGGCTCGATCAAGAAGGCCGCGTCCGGTAGCTCCGGCAGCTGCGCCCGAAGCGCCTCGGCGTGGCTAGCCTCGGTCACCACATAAATGGTATCACCGAGCTTTCTGGCCCGGTCATAGGCTTGCTGGACCATGGTGCGTTCACTAGTTAACGCCAAAAGTTGTTTTGGTTGAGTTGAGGTTGAGAGTGGCCAGAGACGCGTGCCTGAACCACCGGCGATAATTACAGCTATCATACTATATAGTATAACGAGTTAGGCATACAAACGCCACCTATTCTTTAGAGGATACCGCACCTATATCACAATGAGCCACTAGCGGGGCCTGTCATCGTCAACACCGCTCTTGTAGCCAAATAACATCGCTATAGCTTCTACACTACCAAAGAACTCCTGTATCCGCTCGATCGTTGGTTTTTTAGGCATTAATGTAAGCTCTTTTAGTATCTCATTGCGTAGTCTATCCCGATCAGTATCAAGCTCGCTCAGCAATTTGATGCGCTGTATCTCGGCTTTATAGTGCTGAGGAGCCTCAGACTTCTTTCCTAGTAATACGTGGGCCTGCATTCTAGCTTGTTCGTCGCGCTTTCTGTCAAAATCAAGATTATCTGTTTCCTGCTTAACCTGCGATTCTGGATACATCAGGTCGACCTCAGTTCCACCGACACGCTCTCCATTAGCCATTGCCGCCAGAACAGTATAGTACATATATAACCAGTTGTTCATTCCCGGTGCATCTGAAGGATAATCTAATAGGTGCTGCATCCCTTGACGATTATAGCCCCGTGGACCAGCGAGCGCATCCGCCGGCATTCCTAGTATATACTCGAATAACCAGCCGATCAATTCCTCGGTACGCCGCTGGAATGGCGGCATTGATTCTTTTGAACGCTCTGTCCGCCCAATAACGACGACTGAAAACTCATTCAGCATCCTACTAATCTCTTCTGCAAACTTTGGCATCGACGACTTTTCTGGCTCGAAGGTGATAATTTTATTTCCACCTTGATCTAGTACACACCCCGCACCAATCTGTCGCTGCTTGGGAATTCCTCCTTCTTCTGGTTTAACACATACTACGGCAGCCCCGAGCTGACCGAGGTCCTTTGCAATAAGCGGATCAGGCGACGCATCAACCACAACGCATGGCAGCTCATGGTCTTTGACACATCTCTTTACGGTCGTGCGCGCGAGGTCGTAACGGAGATCGTTACGCTCATACTTTGTTCCCGTCACCATAACAACCGGTGCTCCCTCTATAGAAGGCCTCTTAACTTTAGTCATACTATCATTTTAGCACATAAGTTTAATTTGTCAATAATGAGTCTGTTTTCTACCCTTCAAAAACACTTTGTACGAACGACACCGCGCCTTCTACACGCTTCACGTTTTCACCCTGCTCACCCGGACGCATTTCGATTGATACAACGCCCTCATAGCCAATGTGTTTTAGTGCATCAGCTGCAGCGCGATAATCAACGTCGTCGCGATCATAAACTCGATCAAGCATCGGAGCACTGACGTGAAAATGCTTCAAGATATCGCCATTATTTCGTATTGACTCACCGATGTCATCGCTAGCCAGCGCCATACATGCCGTGTCAAGATGCAGGCCAATCCCCTCCGAGTTGATCGTACGAACAAGTCGCGCACCTTCATCCGCCGTTGTCACGTAGTCACAATTATACTGGGGAGCATTTGGTTCGATACAGAGCATGGTATTATGCCGCTTGGCGACCTCACCGAGCTCGGCAAAGAAACGGCTTGCGATACCGTCCGCCTCTTCTACTGACATCGCTCCGCGCTGTCGATTCTTTGGCGAACCAAATACCAGCCGACCAGCACCCATGTCTCCAGCTAGTCGCAAAAAGTCAGCCAGATATTGCTGCATCTCGTCGCGAAGTTCGCTTGATTCAAATAGCTTTAGGTCAGGGCGCGCAAACAACATCGACTGAAAAGCCACAACCTCAATGTCATACCCTCTCCACCACTCGACATATTCGTTAATTTGCTCGGGAGTCGCCTTGGTTGGATCATCCCAACGCTTCGTCGGCGCGATCTCGACGTAGCGCACGCCAAGCTCCCGCAGCTTTACGGCGACGTCCGCTTCTTCTTCATTTGTCCATGCGATGTTTGATATAGCTAGTTTCATATGGTAATTATACCACTATTTATCCTATGGGCTATGCCGCGAGACCACACCGCTCCTTGATGTATTTAATCTCCTTCTCGATTACATCCGGATTCAGAGGACCCTTCATCTCAAGCGACAACCAGCCCTGATAGCTAACACTCCTGAGAGCGTCCACATATTTTCCTTGAGGAATATCCAGCGCAGATGAAAGTCGCGCCAAGTCTGGAGCGCTGGCATCAATACCCCGCACACGGTCTCTGTGGTCACGAACCAGTGAAACCAAGTCCTCTGGCGTATCCCCAGCGCCGAACATCGCCGCCGTATCAGGATGAATTCCAAATCCTGGATGGTCGATGCGATCAGCCAGTTCCCTGGCCTGTTTTAGGTTTTCCACGAACTTGTTGCCATAGCCTGATAGCGGCTCGATTGCTATCTGCGTATCGTTATCATGGGCCGCAACAGCAACTCTACCAAACAGTTCAGCCGCTCGCTCCATAGCCTGCTCACCACTAAGCTCTCCCGGGTTGCGTAATCCCGGCGAGCCAAATGACATCGAATCTGCACCGAGTGACCCAGCAAGGTCGGTTAGTCTCTTTAGGTGTTCTGTTAGATTTTTACCCTCTTCTTCAGTACCAAAAATCTTCGCATTCTCTCCAACCCCGTATGTCAAAGATTGCAACCCAACAACCGCCAGACCGAGATCCCCGAGACGATTGCGATATTCTCCAGCTTTCCGCTTCAAAGTTTCGAGTCGATCCCCAGAGAGATTGGCAATTTCTGATACACTTGGCCAAATTATCGTTGGCGCAACCACAAGACCTTCAACACCACACTGCGACACACGCTTCAGCGCTGCTTGTTGATCTTCACCAAAGGCAATATTCGAGATGGCAAGCTTCATTGACTCCTTCGAATTCATATCCGCATTATACCATGATTACTTATTTTTTGCAACAAACTCCTTGATGCCAGCCAGCTCTTGCTCCTTCGTGTATAGATAATTACCTTCACTGCCATACACCTCAGCATATTTACTATGCATATCCCAGTAGGCCGGTGTTACTCCTTCTGGTGTATTGGTAAACTCTATACCGAAGGCAACCTTGGCGACTTCCCGCGTGCTGACTGGTGGCGTCGCAAAATTAACCAGCGGCAGATTATTCTCGAGAGCAATGGTGATATCGCGCCAAATATTGGCGAGATTATAGTACTGATACATACCATCAGCATGAATTTTTTCGACCATGTTATTGTTCATCAGATCATAAATAACATTTTTCTTCAGTCCGTCGCCAAATAGCCCCGGCAGGCGAACAATTGTTGTATCAAAGTTATCACGACAGAATTGCTCAAGATAATATCTATTAACTCCGTATGGTAAAAGCCCTTCGGTTTCAATGGGCGTATCTTCGTTAGCGCCATTTGGGTTTTTATAAACACCGACTGTCGAGATTAGGACGAGCTTCTTGATCTTTGCCTTTTTGATATGTGAGATAAACCCTTCAATCTCCGCCCGATCAACCTCTGGCTCCTGGTTAATCCGCCACATCTCCGCACGGTTTGCAGCGCTCACCACCAGGTCGTACTCTTGACCTTCAATATCAGCTATATTTTTACTGTTATAATAGTCATCAAATTCGTGTTGGCTCTTTATATTTCCACCGACAAAGCCAGTGTACCCAATTAATGCAGTTTTCATAGTATATTCCTCCTACGTATAATTATGTCAAATTCCACATAAAACACAACGCTAGCCCAGTATGGACATGGAGCGATATCAATTATAGAATGGTTTAGGCACTATGAAGAAACCTAAAATTTTAGGCCAGATAACTCTTAAACAAGCACTGCTTTTTACCGCAGTATTTGTAAGTATTGCCCACTTGTTGGTTTTCGTAGGCTACGCTGTGTTCGCAGCTCTCGGGAATGGCCTGGCGATGGATTCCTATGCGGCCAATGGGACGTTCCAGCTATACAACCCCCTCCGTCGATTACTTGATGGTGAAGTTTTAGCACGAGACTTTCCATTTTTTCACGGGGTAGGAGTTCCCCTGCTTCACTTTCCCTTGTTCTACATCATGGGACATAACCTATTTGCCGTAGAAGTTGCAAAGTTACTCGTGTCGCCGCTCTTATTCCTCATCTCGTCTTTCTTGCTATTTTGGGCCTACTTCAGAAACGTAAAGAAAGCGGTCTTTACAACAAGTATATTTACCGTCATTTCACTGCTGTGCATCGATGTGATTTGGGCGGGTAATTCCCTTCTAGGTCTTAGGACAGCCTTTCCATTCATTGCAGCAGCATTTATGTTATGGCACCCAGACTGGCATGTTAACATCGGTAAACATAAGACGAGGGTCGACTTTTATTATCCTATTCTCTATACCCTCATGGGGATTTCCGTCGCGTGCGGAACCGAACAAGGCCTTGCCTTCATTCTTGCTTATGTGCTCATCAGGGTAATTCAGTATATTCGTTCCAAAGAGATGATAAAAAAGCGAGTGCTGGCATTTATTGGCGAGTTATGTGGTGTAGCACTGGCTACGTATGTCGTGCTTTCAATTATGACGCTTGGCCACGCACACGAGGCACTTTACTATGCACTCGTTGAGGTTTCAGGCGACCAAGGATGGTACTTTGGCGCTCCACCAAATAATTTTTTGCAATTAAGCAATCTTGATCAGTTATTTACCAACAGGATGCTATTCTACATGTTGCCCATCATTATCGGCGGTGTTGTTGCCTACATAATTAGTGTAAAGAAAGCTCTACTGTCCAAAAAAGAAACGTTTGTTTTCTCTATCTTGCTACTATATGGCCTGGTGGTGTTTGCTGTTTCTGCCACTGGTTACTGGGCACCTAGTGCGCAGCTCATACCACTAGAGCGGGCGACAGGAGTTATTCTCGTGGCGATAGCAACTCGTGTGATATATAAACTGGTTCAAGCAAAGAAGCCAGCCTCTGCTACTAAAGACAAATGTCTCTCGGTAGTAGCACTTGGGTTATTGCTTGGTAGCATCATCGCCCTAGGATATAACACGGCGGTATTTCTACAAAAAATTGACTGGATGCCGTTGGGGCACATTATTACTGAGTCAAGAAAGGCCAGGCATTCTACTGATGATGCTGAGTATGTCAGCACCGCCTGGAGGAAGCGCCTGGAGGCCTTTGCTCCATATATCGAAAAGGGGGCACGTGTCTGGTCTACCTACACCAGTGTTTATGATTCGATTCGCCAACAGAAGAATGGATCTTCAGGGGGTGAAGACTATATTATACACGCCCTAGGCCCCGCCAGAAGAAATCACTACGCTCAAGATTTTATAACCCAAAAGCCTGATTACGTCATAACCCTAAATCCCTCATATTTTAAGTATGAGGAGTGGCTATGGACTCGTCACTGGGCGTTCTATAAGGAGCTTCAGGATAACTATACTATCATTGCAACAAATGATTCTCATGTTTTGTGGAAACGTCAGGCGAGTAATACAGCCCAAGAAAAGACGAATCACCCGAAACACCACATACGAAAAGACGCAAACGGAGATTATGTCATTACCACTGGCGCCGCAAACAATATACGCGTGTTTGAGGTGTCGGTTCGCTACAGTGCTAGAAGCGTTCTACCTATGACCGCTAAACTACCGAGGTACCTCCTAGAATTATCTGGATCATCACTACAAAAACATCCTGTATCGCTACCACAATACGACACGAGCTGGAGCTTCCCTGTGGCACTGGCACCAAATGATTCATCCATACGAATTTCGCCAAAAGTTTATAGTTTGATACCGGGAGCTTCTCTGGAAATACAAGACGTATCTTACCGCGAGGTCACCGCCCAAAACAACCTGTACATCTATCAAAGTAACTTTTGCCTACATAACGCTAATAAATGCGAAGGGATTAATAAACGCTAGCTACGAGCGGCGGCCTTCTTTCTTTGGCCGGCTTAATATTATCGTGAATAATCCGGACACCATTGTCGCAAAAACCGACCAATAAATATACCGATAATCAACCGCCACGGCCATAGGAAAGTACGCCATAATATACACAAGACCCGACAAAGCCACTGCGCGAATAAAGCGCCGTTGCCTATGTTCTCGTATTCTTCTGCTCGTATAGTAAATGAAGACAAGGACAGCAAGATATAGCCATGGCTGAAAAATCAGAGGAACATTTGCTTGGGCGCCACCTTTAACGTATGCCGCTAGGCCACTAACGGCATATTCATTCTTTACCGCGGCGCCGATCTGGTTTTGCTCAATGCCAGGCTGAAAAATATACATACGCTCTGGTTGCGGAAAGAGAAATGTCGAAAAAGTTGCCAACCGATATGATGCATATCTTACTGGATGTCTTATGATCGTCGATAGCCAATCATTAAACACGCCTTGATGTTCGTTTTTGAGCGCTTCTCGCTGGGCGGCCGTTGTACATATGATATAAGAATTCATAATATCTTTTGTTTTATCGCGGCAGATATCGTGAATCTTTTTGTACATAGACCACCGACCATGATGTTCTCCATCAAAATTAGCGACGTGAACTATATCATCAAGTTGTACGGCGGTAATCGGATGGGTTTTTTCGCTAGGCTGATTAATAACAGCGGTGACACCAATCGTCACCAGTAAACCCGCCGCCATACAGGCAAGACCGCTCCATACATGAAATCGCTTAGTCAACAAGCTCGGCAATACGAACAAGATAGGCAATACTGCAAACAATGCGTTATATCGTAACATGCCAGCATAGAGAATCAATAACAGTGCCAGTCCGACAATACCATACTTAGCAGTACGTCCTAGTGGTTTTTTACTACTTATAACGAACCATATGAGCAGCACCGCCAACGTCAGACTGAATGCCATCTGAACATCTTTCCATATTACGCCAGCAATGTTCACTATATTGGGCAGCAGCAAGATCATGTAGGTAGAAAGAGCCCATGCGCGATTACAAGCGTGCCGATACACGAGGCTCGACAGCACAAACATAGCCGCAACAAGCAGCACCAGCTGAAAAATCAACATAGATGAAATGTGGCCGGTTACCCCAATCAGAAGCCCCCACAGTCGCGTCATTACTGGCGGATGCCAATCAGTGAGATGGGCTACACCCGTGGCTTGCTCAAGGTGGCTGATGGAGTCGGGCGACATATATCCAGGATAGAAAACAATAACAAGTAGCGCTAGCATACACACTGCTACTAACGCAGACTGGATGTGAAATTTTGAGAGGCTATTTTTTATGCTTGCGATATTTACCGGCCACCGCATAGAATAACACCTTCAGAACGTGCATATTTCCCTTAATGGGGCTGATTTTTGTCGGCGTCTTGCCCTTCTTCGGATAGGTTCGTACCACTGGTGTTTCGGCTGTTTTATACTGCTTGCGACGACTACTCTCGATAGCGAGGTAGTAATGAAGTTCATAGGTTTGAAATATATCACGGAATACAGCAATATCTGGGTCTTTGAGTAGCTTTGCGCTATACGCACGAAAGCCATTTGTGGTATCGGTGTGCCTCTGACCGGCCGCCAGGCTTATCAGCGGAGCATGGATTAGGTGAAGGCCTATCTCTCTCGAAAGCGGTGTATTTACCGCCTTGCCGCCTGGTATAAATCGTGAACCCTGAATGTGGTCATACCCCTGATCAAGCAGCTTAATAAAATCAGGAATCCTCTCTATGCTATCCTTGCCGTTGCCATCAACAACCACAACGCCTTCATAACCCTCAGAAAGAGCCCAAGCAAACGCCATCCTCATCTGTGCGCTCAATTTGCCCTTGCCTTTTTTCGTCAATAAAGCGCGCACATCTTGAGATTTCAAAAAGTCAGTTTCAAGTGAACCATCAGTACTACCGCCATCGGCTACCACAATGTCAATTTGTTTTGCTAGCGGCTTCATTTTTTGCAGCTGCTTCTGAATTCGCTCTCCTTCATTAATGACGAAAACGCACACGCAATACTTGTGCTTTTTTTTGTTTATTTCATTTACTTCAAAGTCTGGAAACTCCCACTCCGGATGGTCTTGACGAATATGATCTTGTTCATTGACTATAGGGGTTTTTGTCATGATGCAATATTCTTCCTTTCTGCATTTGCTAGTGACGTTGTACTACTTAGCTCATCAAGCACATAATACCGAGCATCCCGCCGTGATTCCACTAATATCTTGCCAATATATTCGGACAGAATCACCATAAATAAAAATAGGATGAAAAACATTCCTGATAGCTCAAGCGACGTCGACACCCAGCCCTCAGCGACATTCTTTTTGGTGAGGGCTATGATTACAACATAAAGCGCATACACCAAGTTCACAACACTGGCAAAGAACCCAACCCACGACATGAAGCGAAGCGGATGCGTCGAGTGGCTGGTAATGATATCGAGCGCCTCTAGCGTCCCTCGCCCGAAGCCATGTTTTTTTACAGGATCAACCAGGGGCGAATAGGTATACTCGGTATATGAATAACCGATTGTCCTGATCATGTGCCGAATGTGGCTATCGTGTCGAGTCGACAGGGTCACCGCTCGTATAGCCCGACGATTGAGAGATATAAGATACGTTGCTTGTAGTGGAATATCTATATTAATGTATTTGCGGTTATACCAGTAGAATAGTCTGCGACCAATACCAGATTTTGACAGAAGGCGCTTTGTGGTTATATCGGCGACGCCTTGCACGATATCGTGTTTTTTGTTCGCCTCAACAATACTCATTACATCCTCTATGTCGTCAATGGCGGGATTAGTTACTACCGCATAGTCGCCAATTGCGCCTTCAAGACCAGCGATAATGGCAATATCATACGTGTATTGTCGAGAGAGGCGGATAAGCCGCATACATGGCAGTTCATCGAGAAGCCCACTAACAGCTACTACACTATTTTGACTCAAATCATTATCGACAATTATAATCTCATAATTTGTGTAACTACCCATTAACCTCTGTGAGAGCCTGCGACAATAGTCGGGAAAACCATCAAAGTCGCGCGTTACAACAATAACCGACACAAAGATATCTTGTTTGCTGGATTTTTTGTTTGTCTTGGTTGAACTATTTTTTGCCATATAGCTTGTCTAACTCCTCGTACACATCGTAAATATTATCTAGCTTACCGCCCATTATACAAACATACCCGTCATAGCCCAAGTGAGCCTTAAACAAAATAGGACGGCTATCATCATCTTCACTCTTAACGAGCACTGTCTTTACCTCAACGATCGACTCCTCGTATTTCATGTCCTTGAGGGCTGGGATAAAACGCACCACATCGTTATACATTTGTTTATAATTACTCTGGAAAGAACTTTTGTCGAGATAGGCGTGCGTGTCAATTTTTTCAGCCGGCGTATCCTCGTTGTCAACCCATGACTCGTGCGGCGTATACCTGACATGAGAGAGTGTATATAATCCCCTGGAGGGAAACGGCATAATAGAGAAAAACGGACCGTCCATCACCGTAATACTAAAGTCCTTTAGGTGCTCCGGCAAGCTCACCAAACACATCTCTGTAACTTCATGCTTCAAGCCAACAAGCGGTATATTTGATGCACGATGAAGCGTGTTAATATTGGCATACGTGCAGTTTAGTACAAAGTCTCCCTTAAACTTATCGTCATCAGTGATAACACATAGTCCGTCAGGTGCTTTATCAATCATAGTAACGCGACAATCTGTGTGAAGCGTTATTCCCGGACGATCATCAATCTGCCGCAACAAGTCGTCTCTCAGGGCATAAGCATCAAAAGCATATTCTTTAACCTTAAAAACCTCTTCAATAAGATTTTTATTAAACATTTTTTGAATGTTTGACGGAGCTACTGCTATATCTGCCTCAATCTTATCCGCAAAATTCTTGAATTGATGTGCATTAACCTTGGATAAGTGTTTGGCGACAGCATAGTATTTATTAAAATCTGAATGAATTGCCGCTCCAAACTGTTTCGTAAAGCGTGGAAAATTAACCGCTGAACGATATCCCGTTAGAATACTTCTCGGATAGTGATAGCCGTTATGTACCCTGGCCTGGTTAACATATGACGCTCGAGTCATTGTCTGCTTTTCTTTCTCTAAAATATCAATATTCTTGACGCCCAGGGTGTCGTACAGGTACAGTGCTACACTCAATCCATAAAAACCACCGCCAATTATCACCGTTTTATTACGCACGTTTTCTCCGTTTTTTAACTATGTTACCAATATACAAACCAACTACCATATAGACAAACAGAAGTAGCGGCATATAAAATACGATACCGTTAATGTGAGCATGCGGCAAGGCGTGTCCAGGCATAAGAATTAACCAACTCAGTGCCCCAGCTAATGAAATGTGTAACGACCATAGGAATGAACGATAATACTTGAAAGACGGGTGTCGCCTTTTAAGATAGAATAACACTAAATACCCCACAAGTACCCAAACGAGTATCGACTGAATGATCTCACCAAACACCCCCTTGATCGATAGCGGCAAGCTCAACGCAGGCAATAAGATATAATTAACCGCATTTATTGCAAGATACTGGTAGGTTGATCCTTTATCTTTTGCCAGCTCCTCCATATTAATAAATCGATCGGCAAACGCATATGATTCAGGTAGCAGGGTCTTCAGATTACCAATAGCATAAGCTCGCATCTTGCGAATCCCCGAAAGTCCTCTTTCTGAGGCTCGCTCATTGATCATTTTGAGGGCGGTGTCCGAGGAGTGGTAATAATCAGAGAGCGCCACAAAGTTAGTCGCGTATGCACCGACAAAAGCGATAACAACCACGACACCTGTCATGACGGCGTGCTTCCATAGGTTGATGATTTTTTGTTTGGTATTGACCAGTTCAAAGAAGATGATCGGTACGAGTACAGATATAGCAATCGTTGATATATACTCATAGCCGCCCAGAAGTTTTAAGAATAACAATACGGCTTCACCAAGATAGAATAGCCACAGTTTCTTTGATGATTTGCAGTACGAATAGCTCAAAAAGGCAAAGACAAACGGAGCAAACATCAGCGGCTCTATCCAGTACATATTTTGTGCGTAGCCAACGACCCACGGACTAAGAGCAACCAATGTTGCAAATACCACTGCGGCAACAAAACCAAATAGCCTCCTAACCTTGAGCGCTACGAGTGCAATGAGGGCTGCCATGGCTGCGGACAACAGTATATTAACTTTCTTAAAATACGATGGTAGTTTTGCATTGTCCTTTGGCGCCAATGCGGTGATTATTCTCGCCTGCAAGCCATACTGTGAGGCATAGGGTTTGAGTAGGCTGGCGTCACAATCTTCAGCCATCATAACTGAATTGTAATCTTTATTTTTCGCAACAACGAGCGGTCCGCTATAATCGGTCTTTTCCTTACAACGAGCTGTCTTCTCCACTATGGCCGATGAGTCTCGCTGAAAGCCATCAAACCATTCGTGCCACAGGCCGACCCCAAAAACATTGCCAAAGAAAGACAAAAATAAAACTCCCCAGACAACTCCAAAAAACAGTACGCTCTTTTTTCGCTCCATAATACTTACCATATAGTATCATAATTTAACGATAGACTAAAGCAATCACCTCAACTATAATAGCGTCATGAAACCACTTTTATCCATCATCGTCACCGCCCACCACGAAGGCCTCATTGCCCATAAGACTATGCGCTCCATCGAGCGCGCTGTTAGCCTTCTTTGTGATAGCGATATTTCTTACGAAATAATTGTATCAATCGACCGTGGTGATGAAGAAACTATTCGCTACTTCACTAATTATACCGCCCTGCCGATCACTATACACCAATGGAATCATGGTGACCTCGCTCAATCTCGCAATAGTGCCATCACCAAGGCGCATGGTCGTTTCGTCGCATTTATTGACGCTGATGATTTGATGAGTGCCAATTGGCTTCGTGATGGTGTACGGTTTTTAACGGCTCACCCCTACGGTCAGTATGTTGCCCATAGTGCATACACTATTGAGTTTGAAGGAGCAAATGCCATCGTTGAAAAAGTTGGCCATACCAATAAAGACCGCGACACACTACTGAGCGTGCTCTCGGGGCGCTGGAATTCGGTCATCATTGCGCCAAGTACGCTACTTCGCCAATTTCCATATATACCAAACAGCCCCGGATATGGTTACGAGGATTGGTTTATGAGCTGTCAATTCATTCAGCATGGCATCAAAAATGTCCTCATTCCAGAAACCGCTATCTTTGTTCGCCGCAAAGCCACCGGCTCAGAATGGGCACGCCAAAAAACCAGCCGCTCCGTGCTCCACGCTCACCCACTATTTAGCCCATCGCACTTTCGTACCATTAAGCTTGAGTCAGTCGCTACACCTGCCTCAGAGCAGCGGCGCCAGACGAAAAATACCATTAAGGAATTGATGATTCGTTCTCGCATTCCACTAGGGCTGGTCAAGCGACCGCTGGCAATCATCCGACGCGGACGCAACGTGCTCAAAAAGAAGAAGAAGCAGCTACCGGCGACTGATGTGCTGCCAGCATGGCTTGATACTGAATGGCGAGCACTGCATCATATCGAAAAACTAATTTTTCCACCACACCCACTACCAACGGTGTATCATACGATCACTGATGATCACTACCGTGTTGGCTTGGCGTACTGGCAAGTATGTCGCGATTTACGAAACGACACCTATGACTATGTGCTGTTCGTACCGTGGCTCAAGCGTGGCGGCGCTGATCTATTTGCTCTTAACTATGCCAACACCGCTGCGTCACTCGGCAAGAAAGTTCTGGTTATTGCCACAAATGAAGTTGACGCTAATTATTCAGAATGGCGACCACGACTTAACACCGATGTAGACTTCGTGCCATTCGGAACAATTACTCGATTTTTCCCGATAGAACAAAAATATAGACTGCTAGAGCAATTGATCGAGAATATTCACGTGCCTGTACTCCATATTCTCAATTCAGAGCTAGCCTATGATTTTGTGCGAGATCACGCAGTGTACATCAAGGCCACCGGTAAAAAAGTTATCGCTACGTCCTATAGTCAAAGCACCGATGAAAGTGGACGAGTATTTGGTTTTTCGCACAGTCACCTACCGCAGGTCTATCACCTGCTCACTGAGATAACCACTGATAATGAGGCCGTCAAGTCGATGTGGGTTAATGAATATGCTTATGATGCAGATACAATCACTGTTCATCATCAACCACTTGATGATACAGCCTACACACCAATAACTCAGTTAGCTGGTCAAAGGCGTATTCTTTGGGCATCCCGCCTGTCACCAGAGAAACTACCTCAATTAGTCGCAGCTGTCGCTGATCTATTGCCGAGTGATGTCCATATTGATATGTACGGTGACGCATCAAGCGAGTTTCCCACTCATAAACTACCGTCACATCCGCGGGTTCATTACCGCGGCGGCTTTAACGGTATACCGTCACTGCCCGTTGATAACTATGACGCCTTTCTCTATACGTCGCTCTTTGACGGCATGCCAAATACGCCAATCGAGATAGCCCTGCGCGGATTGCCGCTCGTGGCAGCACGGGTTGGTGGAGTGGCGGACTTTGTTGGTACATATGGACAGATTGTTGATGATATCACCAATCCAAAAGCCTATGCTGAAGCATTAGCTGTTGTTCTGGACAATCCTAAGACAGCGTTTGCTAACGCTCAATCTCTACGAAAGCAGGCGCTACGTGACTTTTCACAAAAAAGGTTTTTGACAGAAGTTAGGCGTATGCTTAAGCGATAATTGTCCGCTCTACTCGCGCACCCTCATCTCACCCTTCACCGCCTCGTTACCAGTCTCAAGCGGTGGGGTAGCGT
>DAIMYI010000012.1:0-27017 GCA_036734565.1 Nanosynbacter sp. | reverse complement strand
CGCGAGCGTTCGGCTGAAACGTCCGCTACTCGCGAACGTTCCACAGTCTCTGGCGTAGAAGGTGTCGCACCTGCCGCTCCTATCCTCTACTCCGGCAACCTCTTCCTCGATCCGCAGGCGCGGGTGGGCGTGTATGAGCAAGAGATCGATGAGCGGTATTTGGCGGATCCGCTGGAGGTGGCGATTGAGAAATTGTACCTCAGCCGCGACTTACCGATTTCTGATACCAAAATCCGCCAATTGCTAGCTGATTATCTGTTTACCGAAGCGGACCGGATGACGCCACTGGCGCGCTTGTCGGGTGGCCAAAAAGCCCGCTTTCAGATCATTGCCATGCTGGCAAATGACCCGCAGCTATTAATTTTGGATGAGCCGACCAATCACCTTGACCTGCCGAGCATCGAGGAGCTGGAGACGGCGCTGGCGAAATATTCTGGTGCCATCCTCTATGTTAGCCACGACAATTACTTCCGCCAAGAAATCGGCGGTGAGGTCGTACAAATTGGCGCAGCATAAGGAGTGTGCTAATAAAACCTGCTGCCAGTAAGCTTCCAGGCAGCAGGTTTTTGATACGCAAATTAGATATCTCTACTCGCTCATCAAACCATTCTTCTTTAGCGCATCCTGTAGTTTCGGCCGGTCAAAGCCGAGGATCACCTCACCGCAGATATCAGTTACCGGCACGCCTTGAAAATTGCCACCATTCTTGCTGAGCAATTCTTCTTTAGCGCTTGGATCAGCCTCGATGTCCTTGGCGACAAAATCAATGCCGAGTTTTTTCAACCACTCCATCTCGGTGTGGCAGAATGCGCACCAGCTGGTGCTGTAGACAGTGACTTTAGCGTCTTGATGATTGGCGGTATTATCTTCGCTCATATTTTCCCTCCTTATGGCTTTTCTCTATTGTAGCATAAGCATTGGTATCTCGGCAATGCTACCCTAGTCTCGGGACGCGCGACTCGTTAAGTGCCAGCCGTCACACCCTCGGCAATAATACACGTCTAACTCCAGCTTTGGTGATACTAGCTCCTGCGTATCAGCAGCTCTTCTGGCGATCTGCTCAGTGGCAAAGCGGCGCTTGCGCCGGCACGTGTCGCGATCAGTAGTTGTTAGCATCGGCTTGGTAAATATCCGGGCTGCTTTTGGTTGATTTTTCGGGTAATTTCGCCGTGGCATCTTGTCAAGAGTATAGCATGTTGCTATAGTGACAGAGTAATGGCTGAGAGACCAAGTGTTAAGAATGGTGTAACGACGGCGACGGAAGTGGTGACGGCTCGGGTTATCCTCGGGACGATCGGCGACACAACGTGGCGGATGTTTGTACCAAGCATCGGCTGTACGCTACTAGGTGTATGGTTGGATAGCGTGTTTGGATTGAAACCGTGGCTGATGTTTGCTGGCGTGGTACTTGGCTTTTTGGGTGCGTACCTGCTGGTGAGTAAGCAGTTGGGACGCGTGAAACGAAAAAAGGAGCGTAAAAAGATATGATGCAACGATTTGCCAGTGCCGGTCCGCACATTTCAGTCAAGGCTGATGAAGTAGCGAATGTCATGGGCGTGTCGATCACCAATTCACACATGCTTGGCGTGCTGGGGCTGATCGTTTTGGTGTGGTTGATGTTTCGGACGCGGGCAGCGGTGCTGGGCAAGAAAAAGCATACTTTCGCAACGAAGTTAGTTCACTGGACATTTGATGGGCTGTACAATACGGTTCGTCAAGTCATCCCGGACGAGACATGGGCGCGTCGAGTGGCACCGCTGTGTATCACTATATTCTTTTTCGTAGTGGCGCAGTATTGGCTGGGGTTGCTGCCGATCGTCGGGCCGATCACTGTGGGTAGTCATGGTACACCGCTGTTTCGCGGCGGTGTGGCTGATCTGAATATGACGTTTGGCCTCGCCATTGTGACGATTATCGCAGCGCAGGTGTACGCGTTCAAGTACCTTGGCTTTAAGGGCAATATGGGCCGCTACTTTGTTAATCCGCTGCGCGATCCGATCATGGCGTTTGTCGGTATTTTGGAGTTGGTGGCAGAGTTTTCGCGCCTGTTGGGGCTGAGCTTCCGTTTGTTTGGTAATGTGTTGGCTGGTGAAGTGCTGCTGATTATGATCGCCTTTTTGACGCAATATATCTCGCCGGCGGCTCTCCAGCCATTTTATCTGTTTGAGCTGTTTATCGGCGGCATTCAGGCGTACATTTTCTTTATGCTGTCAACGGTATTTATTTCACTGGGGCTGGCTCACCATGACACGCACGAGCCGATTGATCATGCTCATTCACCTGCTGATACGACAAAACTCGCGGCAGCGAATGATTAGTAAAGTAATAAAGTATTAAATAAAGGAGAAATCAATGAAAGAATTAGCATTTGCACTCACCTACGCTATCCCAGCTGCACTGGCAGCAATCGGCGCTGGTATCGTCGGCGCGGCAGCGATGAACGCGGCTGGTCGTAATCCAGAGAAAATTAACGACCTACGCACCATGATGATCCTTGGTATTTCGTTCATCGACGCCCTGGCCATCATCGGTTTCGTGGCGGCTATTGTCGGCAAAGTTATGTAATTTGAGGGGTAAATTGTGGAGACTATATTGACACAATTTGCGAGTGCCGAAGCGCACGCGGCCGAAAAGGCTGACCTGTTCAGTTCGCTGGGCATTGACTGGAAGCTGCTGATTTTACAAACGGTGGCGTTCTTGATCTTGCTGGTGATTCTACGCAAGTGGGTGTATCCACCGCTGGCAGCGATGCTCGACAAGCGCGAAAAAGACATGCGCACAGCTGAAAAGGCAGCGCAGTCGGCCCGCGACAATGCTGATAAAGCTGAAAAAATGACCAACGAGTTGATGCGAAAAGCTCGAGTTGAGGCTAGTGAAATTGTGGCAGCAGCACGCGAGGAGGCAGCTTCGGTCGTCGAGCAGGCCGCAGCCAAGGCGACTGCCAAGTCAGAGACTATCGTTAGTGCGGCACAGGCGGAAATTGCTAAGGAAGTTGAGCAGGCTAAGAAAGCGATACATAACGAAACGCTGGAGTTAGTGGCTGAAGCGACTGGCAAGATTTTGAATGAAAAAGTTGATGCTAAAACTGATGCCAAGCTGATCGCCAACGCAGTCAAGGAGGTCGCCTAGCTATGGCGCGGACGCTTCGGCGAAAGTTGGCACGGTACGCGGCTGAGCGGCTGCTGGCTGGTGATGCGACGGTCATTGATGAATTGGCGGCACTGATTATATCTGAGCGACGTGAGCGAGAAATTGATCTATTAGTGCAAGATATCGAGGCGGAATTGGCGGAACGTGGCATGGTCGTGGCGACAGTGGAAAGTGCAAGAGTGTTGGACGCGGCGACAAAGGATGCAATTAAGCGGCTACTATCATCTAACTCAGGCATGGAGTCGCTGGCATCTGTGGAGGGTCGCTCTGCAGCCCGAGCGTCCAGAAAGGACGCCCGGAGCGAAGCCCGCGCACCCGAAACAGATGGTAGTGGCCAGAGCGTTAACGTGTTACTGCGTGAATCAATTGACCAGGCGCTCATCGGCGGCTTTAAGCTACGAACACCAACCGCAACGCTGGACGCGACGATTGCCAAGAAACTAAACGACTTGCGGGCGAAGAAAATCTAGGAGGAAAAATGAGCAAGATTGATGTGACAGAACTAGCCAAAAGCCTGCGGGAAAAAATCGCGCAGCTGGAGGCGACGGAAGGACTAGAGGATGCTGGTGTGGTCATCCGCGTTGGCGACGGCGTGGCGTGGGTGCATGGCCTCAGTAAAGCTGGCTATAGTGAAGTGCTAGAGATTGAAACTGACGGCGGCACAGTGGAGGCTTTCGCACTGAACTTGATGGAAGATGAAATCGGTGCGGTGATCCTCGGCGGCGAAGAAAAAGTCAAGGCTGGCGCCAGCGTTCGCCGCAAGGGTGCGGTGCTGGACGTACCAGTCGGGCCGGAGCTGCTCGGTCGGGTGGTTGACCCGTTAGGTCGGCCGCTCGATGGCGGACCAGTCATCAAGACCAAACAACGCGGGCTAATTGAACGCCCAGCTATCGGCGTGATGGGCCGTAAGTCGGTGCATGAGCCGCTGATGACCGGTATCATGTCAATTGACGCCATGTTCCCAATCGGTCGCGGGCAGCGCGAACTTATCATCGGTGACCGCCAGACCGGCAAGACCGCCATTGCCATCGACACCATGATCAACCAGGCGCGGCAAAAGACCGGCGTGGTCAACGTTTACGTGGCGATTGGACAGAAATTATCAAAGATTGCCCGGCTGGTTGACCGCCTGAAAGAAGAAGGCGTGATGGAGCAAACCATCGTGGTGGCGACCAGTCCGTCGGACGCGGCTTCCCTGCTGTACTTGGCGCCATATGCTGGTACCGCCATGGGTGAATATTTCCGCGACAACGGCGGCCACGCGCTGATGATTTATGACGATTTGACCAAGCACGCCGTGGCCTACCGCCAGATGTCATTGCTGCTCCGCCGTCCACCGGGACGCGAGGCCTACCCGGGTGATGTCTTCTATCTGCACTCTCGCCTGCTGGAACGTTCAGCCAAGTTGTCAGACGAATTGGGTGCTGGCTCACTGACTGCCCTGCCGATCATCGAGACGCAGGCTGGCGACATCTCGGCGTACATCCCGACCAACGTGATTTCCATCACAGACGGTCAGATTTTCCTAGAAACCGACTTGTTCTACCAAGGTATTCGCCCAGCTATCTCTGCCGGTCTATCGGTCTCCCGCGTTGGTGGTGCTGCTCAGACCAAGGCGGTTAAGTCGGTTGGTGGTAACTTGAAGCTCGGACTTTCACAGTTCCGTGAGTTGGCATCATTTGCCCAGTTTGGCTCGGATCTGGATGATGCGACCAAGGCACAAATTGACCGCGGTCAACGTTTGACTGAACTTTTGAAGCAGCCACAATACCAGCCGATGAGCGTCTGGGAACAATTTGTTAGTATCCACGCGGTAACCAGCGGCGCGTTTGACAGTGTGCCGGTTGCCAAGATCAAAGAAGCACAGGCTGGTCTGTTGACACAGCTTTGGAACAACGCCAAAGACACCATGCGCGAACTGAATAAGGGCGCCAAGCCGACTGATGAGCAATTGCACATTATCGACGAGGCAACGCAGGCAGCGGCGAAAGGCTTTGAGGAGTAATTCATGCCGAGTACTCGTGCGCTGAAAAATCGCATTCGCTCGGTGGACTCGACCAAGCAGATCACCAAGGCGATGCAATTGGTGGCTGCCAGCAAGATGCGCCGTTCGCAAGAGGCGGACAAGGCTTCGGCTCCCTACACTATGGCGGCTGAAGAGTTGCTGAGTTACTTGGCGAGCCAGGGTGCGACGGATAATCACCCACTGTTCAAGCGCCGCAAAATCACCAAGCGCTTGATCATCGTCATCGCCAGCGACAAAGGCCTGGCTGGTGCGTACAACACTAACGTCTTGAAGAAGTATTTGGAGCTACTCAAACGTGATGACGAGTGCGGCATCGAGAATTTGACCTTGACCGTCGGCCGCCGAGCTTCGCAATTTGCCTCGCGCCTGAAAGACACCGAAGTGATCGGTAGTTATGACAATTTGCCAGACCAGCCGTCCGGACTGACTTTTCACACGATTTTAAACACCGCCATCGGTATGTTTGAAAATGGCGAGGTTGACGCCGTAACACTGGTATATACGCGTTTTGTGAATAGCATGGTGCAGACAGCAGAACTGTCGCGGTTATTGCCAGCGGGAACCAAAGTCTTGATCGACCCAAGTGAAGTTTCGAACACGGTTTCCGACGCCAAGTACGAGCCAAGTATCCCAGAGGTGCTGGATGCCGTCGCTTACCGTTTGACGGGTGCGCGACTGTTTCAGGCATTGCTGGATGCCCGTGCTAGTGAGCACTCCATGCGGATGATGGCCATGAAGAATGCGACGGACAATGCGTCTGACCTGGTGGACGATCTGACCTTGGCGATGAACAAAGCCCGTCAGGGCGCGATTACGCAAGAGTTAGCAGAAATTTCCGGCGGTGTGGAGGCGATGGAACAATGAGCGTGTACTTTGCTTGCTACGATGAAGATCAGCTCTCAGGAAAAGTGTCCTTGCGCACTGAAGCTATCCAGCGAACTAAACGGGGTATTTTGGATAAAAATTTAACAATTGATAGAATCATTGCTTCACCGCTTCTTGTTGCAAGGGCTGCCGCTGAGGAAATAGCTCAAACGGCTGGATCCGATGATGTACAAATTAGTTTTGATGAGCGATGGCTGGATTTTGATATCGACGCACTAATGTACTGGTTGAGAAATGGGTGGCACGGTAAATCTCCGAGACCAGAGCGTGAGCCCAGGCCGCTAGATAAGATATTAACAACTATCGCATCTGCTTATGAGGATGTAGTTCGTTTTCCCGGAGTTACTCTCATCATTAGCAATAGTGAGGTGTATAAATTTTTGCAAGCACATATACAGAGATTATCTATTGATGAAGTGGCATCGCTAAAAGGTATTAAGAATGGCGAGATAATCGAGATAGTAAAAGGAGGAATTGATGAGTAAAACACTAGGAAAAATTATTCAAATCGTTGGCGTGGTGGTCGATGTGGAGTTTCCACGTGACGTTAAATTGCCGGCGATTTATGACGCGTTGCATGTTAAAAATGGCAAAGAGACGTTGGTTTTAGAAGTGGCGCAGCACCTCGACGAGCACACGGTGCGAACGATTGCCCTGTCGTCGACTGATGGCTTGGCTCGCGGTGCGGACGTGGTGGCGACTGGTGCGCCGATTTCTGTGCCAGTGGGTGCCGAGACTCAGGGGCGCATGTTCAATGTGGTTGGTGAAGCGATTGACGAGAAGCCGCAGCCAAAGGGCAAAACCGCGCCAATTCACCGCCCTGCTCCGGATCTGTCTGAACAGTCGAACAAGACGGAGATTTTGGAAACTGGTATCAAAGTCGTTGACCTGATCGCACCACTGGCCAAAGGTGGTAAAGCTGGTCTGTTCGCCGGTGCTGGTGTCGGTAAAACCGTTCTGATTACCGAGCTGATCAACAACATCGCTAAGTTCCACTCTGGCAACTCAGTGTTTGCTGGTGTTGGTGAACGTACCCGCGAAGGAAATGACCTCTACTATGAGATGGAAGAAGCGGGTGTGCTAGACAAGACTTCGCTGGTGTTTGGTCAGATGAACGAGCCACCTGGAGCACGTTTGCGCGTGGCGCTGTCGGGTCTGGCGATGGCTGAAGCCTTCCGTGACGAAGGTAAAGACGTGCTGCTGTTTATCGACAATATTTACCGCTACACGCAGGCTGGTGCTGAGGTGTCGGCACTGCTCGGTCGTTTGCCAAGCGCCGTGGGTTATCAGCCAAACTTGCAGCAAGAAATGGGTGCGTTGCAGGAGCGTATTACTTCGACGAAAAAGGGTTCGATTACCTCTGTTCAGGCGGTGTATGTGCCGGCCGACGACTTGACCGACCCAGCGCCAGCGACGACCTTCGCCCACCTGGACGCGACCATCGTGATGAACCGTGCCTTGACGGAAATTGGTATCTACCCAGCCGTTGACGTGTTGGATTCCAGCTCTAACTCGCTCGACCCAGAAATCGTCGGAGAGGAACACTACCGCGTGGCGCGCGAAGTGCAGCGAGTGCTCCAGCAGTACAAAGAGCTGCAGGACATCATTGCCATCCTCGGCATGGAAGAATTGTCGGACGATCAAAAGCAAATTGTTGCTCGGGCTCGCCGCATCCAGCGCTTCCTGGCGCAGCCATTCCACGTGGCTGAGAAGTTTACTGGTAACCCAGGTGTATACGTCAAGTTAGAGGACACCATCCGCGACGCTGCCGACATCTTGGCTGGTAAATACGACGACAAGCCAGAAAGCTGGTTCTACATGGTGCAAGGCACCTTGGCCGACCAGGTAGCTCGCGACGCTGAAAGCGCAAAGCAACCAGAGGCAAAGAAGGACTAGGCTAATGAATTTGAAGCTAGTAACGCTCGGTGGTGTCAAGCTGGATGAAACGGTCTACTCGGTAACTATCCCGACGATTGACGGTGAGATTTCGGTGCTGCCGAGCCACGAGCCGCTAGTGACGGTGGCGAGGGACGGCGTCATCACCGTCCGCCGCACCAAGGAGACGCAGGAAGAAGAATTCTTCGCTATCTCCGGCGGCGTGGTAGAAATTGATCAGACGGGCGTGCGAATCTTGGTTGATGAAGCTGATCACGGCGACGACATCATCGAGGCAGAAACCCAGGCGGCCCTGGAACGAGCCATCGCAGCGCGCGACAACGCCGACGACCAAATAGAGCGCGAAAAGGCCAAACAGCTCATTGACCGGCACTTGGTGCGGCTGAAGGTGGCAGATTTGCAGCGGCATAAGCGGCGGCGCTAGTAGATTGTTTATGGCATCATTTCAGGCGCACGTTTGATTACGGTGCGCCTTGATGCTTGGGGCGTTCAGTTTCATCAATTGTCCAACAATTTCCGCACTTCGTCAGTACTTTTGGTGTGCATCAGCTGGTCGCGTAGTTCTTTCGCCCCGTCGAAGTCGCGGATGTAGATTTTGAAGAAGCGTTTGAGGGTTTCGTAGGGGCGTCCGAGGGTTGGTTGGTAGTGGTCAAAGAGGTCGAGATGGTAATGCAGTAAGGCGATCAGTTTAGATTTACGATGGGCAGCTAGCCTATCCTCTGCCTCGGAGTACTCTTTACGGGTGGCTTCGCCAGCCCGTGGCGTTTGGCTGACGGGGCTTAACGCGCCCGTTACAGCCTCCTCGACTGAGGATAGTTTAACTGCCCTCCTAAAGCAAAACGGATCGCTAAAAACTCCCCGCCCGATCATGATACCGTTGAGGCCTGGGTGGGCTCTAAATAGTTCCTCACCATGGGCTCGGTCGCGGATGTCGCCGTTGATGGTTAGTAAAGTTTGTGGGGCGATATCATCACGTAGTTTGATGATGTCGTCGATGAGTTCGTAATGGGCTGGGACTTTGCTCATTTCTTTTTTGGTGCGGAGGTGGATGGTCAAGTTAGCGAGGTCCTGCGCCAGTAGCGTGCCCAGCCACTCGCGCCATTCGTCAACATAGGTGTAGCCGAGCCGTGTTTTGACGCTGACTGGCAGTCCTGCAGTTTTAGCGGCGGCGATGGAGGCAACCGCTACGTCGGGTCGGCGGATCAGTGCCGCTCCCCCACTTTTGATGGCGGATTTGGCGGGACAGCCCATGTTGATGTCGATGCCGTCAAAGCCGAGCTCCATGCAGTGAGCGGCAAATTGCTCCATATCGCCCGGCTCGCCGCCCCATATCTGGGCGACCAGCGGATGCTCGTCGTCGGTTTTGATGAGCCGCCCAGCGATAGCCTTGTCACCAGCGTGCACCCAACCGGTGGCATTGGCGAATTCGGTGAAAAACACGTCGGGCGCGCCCGCCTTTTTCACGACATGGCGAAACACCACGTCGGTGACGGCTTCCATGGGCGCCAAGATGAAAAATGGCTGCGGTAGATTGTCCCAAAAGGTATGCAACATGTTCTCCGTTAACTGTTTGCAGCAGCGACAATTGCGACAATTAGTAAGATTAGCAGGATAGCTCCGCTGGCGATGCCCGCGATAATATATGGCATCGACCAGTTCCGTTCCCGTTTCATTGTCAGTGCGTTGCCCGATTTCATAACACCGAAGTTCGTGAGGGTTTGTATCCACCAGTTAGCATCAGTTGCTGCTTCGCGGTTGGCTGCATTTGTGAGAATGGCTGCACTGGCGACAGTGCCAATGATTCCAAACTGCCGAGCACCTATTTCGGCAAGGTTTGAGCCAGCGGCGCCCTTATCAATTATGATATAATAATTTTTTTGTGGTAACCCTAAGGCCGGTCGTGGTGATAGGGATAATGCACCATTGAGATATGATGCAAACTCAATATCGTATGGGGTGATATCAAACATAAGCACCCACTGGCCTGCCTGTGAAGTGTAGAGGCGAATACGATTGTCAGCAGTCCACTCCAGTAGTCCAGGTGTTCCACTAAAGATGTTGACACCCGCGGCAAGCTCAACCTGAGTTTGCTTGATCGGTGTTGCCGGTTGGGCGGTTGGTGGCTGCAGGGCTGGCGGGGTTGTGAAATTTGGTTGAGTTGGATTCATACGGCAATTATAGCACAACAAGTGAAATCCCCGCGTCATCGTTGACGCGGGGTCGTGGACTCAAGCGGTTCTGCTCGGAGCGGCCCGGAGGGCTGCTACACGAGTGAAGCTCGCGAATCCGGGGGTTTAAGGCCCCGCGACCAGGTGAATTGTTCGTTCTCCCGGAGTCGCTGGTCGCGGGGCGGAGGTCTACACTCCCATGGTGACCTCCTTTCTCCCCCTTTCGGGGGGATCCTTCCCGGGACTTTCCTGGGAAGAGCGAGGGGGCGAAAACAGCGTTGTTTTCGTGAGACCAGAGTGGAGGTTACTGGTCTATCACACGTACTGCAGCTCAACGCTGAACACAGTACGCACCCCAGTGGATGTGGCGGGAGTCGAACCCGCGAGGCTCGGCGGTTTTTGAACCTTGCCTCCTGACCCAGCACACCCTTGATTTGTTCTCCGAAGCTTAACGGACTTCGGCGGGGTGATCACCCCCGGGGCCTTTAGCGCCCCGGCGGAAAAGAATCTCACTGCTTGTTTTCTTTTCCACAGGAAACACAATTCCAGGCACTCCTGCCCGGAATTGTGTCGATCCAGTTCTTGGCACGACAGTGCGTGCAGAACCGGAACTTTCCGTTGGACGCTCCACTGGAGCGCCCCTCGTACCATGCCATGAGTTTTCACCTCCTCTCATGGCGTGTCGGGAAATTGCAGTGAGTGGACATCGCTTTCCACCAGACGCTACTCTGCGGATGCAGAGTAATGGTCGCCTGAGCGCACTCACCACAACAACTCTTCGACGAAGAGTCAAGTACGTTTATATCATATATAACTCAAAAAGTCAACAATCTCAGTGATCTATTTCAATACAGCATAAGGCTCTGGCGGGAGTAAATCTGGGCAGAGGTCATGTCCTTATTTCCGCTATGCCCCGCGGAGGGATTACCGCTCCCCTGTCAACAAATCCTCCTCAAACTGCACCATCCCCTTATAATCCGCCGAATACTCAGAAATATCCGGCAACTCCAGTGTGGTGATTTTCCGCCAGACGATGCCGATAAGCCGGGCGAATTCATCCAATTCTTCCCTGGAAAAACTGTCCTCCAAACTGAGGATGTCGCCGGTTTTCATGTCCGGCTCGACGAATTGCAAGCGGGCGCCGATGAAAGTGAAATTGCTATAATCACGCGACGACGTGACCAGGAGTTGATAAAACATCAGCTGCTGGCGGTATTTGTGAAGCTTGATTTTTTCATAGTCGGACGCGCCCTTCCAGGAGTGCGATGGCTTGCCGGTCTTGTAATCGGTCACGAAGATGGTTTTATTATGCTTATCAATGTCGGCGACGTCCAGCTTGCCGGTCAAGCGCGCGCCGCTAACGACGACGCCTTGATGAGCGAAATCGAGTTCTGCGAGCTCTGTGTCATGAAAATCGGACGATTTGGCGTCCAGAAATGCCGTCAGCGCCGCCGTACCCTTGTCTAGATACAGCTTGAAATCGTCGGGCGGCAGGTGCTGGGCCTCGAGCGACGTGCGGAAATGTTGGAGGATGCGCTCGGCAGGCGGCAGGCGGTGGTCAGCGCCTAGCAGGTTGTGCAGCTGTTGGAGACTGGCGTGGATGGCGGTGCCGTAGCTGGCGGCAGGGCTTTTGGCGGACGGAAAGCGCAGGAGATTATTCAACAAAAAGTTCTGCGGCCCGCCGCGCGAGACGTCGAGGAAGTTATTGAGATGCGTAATGGAAAGTTTGTACGTCTCTAAGGTCGGCGCCAGTACATCCTTGAGCTCCGCACTCATCGGCGCGCTCAGCCGCGTACTCCAGTCGGTTTGCGCCACGGTAAGCTGCGTCGCGGGCGTATCGGCGGCGGGGATAATCGTCGGCGCGTGGTCGGTCAGAAAGCTGGCGATCATGGTGTCGCTGCCGGCGTCGTTGGTCTGGGAATAGGTCATGGTCAGGGTGGTTTTGGCGCGGGTCATCGCCACAAAGAATAGCCGCAGCCGCTCGTCGTAGCTGGCGCCGGCGGGCTGGAGCTGGAGGTTGGCGGGATAGCGAATCAGCCGCGAGCGCGAGCGGACTCTCTCGCCCCAGGCACTGTCGATTGCCCCGATGACGAAGACGTGCGGGAATTCCAGACCTTTGGATTTATGGGCGGTCATCAGGTTGATGGCGCCGCCGAGGGCGCTGGCCTGGGGGCGGATGTGCGTTAGGCGGGTTTTGGTCGAGCGATGTAGGTCGATGAACTCGAGAAAGTCTGCCAGCGTCGGGGCTTCGTCGGTAGTGCGGTCGCGTAATTTTTGGCGCAGCGTGCGCAGGCTCTCGAGTGTAGTTAGGTAGGCGTCGGGGTGTTCGGCGAGGGCTTGGGGCGAGAAGTAGTGGGCGGCGAGAGAATTAAGCGAAGAGCCTTTACTAGGACTCCTCTTTTCGCGCCGGGCGTCTGAGGACGCTCGGGCTGCAATCGCTGTACGGAGTCCCAGCAAAGGCTCTTCGCTGGCTTCCAACCCCAACAGCTTATCCAACTGCTCCTCCAGCGGCAAATTTGGCACGTCCTTGGCCCGCTCTAGCAGCCACTCACCAAATAGCTGAAAGGTGCTGTTCGCCAGCATGCTCTCCAGCCACAGCTGCCGATTCTTATAGGCGTGGAGGCTGAGCCGCCAGATATCCAGCGCCGAAAAGCCAAACGCCGGATGGGCGATGACCTCTGGTAGTAAGCTGTTGGCGACGTCAAGATTATTCTGATGAATCGCCATGACGACCCGCGCCAGCTTGTCCAGCGCCTGAATGATGTCTTGCTCTAAAATATCATCGTGGCGCTCGTAATTAACGGTCAGATTCTGGCGGTACAGATACGGCAGCAGCTCGATTAACTCCTTGTGATGGCGGGCGATGACGGCGATGTGTTCTGGGTTTTCGCCGCGTTTGATTAGCTCGGCAATTTGCTGTGCCACCCCTGCCCGCTCCTCGCTCACCGAGGCAAATTCCTGGATTTCAACCCGCGCGCCGCTACCAGACGCATGCGCGGTCAATTGTTTTGACAAGCCGTCAATGGTATTCTCCAGGCGATCCGTCCCTTGGGTGATCACCCCGCGCGCCGCCGTCAGGATGTCAGTCGCCGAGCGGTAATTGTCAGTCAGCACGATGATTTTCGGGTCGTGATAGTGCTGGCGGAAGCGCTGGATATTGCCAACGTCCGCGCCCTGAAAACTGAAAATCGCCTGGTCGTCGTCGCCAACCGCCATGATGTTGGGATTATCCTCATCGCCAGTCAGGTCGAATAGCAGCCGCAGCTGCGCCAGGTTGGTGTCTTGAAATTCATCGACCATGATGAACTGAAATTGCTCCTGGAGGTTGGCGCGCAGTTCGGGGTGGGACTCGCAGGCTTGAATGACGGACAAAATCATGTCATCGTAGTCAAACAGCGAGCGCTCGGCTAGCACGTTGCCATATGCTTCGTAGACGTCAATGGCGGCGGATAGTTTCTCGCTGGCAGCGAAATCTTTGAGGACGAACTCGCCAGCGGCGTTCTTTTCGCACCACTTGTTTTTCCAGGCGGTCAGCGGTTTGGTGGAGTTGGCGTCGATCGCCTCCTGGGCGGCGTGGGCGATGCTGAGCGCCAGAACCTGAGCGTAGGGGGTGATGGAGGACGGCAGATTGGTAGGGATTTGGGCGGTGGCTGCAGTGCTATCTGGCGCTGAGCTGGCGGTATCTCCAGAGGGTTCTGTGATGCCTCCCTCGCCAATCCTCTCGGCAATCTTCTCCGCCAGCGGCGCAAATAACTCGATGGTTTTTTTAGAAATTTTGGCCGCAAATACCTGCTGGATATCAGGGGTAATGCCAGTGATGACGCGCTGATTATCCGCCATCACTAGCCGCAGCTCTGCCGGCGTGAGGCCGCTCTGCTTGAACTCGGAAATGACTCGGATCAGCTCGTTGGTATAGACGAATTCGCCGTTGTTTTTAGCGCTCAGCGGATTACGCCAATCAAGCCCCTCGAGGATCTCGGTCACAATTTGGTGCTGCGTCAGTTCATCCGCCGGCTGGGCATCGGCGCCGCGGAAGAAATACTGGCGGTGCTGATTGATAATCTCCGTGCCGAAACTGTGAAAGGTGTGAATGGCGATTTTATAAGCGTCCTCGCCGATGATCTGGCGGAGGCGCTGGCGCATGTTGGCAGCGCCGCTCTCAGTAAATGTCAGGCATAAAATACTATCCGGCAGCGTGTCAGTCTGGCGCAAAATCTGGGCGGTGCGCATGCTCAGAAGCTCGGTCTTGCCCGTACCCGGCCCGGCGATCACCAGGAGCGAACCGTGAATATAATCGACCGCCTGACGCTGATTAGCGTTCAGTGTGGCGTAGCGAGTGTGAAAATCCATATAACTATTTTACTGCATAACGCTGGTGTTGGCGAAAAATTACGCGAGTGGAATGGTGCGCACGATTCTTCGGAGAAATTCCAGCCGTGGATTGACGATGGATTTTACCGGTAAATTATGCAGATTTTTAATAAAACTTTGTTATAGATACGCCTGTTGCTAACGAGAAAGTTTGGTGTATACTCTAGGTTCGCTACTGTCAAAATCTTCATGTTTACTCATAAAGTTTGCTACTTCCGGGTCTACTATAATATCTCCACTTTTAATCGGATGTGTCAGATACAGGTTTTCAAGCGACACGCATCTAGAAAGAGCAACGTAAGTCTGTCCAGCTGCAAAAGCCCCGCCCTCAAGGTTTACGGCTACAGACTGATATGTCTGTCCTTGAGCTTTATGTATTGTTAACGCCCAAGCTAGTCGCACTGGAAATTGTTTGAAAGTGGCTACGGGGCGTGAAATTAATTTCTTTTTCACGGCATCGTATTCGTATTCATTGCGAGTCCACTCGTGCTGATTTATAGAATGCTCTACCCTGTTTATCATTACCTTAATGTAGTCTTTGCCAAGTTCAGAAATAATACCAAGCGTACCATTTACCCAGCGCCTTCCTTTGTTGCCTTTTTTCTGAGAATCATCAAGGTTATCGTTTACCAGCATCATAACCTGTGTACCAACTTTTAGCTTTAGGGCGACTTCGGTCGGAAAAGTACCTTTGTTGAATTTACCACTGATGGTTGCGTTATAGGTATATTCTGGACGCGATATCTTGTCTAACATTTGTTGGTTAATATGTGCTGCAGTATCGTTTTTTGGTGTTAACGTAACAAACCTATTGTGAACAGAACGATTTTCAAGTAAGCCGCAACGAGTATTCAAGGCGGCAAGTTCATTTGATGTGACCTTACCAGTGCGAATGTCGTTTAGTATGCCGATAAAAGCTGCGTCGCTTTGACGAAATACCGTTTTTAGCTCACAAAAGTTAATCTGAGTACGACGAAATACTGGAGCTGCAAAGAAAAATATACTGCCGTAATTATCTTCAAGGTAGCGGTCTACTTGAGCCTCAACTACGGGCGGGAGTTGATAAAGATCTCCAAATAAAATAACCTGCTTGCCTCCAAAGGGTAAGTCGTTGCCGTTTGCAAGCTGTAATTTAAGATCAATGGCGTCAATTAGATCCACGCGTACCATTGAAGCTTCATCTATGACAAGAGTATCTAGTTCTTCAAGTATAACTTTGCGTTTGCCATAGACTCCTTTGCGTTTGATTTCATTTAAATTTTGAACATCAATATCTAACCCAAAAAAGGAGTGAATGGTTTGTCCTCCAACATTAAGCGCTGCAACGCCCGTCGGTGCAACAACTGCCACATTCTTGCGAGAGTGTTTTACGAAAAACTCTAGTAAATAAGACTTTCCGGCGCCAGCCTTGCCGGTGATATACATAGTTTCATCGGTTCGTTCCATTCGCCAAAAGAGGTCTACTTTTTCTTGATTTAGTTCAGATGTGTCGATATTATCACCGCTTGAGGTGTGCTGTAGCTTTGTTTTTTTAGTTTCACCAAAAAACTCTGGCGATAATGTCATTTTTTATTCTCCCGCCGGTCTGGTTGGTTGTCTTTGGTGTCTTCTGGCAGCGGCAACTCTGGTTGATCTGAAGTTTTAGCTGATACTTTACCTGTCTTTTTTGTATTTGGTTTCGCTCGCTTCTTTCTGGCTGGATTTTTCGTAGCTGATTTGACCTGTTTTTCTTTTGGAACAGGAGCTATTTGTTCTGGCTGTGGTTTTGAAATAACAGGTGCTTCATCGTTAAGAGTACCGCTTTCTTCGCGTAGCACTTCCTTGTCGGCTAGAGTGCTTAGTCTTTCGAATGTCTCAAGCTCAGTGTCAAGGTCTGCAATAAGCTCATCAAGGGCAGATGAGACACTTTTAATAATCTCCTGTTTTGAGGCTATACTTGAGGCAAGTTTGGCTGTTTCGTCTCTAACCCATTCCCACTTGGCTGCAGTGTTTTCAGTTAATTCCATAGAGTACCTTTCTTTATTATAGTGTCTATAAAAGCTAAATGAGACACCTTTAGTAATTATATCGTAATTACCGGTAAATTAGTGGCAATTTGCCATTGGTGGTAAACTATAATTATGAATACGACAACGTATGACGTATTAGCGCTGGAAGAAATTGCCAAGGATAAATTTGATTTTTCGGTTGAGATTCAGTCGATAATCTTGCCGATGAGCGATGTCAGCCGCACGGCGCAGGCGACGGTGGTGCTTGATAGGACGGGTGGATTGCTGGTTTACATCACAGCGCGGGCCATCATGACGCTGGGCGATGTCAAGCGGTTGGTGCGGCGAATGGGCCTGCGGCCAGAGCGATTCGTACCGCCAAAGCACCAGCCGAATTACTTTGACGACGTGGCGACTGAGAAGTTTCAAGCAGTCTTTCCGGGGATGAATGTCACTTCGCCGGATGACTTAATATATTATCGGACGCTGGTGCCGTATAATCCAGCCCTAGTCGTCATATCAGAGGTTAAACGCGGCGAAATATACCAATTTGACCCGGACGCCCGCGGCGGCTATCGCGTCGGGGCGCGATTGCAATATAAAAAGAGTGAGGCAATATAATGCGAGATTATCTAGACATTATCAAGAGAAATTTACTATCACCGATTGTGCTGGCGATCTTCCTGCTGGCCGGGGCGCTGGTGTATGTGCGTGAGTATCGTGATGCTTGGTTTATCTCGGTGGTGATCGTGGTCAATTCGCTGATCGGTATCGTTCAGGAAATTCGTGCCAAGCGGGTGCTGCATCGGCTGGAACTGATGAGTGCGCCCAGGGCGCGGGTGCTGCGTGACGGCCAGGCGGTGGAAGTGCCGTATGATTCGTTGGTGGTGGGCGATGAGATCATTCTGCAGGCTGGTGATGAGCTGCCGGCGGACGCAGAGGTGACGGTGTCGAAGGGCTTGGAGCTCAATGAAAGTATGCTCACTGGCGAGTCGGCGGCGATTGAGAAAGCGATTGGTGACACGGTGCTGGCGGCAACCACGGTGCTGGCGGGCGAAGGTACGGCGCGGGTCACGGCGGTTGGCGACCAAACGAAAGCCGGTGCCATCAGCCAAGTCCTGAAACGCTACAAGCCAGAGCTGACGCCCTTGCAGCGAGCGATTTGGCGAGCGATTTCCTTCTTGACATACGGCGCGATTATGTTGGCGGCGCTGATTTTTACCGTGTATTATTTCTCGGGTGATAATGTAGTGATTATCCTCAAGACGATTACCTCGGCGGCGGTGACGGTGGTGCCGGAGGGACTGCTGCTGGCGAGTTCCCTGCTGCTGGCGTTTGGCTCGCTGCGGCTGGCGCAGGCCAAGGTGCTGCCGCAGAAATTGGCGGCGATTGAGGCGATGGCACTACTGAATTTGCTAGCGGTGGATAAGACTGGCACGCTGACTAGCGACGAGGTGACGCTGGAGCGGGTGGTGGCGTTTGATAAGGCGGACGTTGCCGAGCTAGCCGCCCTCATCGCCCATGAAACCAGCGGCGGTAATATCACTGGGCAGGCAATCCTCGCGGAAATCACGCCGCCGAAACACGCAGACATCATCGAGGTAATGGCCTTTTCCTCGGCGCGCAAGATGGCGGGTGTCCGGGCCAAGGTCGACGGCACGATGCGGACATTGATGATGGGGGCACCGGAGTTTGTGGCCAAGTTAGCGCCGGTTGACGCCATGACGCAGCGCCAATTGGACGAGTGGGCAGATAGCGGCCTGCGGGTACTGATGTTAGCGGAATTTGGTGATGAAACGACGAAATTAAAGGATTTGCCAGATAGTTCTGGGCGGGCGATTGGCGCGGTGATTTTGCGTAATTCCCTGCGCGACGGCGTGATTGACACGGTCAAGTTCCTCCAGGAGCAAGGCGTGGTCATCCGCGTGATTTCCGGCGATAATCCACGCACCGTGCAGCACATCGCGCGCGAAGCGGGTATCGCCAACCCAGACAAGGCCATCCTCGGCTCGGCGCTGGCGGGTCTCAGTGACAAAGCCTTCAATAAGGCCGCTGATGAACACACAATTTTTGCCCGCGTGCTGCCAGAGCAAAAGGAGCGGCTGATCGCTCATTTCAAGCAGTCCGGCAAGTTCACTGGCATGGTCGGCGACGGCGTCAACGATGCGCTGGCGTTGAAAAAATCTGACCTCGGTGTGGCGATGTACGCGGGTGCTCCGGCGTCGCGGCGGGTGGCGGACATAATTTTACTCAACAATTCGTTTACATCCCTGCCGATTGGCATGAAGCTGGGTAATCGGATCATGCAAGCGATCGAAGTCATCGCCACCCTGTTCTTTCACAAGATTATTTACGGCGTGGTGCTGCTACTGAGTACCATGCTGGTCGGGCTGAATTATCCGTACGCGCCGCGGCACATTACCTTCCTCAATATTTTCCTAGTGACTATGCCAACGATCATGTGGACGCTGTTTCCGCCGCGTCCGCGCCACCGGGTCAATCCAGCGTATTTCTGGCGTGATACCTTGCGGGCGGTGGCGCCAATCGCGCTGCTGACGGGCCTCACCGTGGCGTTTACCTATTGGTCGGGTGTGACACTGCATCCACATCAGGCGGCCGAGGCAGCGACGATGACGGTTCTGACGGCCACGTTCTTTGGGATTTATCTGGTGTTTTTGGTCGGACCGATGCTGGGTGTGGTCCTGGATAAGCGGGCGCACCTGGCGCGGACACTGTATATGGCGGGGGTGCTGTTCGTTACTCTGGTGAGCTTTGGCATTGAGCCACTCAGGCAGTTCTTTGACTTTACCATGCCAAATGTTGCCCTGCTCTGGCCGGGCATCGCCGTGGTCGTTCCCGTCGCCCTGGCCCAGTGGTGGTTGGCTCGCCGTGCTGGCCGGAAGTTTGCTGATATGGTAGAGGTGGCTGATAAGCAGACACAGACGAACCACCTAGAATGAGCGGGCGAATAGGTCTCAATTAGTAAAACTATCTCCAATGAAAATAGCCCACCGAATGAGCTCAAGCTGCATGCGAGTATTCAACCCGAGAGATAGAAATCCTACCTCAATCAGATTGAGCGCATACGGCAAGCTATTTTCTTTCCGGTGGGCTGTTAGCCCCCCTCTTCGTTTTCCTCCTCTCTGCTGGCCATATACTCAGCCTCTAGACCGCCAGCGAGATATGCCCCAATTAGGGCCAACCCCACTACAAATATGAATCCGATGAAAGGGATTATTTCGTGCATAATATGCACTCCTTTCGGTAGAAGAAAAAAGCTCAAAGCTAAAGGGCGACTTCCCGCTCTTTATCGAAAACTCTGAGCTGAAAGCTGATATATATATCACTAATAGAATAAAATGTCAATTGATTTTGTCAAAAATATGATATAATATTTTTTCTCACCTCTGTTGTGATCATAAACAACTTTTTATAGAAAAACGGTAGCCGGTGTTTTCTGATAATAATAACTTGGCGCAGTATGATAAGAACGGGTCGGAATGTGGGTATTTCAAGAACATCAAAACGCCGACAGGTACATAAGTACGTCGGCGTTTTGCTAGGATCCTTATAGCCTAGAAATACTTGATATCAAGCGTGTAATTGTTACTGGGCCTGAGGTGGAAGAGGTGAGCGGTATCTACTTTGTCGCTTGCGTACTTCGTTATACCATTCCAATAGTTCTTCACCATGATTCCAGTTATTTACTAAATGACGAGTTACTTCACCAAATAGTGGGCCTGGGTCATCTACTTTGATATCTAATATTCCCAGAGTATCTTCGGCAATGTCTTTTATGGTTGCGGTTTTATCATCGAGACGCTGCTGCATAAGCTTTGCCCATAAGACTGCCCAAGAGAAGTGCATGTTTCTCTGCGCTTTGAATACCTCTTTAAGCAGCGATACCTTTTGCGGCTTCTTTTGTGACTTCTCTCCGTTACTAAGGATGTCGGATGGTTGTATATTTTCTGTATTAAAGACTATCTTTACGCCCTGGAGCTCTTCTTTAAGTTTCTCATACTTATCTTCTCTGTTGATAATAGTGTCCGCCCACTGAATATCAGAGTCTCCAGCATTGCGCCGAACTTCGTCTGCCTGCGCCTCAGCAGCAAGGACTTCTTCTGATATATTGTCCAGAGTTTTTGTCACTAGCGGATAGGTTGTCTCTATTCCAGAGCTGTTGCCATACAGACCAGGAATTTCCATCTGCTTATCATAGTGTCCGCGCATAACTCGCGCCCAGGCTGCCTCTAGTTCCTCGGGATCAGAATCTTCGTATACGGGAACACAAACACCACCGAAAATAAGTAGTACTAGTTTACCTTCCTCTGAGGTCCGGCTATGCCTATTTTTTTCCTCGGCTATATCTTTTGCTAGACCTACCATGTCAGAGAAAATTAGCCCGCTAGAAGCATAGTCGCCGATTATTGGAGCCCGTTCCGGCGCCTTTATAGTATTTGCATATTGAGGATCTTCTTCGCCACCTGCAGGATATTCTCGAAGCGTGTCCCAGGGGGTTGCAGTATTATTTTGCCCTTCGCTCAGCATTCTCTCAGGTGGCTTTGATATTCCTGTCATAATTATAACTCCTCTTACATGGATTTTAGTGTGCTGATATTATATCAGCGGTGTAGCACTATGTCAAGGTTATGGGAATTCAGCTCCAGTTATTAATACGCCGTTGAGTTGGTTCACTTCTTGTCAAGAACAATCAAGTACTCACTATGCGGTGTGCGCGGGAAAAAGTTGTAGCCACGGTGATGGACGATGTGGTAGTGTTGTTGGAGCAAGGCGACATCGCGGGCTTGGGTGACGGGGTTGCAGCTGAGATAGAGGATGCGCGGCGGTAGCTGTTGCAACAATGTCGCAATAACCTCGGGGTGGAGGCCAGCGCGTGGTGGATCGACGATGACGATTTCCCTACCGGTGATGTGGTCGAGGGCTTGTTCGCTGGGGGCGAGAACGGCGCGGGCGTCAGTGCGACCAAGTTCGGTGATGTTACGCTGCATTTCGCGGACAGCATCGGCGTTGATTTCTACCAGCGTGACGTTGCCGCTGGCAATGGTCAGGCCGATGGTGCCAACGCCGGCGTAAAAATCGAGAATTGGCTGATCGGTAGCGAGCGGCACCCACCGCCGCATATCGCGCAGCGCCTGCTCGTAAACTGGGAGGTTGACCTGAAAAAAGCCTTCGCAGGCGTAGCGAAATGGCACGCCAAGAACGGTGTCGGTCAGGGTGGTGTCGCCAAAATGTGCTAGGCGTTCGGTGATGCGGCTGGCTGGTGAGCGCGGGTCGGAGTAGATGACTTCCCCGCCCTGAGCTGGTAGATTGGCAGCTTCATCAGCGGTGATGATTTCGGGCAAGCGATCCTTGAGATATAATTGCCATACACAACCCCCCGACTGGTTGCAGCGGATGAGCAAGGTCTTGAGCTGGCGAGCCGAGATGTGTTTATGGTGCAGCAAATCGCGGATCGCACGCGCCAGGTTGTTGATTTCTGGGCGTGCCAAGCTTGTGCTATCGACGATAATCTTGCCTTTGCTGCCGCGGCGGAAAAATGCTAAATCAAGCGTATCGCCATGCTTCCCGGCTTCGCTATACCAGCTAAATTCAACTTTGTTGCGATAACCATATACAACATTGTCGCAATAAACTTCAATTTCCCCTGGTAGCGTGACATTATGCAGGGTAAAGGCATCGTCAATCAACTGCGCCTTATACGTTTGTTCAAGTTCGAGTGGCATAATTTGCCACGGGCTGGTCGACAGGTAACTGTCCGGGTCACGCGGCTGGATGCGGTCGGGGCTTGGCGAAATTACTTCCTCGACAACTGCTTCGACAAGGTGCGATTTCTTTTTGGTAATGCGAACAGTAACGGTCTCGCCGGGTAGTCCGCCCCATACGAAACACTTGCGCCCGTCAGCCAGTGTTCCTAGCGTTTGTCCGCCACCAACGATCTTCTCTAGTGTCAGCGTCTCAAAAATCTGCCGTTTCATCAAGAGTTATTATAACAGATTAGAAATTGCACTCCGGCACGCCGCCAAACCAACCGTTTTGCATATTGCGACCAGTGCGGCAGGTAGTGCCATCTGAGAGCGGCACCTTTATAGCGTAGCGTGTCGGCACGACACTGGAGGCGAGAGCGACATCGGTGGCGACCAAGTACCAATAATCACGACCGTCGTGGTCTTTTGGTAGCTGCTTGATATAGCGTGGAATGAGGAGCGCGCCGAGCTCACCACCATTACAAATCTTCATATTAGCGGTGTTATAAATGGCACAGGCGCCTGTCGGCCAAGGAAACTCGCCGTTATCCGAACGATATTTCTCGATCGCCTCTTTGAGCATCGAAATATTTGACTTGGTTTCATTATCGCGAGCGGTGTTGTACGTATTGCGCCACACGAGACCACCCAAGGTAGCGAGGATCGCGATGACCACGATGATGATAATAACCTCAACGATAGTAAAGCCATACTGCTTATGCATATGACGATTGTAGCGCGTTTTGAGCCCAATCGCAAGGCTGGTAATTGCGTAATTATTATGCTACACTAATCCTTGGTATTGGGCCGTCGCCAAGTGGTAAGGCACCAGGTTTTGGTCCTGGCATTCGGGGGTTCGAATCCCTCCGGCCCAGCCATTTACGAGTGAAATCGTAAAAATGATTCAAGCAAAGACACGTAATTATTCTAATTATTCTAAATTCCCTCTAGTTTCTGGTTCAATCGACGCCGTGCGCTATTATGCCGGCCACCACAGGTAGTTCCTATATATAGAACTGATCTATAACGGCCGACAATGTCGAGTCAAGCTCAACCTGCTTTAGCTCATCGACCCCAATATACCGCAGCTCGCTGACATCTGTCGTGGTTGTGGGTGGTGACACGAGGCGAACTCGGTAGGCGATGATAAGTACCGGGGTATTGAACTTTTTGCTCCATGTCGGGATGATGATTGGTGCTGTGTTTGTGATTTCTATCTCAGTTCCCAGCTCTTCTCGGCATTCGCGCCGCAAGGCCTCGGCTATGCTCTCACCGTGCTCCAGCCCGCCGCCGGGTAAATCCCATGTATCGCTCCTCTCGCGGACGAATAGTAACTTTCCGTCCTCATAGATCAGTCCCTTGACCGACACGCGATAGCCAGCTCGGATATGTTTGAGCTCAGACATGGTCATTCCTCCTGCTTCGCCATTTGTGTATCTCGCAGGTGGTGATCGGGATAATGAATGAGGCGAGGCCGATGAGTGTGCCGTGCCAGAAGTTGATCGGTGTGATGTGGAGGATTGTGCCAAGTGGGCCGAAGAAGACGAGTAGCTGTAACATGATCGACAAGCTGATGCCGGCGTAAAAACTGGCGTTCATAACCTTGAGGCGAGTGAAAATTGACTCACTGTCAGAGCGGGCGTTGAAGGCGTTGGCCCACTGGCTGACCACCAGCGAGATAAAGGCTAATGTCTGCGCGTAGTTGTGGCCATAATGCTTCTCGAAAAAGATGTAGACGGCCAGCGCGATGACTGACATGGTGGCAGCGACGATGACCATCCGCCAGATCATTTGGCGGCTGAGAATCGGTGCGTCGGGGCGCTCCGGCGGGCGGTTCATGGCTTGCTTTTCGCCTGGTTCCAGGCCAAGTGGGATGACCATCGAGGTATCGGTCACCAGATTGACCCAGAGGATTTGTACTGGCTCCAGCGGCGTCTTGATGCCGATGAGCAGTGCGCCGATCATGGTGATCAGCTCGCCGGTGTTGGTCGACAGCAGATAAAACAGCATGTGGCGAATGTTGGCAATGATGGTGCGTCCCTCGCGCATGGCGTCGATGATGGTCTTGAAATTATCGTTGAGCAGGATAATATCGCCAGCATCTTTAGCGATGTGCGAGCCCGACCCCATGGCTACGCCGATGTGGGCGTTGGTCAGCGCTGGCACGTCGTTGACGCCGTCGCCGGTCATGGCGGTGATGTGGTGCTTTTTGAGAATAGTCAGCAGGCGGTATTTTTGCTCGGGGATGACGCGAGAGAAGACTTTAGTTTTGGTGACGATGGCGTCTAGCTGATCATCAGACAACTTGGCCATGTCACGGCAATCGAACACCTCATCGCGGCTCTCGACCATGTCAAGCTCCCGGCCAATCTGATAGGCCGTCTCGAAATGATCGCCAGTGATCATCCGCACCGACACGCCCGCTTTCAGGGCAGCCCGGATAGCTCGCGGCGCCTCTGGTCGGAGTACGTCGGCCACGGCCACGAATCCAGCGAATGTCAGCTTGCCGAGCTGATCAAAGCTATCAATTGCCTCGTCCAGCTCGCCCGTCGCCAGTCCAATCACCCGGTAGCCGCGGGCGGTCATCTCATCAAGCATTTGCTGGGCGTGCTTTTTGGTGCGGGCCGACACGCGGCATGCTGCCAGAATGGCTTCGGGCGCACCCTTGACGTACAAGCGAAACTGCCGGCCGTGATGCCAGACGGTGGCGGACATGGCGTGGGCTTGACTGAATGGCAGGTCGTGAACTGGTGCGTGGCGCGGGCTGGCGCTCTGCTTGCGGGCGTACTCATTGAGGGCGATATCCAGCGGATCGTGGCTCTTGGCGTGAGCGCGGTTGACCACCAGCCCGATGATGCGGTCGATGTTCTCTGTCGCCTCGTCCGGCGTCCACGTTTGCTGAACGGTCAGTTTATTCTTGGTCAGTGTGCCCGTCTTGTCGGTGGCGATGGTGGTGATGACGCCGATGGTCTCGATGGCGCGCATTTGATGCACCAGCGCCTTTTTGGCGGCCATCCGCCGCATGCCTAAGACCAGCACTACGGAAATCGCAATCGGCAAGCTCTCCGGCACGGCACTTACCGCTAGGGCCATGACGAAGCGCAGGCTCTCCAGCACATCCATGCCGCGCAGCAAACTCAGCCCAAAGGCAACGAGGGCGATGGCCGAGACGGCGGCGATGACTTTGGTGATCAGGGTGTCGATTTTTCGCTGGACTGGGCTTTGGGTGGATTCGCGCTTTGAGAGCATGGCGAGATTACCGAACTCGGTCTGATTGCCAGTGGCGACAACCACGCCGGTGCCGGTGCCGCTGACGACGAATGAGCCTTGAAACAGCATGTTGGTTTGCTCGTACATTTCTTTGGTGCCGGTGAGGGCGTCGGTTTGTTTGGAGATTGGCAGTGATTCGCCGGTCAGTTGTGCCTCGTCCACCCGCAAGTTGGCGCTACGAATGAGGCGGATGTCGGCGGGGACTTTCTCGCCCTCGGCCAGTGAAACGACGTCGCCCGGAACCAGCTGGCTGGCGTCGATGCGTGTGGTGCGATTGACGCGGTGGACGTCGACCTTTTGGGCGTCGTGACGGGACAGGCTGCGTAGCACGCGGTCGGTTGAGAAGCGCTGAATATAGAAAATAACGGCCGAGATGGCGGCGATGACGAAGATGATGATGGCGTCAATTGCCTCGCCGTGCCAGAGGCTGATGATGGCGGCGATGAGCAGGACGAGCATAAAGATATCGAGGAATGGCTCGAGGATGATGCGCCAGAGCGGCTCGGATTGGACTTTGATGATGTTGAGGCCATGGCGTTTTTGGCGGCGCTGAACTTCGGCCGCACTCAGACCGCTACTCGAGGAACCCAGTCGCCGCAGCGCCTCGTCGCTTGATGATTGATAAAAATGCATATGGTTATTATAGCGTGAAGTGTGGCTTGGGGGAAATGGTAGCAAATGGTTCGTGATTCGGAGTGAACTGGTGGACGGCCATCATACCTAGTAGGCAAAAAGGTGCGCCTCCAGCTTCTGCCTCGCGCACCTCTTGCTTGAGATGAGGGTTTTATGATTTTCATCATCAGTCGATTCGGTCGCTCCACGTACCGCAACTGACGTGGGCCACACCAGGCCTGACGTTATGCCCGTAGCTTCTTATCCTTCAGCCTCAATACTACATCCGCCTCTTTAGCCAGCTGTTTGCTGTGGGTGACGACGATGACGCATTTGTCGTTTTCGTGGGCGGCTCGGCGCAGGATGTCGATGATGTCGGCAGCGGTGGTTTCGTCCAGGTTGCCGGTCGGCTCGTCCGCCAAGATAATCGGTGCTGAGGACACCAACGCCCGGCCAATCGCTACGCGCTGTTGCTGTCCGCCAGAAAGTTTCATGACATTGCGGTGAATGTGATCATCGTCCAGCCCCATGGCATGCAATGTTTCGTTGGTGGCCTTGGAATTAACCAATTTCAAGTTTTCCAGCGGCGTCAAGTAATCAATTAGGTTATAATTCTGAAACACCAGTGAGATATTGTGCTTGCGATGATGCGAATAACCCTGCTCGGCGATGTCTTTATCGTCGAACAAAATCTGCCCGCCAGTCGGCGTGTCTAACCCCGCCAGCAGCCCCAGCAGTGTCGACTTGCCGGCGCCAGAACTACCGACGATAGCGTAGAACTTGCCTCTTTCAAATTGATAATTGATGCCGTTGAGCACATTGCTAGTGCCATCAGCGTATGAGTAAATGATATCGCGTAACGTAAGTATTGACATGATAACTCCTA
>DAIMYI010000011.1:0-27642 GCA_036734565.1 Nanosynbacter sp. | reverse complement strand
GCGTTGACATGGAAGTCTGGCTACCAGGTCAGGGCAAGTACCGCGAGACGCATACTGCTGATTACATGACGGATTATCAGGCGCGTCGCTTGATGACGCGGGTACGTACGGATAACGGGGTTGAATTGATCCATACGAATGACGCGACGGCCTTTGCGTTGGGCCGCTGCATGGTGGCGATTATCGAGAATTACCAGACCGCCGAGGGTGATGTCATGGTGCCAGAAGCCCTTCGTTCGTATATGAATGGCCGCGAGATGATATAATGGAGTCTAGGAGAGTATATGGCGCTGACGAACGACATTAAAGAGATCTATGATGTTATGTTTTACCGCGCTAGCATATAATAATAGGAGGAAGAAATGATTAAAGATATTACTATTACCGGTGTCAAGTACGAATTGACAGATACCACAAAGAAATACGTCGAGCGCAAAATCGGCGCGCTGGGCAAATACTTGCCGCGGCATGCCCGCAAGAGCGCGACCGCTGACGTAAAGATCAAGCAGATCGATAATCCTGGTGGCAACAAGTACGAGGTTGAAGTAATTATCAATGTACCGGACAAGAAAATCACCGCCAAAGATTCGACGATGAACGTTTTAGCGGCAGTCGATATTGTTGAAGCAAAGCTGAACGGGCAAGTACGTAAATATAAGGATGATGTGTTGGCGCACGTTGGTAGCAGCCGCGGCGTATTGGCACGGTTCAAGCGCGGTTTCCAGCGCGAGCAGTAGTACCTCACTAGTGCGCGGTATGCATTACGGAGTTTTAGTAAGTCCGGTCTTTGGCATTGGACTAAGTACATAGTGAATACAATACGGTCAATTGTATAGCTAAACACCCTTTAATTTTCCAGCCTCGCACGGTATAATTGTATACAGTTTTTGAAAATGTCCGAAAGCGAGGGAGTTTTAAGGTTATGGCAATGACACAACAAAAAGCGCTGAGTAAAGTTTTTGGTGATCCGCAGAAGAAGATTTTGAAGCGGCTGGAAAAGCGTGTTGCAGTAATTAACGGTTTGTCTGAAAAGTATGAAAAACTGTCAGATGAAGAATTGCAGGCGCAGACAGCAGCGCTGAAAAAACGTCTGACGAAGAAGAATGTAACACTGGATACGATTTTGCCAGATGCCTTTGCGGTGGCGCGTGAGGCAGCCAAGCGCGTCATCGGTGAGCGGCCATATGATGTCCAGCTGATCGGTGGTATGGCGCTCCACGAGGGCAACGTGGCTGAGATGAAGACTGGTGAAGGTAAAACCTTGGTGGCGACGCTGCCGACGTATCTCAACGCACTGGAAGGCAAGGGTGTTCACGTGGTGACTGTCAACGACTATCTGGCGCAGCGTGACGCGGGCTGGATGGGACAGGTGTATGACTTTTTGGGCTTGACGACTGGCGTGATCATCAACGAAGCGTCATTTGTGTACGACAAAGAGTATGACAACGAGCATCACGACGATCCGCGCATGCGCAAACTCCGCCCGGTTACTCGTAAGGAAGCCTACGCGGCCGACATTACCTATGGCACCAACAACGAGTTTGGTTTTGACTATCTACGCGATAACATGGTCAACGACATGGATTTGCTCAGGCAGCGCGAGCTGAACTTTGCCATCGTTGACGAGGTGGACTCAATTTTGATCGACGAAGCGCGTACACCACTGATCATCTCGGCACCAGCAGCGGAGAACCCAGACAATTACTACACGTTCGCCAAAGTTGCCAGCAAATTAGTGCCAGACGACTATGTTTTGGACGAAAAGCGCCGCAGCGTGGCCCTGACCGACGAGGGTGTGGAAAAAGTTCAAAAACTGCTGGGGATAAAAAATTTGTACACGCCAGACCACGTGCGCAGCGTGTATCACATGGACCAGGCGCTGCGAGCACAAACATTGTTCAAGCGCGACAAAGATTATGTGGTAACCAACGACGGCGAAGTGATCATTGTCGATGAGCACACTGGCCGTTTGATGCAGGGACGCCGCTACAACGAAGGCTTGCACCAGGCAATTGAGGCTAAAGAAGGTGTGCCAGTGCTGGAAGAAAGCATGACGTTGGCGACCATTTCGTTCCAGAACTATTTCCGTTTGTACAATAAACTTTCCGGTATGACTGGTACGGCGTTCACCGAGGCGGAAGAGTTTCAACAAATTTATTCACTGGACGTTATCCAGATTCCGCCGAACAAGCCAGTGATTCGCGATGACAAAGAAGACCTGATTTTCAAGACCGAAAAGGGCAAGCTGAAGGCAGTGGCTGAAGCTATCAAGGATTATCACAAGCAAGGCCGGCCGGTGTTGGTTGGTTCTGGCTCGATTGCCAAGAATGAGCAGATTGCTAAATATCTGGAAAAAGAGGGTATCAAGTTTGAGATTTTGAACGCTAAGAATAATGAGCGCGAGGCAGCTATCATTGAGAAGGCTGGTGAAAAGGGCGCGATTACCCTAGCAACAAATATCGCTGGACGTGGTACCGACATTAAGCTCGGCAAGGGCGTCAAGGAATTGGGAGGCCTGGTGGTGATCGGTTCGGAGCGACACGAATCACGACGCATCGACAATCAGCTGCGCGGTCGTGGTGGTCGTCAGGGTGACCCAGGCGAGACGCAGTTTTACGTATCGACCGAAGATGACTTGATGCGAATTTTCCAGGGGGAGCGCATCGCGGCGTTGATGGATCGGCTGGGTGTGGATGAAGAAACGCCGATTCAAAATCGTGCGGTGTCCAAGACGTTGGAAGCGGCCCAGAAGCGCGTCGAAGGCTACAACTTTGATACGCGCAAAAATGTTGTTCAGTACGACAACGTCATCAATCGTCACCGCCGCGTGGTCTACGTCATGCGCCGCAAGATTTTGGAGGGTGACAACATTAAGCCAGAAATCGAACGCTTGCTCAAAGAGAAAGTAAACGACTCAGCACAGTTACCGCTGAAAAATAACCCTAACTTTGTCAAAGAATTTTCTACCGTCATTCCTGTTGATGAAGATGCACTCACGAAGGCTGGCTCAGAGAAGAAAGATAAATCTCGCGTCCAAAAGGTGATGAAATTGGCGCGTGAAGCGTATGCAGCGAAAGAGGAAGAAATTGGCGATGAGAACTTGCGTGGCGTCGAGCGGGAAGTCTACATGGCAGTGCTCGATACCTTGTGGATGCAGCACTTGGAAAACATGCAGCATCTACGCGAAGGTATTCACTGGCGCAGTGTTGGTCAGCGTGATCCATTGGTTGAGTATCGGTCAGAGTCACAAAAATTGTTCACGAGTTTGCAGAACAATTTGCGCGACGAAGTGTTGAGTACTATCTTCCGTGTGCGTAAAGCTGATGCAACAGTGCAACAATCACAAGATGATGAGTATGACACTGAGCTAACTCGACTCGCTGAAACTGCGGTCGAGAAGGGCGTTAATGAGATCACATCTGGCGAAAAGAATCGTGACGATGATTTCTCAGTCAAAAAGGCCAAAACTGCTTCTGAATCAAATCGCGCCAAAAATGCAGCGCGCAAGAAGAAAAAGGCACAGCGCCAAAACCGCAAAAAGAATCGGAAATAATCCTAAAACCGGTGGGCAGAGAGCGACAGACAGATGAAACATACGGTCAAAGAAATAAAATTGAAAAATGGCGCGAAAGGCTTGTTTATCGACGTGCCGGATGCGACAGTGATGAGCTTTCAGGTGCAGTTTCGGGCGGGCAACCGCTACGTCCGCGACAAGGATATCTACGAGACGGCGCACATCATGGAGCACATGGCATTCGGGGCGAATGAGAAGTTCCGTTCGGAGCACGCGTATGAGCAGGAGTTTACCAAGAATGGTGCGTACCATAATGCGTTTACCTCTGATTACTCAATGGTGTACGAGGCGGCCTGCGCGGATTTTGAATGGGATCGGATTTTGGAATTACAGCGGCTGGCGATCACCACACCACGCTTTAACACCGAAGAACTAGAGGCTGAAAAGGGTAATGTTCGGAGCGAGCTGACTGGCTATCTCAATAACCATAACCGCGTGATGTGGCCACGGGTGCAGCAAGCGCTGGGTGAGGATATTTTGACGTATAATCAGCGACTGAAAACGATTGACGCGATCACGCTGAAGGATATCAAGGAGCATCATCGGCGGACGCATACGCTCAATAATATGCGGTTTGTGGTGGCCGGTAAGTTGACTGGGCGGATGGCGACAATTCGTGAATCGCTGGAGCAGTGGCAGCTAGAGCCGGGCGAGCGATTTGCTATTCCGCACGATAAACTGTCGAGTGCTGCACCGATTTTTATCCGTCGCAAGGAGGCCTCGAATCTGACATTTGGCTGGTCGATGAATCTGCCGCGTGAGCTGAGCGATGAGGACTCTGATGCTATGGGTTGCTTGGATCATATCTTGACCGGGACGATGAGCTCGCGGATTTTCGGGGCGGCGCGCAAGAAAGGGCTGGCGTATGGTGTGTTCAGTGACACCTCAGTTGGGTTTCATGATTCGGCGTGGGATTTTGGCGGTCAGGTCAACCTCGAGACGGCAGAGGCACTGTTCGATATCATCGTGCGCGAACTGCGCCGGGTGCTGAACGGGACGATCACCTCGGAGGATATCGAGAATGCCAAATCGTATGCGCTGGGTCGCTATCAGATGGGGGCGCAGACGGTGGCCCAAATCAGTAATTTTTATACTGGTCGTTATTTTGCTGACGATTTCGTCAAGGATTATGAGGGTGTACCAACGGCAATCTTGGCGGTGACCGCTGATCAAATCGTTCGGGTAGCACGAGAGTTTTTTGCAGCAAATACCTGGGTGCTTGCTGGCGTGAGTAGCGGCGATAAAGAACTGCTCGGGCGACTGCAGGAGAAGCTTGAAGGGTTGTTTTAGTAGTGCTCAATGCTATAATAAACCTATGAAGATCATTATCGCTGGATATGGCCTTGAGGGTATATCAAGTTTGAGATATTTTCGGCAGGTTTTTCCTGATGCTGAATTTGTGATTGCTGACCAGAAAGCGGTCGAGAATGTGCCGGATGGCGTGGCAGTGCGGACTGGTGAGTCAGTGTTTGCCGAGCAGCTGCAGGATGCCGATATGGTGGTGCGAGCACCGGGTGTGCCGCCGTGGCTACTCAAAACGTCGGGCAAAATATGGTCGGCGACCAATGAGTTTTTTGACAAATGTCCAGCACCGATTATTGGCGTGACGGGGACGAAAGGCAAGGGTACGACCTGTAGTCTGATCGCGGCGATCTTGCGGGCGGCTGGTCAGACGGTGCATTTGGTTGGGAATATCGGTGTGCCGGCACTGGACGCGCTACCAAACATCACAAAGGACGATTTCGTTGTGTACGAGCTATCGAGTTTTCAGCTGTGGGATCTCGAGAAATCGCCAACTATTGCCGTGGTATTGATGATCGAGCCGGATCATTTGGAGGTACATACGGATTTTGCCGAGTACCTCGATGCCAAGAAAAATATTCATCGTCACCAACAGGATGGTATATGTTTATATCACCCAACGAATAAATACTCACGGGAGGTAGCCACCGCGCCACTTGACAGGCCGTTGTATGGGTGTGACTGTGAGACATGTAGTGAATACTGCGGAGATGATGAGTTAAATTTCGCGCACCGCTATGCCATCCCCGACGAGGATCAGGTGTATGTCCGGGATGGCTACTTTTGCGTGCAAGATCGGCGGATTTGTCGCATCGATCATTTGCGACTGGTGGGTGCGCACAACCTCGAGAACGCCTGTGCGGCGATGAGCGCAGTGACAGAATTGCCGATTACAGTGACCGACGAGCAGTATGCGGCTGGACTAGAGAGTTTTACGGGATTGCCGCATCGATTAAAATTCGTTGCTGAGAAAAACGGCGTGAAGTATTATGATGACAGTATCGCTACCACGCCGGGCAGTGCCATCGCGGCGCTGCGAGCGTTTGAAGCGCCGAAAGTGCTGATCGTCGGTGGGTACGACAAGGGGGCGGATTATGCTGAAATGGCCACGGAGATTGCCAGACAAACGGTGCGGGCGGTGATCATCATCGGGGCAAATGCGGCGAAGATTGAGCAGTCACTGCATCAAGCATCGGTGACGGCGACAACAGTGGTGCTCGGTCAGACAACGATGGCGGATGTCGTCGCCCGAGCCAGTCAATTATCTCACCCAGGCGATGTTGTCATCCTCAGTCCAGCGGCCGCTAGCTTTGGGATGTTCAAAAATTACGTCGACCGCGGCGAGCAGTTTGTGGCAGCGGTGGAGAAGTTGTAGGTGGTAGTTTTGTTATAAAGGTCTGCTATGGTTGAGCAATATCTTAGACCAAAACGTTGACATATTACAATAAAATATGTATAATATTTGTTATGTCAGAAAAAGATAGGTCTATTGAACAACATCATCAGCCGCGTCTTTGGGGTGAAACGACTGATCCGAAAGAACATAATCCAAAACATTTCCGATATCTTGTTCACGCTATTAATCCATTTGCCAAAATGAGCGCCACGGCTGGTTGTGCCTTGGGCTCAATGGAGGGGTTTGGTCCTGAGACATCAGGAGACCAATCTATATCTATGTATAAACAACCTGAGCGCATTGGAGATAGGGTTTCCGCTAGTATGTCATTGATCGACCAAGACCACACCGCCACTTGGGGGGGCGGTGGGCTTATTATTGATGCTCCTGAAGGGAATATAGTCATAACTTCTGGAGCTGATGCGAGTGCTCGTAACAATAATCGAGATCTGCTCATAAAACAGGGTCATATTTGTGATATTATAGATCCGAATGAACTTTTAAATAGGACTTCACAGTATGATCATAATGAAGTCGTGGCTCTCGCCGAACACGAGGGTCACCAGCTGCAAACCGTTGGTTTTTTCTACAAAGTAACACCAAAAGGTGAGCCGGTAAATCATCGTCTTGCGCAGGTAATGCATATGCATGCCGATAGACTGCAGTTACCGATTGTAGAGATACCTGAGCCTCGTTGTGCTGACTCTGAGAATAAAGTACATCGTACCATCCGTCATGGGAAAGAGGAGGAGAGTATCATCGTTAGCTTAGATGGATACAATTTCTACCTTAGGGGGTTTGATGATATGTCCGGATGCTCAACTTATTGGATGCTTGATAAAGATTCTCTTCAGGCCTGCTTTGCATCTCCTTTTCAGTTTAAAGAAGCCGTTGAGTTTGCTGTTGGTATGGGAGAATTGAGTGATGAAGATGCTCGGCATGTTCTGAGGGGCTATGAAGAAGCAGATTTGCAGCGAAAAACCCCGACTGCGTATTATGATAAAAATGGAAATTTTGAGAAAATAGAATATTTTGAAGGTTATGGTAGCGAAGAGCATTATATCTCTATTAGTAAAACAGGCTATAGCGCTAGGGGGAATACGATAGACGCGAGGAGGTTTTATAGGGCATTACTTTGTGATGATCAGTTGGCAACGGCTGGGCCGATCGAATCTCCACTAAGTCCTGCTGATGCAGAATTCGTGATTAAGGAAGCTATCGGTAAGCTTGACCTGGCCAGGGCTGTAGAATTAGAAAAGTGGCATGAAGATCATAAGTCGGTCATTGAAAGAGTATGGCGTGATCATGTACAATCGGCCTCTAGGCTATCTGGTCAGCTTGCCGTGAGACACTACTCTATGAGTAATGAACCTTTTCAGACTCATCATTAGTAGCGTATTACTTTATCCCTGATATACCTCAGGCTTCAACACGCCGATATACGGTAGGTTTCGGTATTGTTGGCGGAAATCTAGGCCGTAGCCGACGACGAATTCGTTGGGAACTGACAGGCCGACATAATCGGCGGCGACGTTGGCGATACGTCGTTCGGGTTTGTCGAGCAGTGAGCAGACTTTGACTGAGGCCGCACCGCGACCAGAGAATAATTCTAGCAATTTTTCTAGCGTTCGGCCGGTATCGACGATGTCTTCGACCAGCAAAATATGCCGCCCAGTAACGTCGCTATCAATGTCTTTGAGAATAGTGACCGCGCCGGATGATTCAGTTGCGTCGCCGTAGCTAGAGACGTCAATGAAATCGATTTCCATATAGCAATCCATGGCGCGCACTAGATCAATCATGAATGGTGCCGCACCACGCAGGACGCCGATGACGAGCGGATTCTTGTCCTGGTATTCGTTAGTCAGCTCCCGACCCAGCCGCGCCACCGCGTCATTAATTTGTTCAGTAGTTACGAGGATGGTAGCGATATCTTGATGCATAGGGGTAGTATAGCAGCTAATTGGCGAAATCACTAATGCGTTTAGTGATGTTTGCTGTAGGCTCAATAATGAGGCAGTGGGGAAACTGATGCTTCAATCGTTCCTCAAGTGCCAGATAATGCGTGCAACCGAGGATGATGATATCACTGCCGTGTGCGACACTGGTTGCTACTTCATTAAGCACGATATCGCTGGTCAAGCCTTGATCGATCATGTATGCCCACGCGCTAGTATCTGGCGTATCAATGTGAACATCGCTAGCATATTGGTCGATAAGTGCGCGTAGGCGCTGGCTTTGCTTGGTGGTATTTGTTGCTAGTAGAGTGATATGACGTGATTTAGTTAGTGCTGCAGCCGGCTTAACCATTGGCTCAAAGCCAACGAAGTGGACACTTGGATAGTGCTGTCGTAGTGGCTGGATGGAGATGGCCGTGGCAGTATTACATGCAAGAACGATAATATCACACGACAGCAGCGGTTGAATGGCGGCATCAGTTAGCATGATAATTTCTTCTGGCGAACGATTGCCGTACGGTGCGTGCTCGCGGTCGATCGCCGTGATGTACGAATGTTGCGGTAGTAATTTTTTCAGCCTCTTTGCTACTAATTCGCCGCCAGTTCCCGTATCAAATATGCCGATCTTCATACAAAAAGTATAGCAAAATTGTTACAATGGTATCCATGCAGCCACTCAAAAAACGCATCCAAACCCTGCAATCAGAAGTAGAACAGGCCAAGGCGGCGCTGGATTTTGCGGCGCTGGAGCAGGAGCTGGCGGTGCTGGATGAGCGGCTTAATCAGCCGGAGATTTGGCATAATCCGGATGAGGCGCAGGCGCTGGCCAAAAAGGCAGCTAGCTTGCGTCAGACAGTCGAGCCGTGGCAGACGCTGGGGGTGCAGTTAGCGGATATCGCTGAGTTGATGGAGCTGGGCGACGATGATCTACTGCCGGAGTTCGAGACGCAGGTGGCAGCATTAGAGCAAGAATTTACCCAGCGCAAGACTGATCTACTATTCAGCGGCCCGTATGACAACCGCGAGGCGGTGGTGCGGATTTCGGCCGGCGTAGGCGGGCTGGATGCTCAGGATTTCGCCGCCATACTGGAGCGGATGTATCTGCGCTGGGCAGAGAAGTCGGGGATGAAAGTCGACACGCTGGAGCGCTCGACCAATGATGATGCTGGGATAAAGACAGCGGTGTTGGAGATTTCCGGGCCGTTTGCCTATGGAAAATTGCGCTCAGAAAATGGCGTGCATCGGCTGGTGCGCCTCAGTCCGTTTAACGCTGATAATTTGCGCCAGACCAGCTTCGCGCTGGTGGAGGTGCTGCCAAAGATTGATACGCCGGATGAGATTGCGATTGACCCGAATGATCTGAGGATTGATGTGTATCGCTCGGGCGGTAAGGGCGGCCAGGGTGTGAATACCACTGACTCGGCGGTGCGGGTGACGCACGTGCCGACGGGCATTACCGTGGCGATCCAGAATGAGCGCTCGCAGATCCAGAATAAAGAGACAGCGCTGAAGATCTTGCGCTCCAAGCTGCTGGCGATGAAGCTGGAGCAGCACGCCGAAACCCTGTCTGATCTCAGGGCCGGCGAGTCGGCCAACTGGGGTAGCCAGATTAGAAACTACGTGTTGCATCCGTATACGCTGGTCAAGGATACTCGCACCAAGCACGAGAATCGCAATGCCCAGGGGGTGCTGGATGGCGATATTGATGAATTTATGGCGGCTTATTTGCGTGAGTCGCGCGGCTGACGGAAGACAGCAATGGTGATCATCACGGCAAAGGCGATGAGGCTGATGACCATGACGGACAGGAAATGTACGCCGAATGGCCAAGCAGCTTGCCTGACGAGAACGTCGATCGGATATTTTCGGTTAGTGTCATCGCCGATGATGTAATAGAGCCACGCACATGTACCCACCAGAAAGCACACCATGGTGAGGCCGTACCATACTAATGCTGAAGTGTGGCGTGCGAGCCACTTGTTACTATCGGTAATTGCCTTGTTCTGCCAGCGGTTGGTGCCAATAAGCGTATAAAGCGGCAAGGCGAGACAGCCGGTAGCGAGGAGTAGTCCAGTCGCAGTGTACATGATATATACGAAAATACCGCTGTGTTGTGCTATGTCTTGTAGCAGCGTGACGTGGGGTGTGAGGAATAGGCATATGAGCGTGGCGCCAAGTGACATGACCATAAGTAGCGCCAGTAGTCGCAAACCAATCTCCAGTATCCTGTAGGTGCGCCGGGCAGGTTGCGCTGACTCATCAGGTGATTGCCCCACGAGCTGTCGCAGTCCACGTCCGAGATAATATATACCCCAGACGATGCTGATAAATAGGAGTAGACCGCCAGTCAAGAAGAGCGGCCAGCGTAGCGCGTTAGCGGTTTTTCGAGGCGCTGCGCAGCATGACCAGGTGTCTTGCGGTCGCGCCGCGTCAAACGTATCCGGCAGGAATGGCACGCTGATATTACTGATAATCATTAACCCGACTCCAATGATACTGAGGGCGATAAACATGACACTGAGACGATTGAGTAATGTAGCTGAAGTTTTCATATACCTAGTGTAGCACGGTTCTGGTGTGCCTATTCGCACCATCCCAAAAAATCTGCTATACTAGTGGAAATGATTTTGTTAGATAGGGTTACCAAGACATATGGCAAGGATAACAAGCCGGCCTTGAACAGAGTTAGTGTTCACGTCAAACCGGGCGAGTTTGTTATCCTAGTCGGGACGTCGGGTGCGGGGAAGTCGACGCTGCTCAAGCTACTGACCCGCGAGGAAAAGCCGACTGGTGGCAAGATTGTCGTCGGTGGGATTGATTATGATACGCTCAAGGACAAGCATATCCCGCTGCTCAGGCGTAAGATCGGCGTGGTGTTTCAGGATTTCAAGCTGCTGCCGAATCGGACGGTGTTTGAAAATGTGGCCTTTGCGCTGGAGATTGCTGGGATGACCAACCGTGAGATCAAATCAACCGTGCCAAAAGTTATTGAACTAGTCGGACTTAAAGGCAAGGAAAAGAACTTCCCGCATCAGCTATCTGGTGGTGAGCGTCAGCGAGTGGCGATCGCCAGAGCAGTGGTGCGCCAGCCGAAGATATTGATCGCTGACGAGCCGACCGGTAACCTTGACCCAAAGCACAGCTGGGATATTGTGCGCTTGCTGGAGAAGATTAACAAATATGGCACAACGGTACTGCTGACGACGCATAATGTTGATATTGTGAATAAGTTGAAACGACGGGTGATTACCATTGATCACGGTAAGATTACGTCTGACCAGGCTAAGGGGAGTTACAAGCAATGACCGATATCTCACGTAAAGCCGCCGCCAAGGCACGCGTTGATCCTAAAGTCCTCAAGCGTAATCGCCAGCGTCGTCGCCGAGCGTTGACGTTCTGGCGGATGTGCCGGTATGGTATCAATAATTTTAGCCGCAATACCTGGCTGACAATTGCAGCGACTGCGGTGATGGCGGTGACGCTGCTGATCATTGCTATCACTATGGCTGCTCGTCAGGTACTGGTTGACTCGGTGGATACGATTTCACGCAAGGCAGATATGTCAATTTTCCTCAAAGGATCAACCGAACAAAAGGTGATCGATGAGTTGATATCACGCCTGGATAAGCTCCACAATGTCGAAAAGGTAACGTATATTTCAGCAGAGCAGGCACGGCAAGAACAGATTGAGCAGCACAAGAATGACCCGGCGTTTCTTGAGGCGATCAAAGAGTCAAGCAATGAAATGCCGGCGTCGCTGCGGGCTTCGCTCAAGGATTTGAACGATCAGCGGGCGCTGGTTGAATTTACAAAGAATGATGAGCTATATAAAAAGCATAAAGACCCGACCAAAGAACCGTCATTTATCGGTGATCGGCGTGATGCGATCAACGCCATCGGTGACTGGGTGCGGTTTGCTAGTATTGCTGGCTCGATCGCTACGGTGGTGTTTGTAGTGATTTCGTCGCTGGTGGTGTTTAACACCATCAGGATGGCAATTTTTAACCGCAAAGACGAGATCCAGATGATGAAGCTGATTGGCGCTGATCGTGGATTTATTCGTGGGCCATTTATCGTTGAGGCAATTATGTATGGGTTTATCGCGGCACTGGTGGCCTCAGGGGTTGGTTATCTGTTGCTATTCTCGGCGCATGACAAGCTGGCGGTGCGGCTGCCAATGGATAATTTGATGAATATTAGTACCACGTATGCCGGACTGGTGGTGCTAGCGATGATTATGATTGGTGCGCTGATTGGCATTGTCTCGTCACTGATCGCGACGCGGAAGTACTTAAAATTATAAGTTATTTTGCCGCTGACCCCTGAAGATTTACTGAGCCAAGACGCTTGACGCTCATATGTCGCTTGTGCTAAAATAAAAAGCAATGAAGATACGGTCCACCACACCAGTTTCGACATCACGAGCCACACGGGCAGCTCTCGTGGCGGTTAGTGTTGTTGTTTTGGGCGCTGGCATATTCCAGCTCGGCCCACACGTATTCGCGCGTGACTATGACGCGGAGATTGATGCTCTCAACCGACAGGCGCAGCAGGCGCAGAACGAGGCTGATCGCCTCGGGACGATGGCGGCGACGTTGGAGGAGGAGCTGGGGCGCATCAATGCACAGATTGATTCGATCCGAGCGGAAATTGCCAAAAGTCAGCAAAAGCACGACACATTGGTTGCAGAAATTACCAAGAACAAGCTGGCGATTGAAAAAAACCGCAAGGTCATGGGTAAAATCTTGTCAGATATTTATCTTGATGATCAGATTTCACCACTCGAGATGCTGGCCAGTTCCAAATCAATCGGCGATTATGTCGATAAGCAGGAGCAGCGCAGTAGCCTACGGCTGTCACTGAATGACAAGATCAAGGAAATCAAGGCGCTGCAGGCCAAATTAGAAGAGAATAAAAAGTCAGTTGAGAATGTACTCAGGGATCAGAAGGCCCAGCAATCACAACTGGCATCCAAGCAGGCAGAGCAGGCCAAGTTGGTTAACGACACCAAGAACGACCAGAATGCCTACGCGGCTCTTGCGACGCAGCGAAATAACCAGGCGGCGAAACTGCGCGAAGAGCAGGCGGCGGCTAACCGGCGAGCACTTGGCGGCGTATCAATCCCGGGGGGCATCCCGGGCGGTGGTGGCTATCCGGGGGTCTGGGCAAATGCACCGTTGGATGCGTACGTTGACCCATGGGGATTGTATACGCGTGAGTGTGTGAGCTATGTGGCGTGGAAGATTCACAGTACCGGTCGGTTTGTGCCGCACTTTGGTGGTGCAGGCAATGCTAATCAGTGGCCGTCAACAACGGCACGATATGGTATTTCGAATGGTTCAACACCAAAGGTCGGGTCAGCGGCAGTTATGAATGTTGGCTATTATGGCCATGTGATGTACGTTGAGTCAGTCAATGGCAATGGCACGATTACGGTCAGTGATTATAACTTAGCATGGGACGGGTTGTATCGGAAATATACGCGTTCAGCCTCAGGCTTAACATACATATACTTTTAGTAGCATGACAAACGAACAAGACCCTCGCATCAGCGGGGGTTTTTGTGTACAATAGGTATATGACAGAGCAACGGAGGGTAGGAACGCGGGCTCGCTTGTTTTTGGGCGGGCTGCTGATCGCGATTGTGAGTTTTGTGGCCGGGACGCGGTCGGATTTAATTATGGCGCAGATCGGGTCATTATTTGGCCTCAGAACGGCGACGGGGTCGTTAGATGTATCAGTGGTGCAGAGCGTATATCGTGAGCTCAAGGCTCATTATGATGGTAATTTGGATGAGCAGGCGCTTGCTCGCGGGGCGGCGCGCGGCATGGTGGCGGCGACGGATGATCCGCATACGGCGTATATGGATCCAGATGAAGCCAAAGAGTTTGAGAAGAGCTTATCGGGCAATATTGGCGGTGGTATCGGGGCGGAAATTGCTAAGAAACATAATGCCCCGACGATAATCCGGCCACTCAAGAATAGTCCAGCTGAAAAGGCGGGTATCAAAGCCGGTGATACCATTGTCAAGGTTAATGATACAGTAGTGACTGACATGCCGGTTGACCAAGTGGTACAGCGCATTCGTGGTGATATCGGCACAACGGTCAAGCTGGTGCTGTCGCGTGGTGGCGAGCGTAAAGATGTAACGGTAACACGTGAGGAGGTTGTTGCGCCGGCTGCAGAGTGGAAGGTTGATGGTGAGATCGGTATTTTGACGGTGAGTCGCTTCAATGACGACACCGGCAAGCAAGCGCGCCAAGCCGCCGAGGAATTCCGCTCGGCAGGTGTCAAGAAAGTCATCCTCGATCTCAGGGGGAATCCTGGCGGTACTGTGGCGGCCGCGCAAGCGCTAGCGGGGCTGTGGCTGAATCATGAGGTGGTGATGACCCAGCGGCGTGGCGAGCAGGTTATCTCGACGGAGAAGTCGACCGGCCAGCCGCTCCTTAGTGACATCAAGACGGTTGTGCTGGTTAATGGTGGCAGCGCCAGCGCCAGCGAGATCGTGGCAGGGGCACTCAAAGATCATGGCAAGGCAACATTGGTTGGTGAAAAAACCTATGGCAAGGGCAGCGTACAGCGGCCGATTAACCTCGCGGATGGCTCAATTTTGAAGGTGACTGAGGCGCGTTGGTATACACCGCATGGCAAGAATATTGATAAGTCGGGTATCGAGCCAGATATTAAGGTCGAGATGACGGCTGAGGCGGCAGATAGCGGACGTGATCCACAGTTAGAAAAAGCAAAGAATGTATAGGCTCAAAAAGGGAGGGCAAGGATATGCAACACAGAAAAAAAATACTATTAGTCGAAGATGATACAGCGCTGGCGGCAGTATATCGGTCACGGCTCGAGCTGGAGGGCTTTGAGATCCGTGAGGTTCATAATGGTGAGGACGCGCTGTCGGCAACAGTGGCGTTTCGACCGGATTTGATCGTACTAGATGCCATGATGCCGAAAATTAGCGGCTTTGACGTACTCGATATCCTGCGCAATACACCAGAAACGACCAATGTGCGAGTGATCATGCTGACGGCGCTGAGCCAGCAAAAAGACCGAGAGCGAGCAGAGGCGCTCGGGGTGGATGAATATCTCGTCAAATCGCAGGTGGTGATCGGCGATGTGGTGGCACGAGTAAAGCATCATTTGGGAATGTCGTAGTGGTTACTTGTGGGCGACCTAGTTTCCAAAATGACGTATGATTGCTATAATAGAGCCATGAATCGAAAGCATATTATCATCACAAGTATTATTACCGCTGTCGTTGTTGGTGGCATAGCAGGGGCCGCGTGGCTACTTCGCCCGCAAGCTCCAGCTAGTGAATCAGCAGCACATCAGGGTGCTTCACAGCAATCTCCTACTCAATCTCAGTCGGGTACCTCAAAAACTCCAACAACCCCGACACCGAAGCAATCATCTGGCTCGGCACAACCAGCAAACCCAGCTGTCGGTCGTTACGCTGATTATGTCGACGGCAATACCCTGGAACATGCCTACAGGAAGACGATTCTATTTTTCCACGCTTCGTGGTGTGGCGAGTGTCAAGCCTTTGATAAGGTTCTGCGCCAGGGTCCGATCCCAGCTGGTGTGCAGATTTTGAAGGTTGACTATGACAGTCGTCAGGATCTCCGTCAAAAATACGGCGTGAGGATGCAGAGTACCTTTGTTGAGCTTGACGACGACGATGATGACGATGACGACCATGATATCTGGGTTGGCTACGGCAAAGAAAAGTCAATCAACGCTATTTTGAGAAATCTGTAGACCGCGTATTCTACGCATAGATAACCTACGCTACCTCTCAGTATCGCTCACGATTAGTTTGTTATAATTGATACTATGGAATTGCTATCAAAGATTACCAAAGATACGTTAGCGGTGCTGCACCGACCAGTTTCCTCGACGGAGACAAGAGAGTATCGACGGCGCACAGGGATTTCACGTTGGTCGCTGGGGTTTGATAAGTCGCCAGCCGATATGGCAGTGTTGGCGGTTGTGTGGGTTGTCTTTTGCATTGGACTTGCTGTCCTGATGTCACTGGCGCCACACTGGTCTGTCTTGGTGGTGGTGATTAGCATATTAGCCACCACGTCAATGATTATCTTTTTCCGCGCCTCAGGGCGAGCGATACGTCGGCATGTACGAATGGCTGATTTTGCATCTCGCTGTGGATTAGCATATGATCCAATCGGTAAAACTGGTGCAATCGGTACGGGACTTGTGTTTGATGTTGGCTATTCGCGGCATTATCGCGGTGTGTTATCGTATGAACACGACGGGCGACGACTACTGGAAGTCGGTCGTTACGAGTATACGGTTGGTAGTGGCAAGTAGCGGCGGACATACACCCGGCACTATGCTGGAGTACGTCTGCCTCGTAAGGTGCCACATTTGGTGCTGGACTCAACATCCAATAATAGTACACTGATGGGCAAGGCGCTGATTAGTAACTTGCCGGTAGTGATTTCAAATAGACAGCGTATCAGTCTGGAGGGCGATTTTGACAAGTACTTCACGCTATACGCACCAAAGCAGTATGATGTCGATGTGCGCTATGTGCTAACGCCGGATGTTATGGCAGCGCTGGTCGACAAATCACCTCACTTTGATGTCGAGCTGGTAGATGATATGGCATTTTTCTATACTCTGCAGAATGAGATGCCTGATCATCAAGTACTCGGCGACATATTTACGGCGTTGGCGGTCGTGGGTCGTGAGCTGCATGATCAGATTGATGGGTATGCTGATGATCGTGTCAAAGGTGCGCGCGGCAGCGACACCGTCGCGGAGCAGGGTAAGCGGCTAAAGAAATGGATACGGCCGGCAATACTGCAATAGGACAGATAGGGTCATTGACAATGAGACGAATACATGATAGTATTTAGCTATTGTGGTGCATGATAACTATAGATCACGTACCAGAGATCGACGACACCCTAATTGGGGAAAAGCTGAGAAATGGTGAGACTATCTCGTTTTCGCCCGAGGAGATGCCGTCTGAGATTGTGTTGTTACTTGGTGGTTCTGCGTCACGGGGTATTGAGCCAGTTCGACTGCGTATTCTCAATGTGAGCGATTGGCCTGTGTCACGCAGTGGTCGGCTGGTATACAGTGATCAGGAGACAAAGAATAAAGAATAAGTATAACAATGACAGATATACCATTGATCCAACCTGTCGCTTTCTAGTTGTGTCTGAAGATCCTGACCTTGAACATGCTCAGGGCATGAAGGGAATTCGTCCGGATAAACCAGTTGTAATAGGAAGAGATAGCGAGTGTGAACGGTTTCCGGAGTTAAATAATATATCCGTTTCTCGTCACCATATTAAAATTGTTTGTGATGAGGACGGTCGATTGACTATTGTAGATACATCGACAAACGGTACGATGGTCGAGTACTATCGCCAGCCGAGCAGTCAGTGGTGATCTGCAGAATTTTGGTGAGCAGAGTGCGGCGGTGGATCCAGAACGGCGGCGTCATGAACTGATCTTTGCGAGGCCGACTTCACGGGGTAGGGATAGGTTTGGTAATGATCTTGATAAACGATTAAAGGTGACTGATGAGAGCCTCGGTGATGCAGTATTAGCGTATCAGCTGAGCGATCGAGAGGTAAAAGCTATCGTCGAAAATTACGTGACCCCTGAACGGTGGCGTACTGAGGACATGCATGAGCTAATCCGTGAGAATAATGAATTGAGGGTTGAGCTGGGTGAATATATTTTACGGAAACTAAGCAGCAGCATAGCTTTGCCGGATCGAGTATGGAGAAACGGGCAAAAGAGAATAAACTATACCGGGTATGATTACCCTAATGTTTCGAGCCACGAAGCAGTTGCATTGGTCGCACTGTCAATGCTCGATGGGACCTTCAAGAGAACGCCGCATGATCCGGTAGAAGCAGATGAAAGAGGAAACGTTGTCTGTGGACAGCACCGCTGGACAGCGGCTAATATTCTGGGTATCGGCAACATCTACCTAGCAGAGGTTGCAGGTATAAAACGAAATTAGTTGGACCGGTAGGTTAACCGACGCAAACTTGAGTTCGTCGCTCGGTTTTGCCGGTGAACTTGGTTTTCTTGACTCGTTCGAAGGTGACGACACCGGACTGGGCAGCGTGGATGGTGTAGTTGCGGCTCATGTATGCGCCTTTACCAGCGACTTTCGTAGCGCCTGTTTGGCGGACGAGTACCTCGCCGGCGTTGACTTTTTGGCCGCCGAAGCGCTTGACGCCGAGGCGTTGGCCAGGGTTGTTGTGGATGTTTTTACTTGAGCCACCAGCTTTGACTTTTGACATTGAAACTCCTTAAATTTTCTAAACCTGATCCGTACTAGTATAAGTGATGGCTGGTAAAAAGTCAAGAGTCTTTACTTAATTAGCCAAGTGTTATATAACTAGGGGCTATGAACGAGCGGAATATGATGACAGTGGAAGCTATTTTCAACAAGCAAATAGATAAAAGAGCGCTACTAGTAGGTCTGTTGGGAGCTGGCGCAGTGGCACTGGGCGGTGCCTTGTACGAATCTCCAGAAAAGATTCGCGACGGGGAGGCGCTGCAGGCACTGCACATAGTACAGGCGGCAGCAGCGGAAATTGCTAAGCGCGGCGTGGATGGCCGGACGACATCAGAAGAGACAATCGCAGCGATACTGCGACGCGAGAGTAGTTCGATAGCAAAGATGAAGGTCGCACTTTCCGAGCCGCTGGAGCACTACGCTACGGGTGAGGGGCGGTATGCGTCAGCTGGAGCGAATATGGTGGATGGACTATTGGGCCAGATCGGACAAGATATATTTGCTAATACCAACCAACAGATGACGACAGAAATAACCAAGCAGGCGCGGCCAACATTGGCATTTTTGATTATGGCATTAAATCAGCGGCGGATCGGCCTGGGTGCCGGAGGTCTACTAGCGATATGTCAGTGGTATTATCAGGATGCAGTCACTCCTCCTGCGGCTGAGAAAACAGCAGAGGCGCGTCAAGCACAGCTTGATCTTTTGGAGAAGGAGTTGGTGGGTCATTTGGGGCAGCTCGCAAACTATAATCCGGCGCTACAGCTCAATCGTCCGGTGCTTGGGCAGCCAGCAAGATAAGTAGCTCGCGGGCGACGACCTGGTCAGGGCGGCGGTAGATGAGTGGCGTACGACGGTTGAGGTGGTGATAACCGAGCTGTCGGAGGTGCTTTATCAGCGGCAAATGAGCGGCTTGGCCGGACGCGTCGTACCATGCTGGCACGGCGATACACAGCGGCGTGTTTGGCGCTAGCTGCGGATGGATGTTGGAGAGAAAGCTGGTGATAATGTGGTTGCAGTTACCGACAACTGCCGCTAGTTTTTGGGGTGTGGGCGGCGCGGAGAAAGGTTGACCGAGGTAAGTTTCGCAGACAATAGTGGCTAGGCTCTCGCTGTTTGGCCAGTGGTGCGTGGTGGCGTCGGCTTGATGAATGTCGATAACGCGGCCGGGCGTGGTGAAGGTTGATTGCAGCCATGACAGGTTCTCTGTGGTGTAATCAACCATTTTTTGGCTGAGGTCGGTGCCGATGACGTCGTAGCCAGCGAGTAACGCTTCCTGCAGGACGGTACCAGTGCCGCAGAAGGGGTCGAGGATTGTCACGGCAGCTCGGCTTCCAGCCGTCTCCTCCAAGTCGAATGCATCCGGCAACGCCGTCCGCAGAACCATCGACTTATCGGAGAGGCTGGAATCCGAGCTTGTCACAGAATTGTCGTGTGGTCTTTGACGGGTCAGCGATCCGGCACCCAGCGCCAAATTTAGCATAATCTGCGCTAATTTGGGCGGCAGCATGCCAACGAAGGCATCGCGCTTGGGGCGATGGCGGTCGCGGCGGGTGTAGGCGGTGATGTTTTGGACACCGCGGCTCTCGGCGATGATGAGGTGGCGGTCGGTTGTTTTGATGAGCAGCAGCTCGACTTTATGGGGTGACCCGCCAAGCTTGTTGTTGTGCGCGGTGGCAGTGGAGAGAGCGGGCTGGTCATTCGGGATGAGACGGAGGCTGGTGCCGGATTTTTTGAGGGATGACTTGAGGATGAGGCCGGTTTTTTGGATATCACGGGCGCTCACAGCTAGGTCATAGGCACTGAGGCCGAGGGTGATTTTGTGCGGCGAGTGCGCCCACTTGGCGTGATAATGCTGGGTAATGAAGCGTGAAGCGGCAAGAAGCGAGGCTTTATCAGTGCGGCTGGTGGGCAGTTCGGTGATCACTTTGGCGCATTTGATGGTGCCGCCCAAGGTGGTAATGTCAAATTGAGATGTTTGAACTTCAGCAAACTGCTGGCTGATGCGATTGACGCAGTCCGCGCCAAAAACCGCCGCAAGTTCGGCGAGCGAGATCTCTGGCTGGCGGCCAAGCAGGGTGATATACATGGTTTGATTATAGCAAAAACCGCGTGATATAATTGACGATATGGTGTCGAAAGGGATACAGCAGTTTTTAGAGGCGCTCAAGTCACCGCGGACGATCATGAGTATCGTGACGCTGGCGGTGCTGGTACTGATCATTTTCCTGTCGCGTGCGGAACTGATGCGGGCATGGGAGCTGCTCGGTCGGGCGAATATTTGGCTATTGATGCTACTAGTGCCGTTTCAAATTATCGTCTATTTTGCGGGCGGTGAGATGATCTTTGCCTATCTTCGCGACAAGAAATTGATCGGGCATATTTCGCGGTTTGAGCAGACACGGATTGCACTGGAGCTAAATCTGGTTAATCACATTTTTCCGTCGGGCGGCGTCAGCGGCATCTCCTACACGACGTGGCGAATGCACAAGCTCGGTGTCAGCTCAGCGCGCTCGACGTTTGCTCAAGTGATCCGCTACGTGACAGGCTTTCTGTCGCTGATGGTACTGTTGATTTTGGCGGTATTGGTTTTGTCGATTGATGGGCAGGTAAATCGTTACATCGTAACGTCAAGTTTCCTCTTGGTGCTGGTGGTGCTGGCGCTGACATTTGGGCTGGTTTTTATGTTCTCATCACGAAGGCGTATGCACAACACGGCAGTGAGGGTATCGCGAGTTATTAATATGGTGGTGCGCTGGGCAACGCTGGGCAAGATCAAGCGGCTATTGGTTTCGACAAAAATTGAAGCGTTCTTCGCTGAGATGCATGATGATTTTGTGGAGCTGTCGGAGCATCGGCACCTACTCATCAAACCGCTGGTCTGGGGCGCGATTTATGCCATCTTTGATGTATTGATGTTCATCGTAGCCTTTTGGTCACTGGGTGTGTCGGTCAATCCGGCGGTGCTGATTATTGGCTACGGTGTGGCGGGACTGGCGAGCCTGGTGGCCTTTACACCGGGTGGTGCGGGCGTGTACGAGGCAATTATGATCGTTTTCCTGAGCATGACTGGCGTGGCACCAGATGTCGCCATTGCTGGAATTATATTGACGCGGGTGATACTACTGGCGGGAACGATAATCTTTGGGTATATATTTTATCAGCATGCACTGATCAAATATGGGCGGCCAGATGACGACGATAACACCGCGGTTTAGCGTTAGTGATTTTGTGGCGGTTATCAATCAGGTGCTGGAGACGGCTGTTCCAGCCATCGAGGTTGAAGGTGAGGTCGCTGAGCTCACGGTGCGTCAGCAGAAATTTGTCTTTTTTACGCTTAAGGATGCTGAGAGTGCGGTCAATTGTTTCATGATGGCCTGGCAGCTCAGGGCACCGATCGAGGAAGGGATGCGCGTGGTGGTGCGAGCTTCAGCTAAGCTAACTATAAAGGGTAAGTTTAGCCTGACAGTACAGGAGGTCAAGCCGCTGGGCGCGGGGCACCTCAAACGTAGCGCCGAGTTACTCAAGGCGAAATTAGCGACCGAAGGGCTGTTTGATGTAGAACGCAAGCGCCCCTTGCCGCCATATCCTGCTCGTGTGGCGGTCATTTCCAGCACGCAGGCAGCGGGCTACGCAGATTTTATGAAAATTGCCGGTGAGCGCTGGGGTGGAGTGCAGTTTATCGTCGCTAATATCAAAGTTCAGGGCGACGGCGCGGCCGATCAGGCGGTGCGGGCGATCGCCCACTGCAACCAGTTGGCGGAGCCGCCGGAGGTGATTGTGCTGATTCGTGGCGGCGGTAGTGCGGAGGACCTGGCGAGTTTCAATGATGAATGCTTGGTGCGAGCGGTGGCTGGCAGCCGCGTGCCGGTGCTGACTGGTATCGGGCATGAGGTTGACGAGAGTTTGTGCGATCTGGCGGCCGATCGACGGGCGGCCACGCCGAGTAATGCTGCGCAGCTATTATTTCCGGATAAACACGACGTGAGGCGGCAGCTAGAGCTGCGGCTGGGTGGTGTGACGGAAGTGATTCGGCAGCAGATTCAGGAGCGGCGCCTTCACGTAACAATGTCGCAACAAGCGGCGCTCGAACAGTGGTCGCGCCGCGTCGAGATTGCTAAAAATATGGTATCGTCGCAACAACGGATGATTGCTGAGTACGATTCAGAGATGGTGCTACGGCGCGGTTACGCAATGATCAGCGGTGACTGTCGGATCGGTAGTGTAGTAACAATTACAACAAAAGATATGATTATGAAAGCGAGGATTGAGAGTAGTGAACAACGATAAAACAAACGAAAAAACGATTGAGCAGATGATGGCGGAGCTGAATGAGCGCATCGCGTGGTTTCAGAGCGAGGAGTTTAATCTGGATGAGGCCAGGCAGCGGTTTATTGAAGCGCGGCAGCTGGCGAAAGATATTGCGGCGGTGCTGGACAATATGCAGCACGATATTGAGGTGCTTGGCGAAGATTTTAGCACCTAGAGGGGGGCTTTACATCGCCTGAAGCATAAGCTATACTGATGCACATGAGTAGAAAAACAGAGATGGAACAGGGTTATGTTAATAGCTGGATGATTGTAGCCATTAGTGCGATTGTGCTGTTTGTGGCAGCTGGTAGCGCAGCAATTTGGGCGTATCTCGCATATTCGCAGGAAAAGACTGCAGTCGAGAGTCGGATGGCGGTAGCTTCGGCCAAGGCGCGCGAAGAGCAGTCCAAGACTGACCGCGAGAAATTTAACGAAGAAGCCAAAAACCCGCGCATTGAATTTGTTGGTCCTGAGCAGTATGGCCGCGTCTCATTTATGTATCCAAAAACCTGGAGTGTTTATGTAGCAGCTGACGGTGGTGATCGTGGTGACTATAAGGCATATCTCCATCCAGTCATCGTGCCGCCAACGAGTACGAGCGGTAATAACCCAAATAAGTTTGCACTGCGCCTCGAGATTCTCAACAGCGACTTTAATAAGACACTCGATCAGTACGCCAGCCTATTGAAAAAAGGCGACCTGACTTCAAGTAGTGTTGAATATAACGGTAATACTGCTACGCGCATTGACGGTGCGTTTAGTAAGGACCTGCGCGGCTCGGTGGTGCTGATGAAGGTGCGCGACAAGACACTGCGTTTTTCAACCGATGCTGATACCTTCAAGCCAGATTTTGAGGCTATTCTCAAGACAGTGAAATTTGTGCAGTAATTTTCTCGGCCCACGGCTGGTGCGTGAAATGATACGGAGCGGGAGCGGTTCTTTTTGGCGCCTCGGTTTGCTATACTAGAGCTATATGGCGCAGCCACAGTGGAGTGATAAGGAGTTTGCCGCAATGCCCAGCATAGCGGTGGCGGCGCATGAGCTGAAGGCGCCGCTGGCGTTGATTCGGCAGATGAGTTTATTGGTTGAGGACGGCCAGCTCAGTCCCGTCGAGGCGCAGCTGATGCAGCGGCGGGTGACACTAACGGCGGAGCGATCGCTGGCCTTGGTGCAGGATTTGGCACATACGGCAAATATGCAGCCAACGTTATTTCCACTAGAGCCGGTTAATCCACTGGCGTTGTTAACCCAATTGGCGCATCAGTCGCGTGACATGCTACAGCTGTATGATCGGCGGGTGATGTGGCCACGTACAGGTAAAAAGCGGCTGGTAGTGGCTAATCCATTACTGCTTGGGCGGATCATGACGAATTTTCTTGACAATGCGGTGCGCTACAGCGAGGCTGGTGCGGCAATTCGCGTGACCGTCCGCCAAGCGGGGGCAATGGTGCGACTGGGCGTGCGGGATTTTGGGCCAATGATGAGCCTGGCTGAATATCGGCGGTTGGTGGATGAGATGACGACACGCAAATCCGCCAGAACCCGACCAGACAGCAGTGGCCTTGGAGTGTATATTGCCGCAACGTTTGCGCGGGCGATGGGCGGGCGGATCGGGCTGATACGCCATCGAGACGGACTGACGTTTTATGTTGATGTGCCGCTCAGCGAGCAGATGAGCTTACTATGAAAAAGCTATTGATTATTGAGGATGACCCGCAGTGGGCGGCGGTGCTGGAGCGGTATGCCGTGGAGGCGGGGTATACGGCACGAACGGTAGTGGCGGCTGGGCAGGCAATGGTGATGATTGATGAGTGGCGGCCGGATGGCTTGGTGCTTGATATGCTGCTGGCGGGTGAGACAGGGATGGCACTGCTCAATGAGCTGCAAAGTCATGAGGATCTGGTGCGGCTGCCAGTGGTGGTGTGCAGTAATGTAGCGCTTGATCTGGATCAGCTGCGGCCGTTTGGCGTGCGGGCGGTGCTCGATAAGGCGCGAATGACGCCCGATGACGTACGGGCCGCGCTCAGCGTGCTAGGCGAGGAGGCTGAATGAAAGACGGTGAGCGACTCAAGGCGATTGTGCTACGGCGGACGGATTACGCGGAGGCTGATCGAGTGCTGCAGCTACTAACGCCCCAGGGGCGGCGGGCGGTGATCGCCAAGGGGGTGCGCCGCGAGCGGAGCAAGCTGGCTGGCGGCATTGAGCTCCTGGCGCTGTGTGACGTGGTGATCCGTTCGGGCCGTGGTGAGCTGGGGCTGCTGACCAGTGCCAGGCTCAGCGCGTTTTATCGGCATATCCTTGAAGATTATGAGCGGATGCAGTTCGCTTACCAAGCGCTCAAGCTGGTGGCGCAGGCGACCGAGACCGTTGACGGGCCGGAGTGGTTCGCGGTGCTCAGCCAGGTGCTGGCGTGGCTTGATCGGCCGGCGGTTGATCGGCTACTGATTGAGACGTGGTTTTATATGCAGTACGCTGGGCTGCTGGGTGACGAGCTTAATCTACGCACCGACGTGGCCGGGCGGATGCTCACGAGCGATAAATCATACATGTACGATCCAAGCGAAAAAGCCCTAAGGCCAAGCGAGCAGGGTGACCTAACGGCCGATCACATCAAGCTGCTGCGCCTCATTCAAGCCAAGCCGCTGGAAAATCTCACCCACATCGGTGGCCTCGGCCCGGTCATCGCTAGCTGCTGGCTGGTGGCTAGGCAGCATGCCGCGGTGTAGTGTGTTTAACGGCAACCGTACCCAGGTGGTCTGCTAGTCTGGTAGGCGGTGCGCTGCTGGTTAACGCTTCTTGTTCATTGCTGTACAGTGAATAAAAATACTTCGCTTTTTCGTACAGGCTTTTCGCTACACCAGGTTTCATGATGCTATATCGCGTATCGTTCTCGAGACTAGTGGCAAGTTCTGATAGCTTCATGATAGCGTCTGCTCGCCAGTTGATACTTTCCTCCTCGCTATAATGACCAAGCTCGGCTAGGTCGTGCGCAATCTGGGCGGCTCGCAACCTGAGAAAGCCGGTGAAAAAGGTTGTTTTAGCGTCAACTAATATCTCGGCAACACGCTCGCCGACGACTGACAGCAGCGCCACTTTTTGTTCTTTGTCGATTTGTTGATGGGCATAATCGAAAACTGCCTGAATATCTGAGAGGTGTGATGATTTCTGGAGCCATAGCCTGGCCAAGGAACTGGCTTCCTTTTCATTAACTATCTCTCGTAATGCTGGTGCAATACATATTTCAGGTGCGGTAGGGCTGGGCTGCTGGCTCTTTGTTGCACGCCATACACTCTCAAATAACCGGGAGGAAGGCAAACTAGGAGTATTATCGGGAGCGATGCTATCAAAGGATGTGCGATACTGCTCGAAAGCGACAGCAGCGCGCTCTCGTAGCGTTTCTGGCGTGGTGTCTCCAATGATGCTTTTATCGGTATTAGTCTCAAGGAGTTTTTCAAGATAACTAGCGCCAATTAGTAGCTTTTGGATGTCCATTAGCCAGTAAATACGATTATCTAGATCTGGTGGATAATCAGTGAGAGTATTAAAACTCTGCCAAAACTCAGTCAGCTTTTGTTCGGGGGTGAGTTCTGGGTTACTGACGAGCATCTCCAATTGCTGAATGAGATCACCCGTGGATACTTTAGGAAAGGTCAAGTCAGGGTTATTGGTTGGACTCTCGCTAATAGTATTATGTCGTTGTACGTATTTTTCACCCATATCACCTGCTTCCCTCGGCTCTTATTTTTTAAGCGTACCACGATAATTAAAGATATGTCAAATGTGCTATACTGGAGCAATAATGATGACAATCGTCGCGTTGCCAACGCGGAGAAAGGGAAGATTGTGAGTACTACAAAAATGGAAGATATTATCAGCCTGTGTAAGCGCCGCGGCTTTATTTATCAGGGGTCGGATGTGTATGGTGGCTTGAGTGGCACGTGGGATTACGGCCCGCTGGGTGTGCAGCTGAAGCGTAATATCATGAATTTGTGGTGGCGCCGGTTTGTTGACGAGCGTGACGATATGTACGGCGTGGATGCGGCGATTTTGATGAATCAGAAAGTCTGGAAGGCCAGTGGGCATGTCGATACGTTTTCTGACCCACTGGTGGAGTGTAACCACTGCAAGGCACGTTTTCGTGAAGATCATCTACTCAAAGATCAACAGGCAAAGCTGGACGAGTACGAGACTCTCACCGAGAAGATCCAATGGTATCGCGAGCATGCCACAGCGCCGAATTTTTATGACGAGATCAAAGAAAAAGAGCCTGAGTTGTTTAAGAAAATACTGGACATGGAACTTGGCCCAAGTGAGATTGACCTTGAAGAGGCCGGCGATTTTGGGCTGAAAGAATGGTCACATGTGCTAAGAGTGATTAAATGTCCTAACTGTGGTACGCGAGGTGATTTTAGCGAACCGCGGCAGTTTAATATGATGTTCAAGACATTTGTCGGCGCCAGCGGGCAAAATGAGCTGGCGATTGATGAGTTGACGGGGGGCGTCGATGGTAAGCGTGGCTCTAGTGGCATGAAAGCGATTACCTACGATCCACAGTCGATTTCCTATCTCCGCCCAGAAACCGCCCAAGGCATCTTCACCAATTTCAAGAACGTCGTCGATAGTTTCTACCCGAACTTACCGTTTGGCATCGCTCAGCAGGGCAAGGCGTTTCGTAATGAAATTGCGCCGCGCGACTTCGTCTTTCGCTCTCGGGAATTTGAGCAGATGGAGATCGAATATTTCGTCGATCCTGAGCATTGGCAGGAGGCGTTTGATGAATTGCTGGCGGCGACGCATGCGTTTTTGG
>DAIMYI010000010.1:0-29003 GCA_036734565.1 Nanosynbacter sp. | reverse complement strand
TACCGCTACGACGACTGGGGCCACCTCAGCCAAATCACCGACGCGCTGGGCCACACCACCGCCTACCAGGTCGATGCACGCGGGCTGCCGCTGCTCATCACCGACGCCCTGGGCAAACCCAAGCAGCTTCAGTGGGACAGCGCCGGGCAACTGCTGGCCTACACCGACTGCTCGGGCCAGACCACCCACTACGCCTGGGACGCGCTGGGCAACCTGCGGCAAACCCTTGACGCGCTGGGCCAGGCCAGCGTCTACCAGCACGACGCGCTGGGCCAGCTGCGCCAGCTCACCCAGCCCGACGGCGCCCAGCACCGCTACGGCTGGGACGCCGCCGGCAACCTCACCCACTACACCGACCCACTGGGCGCGGCCACGCGCTACCACTACAACGGACTGGACCAGCCCATCGCCCGCATCGACGCGCTGGGCCACAGCCTGCGCTACGCCTACGACGCGGCCGCACGCCTGATCGTGCTGCACAACGAAAACCACGCGCCCTACCAGTTTTGCTACGACGCCGCAGACAACCTGATCGAAGAAGTGGGCTTTGACGGCCGCATCCAGCGCTACCGCTACAACGCCGCTGGCGAGCTCACCGAGCTGCACGAGCGCCAGACCGAAGCGCCGGGCCAGCACACCCCCTACGGCCCGCAGCCCAGCGACCCGCTGCCCAAACGCACCCTGTTCACGCGCGATGCGCTCGGGCGCCTGGCCACCAAGCGCCATGTGCTGGCCACGCCAGGCAAGCAGCCCGATCAGCCCGAAACCCTCACCGACACCGAGCCGCCCAGCCACTACCAGTACGACCGCCTGGGCCGCATGACGCTGGCGGCCAACGGCGCAGCCCGCGTGGGCTTTGCCTACGATGCGCTCAGCCAGCTCACCGAAGAAGTGCAGCAGCACCTGCTGCCCCAGGCCGCCGCTGGCCAGCCCCAGCCCCAGCCGCTCATCTGGCGCCACCGCTACGACGCGCTGGGCAACCGCACCCACAGCCGCCTGCCCAGCGGGCGGCAGCTGCGCTGGCTCAGCTACGGCGCAGGCCACGTGCACCAGATCAGCGCCGACGGGCATGTGGTCTGCGACATCGAGCGCGACGCGCTGCACCGCGAAACCAGCCGCACCCAAGCCAGCCTGCAAAGCCACTATGGCTTTGACCCCATGGGCCGGCTGGCCCAGCACAAAGTCAGCCGCCTGCACGCCCAGGCCCAGCAGCGCAGCCAAACCCTGTGAGACGCTGCCCGCGCCCCAGCCACCCCCCCTGCGCTGCCCGGCGGCCAGCGCATCGCCCGGCAGTTTGCCTACGACCTGGCCGGCAACCTGCGCCAAACCCACGACAGCCTGCGGGGGCTGCGCCAGTACCGCTATGACCCGCTGGGGCGCATCCTCAGCGCCGTGCGGGGCCAGGCGGGCCAACCCACAACTGGCCAGCCCGCCGCCCCCAGTGCCCAAACCTTTGCCCAAACCTTCGCCGAAACCTTCGCCTTCGACCCCGCAGGCAACATCCTCAACCTCAACCGTGGGCAGATAGGGCCAGGTGCTGACGCCGGTGCCCCAGCAGGCGCAGCGGCCATCAGCGCAGGCGGGGCCAGCCAGGCGGGCACCCCCAGCAACCGCATCGCCGTGTATGAAGACCTGCGCTTTGCCTATGACGTGCATGGCAACATCACCGAGCGCCGGATCGGCTGGCACACGGTGCAGCAGCTCAGCTACAACGCCGAGCACCAGCTCCAGCGCATCACCGTCACCCGCTGGCATGACAGGCCGCCGCTCAAGGCCGTGGGCCAGGCGCAAGAACACAGCCGGCCAGCAGCCACCACGCAAACCACCCACTACCGCTACGACGCTTTAGGCCGCCGCATTGACAAGACGGGCGAGTTTGGCAGCACGCGCTTTGGCTGGGATGGCGACTTGCTCACGCTGGAGATCAGGGGATCGAAGCAGACCGAATACCTGTATGAGCCAGATTCCTTCGTGCTCCTGGCCAAGCTCGAGAGTGCGGCCAGCGTACAAAAGCCGCCAAGCCAGGCGCCCAGCCCCAGGCAACTGGCCCAGCGCTTCAGGGGCCAAGCAGGCTCAGAACAAAATGAGGCGCCAGCGCTAGTGCATCAAGTGCCAGCAGCTATTGAAAGTGAAGCAGAAACTGAAGCAGTAGATCAAGAAGCCAAGGAGAAGGCCAAGGCCAAGGACTTCAACATCTACTACTACCACTGCGACCAGATTGGCGCGCCGCAGGAGCTGACCAACGAGCAGGGCGACATCGTCTGGGCGGTGGATTACAAGGTGTGGGGCAGAACCACTGCACTGCAAGTGAGCGCCACGGGCACGGACGATGCTGACCCGCATGATCTGAACCGCTTCTGGCCCGGCGGGCCCAGGGACCTGAAGGCGCTGCAGCGCCAGCAGCGGCGCACGCTCAATGAGGTGGAGCAAAACCTCAGGTTCCAGGGGCAGTACTTCGATGCGGAGTTTGATGTGAATTTGGGGCGCTGCTAGCTTGGTTTTAGGTGAAATCGGACCCCATCTTTTTCCGGATCCAATCGCAAATCTCCTGCAGGTGCATCGCCCTTTCTGTCACCAAGCCAAGTTGTCCAACCCAAGCGCGTTGAGCCACCGAGTCGGGTGACGGGTACTTCGTCGGCACGCAGTAGCAGGTTGATGTCCCACCGAAACTCGACGCCGATGTATTGACGCACCCAGTCGCGCAGACGTCGGTTGTCGCGTGCGATGGGTAAAAACTGCTCATAACTGGTCAAGTTCATAGGACCCAGCTTGAGGCGAAAGCGTGATTGCACGTCAGGTACGTGCGCGCCGGCGACGGCGCCAACGCCCAACTGGTTAGCGAGGGTTGCGCCGCTAAGGCGTGTGCGCTGCTCGGTGGGTATTTCGATCCAGCTACGGATGTATTCAAGCAGACGCACCGGAACCTGGAAGTAATGCGCAAGGATCTGACACAGGCCCTCGGGGTTGCGAGTAAGGCGGACGAGGTGGCCGCTAACGAATAGCTTGGCGGTATCTTCAACGGTGTCGCGCGCACGCGTAGAGGCCATGCCCTGACCGGTGAGAGAGCCAAGGTGCGTGATGAACCGGTTGTGGCCGGGCCTGTCCATCTGCACGGTGGGTTGCGCGTCGGCCCAGGCACGGTAGAACAGGCTGAGGAAGCGGTGGTGAAAGATGTCGGCGAACGCAACCAGGGTGGGATCGTTCTGGTTGCGGATGCGGTCGCGGACATATTCGGTGATGTGCAGCGGCAGTGGGCCGTTGGGGCCGAAAAGACCAATGCTGAGCACGCGCACCATGGGCGCGGCCTTGCGACCGCGGGGCTCGATACTGATGACGGCGGTGGGCGCGAAGCTGCTGGACGGGTATTGACCCAGGCGGACGGCGTCGTCGCGGGGGGTCTGGGTGTAGCCAAGCCGGGGACGCCCAGGAGCAGTGGCTTCGACAAATCGCAGTAAGGCGAAAAGGTCGATGGCTTCTGGCACATGACGCAGGACATCGACGGCAGCGTCGATGCCTTGCTGGGCAGGTAGGCGGATGTTCACGGCGCGGGCTGAATCGCGTCAGGCAGTGGGCCTGTTGCCTTGGCGAACGGGCCAGCTCGCAAACCGACCACCCTGTTGCGTGGCAAGCTTGAACTGCGTGGCCGAATTGATGCTGACGTGTCGGGTCATGAACTGTTCGAGCACAGCCCCTAGCAGCCAGGGGCTGTGGCCCGCGAAGGCTGAGAGGTCGACGGTAGCCTCAATGCTGACGCCGCGGCCAAAAACGATGGGGCCAGGATGCGGCAGTCGGTAGACGGCTGGCTCCACACGCAGCGATCGCACCGCCTCGGCCTGGCCTTCGATTCCCTTGCGACCCAGAGGGCTGTAGAGGTTGAGCAAATCACGCATGGCCTGCGCGCCTTCGCTGGGATTGAGGTCGGTGAGGGTGAGGTAGTTGAGGTGCAAGTGGGAGATGAGCCGCCAGGTGATGTCGCGCTCTGCCACGGCGGGTACGGGCGAGGTGAGTCCGCCGAGAATGGTGATGGCGCTGACGGGGGCTGATACGGCAAGTTGCAGGTCTTGCGTGCCTCCTGTGGAAACAAGCAAAGCCAAGTCGCGGTTGGTGCACAGCATGTCGGGCGCGATGCGCTCGATGTGGTGGCTGTAAGGGGCATCGTTCTGGTCGACGAGCTGGACGAAGACTTCGCTGCCAATGTAGCCCGACCGAGCGCCCGACCGCTTGGCAGACTCCGACAGCCGACGGGGCTCTCGCCGCACGGTGAAGAAGCCTTCTTGGCGTGCCCCGGGGTGGCGGCCAAGCGTCTCGAGTAACGGGCGGAACACTTGCTCTTCGGTGTTGGACGAGGTGAAGCCGTGCAGCAGAGAGATCGTGTGCACCTCATAGTCGAGGGGGCGAGTCCGGTCGGCCACCAGGTGGTGCTCGTAGTTGGCGAGCGAAACGTCGATGCGATCACCGCGCTTGGGGAAAAGGTTGACGATCGGGGTGCAGTGCAGGTGAAAGTCTTCCTTGGTGACAAGCTTTTCAAGCGAAGGCGCTGGTTGCTCGAAGAGGACGGTGATGGTGAATTGGCTCTCGCCCATCGCCTGAAATGCGTCCTCTAGCCCGTTGACGGAAAAAAATCTGAAGCGGTCAGGGCACGCGAAGTATTCGTGCAGAAGCCGGTATCCACTGAAAGAGCGGTTGTCGTAAGGAAGAATGGCTTCGTTTTCGGCGTAGCCATCGCAGGTGATGGCAGAGGGCGCAAGCCAGCGAGCCTGCTGCTTGCCCTTGGCTTCCCAACTGATGATGCAGCCGAGCTGACGCCCACCGATCAGCTCAAGCAAGTGCGATGCCCTGTCTGCCGGGCCGCCAATGTAGAGGCTGATCCGGCGCGCACCCAAGCTGCGCACCTCCAGTCCATTACGGGTCTGGAATTGCAACTTTAGGCTGCTACGAACCGCCTTGCTGGCGGATATGCTGACGACCGGGAGCGGTGCTGCGGGCCCTTCGATACTGGCGTCCACCAGATCGAGGGGCAGCAGTTCTACATCGTGGCAGGTCCTGAACTCGCAGGCCGTAACCTGCCCGGGCGCAATGGGCGCGCGAAGCAAGGTGTGGCGCGGAATCTGGAATGCCGCGGTCACCCCTCCCTCCGTCAGGCTGGGAGTGAGCCGCGCCACGCCAATGGCGGGCGTGGGACGAAGGTAATGCGGGTAGACGAGTTCAAGCAATCGCTGCGAGAAGCGAGGGAACTCTGCATCCATCTTGAGGTGGATGCGACCGGCCAGGAAAGCAAACCCCTCGAGCAGACGCTCCACATAGGGATCGGCCACCTCAATCCCGCTCATTCCCAACCGGCCGGCAATCTTGGGGTGCTGCTGGGAGAATTCCGCGCCCAGCTCGCGCAAGTAAGCGAGCTCGCGGTTGTAGTAGTCAAGCAGTCGCGGATCCATCAATAGTCTCCCAACTGATCCTGCAGTGTGACCGCCCCGGTTTCCAGGTCGATGCTGGACTTGAGGAGCATCTCTATCGGGTAGGGGGTCGACCAGATCTGGCCGCGGATCTCGAACACAATCAGGTTGTGGGCAGCACCGACGGCATCTTCCATCGTCATGCCGAGCACTTGCAGCGTGTTTGGCACGATTCGCGGCTCAAACTGGACAATGGCTTGCTTCAACTCGTTTTGAAGCTCGTCGAGCTTCACATCAGTGGCCCTGCGCCCGGAGAACGCGGGCAACCCGAAGTTGACGGTTGAGAGACGCGCGTAAGGGTGATGGGCGAAGTCGACCTCCGACTCCATGCGCGTGGCGTTGAGCAGCCACGCCAGATCGCGCATGATGATCTGTCTGAGCTGCTTGCGTGAGATCACCAGCTCATTCGGCATATCTTTGCCGCGAGACGGGTTGTGATCGGTGAGCCTGTCGAGCAGAGTTGGCTGTAGCCTGTCTCTTGCCCAGGTGCGCAGGTCATGATTGGCCGAGTCCGAAGCCATGCTGCTATTGATCGCGCTTGAACTCGATACGCCGAATGTCGAGTATCGATTTCTCTTTGGTATCGGTCGTGAGTATTTTCACCCCACGGCCAATCCAGTTGCCTTCGTCCAGCTCTTCCCAGCTGGTCAAGACAGACCGCAAGTGCTCATCAGAGCATTCGTCCAGCACGGGGTAACGCGCGGGTATCAAGGCGGGTTTGGATTCTGCCTCCCAGAGTTTGACGCCAGCGGAAACCCAAACAAGATCACATGCACTGCTGGGTTCGATGATGCGGATGGACTCGATTTGCTCGAAGGCCAGCCATTGGTATTGCCCGTCCAGGATCACCTCGCACACGGGGCCCAAGCGCGCGTCTGCATCGGCGATCCATTCGAAAGGCTGCTCGTCCATGATGCCTGCAGATTCTGGCGCGAGCTGAAGTGCCTGCTCTTTCAACTCGTTTGGCGCAAGACCTGGCTGCGACTGACCCGCGAGAGCACCGGCGAACACGTGCAGCCACTCCGGTGCATCGGATGTCAGTGGAGCAAGCATCTCGCCGCGGAAGACCTTTTCCCTTACCTGTTCCTGCTGGAGTGCCACACGGTAAGCATAGGCAAAGGGCTCTCCCGCAGGATGCATGCGCGCGTACGCCTGCAACTGCTCAAGAGCCTTCTGCCACCGTGCGGCTTGGCAATAGCGCTGGAACAACCCCATGCGCCAACTCGGCTCGGTGGGAAATGAGCGAATCTTTTGCTGAATGGACGCAATCTCAGCATCCAGCGAAGAGGGCAGTGAGGTCGATTGCATGAAACCAACGATTGATCAAGAAACGGAAAGAGGGGCCTTCGCCCCTCTCGCGAACACAACAAGAAGTGAATCAGATCTTCTTGTTCTGCTTGACGTCCCAACCTGCAACGGTCGCACCACCCATCGAACCCTTCGACGTCTGCGACTTGCCCTGAACCGTGATTTTGGCAAAGTTGAAACCGCAATCGAACATGGGCTCTGTGGACTCGGCACCTGAAAGATTCAACGACGAGATGATGACGTCTTCCATCTTGATGTTCATGAATTCCTGCTGCTCGCCACCGGCTTTACAGGCAGAAATTTCGACCTTGCCGATGTGCTCACCAGCGGCGCACTTCTGCATCAAGGTGGCAAAGCACTTATCGAATTTGGCGCGGATCGTCAGATCCTGCCACTGTGCCTTACCAGAGCCACCACCGCCGCCATAGGCAAAAGCCCCCGCATTGGCTACACCACCAGCGACGGCTTCAACGTGGATCCAGCCCTTGTGCTTTGCATCCTCGGCTTCACCCTCCACACCATCCACCTTGCAGTAGATATCGACAACACCGCCCAAGCGCTGCTCGGGTGCCACATTGGCGATGGGGTTGTTCAAACGCGAAACAGCCATTTTCTCTCTCCTTTGAAAAAATTAAGCAAGGAAACTCAAGCTTTTGCTTCCTTGATTGACGGAAGCTTCGATACAAGACGCAACGATACGGTCAGCCCTTCCAACTGGTAGTGCGGACGAAGGAAGAACTTCGCGGTGTAGTAGCCGGGATTCTCCTCGACTTCTTCCACGACCACTTCGGCAGCAGCCAAGGGCTTCATGGCCTTCACTGCCTCTGTCGAGTTGGCAGGATCGCCATCAACATAATTCATGATCCAATTGTTCAGCCAGCGCTCCACATCGTCCCGCTCCTTGAACGAGCCGATCTTGTCGCGCACGATGCACTTCAGATAGTGCGCAAACCGACAGCACGCGAACAAGTACGGCAACCGCGCAGACAAGTTGGCGTTGGCGGTCGCGTCAGCGTCATAGTATTCAGCAGGCTTCTGCAAAGACTGCGCACCGATGAACGCTGCCACGTCGCTGTTCTTGCGATAGAGCAACGGCATCAGGCCGTTCTTGGCCAGTTCTGCCTCTCTCCGATCGCTGATGGCTATCTCGGTTGGACACTTGATGTCTACACCCCCATCGTCGCTCGGGAATGTATGTACTGGCAGATCCTCAACAATGCCACCCGACTCAACGCCGCGGATCGAGGTACACCAGCCATAGTACTTGAACGACCGATTGATGTTGGTCGCCATGGCATATGCAGAGTTAGCCCAGCAGTACCGAGAGTGATCGGTCCCGGAAACATCCTCTTCAAAATCGAAGCCGTCAACCGGATTTTCTTTTGTGCTATAGGGAAGGCGCGCAAGAAAGCGCGGCATTGCCAAACCCAAATACCTCGCATCATCAGAATCACGCAGGCTTCGCCACTTGATGTACTCAGTATTCGTAAATATTTTGGTCAGATCGCGGGGATTGGCCAACTCCTGCCAGGAGTCCATTTGCATCAGCGACGAATTCGCGCCTGCAATGAACGGACAGTGTGCAGATGCTGAAATCTTCGCCATTTCACCCAGCAATGCAACGTCCTGGGGATTATGATCGAAATAATAATCGCCAACAATACACCCGAACGGCTCGCCGCCAAATTGACCATACTCCGCCTCATAAACTTTCTTAAAAATTGGGCTTTGGTCCCACAAAACCCCCTTGTGGCGCTGCAGCGTACGACCCAATTCTTTTTTGTTGATATTCAGAAAACGAATCTTGAGTGTTTCGTCGGTTTCCGTGTTGTTGACGAGGTAAGCAAGTCCTCGCCAAGACCCCTCCAACTGCTGAAACTCCTCATGATGAATAATGAGGTTGACCTGCTCAGACAGTTTTCTATCCAGCTCTGCAATCAAAGCTTCAACCGTATGATAAGCGTCGCTTGACACCACATTGGTGTTGACGAGCGCCTGCTCCGCCAGCGTACGAACAGCAGCCACAACTGCTTCACGCGCTTGGTCGGTTTTTGGCTTGAACTCCTTATTGAGCAGAGCAGAGAAGTCGTCCCGCTCCAACACTTGAGTGGAAGCTTCTTTTCTTGAGGTTACCTGGTTCGCCATATTGATTGATGCCATTCACAAAAAACCGACTAGAGCGTGCTGCCGCTCGCCAAACATTGGTTAACTGCTTGAGTCTTCAGTTTTTGGCGCCGAAGTAAGGGCCTTCATTAAAGCCGGATCATTGAGCACCTTTGCGATCAACCCTTCAGCACCGGCCTTGCCGTCCATATAGGAAAGAAGATTGTGCAATTCTGTCCGGGCGTCTAGTAGCTTCTTCAATGCGTCGACTTTTCTGGCTACCGCATCAGGACTGAAATCGTCCATGCTCTCGAAGGTCATGTCGACAGCCAATTTCCCATCGCCTGTCAAGGTATTTGGCACCTGAAACGAAACCCTGGGTTTTATTGCCTTCATCCGACTATCAAAATTGTCGACATCTATATCAAGAAATTTTCGATCATTTATCGCTGGCAAATCCTCGGCGGGCTTTCCGGATAGATCTGCCATCACCCCCATCACGAAGGGTAATTGAACCTTTTTTTCCGACCCGTACACCTCGACGTCGTACTCGATCTGGACACGCGGAGCACGGTTCCTTGCAATGAACTTCTGTCCGCTTCTACCTCGCGCAGCGATCCGCTGCTTAATATTCAAAGACGTGGTCATAACACTCGCTCCTGACTATGCAAATCGACTACCGCCAAGTACCCCAACCAGCGCCGGGCACGGCGCTACCCTAACTTGACCCAGTGTACATTTATTTGCTTACTAGCATCTTGTCGTACCAGCATGCATGGCTTTCCTGACACAACACAGCTTCCCAAAAACAACCTGCATCCTCGCCTCATTGTGATCCATTTTGGTCTTGGCCAGCGATGAACATGACTTGGTTGATGCCGTCCGGCGACATATCTTGGACGATCTCTACAAAGCTCATGCCCATCAGGCGCTTCGCCCTGCGAACCAGCAACGGTGCCGGATTGGTCGGCTCATGATGCTCCAAGTAGGTACATATCGCATCCATCGCTTTTATCACGTCTGCACGAGAGGCAATAGAGTCCAGCCAAGGCATTGCAGCCCCTGCAACCTGGTGGCCTGGCCCCTCAGTGATCGCACTGGGCGGCATCCCCGATCCAATCAGTTGACGGCCGGATTCGCCTTGGAGTACACCCCGCGCACGCTCCAAGGGTCTACGCAACGCGCTCCAATCAGGGACCAATTCGCCGCCTAAACGCTTTTCAAGGATCTCTTGCATGCCCCCAAGACTCTTCAACACAGAATCAACCCATTGAGAGGGATTCTGATTGAGTAGGAGCATGTCCCTAACCATTTCGTCGACTTGGCTCCTCGTAATCGAGATGCCGTTCACTTCTACTGCCCCTTGCTCGACCAATCGTTCCAAGTCACGTACTGAGAGAACACCAAGCGCAGATTGCAGGCCCGTGGCCTGTCTAAGGTCAGCAACAAGTCCATCTGGAGCCGCAAACTCGCACAGTACGCCATAGCGCACGTGGGGATCATCCACACCATCGACGATTGTCTGCGGATGCACTGTCGACCACTTTTCCCTGAGCAGCCCCTCGGTTACGCCCAAGACATAGGCCAGCCCTTCCCCTCCACGAAGGCGAGTAGCTGCCCGGGCCAACAGTAGCAGCACACGCAAGTCGTGAGATCGTTTCGAAAGAGCGGTGGCGAGCTCCAGCACGCGTTGCCACTCAGGCGCCTTGGCGGGAATCAGCACATCCCCGAACTCCTGTTCAGGAGTCTGTGTCGCGGCCGCCTCCAACTCCGCAAACTCTTGGGAGTATTCAAGGTCGTCCCCGGAGGGCGACTCTTCTGAAATGGGCGCTTGCCAGTCCACGCCCACGCTGAACTCTTCCATGCCTATCCTCTGAAGTTGTCATGCTATCCAGTTTGCGTTGCTATGATAGAAAAATCCTTACTCAAGCACACACTAGGACACCGTGCCGCCGGATTTTGCACCGCGCGTGGTGGTGCTGGTGCCGGGACGATCCTAATGCCCAGTCGAATTTTCCCCCCCGTTAAAGCTCTGTACGCGGTCAGCGCACTTGTCGCTCTTGGAGGCTGTGCAGGCCCAAGGCCCATGCTTCCAGCACCGTATACGGTCATGATTTCTGCCGACACTTCGATCAATTTGGATCGGCAAGGTCGTGCGACCCCAGTGCAAGTCAGTTTGTTCGAACTGAAAAATTCTTCCAGCTTCGAATCAATTGATTTCTATACGCTATTCGAGAAGGGTGAGCAAGCGCTTGGCAGCGACGTTGTCGCCAAGGAGCAGTTGGTGCTTCAACCGGGTCAGACGATGACTCTTGCCCGAAAAGCGAAGTCTGACGCGCGCATGTTAGGCGTATTCGTGGCCTTCCGCTCTGTGGAAAAGAGTGCGTGGCGTGCGGTGGTGCCGCTGCCTCAAGCCAAGGAGGTTGGACGTTTCGCTTTGTTTTCGCCCAGCTTTGAAACGGCAGTAGTGACTGTCCGTGTGGGTACGCAAGGCGTAACTGCGGAGGCAACAGGAGCGGAAGTCCCGATCCCTGTCCCAGGCAGCGGCGGCCTCCCTCAAATCAGGTCAGCCCCGCTCAGCCTGCCAATACCTTCCATTTCGCTGCCCGGAGCCAGGTGATGGACACTCGAAAAGTTGTATGGGCAGAAGGCATGTTTCTTCGGCCGCAGCACTTTCAGCAGCAGGAACGATATCTAGAGTTCTTTGCACACGCGCGGACAATGAGCTGCGAACCCTATTTCTGGGGGTTTCGTGAGCTGGGCATTGATGTGGAAGCATTGGCACTGGGCAAGCTCTCACTGACAAGAGCCGTAGGCGTGTTTCCGGATGGAACGCCGTTCAGTTTGCCTGGAACCGATGCCCTTCCAGAGCCCCTGGAGATCCCTGCGTCCTTTAAGGGAACACGAGTGTATCTCGCGCTCCCGATGCGACGTCGAGGAACCGTCGAGGTGGAGTTTCAAAGTCAGGAGTTGCTGGCACGCTATGGCGTGACCGATGTCGAGTTGGTCGACTGCAACTCCGATGGGGGAGAGCCCGCGCCAGCACAGTTGGCCCAGATGCGCGCAAAGTTGATAGCCGAACATGAATTGACCGACGGCTGGCTTCGTATTGCGGTAACAGACGTTCTCGAACGTCGAAGCGATGGCACAGTTGTACTTGATGCGCGCCACATCCCTCCTTCCATCAGCTATGGACAGAGCGATAGTCTTCAGGCCATGGTTGACGACATCGCAGGATTGCTGCAACAGCGCGGGGAAGCACTTGCCGCGCGTGTGACTGAGCCCGGCCGCGGCGGCATCTCCGAGGTGGGGGATTTCATGATGCTCAACATCATCAACCGCTGGCAGCCCTTGCTAGAGCACTTCCGCCAGCATCGAGCGTTCCATCCCGAGCGAATCTATGGTCGCCTGCTCGAACTAGCCGGCGAGCTGTCTTCGTTTACGCGTGATACGCGTCGCCCAATTGAGTACCCCATGTACGACCACGATGATTTGCGCGTCAGCTACGAGGCGGTCGTCGCAGACATTCGGCGGTCACTGTCAATGGTGCTGGAGCAGAATGCCATAGCGATCGAGTTGCATGAACGGCAATATGGCGTGCGGGTTGGCGTCATTCCGGATAGCACGCTGCTTCGCAATGCCACGTTTGTCCTTGCCGTCTTTGCTGAGTTGCCGGCTGATGTGGTGCGAACCCGGTTTCCGACTCAGGTGAAGATCGGGCCTGTAGAGAAAATTCGCGACCTCGTAAACCTGCATTTACCTGGTGTACGTGTCCACCCTATGCCGATCGCGCCACGCCAGCTTCCTTACCACGCCAACTACAACTACTTCGAACTGGACACTAACAACGACCTGTGGGGACAACTGGAGCGCTCAGGCGGCATGGCTCTTCATCTTGCAGGCGACTTCCCAGGGCTTCGGCTCGAGTGCTGGGCCATTCGCAATTGAACGCCAGGTTCTGACCCATGACCATGCCACACGAAATTCCAGCGCAAGGCGCTGTGCTTGCGGGGGGTGGCCTGCCTCTAAGGAACGAAGGTGGTCCGAGCCCAGACCTCCCTGACGTCGTCAGCGGGGCGAATCTACTGGTTGCCGCCGCCAACCCGGTTCTCAACCTGGTTCCACAGATCCGTAACTTGCTTCAACTCGACGATCCGGGACGTCTGCGTCAGTACTTGATTGACAAGATCAAAGGGTTCGAGAAAGCAGCGCAGCAGCGCGGAGTTCCCTCCGACACCATCATTGGTGCACGCTATTGCCTCTGTACTCTGTTGGATGAAACTGCGGCCCAAACGCCTTGGGGCAGTTCCGGCGTTTGGTCAAGGCACAGCCTCCTGGTTACTTTCCACAACGAGACTTGGGGAGGGGAGAAATTCTTTCAACTGCTCTCCAAGTTGGCGCAGAACCCCCAGCAGCATCGGGATTTGCTAGCCCTGATGTACTACTGCTTATGCCTCGGGTTTGAAGGACGATTCCGGATAGTCGACAACGGCCGCGCCCAGTTAGAAACGCTTAGGCAGCGACTGTGGCACATCCTGCGCGACTCAAAGCCAGACCACCATGAAGTCCTGTCACCCAATTGGCTTGGAGAGACTGACCCTGGCAAACGTGGCTGGCGCCTGCTTCCAGCGTGGGTGGTGGCTTGCGCCGCACTGCTAGCAGGCATCTTAATTTACCTTTGGTTTGCGTTCTCGCTTGCCAGCTATTCTGATCGGCTCTTTGCTGAGATAGGCGGCGTTCGGCTCGCCAAAGCAGTGCCGCCGAAGGCAGGACCAGCTAGGTTTGCTCGTTTTCTCGAACCCGAGGTGCGTGAGGGCTTGGTCACCGTGCGCGACGAACCCGACCAGAGCGTAGTCATCTTGCGAGGAGACGGCTTGTTTGCCTCCGGTTCGGGGGTTGTACTGGAACGCTACATTCCCACACTAACGCGCATCGCCGAGGCTCTGAACACTGTGAAAGGTAGCGTGGTGGTCACCGGCTACACGGATAACGTTCCCATACGGACTGCCCAATATCCATCGAACTTCCACCTCTCGCGCGACCGCGCTGAACATGTCAAAGCTATTTTGGGCCGCACTGTCAACGAGCCATCCCGGATTCGCGCGCAAGGACTGGGTGAGTCTGATCCCGTGGCGCCCAATGACACTCCGGAGAATCGTGCGCGCAACAGGCGCGTTGAAATCGTTCTGCTTGCTGCACCGAACCCTCAAGGGGGTCAGTGACACGTCATGTACCTGATACGTAGACTTTTCCAGTTTCTTTTTAGCCGATCCATGCTCGTGTTTACGGGCGTGCTGGCTCTCTGCGGGTTTATTTGGTTCGCGGGACCACTTTTCGCGTTCGCTGACTACCGCCCGCTCGAAACAGATCGTGTGCGACTGACTTCCATCGCGTTCATTCTTGGGCTGTTCCTGTTCTGGCTAATCGTTCGCTTATGGCGTCGCAAGAATATCAACGCAAAGCTGATGGAACAACTGGCCAAGGTCAAGCGCCCAGCGGAAACAGAGAGCGACACTCTGGGCTCAGCCGAGGTGAAAGCTCTGCAGGACCGCTTTGCCGAAGCACTTGCCAGCATCAAGACCCTCAGGGTTTCGCAAGGTGGGCTGAACCGGCTTTCAGGCCGCTACATCTATGAGCTCCCTTGGTACATCGTTGTGGGGGCTCCGGGTTCAGGAAAAACCACTGCCCTCATTAACTCCGGACTGAATTTTCCTCTGGAGGATCAGCTGGGGAAAGCGTCCCTGAAAGGCGTTGGTGGTACCAGAAACTGTGACTGGTGGATTACGGATGAAGCCGTACTGCTAGACACGGCGGGGCGGTACACCACCCAGGACAGCCACATTGAATTGGACAAAGCCGAATGGGAGGGCTTCCTTGGCCTATTGAAACATTATCGTCCGCGTCAGCCTATCAACGGGATCATGCTAACACTGAGCATCTCCGATCTGCTCGGCTTCAGCCGCGAAGAACGTGACGCCCATTTCAGTGCTCTGAGAGCCCGGCTCGTCGAACTGCAAGACAGTTTCAGTATCGAGATCCCCGTCTATCTTTGGGTCACCAAGGCTGATCTGCTTGCAGGATTCAACGAGTTCTTCTCCGACTACAGTGCAGAACAGCGCAAGCAGGTCTGGGGTTTCACGTTCCCCTATAAGGACAAGTCGCTCGGTATCGTTGAGCGTTTCGATCAAGAGTGGCGACTGCTAGAGCAACGCCTGTTCCATCTACAGGATGGGCAATTGGCCCGGGAGGTTGAACTCCGCCGGTTGGGAGCCGTGTACAGCCTTCCACAGCAGTTGGCTGGACTGCAAAGCCTGCTGCGGGAAGCTATTGAGGCCATCTTTCCGGAATCCAAGCAGGTTCGTCGTCCGCTGCTTCGAGGCGTCTATCTGTCGAGCGGAACCCAGGAGGGCACGCCGTTTGATCGCATTCTCAACACGTTGCGGCGCAGCTTCTCGCAAACCAGAGGCATCGACAATAGCGTTGGGCGCACTGCGGGGAAAAGTTATTTTCTCCACGACATGTTCGTTCGGCTGATCTTTCGCGAGTCGCATCTTGCCGGGCGCAATATCCGTTGGGAGCAGCGCGTTAAATGGCTCACCTTCGCGGGTTACACGGCTTCGATGCTGCTTCTTCTTGGAGCCATTGCCGCTTGGTTGATCAGCTATCAAAACAATAAGGATTACTTGGCGCAAGTTGGAGTCGATACAGAGGCGCTGGCAACGTCGGTAAGCAACTATTCGCTCAACTCTGAGGACTTGTCGTCGTTGGTAGCTCTATTAGGCCAAACAGAGCATTTGGGTAACACTGCGCAGTTTCCGCGAGAGAACCCCATTCTTTCCTATAGATATGGGCTCTATCAGGGCTCGAAAGTGGGGGTCGCGTCTGAGGTTGCGTACGAACATCTACTCAAGGATGGGTTGTTGCCGCTGGTAGTCCGTCGCTTGGAAGCTCAGTTGCGGCAGCCGCCTGTAGACAACCTCGAATACCTTTACGAGGCGCTCAAGGCTTACCTGATGGTGAACAATGCTGAGCACTACGACCCTGAGCATCTTCGTCGTTGGGTCAGCTTGGATGTGCGCCGGCACTTGCTGCCTGACGCTGATACAGCGACGCTCGAGCACGTGGATAAGCACTTAGCCGTGCTGTTCAGCAAGGACCGTGTTGTGGCCTCGCCCTTTCCAGCCAGCGAGCAGTTGATCGCGAGCACACGTGCTAGGCTGGCCACTTTGACGCCAGCGCAACGCGTGTATTCAAGGCTCAAAGGGCGGCTTGAAGGAGTCGACCTACCCGAGTTCAACCTCATGGATGTAGCGGGCCCGCAAGCGGCGAACATCTTCGTACGGCGCAGCGGATTACCGCTGAACCGTGGGGTGATCGGGCTTTTCACCTATCAAGGCTATTGGGACGTCTTCGATAAGGAAGTGGGCAAGGTCGCCATGGAAATGGGTGACGACGAAGGCTGGGTGATGGGTTTGCCGGGGAAGACGTCGAAAACACAACTTGACGAGATAGCGCAGGGCAAGCTAGTGCGCGAAGTCCGGATGGCCTATCTAAGAGATTACGCGGAAACTTGGGATGGGTACCTGAACGATGTCCAATTGGTACCAAGTGATTCCCTGCAATCTTCGATACAGCGCCTTCGAGTGCTCTCAGCACCGGATTCGCCTCTACCACTGTTTTTGCGTGGCGTCGTCAAGGAAACCACATTGCTCCGAGAAAATCGCGGCGGTGAGCAAACGATGATCGACCGTGCCAAACAACGGCTCAAGAGCACGAGAGACGACATAGAGCGGGTGGTCGGTTCTGTCTCTGCCGCGGTTGTTCCCCTAGACCGCAAGCTTGAACGCATCGTCGACGATCGTTTTGAACCACTCCGGCGCCTCGTTGGTCCGCCTGGATTGCAACAAGGTCAGGCACCGATTGACGCCACCCTCAAAACGTTGGATGAATACTACGGAACATTAGTAGCCACTGATGCTGCTTTGCGATCAGGCACCCCCCCTCCCTCGCAGGAAGCCGCGGTTCGCCTTCGCGCCGAAGCGGCGCGACTCCCCCAACCGGTCCGTGGCATGATTGATCGCGTCGCTGCGTCGAGTAGCGCACAAACTACCACTCTCGTCCGCGCCTCAATCGGCGCGAACATGAACTCAACAGTAGGTGACTTCTGCAGGCGGGCAGTTGCCGGACGATATCCGCTGCGACGAAGCGCAAGCGCCGACGTGGTGCCGGAAGATTTCGCACGGTTGTTTGCGCCAGGTGGCTTGATGGATGAGTTCTTCAACAAGAATCTCGCATCAATTGTCGACACATCCAACTGGACCTTCAAGAAGAACATTGACGGCTCTTGGGCTGGCGGCAGTGGGTCTCTGGGATCGTTTCAGCGTGCTCAGGTGATTCGCGATGTGTTCTTCCGCGGTGGCGGTCAGACTCCTTCATTGCGTCTTGAGATAAAACCCATCGAAATGGACCCTGGCATTTCCAGCATGGCGCTGGACGTCGATGGAACGATTGTCAGATACAGCCATGGGCCTCAGTTGGCCCAATCGGTTCCATGGCCAGGACCTCGTGGACGCAATCAAGTTCTACTGCAGATCAATGGACCTGCGTTCGGCGATGCAGGCCTCAAAACCGATGGTCCATGGGCACTCCACCGGTTCTTCGACAAGCTCACCGTCAGTGCTGGGCCAACACCAGAGAAGTTCGTGGCGACTGCGACGATTCAGGACAAGAAAGTTACCTTTGAGGTGTCAGCGAACAGTGTGCAAAATCCATTCAGACTCAGACAGCTTGACGAGTTCGCCTGCCCAAGTCAGTTCTGAAGTGTCATGAACCCTCTTGGTCCGGACTCATCCGTGCTTTCGGCTATGGCCTGCGGCGGCAAACTGCCCAGCATGGGTGACTTCGTCTGGCATTCCCCAAATTCAGAAGCACGAACCACACTGGACACTTGGCTTCAGGCCAGCATGCATCAGTTCCGGCTTAGCTATAACGAACAGTGGCAAAACTTGTTCGATGCAGCCCCCCTCTGGAACTTCATATTGCCCCCCGGGGGGCTGAGTCACGACATTGTCGTGGGCTGCATAAGCCCTAGTTGTGATCGTGTAGGCCGCAGGTTCCCCTTTGTCGTGACTTTTGCCGTGCGGCGAAGCTTGCCTCCTAGGGTGCTAGCCGATGTCATCCACGCGACGCCCACCCTGCTTTCTCACACTGGCATACTGCTGTTCAATGGCATACGCCGCAAGTGGCCCATGGAAACGCTGGTCTCCTTGATTCAACAAGGGGTCAACGATTGGCGGTACGCATTTTCAACCACGCATGGACCTCTTGCACTTGAGGCAATCGACTCCGACATTCTTAGCGTGCTTTTGCACAAGGACGATATGACCGGCGGTGAGGCCGCGACTCTCCCCAATGATCGCTTTTCCACACTGCCATGGACTGATGTGGCCTCCAGTCTGAAGAGTGACTATGCCATGAGCTTCTGGTGGACAAACGGTGCTGGCAACGCAAGTCTCAAGGCATTCACATATAACGCTCACCTTGACGGCGCCCTGCTGTCGTGGCTGTTTGGCCGCCCGGCGAATTGACCACCAGAAACCGCCACCTAGAGCCCCTTGTGGCACACCGCCCCCATGACCGGAACACCTACTTCACCGTCTCTGCAAGCTGCGAACGTGGTCACTGCACCCGCATTGGGAGCAACCGCTTCCAGCCTGCCGGTTCCCACGTTGCTGGGTGAGTTTGAACTTACCGGTGTTCTTGGCGAAGGCGGCTTTTCCGTGGTCTACTTGGCGATCGACCATTCGCTTGATCGCACGGTAGCCATCAAGGAATATATGCCTTCAGCCATTGCGGTGCGACAGCCCGATGGCAGTGTTGTCCCACGCTCCCCGAGGCATGAGGATACGTTCAAGGCAGGCTTGGCAAGCTTCATCAACGAAGCAAGGTTATTGGCTCGATTCAACCACCCCGCGCTGATCCACATCCACCGGGTCTGGGAGCAACATGGCACGGCGTACATGGTCATGCAGTATTGCTTTGGCCGGACGTTGCGTCAGGTCGCGCAGGCTGAGCCTGAATTGGTTCGGAGCGAGGCATGGCTGAAAACAGCCTTCACGCCCATCCTTGATGCACTGGAACTGCTACACGCACAGAGCTGCTTTCACCGCGACATCTCTCCCGACAATATCCTGATCTTGCAAAACGGTGCTCCGGTGCTCCTTGATTTTGGAGCAGCGAGACAGGTGATCGGCGACATGACGCAAGCCCTTACCGTCATTCTGAAGCCAGGTTTTGCACCCATTGAGCAATACGCTGATGACGCAAGTCTTCAGCAAGGGCCTTGGACAGACGTTTACGGCGTTGGAGCGGTGATCTATTTTCTGCTGCGAGGCAAACCCCCGGTTGCTTCTGTGGCGCGTCTCGTCAAGGATCCCATGCAATGTTTGCAGGATGACGCGGCACTGGAGGCCATCTCGCCATCGTTTCGCACGGCGGTGGACGCTGCGCTGGCTGTCCACCCGGACCAGCGCATTCGCTCCATCAGCGAACTGCGACGTGCGCTTGATCTGCCGATCTACACGTCCGACTCCCAGTTCAGCGGCCTTTTTCCTATTCCCCCGACGCTGGTCCCGCGGACTATGTCAGGTGACGAGTTGCTGCTGCACCGACAAGAAGCTGCGCAGGACGGCTTCGCACGCTCACCGCGCCTTCCGACCGTCGACCCCACGGCATCGCACTTGGAGCCGGTCGATCTGCCCTTCCGTCCTCGCAGGGCTTGGATGGTCGCAAGCGGTGGTGTGGTGGCGATTGTTTCCGTAGCGGCATTCTCCAGCCTGTTTAACACCAATTCGTCGTCGCCAGATGCTGCAGCACCGAGCAATGTAGCAATGCGAACTGAGGCGACCCAGCCTCCTGCGCCTCCGACGGCACGCTCGGCTGAACCCGCAGCCACCGAACTTGCCTCCGTCTCAGGGGTTTCTGCTCCAGCCTCTGTTTCAGCAAACAAGTTCGCTGAGCCAAACTCCCCAGAATTGAGCGCCAGAGCCTCTGCCCCTGCGGCTACGGTCAAACTGGCAAGAGAATCTTCGGCTTCGCGCCCTCCTGTAGCTGAACTTGTGCCGCAGGCAGCGATGCAAGCGTCTGCACCTCCTGTATCCACAGTCCCACCTCCCACCCCCGCCGATATGCAGACACGCGAAATGAAGTCGAAAGCGGCGCAAACTCCAGCGATAGCACCGTCCGTCACAGCATCATCCCAGATCACTATTCGCCCTAACATGAAGGGTACTGTGCCGGATGAGAGAGCGCCCTCCAAAACGCCAGAAGTCTTGCGGGTGTCGAACGAAGCGCCAGCCTCGTCGGTCGCAGCCTCGCTCCCGCCCCCTGCAAATTACCCTGCGGCCAGTGCCCCATTGGCCAGGGCTTCAAGCGATCAAAGCGCAAGCACCAACGCCGTGGTGCGTCTTTCCATTCGACCGTGGGGTCAGATATCGGTTAATGGCCAGCCTAGAGGTATCAGCCCCCCACTCACCCGACTTCAGTTGCCTGCGGGATCGCATACCATCGTTATTACCAACGGAGAATTCGCACCTGTGACGAAACAGGTCCAGGTGCCTGACCGAGGCGAAGTCATTGTGTCCCACCGTTTTGGAGTCGAATGATGAAAACACTCTTTCTCGTGGCGATCGCATTAACCGCGTACGCGCCTTTCACAGCGTCAGCAATGTCAACGACGCTAGAAACAGTGGCATGCCCAGACTCCAAGGAAATCTCTGCGGCAAAGCCGTCCACGAATGAGGGACAGAAGCTTCGACAAGGCATCGTCTACGTAGAGCAAGGAAGGCATACTGCTGCCTATACCTTGTTCCAAGAAGCGATTTCTGAGGGTGTATCGGATCCAATTGAACGCGCATCTGCGTATCGACAGATGGCCTTGCTTATGTGTCGCCTCGGTGCTTCAGAGGCATGTGAAACGAATTTCAGTTTGGCATTGCTGACCGCTGGGTCGTTTGAGATCAATCAAGCCTATAGAAACATACCAGGTGTGCAACAGGCGTTCGATAGAGCCCGACGATATTTCGTTCATCGTTGCGTCCCCAACGTCAACACGCGCCAAACCGCTGAGCGGGCAATAACGCGTGTTGCAGCCGCGTCGAATGAACATGCCGTGGAGCCAGCGAGAGTATCACTCACCATGGTATCGAGTGCCAATGAGCGTAGTGGTCACAAGGCAAAAGCCCCCAAAGACGCAATTTTGCTCATTCGTGTCAAACCTTGGGCGCGAGTCTCGATCGATGGCAAAGAAGTGGTAACACCACCGATCAAGACACTCAAGATCCGACCGGGCGAGCGCGAAATATCCATCAATCATCCACTGTTCTCGCCCATTCTAATCGAAGGAAACTTCAGAGCTGGAGAAACGTGGGTTGTCCAGCAATCTTACTGAATAACTCACTTTCAACAAAACTCAAAGGATTCACATTATGTCCAACTTCTCCAAAGTGCTTGGGGCGTCGTGGCTTCTCGTCACATTGGCAGCTTGTCAGACACCGCCACCTCCGCCCCCACCCCCTCCCGCGCCCCCACCGCCACCTGCTGTGTCGCGAGCCAGTAGCATTGACAGCAATGATGTCAATCGCTACAGCACTGCTGTTGAGCGTATATTTGCTGAGGGGTTGGACCTGTACGATAAAGGCGAATACACTGCCGCCATCAAGAAATTTCAGTCACCGGAGCTCACCGCGGCATGGCCTGAACTTCGCGTCCGTGCTCTGAAATATTTGGCCTTTAGCCATTGCGTCACGGAAGACTTACGTACGTGTCAGCAAGCATTCTATGACGCGCTTCAAGTGAATCCTCAGTTCAAACTGCACCCATCTGAGGAAGGGCATCCAATATGGGGACCTGTATTCCAGAAAGCACGGCTAGGTCCTCCTGAAGAGAACGCAGCCGCGAGACCTGCGTCCCGTCGCAGCACACAGAAATATTGATCCGAAACCAAACCACTTGAACAATCAAAATCAAGCGGCATATTTGACCGATTCCTTCTGGAAGAACTGCCTGACCTTCGCAGGCGATTTCTGCAAGTGGCGCAGATGGCCGATGGCCGCAGCCTTGAGTTGAGCCTTGCGCCGGTTGGGCGCCTTCGTGGTCACGGCCGCTTTTAGGCTGGCATTGAGCATCTCATCAGGGTTGAGCTCGGGGCTGTAGCTGGGCAGATAGAACACCTGCATGTGTGGCTTGTTCTCTTGCAGCCATGCCTTCACTGCTTTTGCGTGATGCACCTTCAGGTTGTCCAGCACCAAAAACACTTTGCCGCTGTGGCCCTTCTTGGCCTCCTGCACCAATCGCTTCATGAAGTCAATCAGGATGGCCGCGGTCATGGCGCCCTCGAAGACTTTGAAGCGCACCTTGCCCCGGTTGGTGACGCTGGAGATGATGGACAGGCTTTCGCGCCGCTGGCTGACTTGAACCTCGGGTGTTTGGCCCTTCGGGGCGTAGCTGCGTCCGCGCACATCATCGGAGCGCAGACCGGTTTCATCGGCCCAGTGAATTTCTGCACCTTCGGCCTTGGCTCTTTGCTCAATGCTCGGGTAGTGCTGTGTGAGCCAGCGCTGGACGGCCGCGGGTTGTTGCTCATAGGCGCGCTGGATGGGCTTTTGCGGTGTGAAGCCCCAGCGGCGCAGGTACAGGCCTGCGCCCTGAACAGTCAGGCGCACGCCCCAGCGCTGCTCGAACAGCAGCAGCACGGCTTGGCGTGTCCACAGGGCAAAGTCCATCTTCAGTTGATCGGGCGTGTGATCGATGAGCAAGCGGCGAATCTCGCGCTCTTGCTCTTGGCTCAGCGCACGCAGCACGCCTGCTGGGCGCCCAAAGGGTTTGTCGGCCAAGGCCTTGGCGCCACCGGCATCAAAGCGCTTGCAGATGTTGAACACCCCGGTGCGCGACAGGCCCAGATCGGCGCTGCGATGGCTTCGTACGTCAAGCCCGCTCGGCGCAGCTTGATGACCTGCCGGCGTCGCTCCTGACGCGCCTCAGGGGTGAGTTTCCTCATGTCAATCGTTTCCATGAGGGATTATCTGTGTGCATAATTACTTATTTCAAGAGGTTTATTTTCCAATCAATAACTTTGATCGCCAAGTGGACACTAGAATACTCCATGGATGAGAAATCACCTCAGAAAAGTTAACCATTGGGCGTTTACACAGCTTCTTATTTAGCAGTCGATGTTGTAGTCGGTCCCGCACTTAACCCGGTGTAGCGCGTCTTTTTGGGAAGGCGTAGGCTCCCTGAATTGCCCAGTTTGCTCATGATCATCAGGTGTGCTTTGAGTGGGTTTAGAGCATTTTCGATTTATTTATTGACATAGCCAACCGAAGCGAAGTAGTTCGCACACTCTTGTGTCGAGAACAGCTCGAGCAACTCGCCAATGTGCTCCCAAAGCTCATTGACCGTGCGCTTGCCTGCCTTGCGCAAAAGACCTTAAGCCTGACAAACATCTTCTCAATCGGGTTGAAATTAGGCCAGTACGCTGGCAGATACCAGATGCTGACGCCCCTGGCCGTAATGGCCTGCGCAACGCCAGCGACCTTATGGCAGGATAAGTTATCGGCAATGAGCATGCGCATCCGCTGGGCCGGACGCTCATCGTCACCGCTGACGTGGGGCGAGTGCAAAAGTGGGGCGATTCCGTCCAGGAGATTTGTCCCGGCGACGTGGTGTGGATTCCGCCGGGGGTTAAGCACTGGCACGGCGCTAGCCCCACCACCGTGGGCATGAGCCGTATCGCGATTGCTGAGTCGCTTGATGGAAAGTCGGTGGAATGGATGGAAGAGGTCAGCAAGGAGCAATACGGGCAGTGAGACCGCCGACCCGACCCACGGTAGCTTTGGATCGATTCGAACGTGGCTTGATGCACTGATCCTTCCCGGCGGCGCTGTCCGCCAACGACGGAGAAGAATACGTATGGCTTCTACTGCAATCAATCAGGAGAGGATCAATGGAATTGCGACACCTTCGCTACTTTGTCGCCCTGGCCGATGAATTGCATTTCACGCGTGCGGCGGAGCGCCTGCATATCGAGCAACCGCCTCTGTCGCGGGCCATCAAGGAGCTTGAGGACGAGTTGGGGGTCTTGCTCTTTGATCGCAATCGTCGTGGAACCGTAATGACGCCAGCGGGCGTCACCTTCTTGCAAGATGTTCGCAGACTGCTCAGCGTCTTGGAGCAGGCCAGGGAGAACGTCAAGGCGGTAGCCTCCGGCTCGCGAGGGAGCCTGCGCATTGCCGTATCGGATGGCGCGATCGATCCTCGATTGTCGGCTTTCCTTGCCCGTTGTCGGGAAGAAGAGCCAGAGATTGAGATACGTCTGTGCGAGGTGCCTCTGGTCGAGCAGTTACGAGGATTGCGTTCAGGCGATTTTTCGATCGGATTCGCACACGCTGCCGACGTGGGTGAAGGCATCGTTACCGAACCGATCTGGCGAGACCCACTGGTTATTGCAGTGCCCACAAGGCACCCGCTGCTGTCGCACAAGGAGGTTCCGTTGCATGCGCTCGGGAGCTATCCATTGGTGTTGCGCGACCCGCAGGTGTGTGAAGGCTACTGCCGTGAGCTGACCCGGCTCCTGCGACCGCTGGAACGCGAGCCCGATGTCGCCGAGCATGTTTCTTCACTGGATATGATGCTCACCCTGGTCGGGGCGGGCTACGGTATTGGCTTCACGACGGCAACCAGAATCGCGGTCAGCCAACGCCCCGATGTGGTGATTCGCCCCTTGGCCGTGGATTCGGCTGTCATCACGACGTATCTGCTGCGACTCGACAGCGACGATTTGTCGGAGGCGCTGGAGCGATTTATCGTTCGTCTGCGCGAACACTCGGAACACTGAAAGCGCTTTGCTGCCTGGACAATCTCACTTTTCAGTTCCGGCACAGAGGTTGCGTTCGGTTGCCGCTATCAGCTCGGCTGCACTTATCTTGAGCGTGACGGAGATTTTCAGGAATAGCGGCAGTATGGGCGCATGCTCGCCGCGTTCGATCTTGCCCATGTGGGACCGCGAAATTCCGACCATGGACGCAAACTCGTCCTGAGCCATGCGAGCCGCGCTCACAGCCCACCCGAAAGCCAAGGCTGGCTCCGGATTCATAGGTGGTTGTGCCACGGGGACGACCCCGTTGGACGCTGCGCTTCTGCATCACCAGAAGCGTCAAGCAAAAAATCAAACTTAACCACATTGAATTTGACTCATTTGGCTGTCATGTGGACTCGCCTTTTTGACCCGATCGCTTCTCGGGGGTTCTTATGCGCGACGCCCCAGCCACTTCCCCGTTTTCCGGCTGGCCATAGCGCCTGGCCTGCCGTCACCACATCTTTCGGCATTGCTCGCGCTGCAACGTGCAGAAGAGTCAGAAATCACCATCACGTACCATGAGGTCACGAGCGAGAACCTGGTTGCCTGGCTACATGAAGGTCGCTACGACGCAGGTCTATCGCTTGATAGCTCGAACCGATGCGCCCCTGAAAATCCAAGCGCTCTGGACCGAGGGCATGGCCATTGCAATGCACCTGCGGTTTCGCCAGCTTGACCAGGCGATGCTCACTATCACCGACTTTCGGAACTATCCCATCTATCGTTGGCAGATAGAGGTTTGCACCCTGCTAGATGAAGGGTTGGCAGCCCTCACGCCGGTGGGCTAAAACATCCAGCGGGTGATTTAATTCGAGATGATGGCGCTGTGGGTTGCGAGTCGGGGTATCCGCGCAATCGCGTATCAAGTCAGCCCGTGGCTGGGGAATCAGCATGCGGACGCTCGCCGATGGCCCCTACGAGATCGTGACGTACCTACAGCGGCCCCACGCGCAAGCCGATTCAGCAGCCGAGCAGTTCGAGCGCAGAGCGCTGCAAGTCGCCGAGGCAGGCGCTGCGTAGGCGCCCCCATGGCCAGGGCCATCTCACTCCAGCCATAGGTGCAGCATGGGGATTAGGCCCCCTCAAGCACCACTGTCCAGCAACCCGCTCTGCTGCATGCCCTCGGGGATAGGCTGCGGGGCAACAGCCTCGGACACATCCGCATGGTGCTGGTAGTCGCCCATGATGACCCGGATGATCGCGGGCACGTTGGTCGGGGTAACCGCATCAATGGCCGCGCGATCGCCCAGGTCCGGGTGCGGCTGGGTCAGCATACGGTAAAGGTCCCAAGAATCCGCGTGGGGGCACTGGTTCATGAGCACCTGGGCCAGCCTGTGCTTGAGCGGCACCAGTTGCCAGTCGGGAACGCGCTGCCCTCGATTGCCCAAGCTGATCGACAGCAGTTTGCCCGCTTTCAACTCGCGATTGATTTGGTCCTTGGACTTCCCGGCCAGCTTGCCGAACAGGGACACCGGCAGATTGTTCGGCGACTCGTAGATGACCAGCATTTTCTCGCGCTCGCACTGAATTGTGGAGACTTCCGGCTCAGGTGCATGCGTCGGGGGCGGTGGCACCTGCGACAGCCGCTGGAACGTGATCCCGCCACTGTTCGGGGTCACAACAATGGGAGTCGCTACGACATGCGGGACGCCGGGGGGAGTGAGCTCGGCTACCGTGGCGGCCGCGCCCACCTCCGCCATCGCCGGCACCCCGTCGATACGGATGGTCAGGTGCGCACTTGCGGCTTCCACTTCGCCCTGTTCGAGCAAGTCGAGACGATCGGCCCAGTCTTGCATCATGCGGCGACGCGGCTCCACGTACTTGGCGTGGTTGTAGGCCGAACTCACCTTGTTGGGGTCGGAGTGAGAAAGCTGCGCGTCCACCCAAATCTTCGGGTAGCCGATCTCGTTGAGCGCCGTCGAGATGGTGCCGCGGATTCCGTGGCCGGTCAGGCGTCCTTCATACCCCATGAGCTGCACAGCTTTGTTGAGCGTGTTCTCGCTGATGCGCTTCTTGAGTTCGCTGCGATGCGACAGCAAGTACTTCTGCGCCGGCCGCATCACGTCCAAGAGATAACGCACGATCTCGATGGCCTGCAGGGACAGAGGCACGATGTAGGGCGGCACGTCCTGCGGCCGCTTGCCAGCCTTGTGCATTTTGTCCTGGAGCTGTTTGACGACCTGCGGCGGGATGATCCACAAGCCGCGGTCAAGGTCGAATTGCGCAGGTTCGGCCAGCCGCAACTCGCCCGTGCGCACCCCCGTCAGGAACAGCAGCCGGACGCCAAGCTGAGTCTGCCAGCCCCGAGGGTTGTAGCACCGCAGTTTCTGAAGGAACTCGGGCAATTCTGGCAGGTGCAGATAGGGATTGTGGGCCACCGGAGGCTTAGGTTCGGCAACCACGTCCAAGTCCGCGGCCGGGTTGACTTCCAGCCCCTCGGCGATGACCAAGGCATAGCGGAACAACTGGTTGAACCAGGTGCGCACCTTCTCGGCGGTGGTGAACGCCTTGCGTTTCTCGATCGCTGCCAGAACGCCCAGGAGCTGGGGGCGGCGAATGTCGTAGATCGACATCTTCCCCAGGGTGGGCAGCACGTCCTTGTTGAAGATGCGCAGGATCTGTGAAAGCGTGCTCTGACGGCCTTCCTTGAGTTCCTTGCGGCGATGCTCGACCCAGGCGTCGAAGACGTTCTTGAAGGTATATTCGCCGGCCAGCCTGGCCGCGTGCCGCCGCTGATCGCGCTCGACCTGTGGATCGATGCCCCTGGCGAGCAGGGCCTGGGCCTTGTCCCGCTCGGCACGCGCCTCTCGCAGACTGAGGGCGGGATAGCCGCCCAGGGACATACGCTTCTGCTTGCCCAGCCAGTAGTAGCGGAATAGCCACGACTTGCCGCCTACGACAGAGACCGCCAGCCCCAGGCAGTTGTTGTCGGAGATGGTGTAGCGCTTGCCGGTGGCCTTTGCTTGCCGGACGGTCAGATCAGAGAGTGCCATTTCGAGGCTCCTAAGTTATGACTTAGGCCCTATGCTCGTCATGGTCCCCACTCAGCCCCAGCAACTATCCGGTAGCCGACCCGCCCGCATTCTTGTGCCTCATTTGGTGCCTCAAAAATGCTGGCTGTAGGTGGATTTCTGTGGCGCTTGCTGGAATGAAAAAAGGGGCCGAAGCCCCTCTTTTCAACGACTTACAGACGTCAGTAGAAGTCTGTAGATCATAACTTGGAGCGGGAAACGAGGCTCGAACTCGCGACCTCAACCTTGGCAAGGTTGCGCTCTACCAACTGAGCTATTCCCGCGTTTTGGTGAAGCGGCGAGTATAACGTGTTTTTGGCGTTTCTCTGGAATTCACTCAAACTGGCGCAAAACCAGCGTGGCATTGGTGCCGCCGAAGCCAAAGCTGTTGGACAGCACGGTGCGCAGGCTGGCCGGGCGCGAAGCCGTAACCAGCGGCAGCCCGTGCGCGGCAGGATCGGGGTTTTCCACGTTGATATTGCCGGCGATGAAGCCGTGCTTGAGCATGTAGAGGCAGTAGATGGCTTCCTGCACGCCCGTGGCGCCTTGCGAATGGCCGGTGAGCGATTTGGTGGATGAAAAAGGCGGCACGCCTGCGCCGCTGCCGTCGGGGCTGAACACGGCGCGCAGGGCGTGCAGCTCGGGCACATCGCCCACGGGGGTGGAAGTGCCGTGGGTGTTGATGTAGTCGATGGGGCCTTCCACGCTTTCAATGGCCTGCCGCATGCAGCGCATGGCGCCTTCACCGGAAGGCGCGACCATGTCCTGGCCATCCGAAGAAAGGCCAAAGCCCACGATCTCGGCCAGGATGTGCGCGCCGCGCGCCTTGGCGTGCGCCAGGCTCTCCAGCACCAGCGCGCCGCCGCCGCCAGCGATGACGAAGCCGTCGCGCGCCGCGTCGTAAGGGCGTGAGGCGCTTTCGGGCGTGGCGTTGAAGCTGTGCGACATCGCGCCCATGGCGTCAAACAGCGTGGCCAGGCCCCAGCCCAGCTCTTCGCCGCCGCCGGCAAACATCACGTCCTGCATGCCCCAGGCAATTTGCTGGGCGGCCGCGCCCACGCAGTGCGCCGAGGTGCTGCACGCGGAGGTGATGCTGTAGTTGATGCCCTTGATGCCGAAGGCCGTGGACAGGTTGGCCGAAACGGTGGAACCCATGCAGCGCGTGACCTGATACGGCCCCACGCGGCGGATGCCCTTGCTGCGCAGGATGTCGGC
>DAIMYI010000009.1:0-30205 GCA_036734565.1 Nanosynbacter sp. | reverse complement strand
TCATGCTGCTGGCTATCATGGCGGAAATATATCTACTGGTCAAGCCGCGGCGGCAGGCAGGCAGCGGTACGCAGCTGCCAATTTTGGTTGACACGTCAGTGTTGATGGACGGCCGGGTGGTTGACCTGGCAAAGACTGGGTTCTTACTGGGGCAGATCATCGTGCCGCGGAGTGTACTGATCGAACTGCAGTTATTGGCTGACGGCGCTGATCACGCCAAGCGCGAGCGTGCTCGCTTTGGTATGGACGCCATGAAGGAACTAAAGGATGTGTTGGGTGGCTCGTTTACGCTGCTTGACGACGCAACGCGCATTCCTGAGGGTGTTGATAATCGCTTGTTACAACTCGCCAAGGAAATGAACGCTGCCATCCTGACACTGGACTACAACCTGAACAAGGTGGCGCAAGTCGAAGGTATTCAGATTCTCAATATCAATGAGTTAGCCAAGAGTTTGCGGATGAGCTATCTGCCTGGCGATGAGCTGGTGCTTGAATTGACACAAAAAGGTCAGGATTCTCATCAGGCGGTTGGTTACTTGCATGACGGCACCATGGTGGTGGTTGAACAGGCGAAGAAGTTCCTAGGCCAGAAAAAGCGCATTGAAATCATTCGTAGCCTGCAAACTGATGCTGGCAAGATGATGTTTGCGAAGGTTTGTGCCGAGCCAAAAGAGGTAAAAGAAGCAGTGCAGTCTTCATCAACTCAAGCTACCCCTAAACAACCCAAGCAGCGCTCCACTGGTCGTCGGCCGCAAGCCGGCAAGGTGACAAAACCCGACACTCCACGCGCCTCGGCTCAGAGTCCACGTTCATCTCGTCCCAAGACCCAGTCGCAGCGTGAAGCCGACCTGATCCGGATGGTTAATGAGCAGTCATAGTTACAGCTCGTGGGGGGTAAAAAACCAGACCGTTCTAGTCTGGTTTTTATATCGCCGTAAGAGAGGTTATGGATTAGCCAGAACTTAACCTGACCCTCTGCTGGTGGATACCGAGAAGCTGCTGCTATCTGACGCAGTGTAGTAACCCTCGTCGCGGGCAACTACTTGGACGGTGTGTCGCCCTGGACTACTGATTTCGATCTCAGTCGAGACACTGCCGCCACTGCCGGAAATTGATTCACTTTTGACGCTGCGACCATCGACTAGGATGTCGATTGAGGTGAGCGGGAATGTGCCGTTGGTAGCGCGGGCAGTGATGGTACGGCTGGAGCCAGAGCCAGAGATTGATAAGCTAATACCCGGCTTGGTGTCATCACATTTATGCTTGTCATCATCAGCATTGGCGTCATATCCTTCAGGTGCTGAGTATGATGGCTTTTTGGTGAGTGGATCAATTGTTTTAGTAACTTCAACCTCCTCGATAGCATCGGCTGGTGTACAGCTCGTTGCCTTTTTCTTGGATACGCGGTCAAATTTGAGTTTTTCAGTGGTCTCGCCCTGCTTTTTATTCCACCAGGATGGATACAGCTCCTTGCCTTGCTGTTGGATACCGTCTGGTCGCTTGAACCAGTCATTCGGCTTCCACTTACCCTGTTTGGCGTAGACCTCGGTGTGAGCAAATGACATGACACTACGTATCACCGGCATACCAAAGGCCGAGTTCGGGGTATTGATGGTGCTGGTGTCAGAATTACCGAGCCACAGGCCCATAACTAATGCTGGGCTATAATTGACAATCCAGACATCCTTCGCATGGCCATTTTTATCGGTCGTACCCGTTTTGGCGGCAGTTCTGACGCCAGGTACATTCATTGCGCCGTAACCATGCAGGTCGCGCGCGGCATCTGCATCACCCAAGATGTCGTTGATGATGTAGGCAACTTGTGGGTCGGTTGCCTGCTTGCTTTCATCTTTCCACTTCTTTAAGGTGTCACCTTGGCTATTGGTTACTTCTAGAACGTTAGCGCTCGGCTTAGCGACGCCCATGCGTGCAAATGTACCGTAGGCATTTACTAATTCAGTCTGCTTTGTGCCACAGGCGCCAATGGCTGCTGATAGTCCGTAGCCGCCGGCTGCTTCTTCTTGTTGGCAGTAGTTGGTGTTGCCCATATTGTGAATATAATCAACCGTTGGCTTTGGTGAGCCATTACCTGCGATATACATTGCCTTGACCGCTGGAACATTACGAGAAAGTGCCAGTGAACGACGGATAGAAACACTACCCATAAAACGTCGGTCCCAGTTATTTAGCTTGGCGCCGTAGATCTTGTCGATGTTTTCGTCGCTAAGAATTGAGCCTGAACCGTAATTCTGCTGATTGCTACCACGATTCTCAAACAGCTTTGCGTAGTCGAAAGCCTTGATGGTCGAACCCGGCTGGATAAAGCCGATGGCAGCGTTATCTTGCCCAAAGCCAGCGTAATTAAAGTCACGACTACCGACGAGGGCGACAATTTGCCCGGTCTGTGCATCTTCAACCGTTGCTGCACCATTACTAATACTCACGCGACCCGGGCGACCTGAATCAAAGAAGGCTTTCATTTCTGTTTCAAGTTTCTCTTGGATTCTCCAGTCCAGCGTTGTCTTTACAGTTAGTCCACCACGACCGACAACTGCCTTGCCGAGTTCACGCTCCAGTTGATTGCGCACCATGAGCACAAAGTGTGGCGCCTTGATACCGGCGAGCTGCTCAGTCTCAGGCTTGATCTTGTCAAGAATAGGATATTGCTTGGCTTCTTTGGCTTGTGCTTCGGTGATATAGCCCTGTTCTAGCATATAGTCGAGAGTTGTGTGTTGGCGTGATATCAGCATCTTGCGCCCAGCAGCGTTATATGGATTAAATGTGCTTGGGTTTTGTGGGACGGAAGCCAGCAGTGCCGCCTCGGCTAGGCTGAGATCCTTGGCGGATTTGCCAAAGTATGTTTGAGCTGCTGATTCTGCACCGTTACGTCGGCCGCCATATGGTGCCTGATTGAGGTAGAGCGCGAGGATCTGGTCCTTGTTGTACATGCGCTCGACCTCAATGGCCAGAATAATCTCCTTAATCTTACGTGGAATACCGCTCAGGCCTCGCTTGTCGGCATCCTCAGCAAAGAAGACCTGCTTGACGAGCTGCTGCGTTAGTGTCGAGCCACCCTGGACCTGTCGGCCTGATGCTGTGCTAAACATGGCGCGAGTCAGCCCACTAATACTGATACCGTGGTGCTTGTAGAAATCACGATCCTCAATAGCGATAGTTGCTTTCTTGAGATAATCGCTAATTTTATCAGCCTCAACTACCAGCTTATAGTTATCCGTACCTTTATCTTCCCAGAGCAGCGCACCATTGCGGTCATAATATTTCGTGACCGTTGTTTGGACGCGTTTGGCGAGCTCACCCGGACGAATCTTGTCGAGGTCTTTGCGGAAGTAGGCAAAGAGACCACCGATCAGGATAATCATCACGACAACAGCGACGCCGAGAATCTTGAGCGCCATCAGGCCGCCGCGCTTAGAGAACCAGTATTTAAAGACGCGTTTCGGATGGAGGCGGTAAAGGAACCGCTTGACAGGATGCTTCGGTAGACTTGCGAGATACTCCGCTCTTTCGCGGGAGCGCTTGTCCTTCTTTAGTCGACGCTTATTCGCCAAGTTTGCATAGACACTCAGCCGGTTTGCTGGCTTTGGGTGCGGACGTGACGGCGCTGGTTTTGCGCTGGAGCCCGACTGCTTATCTGAGGGTTTCTTGTTCACACTATCATTATATCACGCCTATGTTTCGCTTCAATCATAAAATTGCTATACTATTACCCAGAAAAGGAGGAATATGCAATTATCAGAGGAGCTACAGTGGCGCGGGTTTTGGAACCAGACCACATTCACCAATGACAAGCTTATCGATTCGGAGAATTTCACGCTCTATTTGGGGACAGATCCGTCGGCTGACAGTTTGCACGTCGGGCATTTGGCGGTGTATATGATGGTGCGGCATTTTTTGGAGCGCGGTCACAAGGTATTCCTGTTGGTTGGTGGCGGCACTGGCATGATTGGTGATATGCGCGACACCGAGGAGCGGAGTCTGCTGTCGTATGCAGAAATTGAGCACAACAAGCGAGCTTTGAAGGCGCAAGTGTCGCAAATTTTTGCGGGACGCGATTTTACCTTGGTGGACAATGCGGATTGGTTGGGCAATCTGGAACTATTACCATTCCTCCGCGACATTGGTAAGAATTTTAACATGGCAGATTTGATTGGTCGTGAATTTTTCAAGGCACGCATCGACAACGGCAAGGGGCTGAGTTTTGCGGAATTTACTTACACGTTGCTGCAGGGCTACGATTTCTGGCACTTATTCAAACATCACGGTGTCAATTTGCAAATCGGCGGTTCTGATCAGTGGGGCAATTTGCTCTCAGGCGTGGAATTGATTCGCAAAAAAGAAAATGCTGAGGTTTACGCCATGACCGCGCCACTACTTATCAACAAATCAACTGGGCGTAAATTCGGTAAATCCGAAGGTGGCGCTGTGTGGCTGGACGAAACCAAAACCAGCGTCTACAAATTTTATCAATTCTGGCTGAACGTGGACGACGAAAGCGCCATCGAGTACATGAAAATCTTCACCATGCTTGACCGCGACACCATTGAAGCTATCGCTGAAAACCACGCCGTCAATCCAGGCGCACGCTCAGCTCAAAAAGTCTTGGCGCGCGAAGTCACTGACATCGTTCACGGCGTCAATCGGCGCGAGTCAGTGGAGCGGGTGACTGAAGTGTTGTTTGGCGGCGGCGATTTCCGGCAATTGTCAGACGATGACTTGGACGCTTTGGCTCAAGAAATCCCGCGCGTTGATGTCGGTGTCGGCGTGATTGAAGCGTTGGTGGTGTCTGGTGCGGTCAGCTCCAATGGCGAGGCAAAACGCCTACTAAAATCTGGCGCCATCAGCCTCAACGGCGAAAAAATAGCCGAAGATCAAGCCGTTAACACTACGTCGCTGCTCAAAAAGGGTAAAAACTCGTTTGTATTAATTATGGAGGGAGAATAGTCATGGACTCAGTCAAGCAACACGTATCAGTAGAAGCAGCAGCCAACATCGAGCGCTGGCTAACAGAGCCGAAATACGACGAATACAAGGTAGAGCTGGAGCAGATGATTGCAAATGAGCAGTGGCAAGATCTGGAAGACGCGTTTTTCAAGGTAATTGAGTTTGGTACTGGCGGTCGACGCGGCACAACAGGAGTTGGCTCAAACCGCATCAATCGCGTCACGATTGGTGAGTCGGCGCAAGCACTGTGTCGCTATGCTCAGCAGTTTGATCCTGATGCACCAGCAAAAGGTGTGGTCATTGCCTGCGATACGCGCTTAACCTCGCCAGAGCTAAGCCAATACACTGCGCGGGTGTGTGCCGCCAATGGATTTAAGACGTATATTTTTGATAGCTTTCGGGCGACTCCGGAGCTGAGCTTTGCTGTGCGACACCTTGGCTGCGCTGTTGGTATTGTGATCTCGGCCAGCCACAATCCACCGACTGATAACGGCTTTAAGGCGTATTGGGATGATGGCGCGCAGGTAGTGCCGCCGCATGACCGGGGTATCCTAGACGCGGCAGCAGCGGTGACCGAGGTGTTGGCCGAGCCGGATTTTGAGGCAGCGGTAACCGAGGGCAAGATTACTATTATTGGTCAGGATGTTGACGAGGCGTACTATGCTGCGGTACTGGCGCAAGCTGATGGCCAGGAGCGTGATTTGACAATCGCCTATTCACCGCTCCATGGTGCGGGGCAGACTAATGTCCTGCCGATATTGCGCCGGGCTGGATTTACTCAGATTACAACGGTCGATGCGCAGATGGTGCCGGATGGTAATTTCCCGACGATTACTAATCGTAAGCCAAATCCCGAGGAGCGTGCCGCCAACGATATGGTCGTCGCACAGATGATGGAAACGTCAGCTGATATTGCGATAACCAACGATCCTGATGCTGATCGAGTTGGGGTAATTGTGAATCATCACGGCCAACCGACCTACCTGACTGGCAATCAATCTGCTGCACTTGCGACTGATTATTCCCTCCGAAAACTACAAGAGCGAGGCGGCGTCACCCCGCAGCATTACATCGTCAAGACTATCGTTACAACTGATATGATGAAGGCGCTGGCAGACAGCTATGGTGCTACCTGCTACGGCAACCTGCTGATTGGCTTTAAGTACATTGGTGAGGTTATTCGCCAGAAAGAAGGCACCGATGAGGTGTTTGTGCTGGGCGGTGAGGAAAGTTATGGCCTGCTCAAGGGCGACTATGCTCGTGACAAAGACGGTGCGGTTGGTGCGCTGGCGCTCGCAGAATATGCGGCTGAGCTCAAGCAGCAGGGGAAAACGCTCGTTGATAGGCTGATGGAGCTGTATCGTGAAGTTGGGTTGTATGTGGAGCGGCTTGAAGTCGCTATCTATCCTGGTGCCGAAGGGTTTGCAACGATGCAGCAGATTATGAACTCACTGCGCACCGATCCACCAAAGATGATTGGCGATCAGGTAGTGTCAGCGGTGTCCGACTATCAGACACTGGTGCGAACGGCAGCTGACGGAACAACAAGCCCGATCAACTGCGTCAAGGGTAATGTACTGGTATTTGAGTGTGGTGATTCACGCCGCCGTATTACGATTCGCCCGAGCGGCACTGAGCCAAAACTGAAATTCTATATACAGTGGTATGAAGAGACGACAAATCCAGAAGAGGACTATACACGAGTACAAGACGCCCTCAAGCAGCTATTCGAGGCGCTGCAGGTTGAGGCGCTCAGCCGAGTGCAATGAAACTAACAACTCCCCTTGAACACATCAAAGGCGTCGGCCCCAAAACTGCTCAGGCGTTGGCGGCGGCGGGTTTAGAGACGGTGGCGGACGCTCTGGAATTTTTGCCGCGGGCGTATGATGATTATTCGGCGGCGGTCAATATCGCTGATCTTCAGCCGGGCAAGGTGACAGTGCGGGCGCGCTGCGAGTCGATTTCCACGCGCATTGTTCGCCGAGGCTTGAGGATTACCACGGCGGTGCTGGCGGATGATTCTGGTAAGGTCAAGGCCGTTTGGTTCAACCAGCCGTACCGCGAATCGCAGCTGAGATCTGACGCTGAGTTCATGTTCTCCGGCCAATTTGGTATGCAATATAACAGCTATCAGATTAGCAATCCCTCTGTTGAGCTCGCCAAGCCAACCGATACGTCCGACGCCCAGCCTACGTCGGGCATCCATCCCGTCTATAAATCCATCAAAAACCTTCGCCCAAAAACCGTGCAGGATGTACTGAGGAATCTGCGCCCCGTCATGGAATTCTTGCCCGAGACGTTGCCAGAGCACATCGTCCAGCGGCAAAAACTAGTCAGCCGCGCGGAAGCTATCAAGTTTCTCCACGCGCCGAAAAATCACGAGGAAATCGTCCGCGGCCGTGAGCGTCTGGCGTTTGAAGAATTGTTCGAAATGATCCTGGCGGCGCAGTTTAATAAGCAAGAACAAACCAAGTTGACTGGCTGGCGCATCCCGTTCAATCAGCCGGTCGTCAAGCAACTTGTCGAGCAGCTGCCGTTTCCGTTGACCAACGCGCAGCGCCGCGTCGCCTGGCAGATTTTGCAAGATTTGGAGTCCGAACATCCGATGAACCGCTTATTGCAGGGCGATGTCGGCTCGGGTAAAACCGTGGTCGCTGGGTTGGTAGCGGCGGAGGTGGCGCAGGCTGGCTTTCAGACAGCCATCATGGCGCCGACGGAGATTTTGGCGGCTCAGCACGCCACAACGCTGGATGAATTATTCTCGCCATTTGGCGTGTCGGTGGCGCTGCTAACGGGACATGTCAAGGGCGCTCAGCGGCGGCAGCTGCTGGACAATTTAGCGAATGGCAACATTAACGTGGTGGTTGGTACGCACGCGCTGATTCAGGAAAAAGTGGCGTATCACAAGCTCGGTTTTGTGGTGATCGACGAGCAGCATCGGTTCGGCGTCAAGCAGCGGCAGGCGTTGCTGCAAAAGGCAGACCACATGCCGCACCTGCTCAGTATGACAGCCACACCGATTCCACGCAGTTTGGCGTTGACCTTGTATGGTGAACTGGATATCTCGATTTTGGACGAGCTGCCAGCTGGTCGTCAGCCGATTGAAACGAAAATTTGGTCGCCAGCTTCAGCGCCAAAGCTCTACGAAGCGATAGACCACGAACTAGCTCAAGGTCGCCAAGCCTATATCATCTGCCCGTTGATCGACGATAATCCTGACAATGACAAAAAGTCGGTCGAGGCGGAATATCACAAATTGGCAAAAACGATGTTTCGTCATCGCCGCCTTGGACTACTACACGGTAAATTGCCGCCGGAGGAAAAAGCCGCGGTCATGCAGCAATTCGCCGACGGTGAGTTGGACATGCTGGTGAGCACCACAGTGGTGGAAGTTGGCGTTAATGTGCCGAACGCCACGGTCATGCTCATCGAAAATGCTGATCATTTTGGGCTCAGCCAGCTCCATCAGCTGCGCGGTCGGGTTGGGCGCGGTCAGCACCAGAGTTTTTGTCATTTGATGCTGTCGGGTCACGACAAGCCAAGCCAGCGCCTCAAGGAAATTGAGAAATCCCAAGACGGCTTCTACTTGGCGGAAGTTGACTTGAAACTGCGTGGTCCTGGCGAGATTTACGGCCGAGCGCAGCATGGTGCATTGAACCTAAAAATTGCTTCGCTGAGCGACACGCCGCTGATCGCCCGTGCGCAAACGGAGGCTGAGCGCTTTGTCAAAGAGGGGCAGGATTTGTTACAATATAACCATCTGGCGCGTGCCGTCAGTCGCTATCAGCGATTAACCACGCTAAATTAGTGAGATAAGTATGTATTCAGGAACCACATTTCACACCAAATCAGGCAATCTGATGGGTGTTCATCAAAAAATTGATCGGGTCGCGCGGCGACATATCGTGCAGCTATTGCCGTCGTGGTGCAACTTTCCGTCAAGCAGGCAGATTTTGCATTTCGAGGGTAATAATGGCCCCGATGGTATCAAGCGGAAAAGTCCGGCCGTTGATGAGCCGTGGCACTTCATTGACCCGCACGATCCAAATGACGTAGCACTCCTCGAGATGATTGATCAACACATCACCAATCTGGCAGCGGCGCTCAGTGCTGACAACTGTGAGCGAGCGGCGTTTGAGGCAGCATGGATGGCGCACGCGATCACCGATGGCTTGACGCCGCCACACCATTTTCCGCTGGAGGAGAAATTGGCTCAGCTGCGCGGTGAGGGCATGGAGACCCGTAACTCCCTGATCAAAAAGAGCCTAATGCCGGGCGAAACGGTGCTCAAAACCCTGCGCAATAACTGGGAGTTTTGGGGCGCAAAGGGCGTGATGACTATGCATCTGGCATTCGAGGCGGGTGTCGCTAGCGTAGTGGCCTACCAACGGTTTACTGCCGGCCTGCCGCAGCAGCACGATATCCAAAAGGTACGCCAGGCGGGCTTTCGGGCATTCTATCTCGGCTGTGTTCATGAGGTGGCGGATATGGCTATGTATGAAAAGTTCGCCAAGACTGGCTGGACGACGGAGCTGGCGCGGCAGACCAATCGTCAACTGATGCCGCTGATCATTCGTGCGGTGGTGTTGGGCTGGCTGAGTGCAGTGTGGCTGGCCGAGGAGCAGCGTGCGCGTTAAGCTTATCGCTGGCGAATTTGGTGGACGATTCATTCAAGCTCCGCCAGGCTCGACGACGCATCCCATGGGCGAGCGAGTGCGTTCGGCGATGTTTAATTCACTAGGTGAAACTGTGCGCGGCGCACGGGTACTGGATGCTTTTGCTGGCTCTGGCGCGATTGGCCTGGAGGCGCTCAGTCGCGGTGCTGAGTCAGTAGTTTTCGTGGAACGAGATCGAGTTGCGCAGCGTGTCATTGCCGAAAATATTAGCACCGTGGGCGCCAGCGAAAACTCTATTGTAATAAAAACAACGATATCAAATTGGTTGGAAAGCATGAGCGTAACAGAGAAGTTTGATATCATTTTTGCCGATCCCCCATATCACAACCCTCAGTTTTCCACAGTTTCGCGACTGATGGGGCTTCTCAAACCAGGCGGATGTATGATATTATCACACTCAGGAATAGGTGAGGTGCCAATTCAAAACGGAATTGTTGTGGTGGACAATCGTAGTTATGGGGAGGCGCACCTCACTTACTTCCGTAAGGAGATAAGTGGCTGACACCAGTGAGGTGACGATGGAGAAGCAGCGAGACAAACATAATCACTCGGCTCTTCGCCCCGAGCCTCTGTCTATGTGGACGAAAATGGCGGACGTAGCAATGCGGCCGCTGATGTTTATGTTGGGCGGTTTTCGCCGAGACAGTATGCAGGAGACCCACCCGTGGCATTGCCAGCGTGATATTGATCCGTCGCTGATAGATCCAGCGCTGACGGTGACGACGAATGGTGAGACGGATGAGCTACTACCGGGCCGCTTTTCATTTCTTTTTCATGCGCCGGGGCTCGTCGTTGGCTGGCGTCATTATGCCGTGCTGCGGGCTAAGCTGCCATTCCATATTGGCTGGATAGTGCGTGAACGCGAGAGTGGTCAGGTAAAGCAGTCAATACTCCATCGCCTACCACTCGATGATCAATACGTGCGAATGTTGAGTGGTCCAGCGCATCTAGAGACAGAGTTTTTTGCGGTACATCCTGACGGAACACAGATCGGACTGGAGATTATAGACACCGGCGTGCTCGGTGATAACAAATACCCAAAGGTACGATTATTATAAGGAGGAGGCGAGTATGAAAGAGCAATTTGATAGTGAAGCGCCACTGCGGCCACTCCCATACGGTCTATTAAAACGAATGGCGGACGTAGCGATATCGCCACTGCGGCTACTGGCGGCTGGAGGGCGTGCGTATGATATTAATCATTCCAGCCCATGGTCATGTCACGAAGTTGACCCGGATGCTATTGATCCGAAGAAAGTACTTATCATGCCAGGAGTCAAAGGCCAAAAACCAGTCGATAAACGGACGCCACGATTTCAGGCGCCAATTGCTCGCGGCTGGAATAAGTATGGGGTGCTGGAGCCTGAGTTTGAGGGTAGTGGTGATGAGCTTGATAAGTTGCTATTCTATATCGGCTGGGTGTCGGCGGCTGGTAAGGCTGAGTTAAATGATCGGCCAATTGAGGGGGCTGTACGAGTGCTGCGTGGTCCTGATCCAACCGCGTTCTTTGCGGTCAATGGCTTGGGTCAGCAGTTGAGGTTAAAGTGTATCGGTGCAGGGCGGCTCGGCCCAAATGGACTCAATAGATATGTTGCGTCGTGGGCGCAGCTGTATTAACAGGGGATTGTTGGCGGGGTGACAGGTCTAGCCTTGGTGAAAGCACAGTAATTAACTGATTAGTTTGTCAATCGCCTTGGCAACCTCGGCATCGGTAAAGTTGATAGTCGACTTTTTCTTAATGAACAGTCTCAGGCTACGAATAACATCGGGTGACTTAATAGCCTTTCTCATGTTGTCTTCGGTTAGCGCATCAAAACGCTTCCAGTATTTATCCAAATCACCTCTGAGCACAGATTTTTTGGTGAGGTTTACTAGGTGCTTTGCTGCAGTTCTAATTGTTGATAAATTGGTTAAGTCATAGGCAAAAATACGCTGTGAGCGAATCGGCTTTTCAAAGATAACACGGTGAAGCTCGACGCAGCGACCATTAGTTAAGATCACCCAATCAACGCCTTCGTTTGAGGCATAGTCAACAGCCTGTTTGAGGTGGCGCTCATTGAGGTCAATAGAGGTGGCCTTTGCTTCAACAATAAAATGAATTTTCTTATTTAACTGCACAATGTAGTCAACATATGTACCACGAATCATATGTTCTGTTTTAATCTCGTCAATGAGAGTATATCCAAGCACCATACTGAGCAGGCTATTGACCATCAGGCGTGCCGTTGACTCATCAGCATTGAGGTTTTCTTTCTTTGTTAAATATTTTTTACGATACTCACGTAAAGCCTTTTCACAAGCTTTTTCCTGGAAGTCTGTAGCCATAGTTACCCTTCGTTATTAACTAAACTTGCAGATATTGTAGAACAGTATATTCAAACTGTAAAGACATAAGCAATAGCTACCCATTATTCTGCGGTAATAATAAAACCCCACAATATTTCTGAATTGTTAGCTGCTGATTATTGTTGATGGTAGAGCAGTAGGGGTGGGTTGAGGCGATGATCTCAGTATGTTCTGGGATAAAAAAATGCTGTGGTGCATCAGCGAAGTTAATATAAATATAAGCCCGCTCGCTGCCCAGCTCTCGTTTGATACCGATGACAAATCCATTACCAGCGTTGATCACTTCAAGCGTGCCGTGCTGCAATATCGGCATACTCCGCCGCAGGTGAAGCAGCCGTCGGTGCAGATGTAGGAGTGAGTCAGGGTGCATGGCCTGCCTCAGGACATTGGTTTTTATCGCGTTGGCGTGAACGGGCAGCCATGGCTGTACGCTTGAGAATCCAGCGAACCGCGTATCGTCCCATTGCATCGGCGTGCGCTCCAGGTCGCGGCTGTCGATGATAGAATTGGCAGGGCTAAAATTATCCTGAATATCCTCAGCAGTCAGCTCGCCATTGGTCATGCCAATCTCATCACCATAGTACATCACGCTGACGCCCGGCGTGAGCAGATTGAGAAAATGCAGCGCCCGCGCTCGCTCCATCCCGAGCCGCGAGGCAATGCGCGGCTGATCGTGATTGCCGACGCAGAAAAACGGCTTGGCTGAATCTGCCGCCTGCAGATAATTCTCGATCTTCTGTCCAACATGCTCCGCGTGCCACTCGTCCTGGCGATATTCCATAAAGAATGCCGACGCCTTCGGGTGGGCCGTCAGAACCTTGTGGTACTGCTGGTAAATATCACCCAACTTTTCATCCGGATAAAATTCAAACACCATCTGCTTGTCGTCATACTCATCACAAACTGATGCCAGCTCATGCAGGTATTCTTGAAAATGCGGCCCCATTTTACAGTGGTCGTGAATGAACGCACCATAAGTTTCAGGATCGCCGTGAAAATCAGGATTTGGCGAATCGTCGCCGAACTCCGAATCTTTAGAAATGCCCCAAATCGCATCAACCCGCATGCCGTCCACTCCCATGTCAAACCAAAATCGCACCACGTTTTTCATTTCATCGCGAACCGCAGGATTATCCCAATTCAAATCTGGCTGCGTTTTCAGGAATGAGTGGAGATAAAATTGATTGGTCTGCTCATCAAATTCCCACGAACTGCCGCCCGATAAACTTCGCCAATTGTTCGGCTCATTGCTGTTCTGTCCGTCACGCCAGACATAATAATCACGCTTAGGATTGTCGAGTGACGACCGTGCCTCTTGAAACCACGGATGCTGATCGGACGTGTGGCAGGGAACGAGGTCGATCATGACTTTGATGTCGAGGGCGTGGGCTTTTTCTAGTAATTTTTGAAAATCCTCCAGATCACCAAATGTTGGATCAATCGCTCGGTAATCAGCGATATCATAGCCAAAATCAGTCATCGGCGAGGTGAAAAACGGCGAAATCCAAATCGCGTCAACCCCCAACCATGCCACATAATCCAGCTTCTCGGTAATACCATTTAAATCGCCAATTCCGTCGCCATTGGTATCTCGAAAACTACGCGGATAAATCTGATACAATGATCCAACATCACGCCACGCTTTAGTCATGTTTTAAGTATAAGCGAGATGGGTAATTTGGGCAAATAGCTGGAGTGACTCAGCAACTAATGGCCAGAGCTAGCGTTTCCAGCCTTATTGGTTATCGCCGGTGTTTGCTATCTTGAGCATATTTCGGATTTCCTCAACAGCGTGCCCAAGGTGTAGTTGCTGGGAAATAGCACCAGCAGGATCCAGTTTGTAGTCTTTTTTAACGTCACTCTTATGATTACCAGCCAGCCGCTCATTCATGATGCCGACCATATTATTAATAGTCCAAGCTGCGCCAGTCCCATATCCTTGAATTTTATATTTGCGAGGTACCCCCGCTAGTGTTTTCTTGACGCCATCATACCATTGGTTTATTATATCGCAATTAGCTATAAATGTAGCGCAGTTCTTGTCATAAATGGTGATATCCCGTTGGCCAATAACCTTGAAAGCATAGACGTCAGCGACACACTGATACACTGGTGTGAGATCAATATTATTTTTTCGGTTAGTGCCTTTACTCTCGGGGCTTTTAATGTCTATTAATAAATTAGACATACCGCCGCCCTTACCGTCTATCGCCGATCTAATTGTCTTGGTAATATCTTTGGCACAGTTAATTAGAGTACTCCACTGCACTCCCTGGCGTTTATCATTTGTAGACCGTGCCAACAGGCCGTCAACCTTTACTCCACCCAGTTTCTCGCGGCCCTTGTCCTTAATAAAGAACGCCATATCCAGTATTTTACTCTCAACACCGTTTAGATTAGGCCGGCGCATTTCTTTTAATGAAAGAAGCTCGAGCACTAAGCCGTGCAACTCCTCGGGTGTATAAGCAAACTTATAGAGTGCATCTTGTGAAAAAGACCCCATAGTTTCTATGTCTTTAATGAGCTGTCGCTGTTCTAGAGTTCGCTTTTCTTCTGGAGTTTTCTCCGCCTCTCTTGCTCTCAGATACACAGTATCAGAAGGTCCATTAGTGTCCTGTTCCAGATTTAGAATAGGGCCAAGCTGTGATAATAAATCAGGAATATCATCTGCTGATGGTAGCTCGTCCATACGCTGTCCGTCAGCTGATGGATCTGGCGCGAGAGGTTCTCTGAGCCCAAGCTTTCCCAGTGGGCGCACAACAGCCGAGCTTTGTGGTCGATCGCCTACTTCTGACGATTTGTCAAGGCCTTGATCACCAGTTGGTAATTGATATCCGGGTTCACGAAATATACTCATAGTAAGCACCAATATAGTATAAATAACATAATTAGTCAATAGCTAGAAAATTATAACAACGAACCCCGATTATTCATTCGGGTTGGTCTGAATAATATAAAAAAGACGTCAAAACGTCTGTTCCATTGTGGTGCGGGTAAGGAGACTCTAACTCCTGGCCTCTTCCATGGCAAGGAAGCGCTCTAACAACTGAGCTAAACCCGCATGTGATTCACGATTTATTGTAACAAAGCCGTGAATAAAATGCAATATTTGGTGGCTCCTCCCAGACTTGAACTGGGGACACAAGGCTCTTCAGGCCTCTGCTCTACCAACTGAGCTAAAGAGCCACAAACTTGCTATCTCATTGTACTAAAGTTGTCGCCATCTGGCAAGCCACTATTTCCGCACGTAATGTGCGACATAATCAACTTCGATGTCAGCCACAGCCGGTGTGAGCGAGTTGGGTACGCCACCATCAACGGTCTCAGTGTGCTTATTAATGCCATTTGGATCCATTGCTCCAGCCTGTACACCGAGGAACATCTGCTTGTCAGTCACATTTGGATGATTGATACGACCCCATTCTTTACCGTCTAGCGTGAAAATCATATGATCTTTCTCGACGATAACACCGTACGTGTGCCAGCTGTGCATGTCGTGGTTATCAAGGAATGCCTGAGCCTGTTTATTGTCTGGATCCCAGTGGTAGGTGGCTTCAATACGAGGGCCATTAACGCGTCCTTCTGCGAAATCAATTTCTGGCGGCCAACCTTCATCCACTGGCCAGAGAAGGAATGCATAGCCGACACCCTTGGCCTTTGGGAACTTAGCGCGAATTTCCCAGCGACCGCGTGAAGCAGTAAATACCTTGCCCGAGCCAGCGCCACCAGTACTCCACTGGCCGTTCTCGTACTGAGTACGGACTACTAGCTTGCCATCTCGAGTAAACGAGTTGCGCTGTGACATCACACCCATGCAGCCATGGCCAACTGGCGGATCACCCCAGCCGTACTGGACCCACTTGGTCTGCTTGATTGGTGAGTCAAACCCTTCAAAGTAGTCGATTTGCCAGCCGTTGATTGCCGCTTGATTTTGGTCGTGATTTGTCGAGCCACCAGGTTTTGACGGTTGTGGTTGACTTGGACTTGGAGAGCCGGAGTTGCCATTGCCTGAATTATTACGTGGAGATTGGTTAGCTCGCTGAGTCGAATCTTGAGAGCCGCGCTGGCGTTCAGACTGCTGCTTGGCCGCTTCAGCCTGGTTGTGGCGCATTGTTTGCGTTACCCAATTATGATTGCGTTCAGTTGCTGGCTTGTTGTCGGCATTTTGGTTAGGCTTGTTTGGCTGCTGATTATCGGTCGTGGAGTTGGCATCAGAATGGGGGCGATTGCCAGTATTGAGCGAGCCAGTCGGTGACCCAGTTCGATCGGCATACTTTGTTGCTTGAGGAGGAGAGTTGTTCACCTGCGACAAGAAGTGTAGTGCACCAAGCGACAAGCCGCCGATGACGATAAGAGTTGCTATGCTAGTTATAACCAGTTTTTGCTTCGTCATATATCTATTGTAGCGTACTAAAATTATATGTCAAACTTTTAGCGTAAGCGTCAAGAAAATGCTGCAATACTCTAGTAGTTTGGCGGAGAATCAGGTATAATATCCCCATTGCGGGTGTCGTATAACGGCTATTATGTGACCTTCCCAAGGTTGAGACGGGAGTTCGACTCTCCCCATCCGCACCAAGTGAATTTGACGGGTATCTTGCATGATCATTCAATCCATTGTTGATAGCCTACCGCCTCGTATAAGTTCTTTCATGAATGGACTAAAGGTATTTTGTGACCTTTTCAAAAAGTCTTCAATCTGCGAAAATGTCAACTCTGTGTCTCCTACTTTTATAGCATCAATATCAAATCCTACATGAACGAGGAGTCTATCATCAATGCCAAGTCTTTTAACACGCTTTTCTCGACGTTCTTTGTCGTTCTCTGAACTATCGTCAAATATATTATCGCATATGTCATGACGTATGTGATTTCTCATATCTAAAATAGTTTGACTCAGTTCGTCCTTTTTACCTTCAATTTTATTCTTATATTTATTTATAGCGTTAAGATGTTCTAGCATATTGGATGCTTCATAAAGACATGAACAACAATATCTCATTTCACGAGTCTCTTCTAGACTACGATAGGCTGATTTATATCTGTTAAGTGTATGGTATATATCACTCATCTCTAAGCTAGCGATAAAGGCAAGCATCTCGTCATCGACACTACTATGTGAATCGTCTAGCTTGTTTATCTTAACACCAGAGTGCATTCTTCTGGCCATATTTTATGAATCAGCTCCGTTTTTAGTTCCGCCGCTCTACCGCGATCGTACACTGCGCCATCAATGCCACCGCTGCACCGAGTGCTGCAAGTGTCGGTAGCAGCAAGGCGCCAACCACGCCAGCAGTGACTGGGAACTCCATGATACTTTCGCCTTTTTCGTTCTTGATGATGACACGGCGGACATTGCCTTCTTTGATGAGTTGCTTGACCTTCTCGACAACTTGATCGCCGTTAACGCTAAATTCTTCGGTATAGTTTTGTTTACTCATGATTGCTCCTTACTTTTTACTGCTCTTAGATAGTTTATTTATGATGACTTAGCTTTTTTGGGCTATATCTAGTATCTTGCGCCACAACTTTCGTGATTTATTAAGACTTGCTTGTAATGCGGTCTTATCTTCGGTTGAGCCAAACTCTAACATATTTGTAATATATGACACTGCCAAGCCATTATTTTCAAGTAGCGATAGCCACTTTGAATACATAGTCTGCTGATCGTGTATATTTATAGGCTCGTGTAGTGACGTTGGTGATATAGCACCAAGATGTTTTATCTCACCTAAATCAGAGTGACTTCTTACTTTGTAAACAGATTTATCATCAGTGTACTGCATGCGCCGCAGGGCACGTCTGGCAATTATGTCAACCCAATCTTTGCCCGGTACCACTGTTTTCAGATATTCTTTAAGACGTTTTTGTCCTTCTTTGTCTAGCGCTCGGATGTCGTCAGTATTCATCATATAAGTATACATCGTAGAGTGGATGTCATACGGAGTGACGATTGTTTCTGGCGATAGGAGTATATCACGAGTCTCTACAGGAAATATATAGCGCCCATTTTGAGTTGGATGGAATGCACCCCAGTGAAGAAAAGTGTAGCTGTCTAGTCCAAGCGATTTGTCTAGTCTACCAGTTTGCGATCTCCAATCCTGTCTGTCTAGCAGGCTGCTTGGAGGAAATATACCTTCTTTCTGGAGGAGTTTAGGGTCACTAGCAGTGGCGTGTGACAGTTCAACATTAAGGAATATCTTTCTAACATAAGCTAAAGCTCTTTGCTCATGGATATCAGGATTCCAATTAAGCTCAGGATAGTTATATTTATTTGATAGTACCTTTTCAGGATCTATAACAGATTCCATCTTTGAAGGTAGTGATATTGCAGCTAGCTTGTGAGACTCAGGCATTACTTACAATATATTAACATATCATTGAATATATTCAAATCTAGGTTCTTAAGACCAAGGTTAAATTAGGTAATCTCCTATTTCTTGCCACCCCGAATCGCGTCGATCAGCTCAATCGGGAACAGCATCATCGTCTTTTGTGATGGTTCGGTGGAGATGCGCTCCAGGGTGTTCAGGGTACGCAGGTTAATGGCACCTTGGGTTTTTGCCAGGATCTCGGCGGCTTGTGCCAACGTTTCAGCGGCAGCTTTTTCGCCGTCGGCGTTGATGATATTAGCGCGGCGCTCGCGCTCGGCTTCGGCTTGCTTGGCCATGGCCCGCTTCATGTCACCCGGCAGTTCGATATTCTGAATCTTGACATTCTCGACATCGATACCCCATTTGTCAGTCTCGGCATCGACAATTTCCTTGATCTGCTGTGAAATCTCCTCCCTCTTGGCAAGCAGGTCGTCCATGTCGACATTACCAGTGACGTCGCGCAGGGCAGCCTGAGCAAATTGGCTGGTGGCGTAGATATAATTGGTCGTCTCCAGCACCGCCTTTGGCGCATTAATCACTCGGAAATAAACCACCGCATCAACGCCGACAGTGACGTTGTCTTTGGTAATAACCTCTTGCTTCGGTACGTCAATCGGCGTTGAACGCACATCCACCATCATCATCGTCTGAAAAATCGGCACTACCACCCGCAAACCCGGTTCGCGCACGCCAGTAAATCGTCCCAGTGTTAATACCACGCCACGTTGATATTGATTAACCACCTTGATGCCGCTCAGCACGTAAATAGCCAAGATGATTAAAATTACTGCTGCTATTTCCATATGACCTCCTATTTATAAGGAGATTATACGCCACGTATAGAATGGCTGGCAAGCGCCTCCTTGATCAGCTCATCAACCAGCGCCCGTGGACTGAGACCCGAAGCCTCCCATAGCTTTGGATACATACTGATGTTGGTAAAGCCGGGGATGCTATTAATCTCGTTGAGAAAAATCTGGCCCGTCGGATCAAGGAAAAAGTCAACTCGTGCCATACCGTGTCCACTAGTCGCGTGATAGGCGGCCAGGGCGAGGCGCTGTAGTTCTGTCGTCATCGACTCGTCAACGTCTGCCGGGATAACAACACGTGAGGTGCTATCGGTGCTGTACTTATCGTCGTAGCTATAAAACTCTTCGCCAGGAAGAATCTCACCGGGTACGCTGACGCGGGCAGATGTGCCATGGCCGAGGACGGCCAGCTCAATCTCACGGGCGGTGATCGCTTGTTCGACTAATACGGTGTTGTCGTGGCGAAAGGCTTCGTCAAGCGCGGTGGTGAATGCTTCGACCGAGTGGACTTTGTTGACACCGACGGAGGAGCCAGCGCGGGATGGCTTGATGAAAACAGGCGTACCAAGCTCACTAGCTATCTCGGCGAAGGTCGGCCGCGGTGCATCGCTCGCTAGCGTGCGCCACGGCACAACCGGAACGTGAGCGCCGAGCGCCAGCCGCTTGGTCATGTCTTTGTCCATAGTGACGGCCGCCGAAAGGAGACTCGGGCCGACATAGGGGATGTGAAGTAGCTGCGCCAGACCCTGTACGCTGCCGTCCTCACCATTTTTGCCGTGAAGCACCGGAATTATCACGTCAATCGGCAGCGGGTTAACGCCGTCGATGAGCAGCGACCGCTGGCCGAGCTGCGGCGTTAAGTGTGGGCTTGGTTGGTTGCGTGTCTCGATTGTCTCGACGAGCCGCCACCGACCAGTACGGTCGATGTAGCATAGTTTGATGTCGTAGCGTGCTGTGTTCAGCGCCGCTAGCACATTAGTAGCGGAATTGATCGAGACCTCGTGCTCGGATGACTCGCCGCCAAATATGAGGAGAACGCGTAACCTATCCATTATCCCAGTATAGCGCACTATGCCCTGACGAGGCGAATTTCTGGGCGTGATATAATGAAACGATGATGGCGGAGAATGAAAGAAATAGGAGAAATAGATCACTGTCACCTGAGGTCATCGGTAGTAGTGACGCAATGACTGGGTGCAGTGGGCGTGAGGTTGTCGGTAATATTGGTGTAGTCGCCGGCATGTTGACAGCCCTATCGGGTGAAATGTGGCATAATGTGTTACCAGAAGCTGGTCAGCAGGCGACATTTTTTGGTGGTATAGCGGTGGCGATAGGAGGGTTGTGGCGGATATCTCAGGCTGTCCGATTGCGTGAGTATGGTGAGCGCGAGTCTGAGCTTCTTGGGGAGGCAGTTGGTAATCTGCCGCCACTGGTCGATAGTATCAAAGATAGTAGCAGGCAGCTAGATAATCTGTTCGGTGAGCTCGACCAAAAGCGATTGACATATGAGATGGCGATTAAGGCCGGTCGCACACTAGTCGTGCCGCTCACCACTGATGAGGCGGAACGTCATGCGGCACTTGCGCGACTGACCAGTCACTGTTCTGGTGGTGCTGGTCTGGTCAATGGAGCAGCAGCGTGGGTTTTACACTGGGCTGGCTGTGCGTTACCGCCGGAAATGACGGCAGCCGGGCAGCGTGGGTCTCGTCGCAAGGATGGTCAATCAGAGGCAGACAGCGTACATCAAACGACGCTTGATATGCTTGAGCAGTGCGTGCCGCTGGATGGTATGACGTGGCGAGAGTACGTGGCGTCGCCGGAGTTTGCAGCAGTCTGTGAAAGCGCTCAGCAGATTGATCGAGGGTTACGCCTGCAGACAAAGCCGCTCGGGCGGCGACCGGCCGATTGTTTCTCGCGCTTTTCACAGTATCATCCGCGAGAGGATACTAGGTGGTGATAGACGGGCGACAACCCCTGGCCGAACAGATGCGGCCGCAGAAATTGGATGAGGTGATTGGGCAGAGCCATTTGCTGGGCGAGGGTGAGCTGCTCCGCCAAATCGTGAAGCGCACTGAGCCAGTCAGTTTGATTTTGTGGGGGCCGCCAGGCACGGGCAAGACGACGTTGGCGCGGATCATCGCTCGTGAGGTCAATGCAGAGTTCGTCGAGTTGTCGGCGGTGACTAGTGGCAAAAAAGACGTCGAAAAGGTAATTGAACACGCCAGGCAAAACTGGAATTTGGGCTTGAGAACGATTTTGTTTGTCGATGAAATCCACCGCTTTAATAAGGCGCAGCAAGATGCGTTTTTGCCGCACGTCGAGAGCGGGCTGATTACCTTGATTGGCGCGACCACCGAGAATCCGAGCTTTGAGGTGATCACGCCGCTGCTCAGCCGAACGCGAGTACTGGTGCTCCAGCAACTGACCAAAGATGAAATTGTACTAGTGCTGAAGCGGGCATTGAAGGTTTTGAAACAAACCAAGCGGGTGTCACCCAAAGCTTTAGACTATCTAGCGGAACTGGCGGATGGTGATGCACGGGTGGCCTTGGGCAATTTGGAATTGGCACTGAGTTTTGGTGGGAAAGTCACGCCCGAGGTGGTCAAAGCAGCGGCCCAGCGGCGACTACCGGGTTATGACAAAAAGGGCGATGCGCATTATGACGTCATCTCGGCGTTTATCAAATCACTGCGGGGCAGTGATGCGATAGCTGCGGCGTATTATTTGGCGCGGATGATTGACGCTGGCGAAGACCCGAAGTTTATCGCGCGGCGGATGGTTGTCTTTGCGTCGGAGGATATCGGATTAGCGGGAAACGGCGCGTTGAGTTTGGCAGTCGTCACCTTTGAAGCGGTTGAGCGTGTTGGGCTACCCGAAGCCAAATACAATCTATTTCACTGCGCCATCGCGCTGGCGCGCAGTCAAAAGTCGCGTGAGACCACTGATGCGATGAACGATGCCTTCGCTTTGGCGCGTCAATATCCAAACTCACCCGTGCCGCTCCACCTTCGTAATGCCGCCACCAAGCTGATGAAAGATCTGGGCTACGCCAAAGACTACAAGTGGCAGGCTGGTTTTCAACACGAAAAGGGATTTCTCCCAGAAGATATTCCGCGTCCGCCGAAACGTTAGATTATCTTGGGCAGCGTTCATCAAACCGATCATACAGTGCTGCGTACACGCCGTTAGTCCAGCCAAAGCCGTCTTGCAACGGATATTCACCGCCACCGCCAATGCGCGATTCGCTATCAACGTCATATTTCTCGATCATCTTGCCTTTGTCGGCAAACACGCGCTCGGTCGAAGCCAGCCAACGCCTTCTGATCTCCTCCGCCAGCTCATCCAGCCCGTACCGCTTCAAGCCGCAAATCGCCACCCATTGCAGCGGCGCCCAGCCATTTGGCGCATCCCACTGCTGACCATTATCAACCAACGTCATCCGCAACCCGCCATCGCGCAAAAACTCGCGCTGTAACATTTCAGCCACCTGCTCGGCTTGTTTCTTGGTGGCGACGCCATTGTAGAGCGGAAAGACGCCAGCCAGCGTCGCGTGTGGCATTTGTCGACCAGTGCGGAAATTATAATCATAGAAAAATCCGGTCGCTTCATTCCAGCAATACTGGCGGATACTCTCGGCGCGGCGCTCGGCCAGGCGGATGAAGCGTTTCTTGAGCGGCGTCTGACGCAGTACGCCATAACAATGCGCGATCGTCATCTCTAGCTCGTACAATAAACAGTTCAAGTCAACTGGTACGAGGTCGGTCGTCATAATTGTTTCAATGTCGTGTGGGTCATTGAACCAGCGCGAGCTAAAATCCCAACCGCTCTCAGCCCCAGCTCGCAGGTCGAGGTAGACCTTGGCCTTGTTGGCGGAGCGGCTGTTCCGAGCAGTCTCAATATCTTCGCGGCGACTTTCCGGGCGTGGTGTGGCTTTGTCGTCGTAATAACGATTGAGTACCTGACCGTCAGGCATGGCGACGACGCGGTTGGTGGCTATAAAATCGATGCTTGAAAGCTTGCGCTGGCCCTTCATCCAGAATTTATATTCGGCCAGCAGCGACGGAAAATACTCGAGGTAGGTCAGGCTCGGGGCACGCCGACCGGGCTTACTGGCGAGCAGCTTGACCATCGCCGCAAAAAACGGCGGCTGGCTGCGACTGAGGAAGTATGTCCGATTAGCAGTCGGGATGAAGCCAAAGCGCTGAATCATGTACACATAATTTTTCATCATGCCGTCAATCAGCTTCCACTTACCATCCACCGCCAGACCCAGCATGATGAAATACGTATCCCAATAAAATTGCTCAGCAAACCGGCCGCCTGGTACCACATAGTCGTGCGGTAGGGCAATGAGTGAACCCTTCGACTTGTGGGCGTGACGGATGAGTAGCGGCCAGAGGCTGGTGACGTGCTGCCTGGCAGAGTCAGCCTGGACAAAGCTTACCTTTTTGATCGGTGATTCAAATTCATAAAAATGCAGCTTCACAAATTCATCCAGCCGGAAATTAGGGTCGCGCTGGGCGAGGCGATACTCTTGGAGGATACGTGCGGCTCGCTTTCGTGGCACAAGGTCAACGAAGGTTTTACCATCAGCGAACACGCGGTGCGACTGCACTTCATGAAATAACTGTCCGAGCTTTTCGTCGGGATCTTTGCGGTCGATCGGCGCAATACGTTGGGCGGTGCGTGCGAGCGTACGCTTGATAATCGTTGTGGTTTTTTTGGGAAGCATATGCTCAAGTATAGCCTGTTATTATGGTATAATCCATAGTAACAATGCATAATACAGGAGATATTACCAATGGCAACCAAGAAAACAACTAAAACACTATCAGAATCACCGACGCCGCCTATGCCACAGCAGCCACAGCCAATGCAACCACAAGTACAGCAACCAATGCAGCCTGCTGCGCCGGCTCAGCCAATGATGCAACAACCACAGTATGCTCAGCCACAGCAGCCAGTACAGCCACAGCCGCAACCGTATGATCAGTATGCTCAGCCACAGCAACCATATATGCAGCAGCCAGTACAGCCACAGCCAATGCAACCACAAGTACAGCAACCAATGCAGCCTGCTGCGCCGGCTCAGCCAATGATGCAACAACCACAGTATGCTCAGCCACAGCAGCCAGTACAATATGTTATGATGCAACAATCACTCCAAGGAGTTTCCGGCTGGTTAATCTTTTTCTTAATTTGTTTCGGCCTTGCTGCTATCGGTTATATCTGGAGCTTCTTTGCTTCGATGATGATTCTAGCAACTGCCACTGGCGTCGTTGGTCTGATCTTTTCGCCAGTATTGGCTGGCGGCTATATTACCAGCATTGTGATGATCGCAATGCGTAAGCGCCTCGGTAAACTGATAACACTAATTACTCTCGGTATTTCGACGGTGTTCACGATCATTAGTAGTATCATAGCCTACGCCGTCGCTGGTGATGTTGCAAGTACAATTGATCGATCATACTCACTCTATGGTGACAGCCTCTCGAGCACGGTTTCGAATTCCATACCGCTACTAATTGCTGGCATCGTCGTCTCAATTGTGATACATGCCCTAATCGCACTTTACTTTATTATGTCAAAACGTGTTAAGGAAACGTTGGTCAATTAAGATAAGCAGTGCTAAAGAAAAACCGCTCCAGTATCGGGGCGGTTTTTGATTGGATCAGGTGGCCTGGCGACTGGGTGGTCTGATGAAAGTTACTTTCAGCTATTGCCTAGCGGCACGCTTTCGCTCATTGGCATCAAGGTAGCGTTTGCGCAGGCGCAGAGATTTTGGCGTCACCTCCAGCAGCTCGTCGTCTTCGATGAAGTCGATGCATTGCTCCAGGCTGAACTGCGTAAATGGCGTCAATTGTACCGTGCCATCGGACGATTTGGAGCGCATGTTGGTCAGGTGCTTAGCCTTGCAAACATTAATTTCGATGTCTTCTTGGCGATTATAAATACCGACGATCATGCCAGCGTACACTTCCGTGCCCGGCCCGACCAAGAGTTCGCCGCGCGCTTCGGCTGCCTGCAGCGCATACGGCGTTGTCGTGCCAGCCTCAAAGGCGATGAGCACGCCGCCGCGGGTTTTTGGCAATTTGCCGCCCAGCGGTTGATAGCCATGTGGTAGGGAATTCATAATCACCGTGCCTTTGGTGGCGGTCAAGAGTACGTTGCGTAGACCGATCAAAGCCCTGGTCGGCAACACGTAGGTGATACGAGTAGCGCCGCTGGCGGTGGTTTCCTGCGATTTCATTTCAGCGTGGCGGGCGCCCAATTCCTGGCTGATCGCGCCGATGAATTCGCTGCTAATTTCGATTTGTAATTCTTCAATCGGCTCTTTTTCGACGCCATCCTCGGTGATGGTGACCACTTGCGGACGACCAACTTCAAACTCAAAGCCTTCACGCCGCATGGTCTCGATCAAGACACTGAGGTGCAGCTCGCCGCGGCCAGACACCGTAAAGCCGATGCCGTTTTCTTCGACGCGTAGCGCCACGTTGGTTTCTAGTTCCCGTCGCAATCGGTCGCCAATTTGCCGCGAAGTGGTAAACTCGCCCTCGCGACCTTTCATCGGGCTGGTATTTGGGCCGAGGTACATGCTCAGCGTCGGCGCTTCGATGGCAATCGCTGGCAAGGCTTCGGGCTGTTCTTTGTCGGCAATCGTATCGCCGATGTGCGCCTCACTCACGCCCACTAGCGCCACGATGTCGCCGGCAAACGCCTCGTCAAGCTCTTCGCGGTTCAGCCCGCGGTAGCCAAAAACTTTCTCAATTCGTGCTGAGCCTGACACTTCGCCGTGCTTCATCAAACTAACTGCCAGGCCGCGCTTGACCGACCCGCGAGCAATCCGCCCGATGGCGTATTTGCCCTGGAAGGTATCGTACTGCAGGCTAGTCACCAGCATCTGAAACCCGCCATCAGCCGTGACGCTTGGTGCCGGGATATCGTTAATAATCGCTTCAAAAATCGGCGTGAGATCGGCGTCGTCATTCGGGTCAGCAGGGATCTCTCGCCAGGCCTTGCCGTCGCGCCCGATAGCATAATAAATTGGATAATGCAGTTGACTGTCATCGGTCGCGAGCTCCAAAAACAAATCACTTAGCTCGTCCTCAACCTCGGCAATGCGCCTAGCAGGTTTGTCAATTTTATTGATCACCACCACTGGCTTCAAGCCCAGTTCTAGTGCCTTGCTCAATACAAACTTCGTCTGCGGCATTGGCCCTTCCTGCGCATCAACGATGAGCAGAACACCATCCGCCATCTGCAGCGTCCGCTCGACCTCGCCGGAAAAGTCGGCGTGTCCCGGCGTGTCGATGATATTGATTTTATAATCACCGTAAAAAATCGAGGTTTGTTTGGCAGTGATGGTGATACCGCGTTCGTGCTCCTGATCACCCGAATCCATGATCAGTTCTTGGCTCATCTCGGCCTGATTGTCGCGAAATGTGCGCGACTGTTTGAGCAGCCCATCAACCATGGTCGTCTTGCCGTGATCGACGTGGGCAATAATGGCAATATTTCGAATCTTGCTAGCGTCCTTCATAAAAATATGGTCTGATGTTAGTAGCAGACCTTCCTCTACGCTATTATAGCATAATTTTGTAGCCTCATTGACACAAGACTAAAGGCACATATAATTGAGCGTGTAGCTATTAAAATTTAAGGAGATGGGATAAGCAATAACAAAGTATACTCTACTCGGATTTTTGCCTTGAGTATCGATATCCTAGTAAAATTGTCTCGCGATCAACGCCCTCACGGAAAGCGACTTCACCCAAAGCGCGAGGAATGCTCGGATCTTTCTCAAGCTCCTCCTCGATTAATTTTGCGAGCCTACTCATTTCAGCAGGACGATCAACGGGCTCAATGTCCTCAATTGACTTTAGTATATGAATGTCAAGCAAAGCCCCTGCTTTTGGACTACCTTCTTTCACATCACCTCCTCGATTAATTACACAACTATTATGCAACACTCGAGTATATAAAACAATCCCTTTGTCGACCGTGGTGCATAAAGTACTCCTTTTCTATTAGGGCGGGGCAAGCCTAGAGCTTGAATAATTATCAACTATGCTAACATAGTGGGTAGATTGGAGATAATTTATTAGGTATGAAGTGTAGAAAATTGCTATATAAAAAACTAAAGTCTCTTCTCAGAGAGCATCTTAGAAAAAAGCACCTTCTCGTGGTGGGCTGCTTTATCTTATTTAAATGTGGCGGCTTTTTAACCGTTAAGAATGATTCATATATAAACATAATACTACAGTCTTCCGAGCTCTGTTTGGGTGGAGTTTTAATTACCAGTATTCTATTTGCCATATCTGCAGAAAAAGAGGACAAACATCACATTGACAATAGGTTAAAAAACAACAATTCAGTACTTAATAAGTTATCTCATCTGATTGACAAGCAAGAAATGATATACGATATCAAAGCCTCACCTACCAATCGAGATCTAGTTACTACGTATCTTGGTATATTTATAAAGGATGGTAAACGTGCGGATAAAGAGGTTGATAATATCATACGTAAGTATCATCCAGATAGACTTACATATCAATTTATGCAATACGATAAATACTTAAAGATAGACGACACCCTTCGCCATTATGCGATTACACATGAGATCGTTGATAAGTATTTACCCGGTGGCGAAAAAGGCATGAGCCTAAAAATGCGGTATATTCCAATAATGAAACCATCATTTGCCTCAAGTATAATGAAAGCTAAGCCATTAGTTAAATATTGGTCCTATATGTTCATTACTGCTTTTGTGTTATCAGTTATCACAATACCCGATAAAGTAGATATAGGTATATTTGGGTTAACGACCACTGTAGGTATACCTGTGTATTTCAAGCATACACCGCTGATTATAGAGCTTGTGGTATGGATAATGATATGTAACTTTATTAATAAATTCACTCGTTTTATAAAGGATTTTGCAAGGATTCTAGAGGATCGTGTTAACTATGAATCATCTATAAAAATTTAAACTAACAATATTGGCCAGGCTAAAGTTAATTTCGCGGTGGAGATAGAGAAGGAGGTTTTGCCGACAGACGTGGTATGGCTTGAAGAGCGAGCTATCAATACCGCAGTAAATATTACTAATACCAAGGCTATGCTCTTGAAATATCAATCGTGGTAGGTGATACCCAAAGGATCAGAGTGTACGGCAGTGCAGGATACCTCGTTCCTCAGCTCATGCCAAAGGCGGTGTTGGATGTAACTGATACTATGCTCGCGGCGGGATTTGGTCAGTTTGTGGTGACATGGTGCTACGACTACCTGTTACTGTGTCGTTCATGAACACGATGCTCTTACCTAACATGTAACTCGTAATCATAGCCAACGTCAAGCAATCCGTCAATTATACATTGCCTCATATCGGCCATGAATATACCATCTTTGCCCCGCATATACGCCCTGTGCTCTGCTTCGACAGTTTCTGCCGAATGCCATCCTGGTTTTTCCGGAGGAATATTAAACGGACGAGTCAAGTCATACGATGAATCATCTTGCATATCAGGCGATCTATGCTCGCTGTATTCTTTGGGGTGTCTACCGCCCTTTTTAGCCATTCCTTCCATCCCTTTTGTCGCTATTTCCCCAAGCTCTCTCGTGCGTCCATATGGCCGTCCACATCCCTCGCACACTGTTTCCTCGTGAGATATTTCCTCCGGGGCTGCATCTACGCCAGGCACAGCCTCCGCCTGCTGAGCTGCTGGTGGCTCTTGCTCTGATGGTTGTGGTGATGAACGCCATTGTTCCTTCATACTGCTTTTTAATATAGCACAGGTATTCAAAAATTAGTAGGATGAGCTGGATTTGACCTACTCCGCAGAGATGGTATCATATGACTATGCGGGGGATGCTCCCTGGGAGTATGTAATTTCGAATACCCTGATTGATAAGACGGTTATATTGTGAGGAGGTCATATGAAAATATCACAAATAGAAAAAGATCATGCGGCGGCATGTTTTAACCCTCAACCAAATAAGCCCTACGAAGAGCTCGTGGTTCTTCAGAGGTCAGATCGGTCGCGATCTATGGATGAAGGCAGTGTGCTTGATTCGGATCCATCTTCAATAGAAGTAGAAGAACGGTATCTCTTGGATCTGCTGAGGTGTCAGGTTCAAGACTTGGTATATTCCCCAGGACCCATCAGTGCGAAGCAGACCGTACTGGGGGTGCTTGTCCACCGCATACCGGTGACTCTTCTTGAGATTATCTCATTAGCAAGAGGGGATATCCCCGAGATTCGACGTGACCTCAACGTCTTGAGGCAATTGGGGCTTGTCGAAGTAGACAGAAATCCGAAGGGCGAACTACTCTATCAGATAAGCCGACCCATGGAGAGCACACGTGCCGAACGGACTCGGGTGTTTATGGCAAAGCTCGCACTAGGCTGATCAAGGGTGTAGTCAAAGAACTCAATACGCGAAATGTACGCGACTATGGTCTGATGTTAGCACAGACCTTCCTCTTAAATGTAAAATTTTACCATGAGTGAAAGAAAATAAAAAGAGTAGGGGGATTGTATCTAATAAATGGTCACAGATTGTTTATCAAGCTGAGCTTTGGGAAAATGCATTAATCTGGTCTCGTCGTCGGTCCTATGTAAAATATCTGGATTTTCCATCACTATTCCTAGCGCTTGAGTCGCCATTTTAACTAGTATTGGATCTATACCTAGTCCTTGATGAGCTAATTCTGGTACGCTTTTGTTTCTTGTTTCAGCTATCAGCAGGGTGGGGCAATCAGGTATACTGTCAGATGGAGGTATACATATTCCGTAAGCGGGCTCTACTCGCGTGAAATAGTTTGGAGCTACATTGCCTCGGCCAGGCTCTTGCATAATGCTCACTCCCCATTCCTTACGCTCTGATATTAGACCATTGTTTTCCTCAAGATACTTACAGTATATATCTGTGTGATGGCCTTCACGGGACACTATTATGTGTCCTATCGGCTCTCCGTCGGGCGATAGCTTTCGTGAAAATATAACCAAACCAGATGGATGAGGTTCGGTTTCCA
>DAIMYI010000008.1:0-30525 GCA_036734565.1 Nanosynbacter sp. | reverse complement strand
GACCTTTTGGTTATGAGCCAAACGAGCTACCAGGCTGCTCTACCCCGCGGCACATTGTCCATCTTAGCAAACACGAATTATTTTTGCAAGTTCTGACTCGTCCGCCGCGCGCCAAAGAGGAAATTGATCCACTGCTGGAAGTTACTGGTCGGTTGCTTTTGCGGCGCATTGTGGGCGGTCGGTTGCTGCTTGGCCGCGTCGGTTGACGGCACGATCAGCAGCTTTTCGCCGGGCGAGCCACGGCCCAGGCGCTGGCGCACCGCGAGATCGAGGTATTCGTCACTTTCATAATATTTCGATTCATATGCCAACAGCTCGGTGCGTAATTTCTCGACCGTCAGCTGGTACTTTTTTTGATCGACCATCTGCTGCAATTCATAATTGCGCTGCATCGACTCAATCGACCCCCACGCCCAACTCAGCGCGATCAGCGCCGCCGCCGCAACCACAACATTATTCAGCGTCAAATAATCGTGACGCACGTGGTACCAAAATCGTTTGAGTTTCAGCATGTTCATGTTGGTTTTATCAGAAAGTATGGCTATATTATGAGGGGTCGGGCGGGGTTAGTCAAGATGGGTGGTCGTTCAGACGATTTTTACGATATGTCTCCCATAGCATGTCGTCGATGGTGGGTAAATTCCAGTCGTCGCCAATACGCTCCCGTTCGCCAAGATCCCATTCGGGAGAGAATCTATTTCGAATCTGAGCCGCCCTTTCAGGGTTTCTTTGAGAGAAATCGCGTACCATTTCCTCGGGTGTCTCAAACCGTCGTTTTGGCACTTTAGGCGCCTCCTCTGCGTCCATTTTCAAGGCTCTCTTCCCGAGCTTCTTCTTGCGCGCACGCGAATATGGCCGACCACATTCCCCACACACTGTTTCCTTGCGAGATATTTCCTGCTGAGCTGCTGGTGGCTCTTGCTCTGATTGTTGTGATGAACGCCATTGTTCTTTCATACTGCTTTTTACTATAGCACAAACTCAGGAACTAGTAGCAAACTCCGGATAACCAGAAGCTATCTCCTAAAAGACTCCTGCGCAGCCTCAGCGGCGAAGCGGATCGGGTACATACTCGCTTCTGGAAACTCTCTTTTGAGTTTGGCAGTCAAATCATTGTAGTGCATATCAGGGTTCTGATCCAACAGCCCAGTTGCAACCTGAAACAAGCTGGCATAAAGCTCCCTCTCCTCACGCAGCATGTCATTAATATTCTGCATTACGGTTCTTTCCTCTGCTTTGTCGGGAATAGCACCAAAAGCCATGGCATATTTTTGCTCTGGAAGCTCCAGATCCTCCATATTACCTCCGTTCACTTGGGTGATTCGTGGTGGGGGTGGCTGGGATCGAACCAGCGACCAACAGGTTATGAGCCCGCTGCTCTAACCGCTGAGCTACACCCCCATGAGCGATATTATACCGTAAAAGCGGCCGAGTGAGAAGTGCGTCAATCTCCTCCTCTACCAACCGTCAAGCTGCTCGTACCTTCCTGGGTGCAGCGCGCGCCATCGCAGCTCCACGCCTACTAATTTCTCCATTTATCATCCGACGGCTCTTGCTCTGATGCATAGGCCAGCATAGCATCCCCAGTACGTGTATCAAACGCTGTAAAATAACAGCGCCGACGAGGTCGCGGCTTCTCATCCGCAGGGACGCTCTGACCAGACGATAGCTGGCTATTCGAGGGGGCGTTCTGATCAACTGGCGGTTCAACCCCAAACTTCCTCCGCGCATCATCATATGACAGGTAGCCCATGTCAACATCCCTCTCAATTTGCTTCCACTCCTCCGCGGTCAATTCACGGCCCCGCTCACCAGTCTGCGATAGTTCACTCATAACTAGTAAATATCATATTTTGCCCATAAAAGCAATACTACCTCAGCGCCACAGCCCCTCACCACAAAAAGACTCCCGCATGAGCGAGAGTCTTTGAGGCACCTGTTTGTTTGATACCATTGTACCGGTAACGAGGTGTATAATGCAAGTGCTTATTTCTTCTTTTTGATCGTCAAAAAGCCGTTGCGTGGATTCTCGGTAACGATCCGATCATCTGGCAAGTCGCATGGCTCGCCCTTGGCGTTCTTCTCAACCTTGGCGAAAAAATAAATCGTCTGCGTTTTGCCACCGCGCAGCGTGACTTCGGTTTTATGCAAGTAGTATGTAATGCCTTTTGAGTTTGTGTGCTTATAAGCCATTCGTATACCTCCTGTTAGTACTATACTATTCTAGATTAGCGTCTCTGTTGACCCCTGTCAAGCCTAAAGCGGTTTTTGACGATACCGAAGCAGTAGTTTCAACACCGCCAAAGCCACCAGTCGAGCAATAATAATCAGTATAATTACCCCTGTTACCACCAATGACCAGCCCGCCAAGTCCGATGACCAGAGCGGCGGCACAAATGTCTGATAATACGGCGCGGTGGCAGGCGGCGTAAATTTGAGGTCAAGCGACGAAGCGGCCGGGTACTTTGCCCATTCATCATTGATACAGCTGACGTAGCGCGGGTCGGCCGTAGCATAAAATCGCCCCCAACCACCAGCCTGTGCTCGGGCGTCGCAGACTTGGCGGACTTTGGCGACCGTGTCGTTGCTGGAACGAGAGGCCGACTTTGACTCAAATTCTTTCCAGGCTGCCTCGTAGGCCCGCTTGTACGAGTGCTCCAGAGCGATGCGCCCCGGATCGGCGTTCATGTGCGCAACCACGTAGCGCTGCAAGTCATACACCCGCCGCTCCAGCGCCGCCTCGTCGCCCTCCTTGTCGGCGTTGATGACGGCGTCACGGCGATCGATCATGCCAATATTATTTAGCCTGAGGAATGTCGCGCTGACAAACGACGCCATCACTAGCAAAATGACCAGCTGCCATGTCTTGATTTCTTCTAGTCGCCGAATCGCCCGACGCGTGCCTCGCTTATCTACCATTCCCCACCTTTCTCACTTCATTATACCAAAGATACTAGGTGAATGCGACACGGGGCTAGCGTCAATGGTATAATGACGCTATGAGGATTTATTTTTCGGGAATTGGTGGTGTGGCGATTGGGCCACTAGCAGAAATGGCCATCGGCGCTGGACACGAGGTCTGTGGCTCTGACCGGGCGGCCGGCTTGATGACGGAGGCACTCAAGCAGGCCGGCATCACGGTGTCGTTTGATCAGTCGGGCGAGTTTTTGCGCAGCGAGCATCAGCGAGAGCCCTTTGACTGGTTCGTCTATACGGCGGCCCTGCCGGCGGATCATCCAGAGTTGGTACTGGCCAGGCAGCTGGGGATTCGCACCAGCAAGCGTGACGAGCTACTCGCTCAGATTATCGCCGACAAGCAGCTCAAGCTCATCGCCGTCACTGGTACGCACGGCAAAACGACGACGACTGGGATGTTGGTGTGGATATTGCAGCAGCTTGGCGTGCCGGTGAGCTACCTGGTTGGCTCGACACTTAGTTTTGGCCCGAGTGGTCGGCTTGATCCGGCTAGTCAGTTTCTGGTGTATGAATGCGACGAATTTGACCGCAATTTCCTCCACTTTTCGCCGTGGCTGAGCCTCATTACTTCAGTTGACTACGACCACCCCGATACCTTTCCGACGCCAGATGATTACCGGGCAGCGTTTCGGCAATTTGGCGAGCAGTCGGCGCGGGTGATCACGTGGCGCGAGGACGCTGACGTGTTTACTCCGGCCAATATGACGGTGCTCGAACAAACTGATCCCCAGATAACGCTGGCTGGCGAACACAACCGGCGTAACGGCACACTGGCAGCACGGGCGGTGATGACGGTGCGAGCGGCGGCTGCCTTCGAGATTGAGGCTGAGGCGATTATCGCGGCGCTCAATGCCTTTCCGGGCACCGGCCGGCGCTTTGAGAAGCTAGCTGACAATCTCTACACCGACTATGGTCATCATCCGTCGGAGATTGCCGCCACGTTGCAGCTGGCTCATGAACTAAATGACCGCGTAGTGCTTGTCTACCAGCCACACCAAAATATTCGCCAGCACGAGGTTCGTGAGCGCTACACTGATGAGATTTTTATGCATGCTGACGAGATATATTGGCTGCCGACGTACTTGACCCGCGAAGACCCAAACCTGCCAGTGCTGACGCCGGAGGAATTAACGCGCCAATTGACGACGGACAAGGTGCATATCGCGCAGCTAGATGAGGCGCTATGGCACATAATTGAGCAGCAGCGAGCACACGGCGCGCTGGTACTCGGTATGGGTGCTGGGACAATCGACGGGTGGCTGCGCGAGCAGTTAGGCCGCAGCGCTTAATTACAAGTAGCCAGCCTATTCGTCAGACTCGCCACCAAGCGCCACCCGGATATCGTCATATGAAAATCCTTGACGGGCTAGATACGCCATGAACTTTTGCTGATCGCCAGCGTATTTGTAGCGTTTTTTAGCGATAATTTTTTGCAGTTCCTCGTCGTCTGAGCGGATATTCTCGCTGATTAGTCGCTCTATCGTCTCGCGGTCAATTCCCTTTTGCGCTAACTCTAATTTGAGCCGCCTGACACTGGTGCCTTTTTGCAAGAATCGATGTTCCAGCCAAAAGCGGGCAAACTTCTCATCATCGAGGTATTTTTTCTCGATCAGCCGTGCGAGCACCCGCTCGGTAATTTCTGGCTTCACGCCTGGACGCTCGGTAATTTTGCCGGTCTTTGGCGAGTGCTTTTTGGTCGGCCTGGTTTTACGCCACAAATAATCGCGCAGTTCTTTAACCGAGCGCGGCCGCGTCAAGCAATACTCCATGGCCCGGGCGTATAACTTACCAAACTGGCTCTCGTCCTCTAGCGCCGTCAATTCGTCGTCGGTATATTCGCGCCCGACCTTCAGCCCCAGCTCGCCCACCTGAAACACGTCGAGACTAAACCGATACTCGCCATCAACACTCACATTAACACGGTTGTTATCGCGAGCCTGAAGAGAGATGTCAGTGATTTTCATAAAAATATTATAACGCGAAAACAGTGAGCTCGCTACTGGCAGAGGTTACTCGACTACCTCGACCACTTTGCCATGCACGCCGTTGTAGCAAGCAGCAGCACGCGGTTCGGTGATGACCGGTAGTTGCCCTGGAATAGCGCTCATATTAACGTCGTCCAGCGTACCGGCCTCGACGCAACCAAGCGTGATGTGCGGGCGGAAGCCATCGACATCCAGCCCTGGGTGGATACCATCCAGTGCCGCAAGTAATTGCTGGCGCGCCTCAACCATCCAGGCAGTTTTCTGCGTGCGTAGCTCCACCCAAACACAGCCCGCTTTATCTGGCAGGAAATTAACTCCATCAAGCACCAACTTATCGAGGACGGGTAGCGCCGCAGCGGCTGCTTTGAGACGTGGCATATCCCGCTCAGTCACGTTAATCAATGTCACGTGTGGGATAAACTCACCAAAGTCAAGGTTCATTGTTTTTGACAACTCGCGAAGATACGCGTTTTGCTCATCATCAAAGACCAGACTGACTGACGCCATATGTTTTTCGACTGGATATACAGCATCTGCTGCGCGCATTAGTTTTCTCCTTCTTTTACGTTATCGCGAACCTTCTGATCAATTTCCGTCAGGACCTCAGGATGTTCTTTCAGGTACAACTTAGTTTTATCACGGCCTTGACCAATAGTTTCACCGTTATATTTGTAAAAGGCGCCAGATTTTTCGACGATGCCGTGCGTAGCTGCCAGGTCAAGAATATCACCAGTTTTAGAGATGCCTTCGTTATACATAATGTCAAACTCAGCGATGCGGAACGGCGGCGCAATCTTATTCTTCACCACCTTGATCTTAGTGCGGTTACCAAGGATATCATCGCCAACCTTGATCTGCCCGATCCGGCGGATATCCACCCGCTGCGAGGCATAGAACTTCAGCGCATTACCACCAGTTGTCGTCTCGGGGTTGCCAAACATTACGCCGATTTTCATGCGGATCTGGTTGATGAAAATGACGGTTGCTTTACTCTTGTTAATAATCCCTGTTAGCTTGCGTAGTGCTTGGCTCATCAAACGGGCCTGGAGGCCCATATGCGAGTCGCCCATATCGCCATCAATTTCGGCTTGCGGGGTCAATGCTGCCACCGAGTCTACGACAATAAGGTCAACGGCGTTCGACCGCACCAGCGTCTCCGTAATCTCCAACGCTTGCTCACCGTTATCTGGCTGCGACACCAACAGGTTTTCGGTATCCACACCCAACCGCTTGGCGTAGGCCGGGTCGAGCGCGTGCTCAGCATCGATGAACGCTGCCGTACCGCCCTGCTTTTGAATTTCGGCAATGGCATGCAATGTCAAAGTTGTCTTACCCGAACTCTCTGGACCGTAAATCTCGATGATGCGTCCCTTTGGATAGCCGCCACCCAACGCCAAATCAAGGCTCAACGAACCCGACGGAATCACTTCAACATCAACCTTGTGCGCCTCGCCGAGTTTCATGATCGAACCGTCACCAAACTGCTTGGTGATTTGATCCATGGCTAGACCCAACGCCTTTAATTTGCCGTCATCAATCTTTTTTTCTGGCGCCTGAGCCGTACCAGTTACGTCGTCTGTTTGGTGTTTATTATCAGTTTTCGCTGCGCTAGCCATACCTCTCCCTCCGTTATCTTATGCTGTATAGTATACCATAAATCAAGCGCCTACCACGAGTGGTGAAACTTTGCTATAATGGAATTATATGAAACGACAAGCAGGCTTTACGGTCATTGAGATACTGGCAGCGATTATATTTCTCGGTGTAGCCACAGCGGTGGCGTTCACCCAGCTGGTGACAATCCAACGCGAGCACCAAAACGACCGGAAAAAAACCGCCATTAATGCCATGCATTACAGCCTCGAAGAAGCCTATTACAAACAGCACGGCTCTTATCCAGAAAAAATCACCGACGAGACACTGCCAACCATGGACAAAGAGCTACTCAAAGATCCGAGTGGCAAAAAACTAGGTGACAACGGCAGTACCTATCGCTACGAGCCAACAAATTGCACCGATGGTAAGTGCAAATCATATTCGCTCAGAGCCACGCTTGATGGCGAGGCGGATTTCGTCAAAGACAGCCGCCACAAATAACTAAATTATAGTCAAACTAATCGTAGCAGACCGGCCGACCGTTCTTAAAGGCCTCGATGGCGTTGTTGAGGATGGCCACTTGGTGCTTGGGATTGGCCACGTAGTGAAAAATATAGGTCGTCTCCTCACCCTCAGTACTGAGGCGAATCGTACCATAGTTAAAGATCGTCTGGGCGATGCCGGCTTGGAAAAAGCTGGCGTCCTCGATACTACCGAGGCTGACTGTCTGCTCGTGCCGAACGAAGAGGCTCTGCTGAATCTCCTGAACGACGCTTTCGTTAGTCATGAAAAAATGATTCTGTAAATATACCCACAGGGCGATCGCGCCGCCGAGTACCACCAAGGCAACAAGCAGTAGCGTGATGCCCAGCACCGCCCCCGGATTTACTGCCGGAAGCAGTGGGATGTTGGCGGTTAGTGATGAGAACGAGGCCGCAAATACCAGCAGCACCACAACAAGCAGGAGGGTGATAGCACTCGGAATAACCATACCGATCGGGTGACGCTTGATGTCGAGGATGACATACTCGCCCTCACTGAGGTTGAGCTGTGGATAATCGCGAACGGACTGGTCGTGACGAGCCTTGATCTCCGGACTAACTGCAGGAACAGTCGGCTCAAGCGGCCGCGTAGCATGAACAACATTTGGCTCGTTAGCATACTGAGCACGAATCTGCGGATTGAAATTCTGCCCCTCGATCATCTCTGGCTGGACGGTGACGTGCGAAGACGGCTGGGGCTCAATCGGCGGCGCGGTCGTTACCGGCGGCGGCACTGAGGCAGCCGGCGGATGATGATACAGCGGTCGACCATCAGAATCATACGCAACCGGCTGGGTGTAGTCAGGCTCGGGGTTGGTCTGGTTCGAATTCATTAGTTCTAGTATACCATATCAGCCGGATTATGCGACGTCACGAGCATGTTTCGTCTGATTGTTATGGCGCGGATTACGCTGCGCCACCCGCCGCAGATCCTCGTGCGCGTCAAATTCATCAACGATCTTGCGCCCCAATATTCGCTCAATTACATCCTCCAGACTGACAATGCCAACGGTCTCGCGAAACTCATTCACCACGATGAACAAGTGATGCCGTACTCGCAAAAATGCCGCCAGCGCGTGTTGCAACGTCTGATCCTCGCGGATGTAATACACCTTTTTCTCCATGACCGCTCGCACTCGCCTGCTCGTTGACGAACGGTTAATTGTCAGTAGGTCCTGAATGTATAGCACCCCTACCACGTGATCAATGTCACCCCCCATCACCGGAAAACGGCTATGTCCGGTCTTGTGCAGCGCGTCCAACACCAGCGGCCCCAATACCTCATCCTGATCCACCGTATCAATCACGCTACGCGGCGTCATCACTTCCTTGACCGGCACCGTATTAAATGACAATACACCGATAACCATCTTTTTCTCATCTCGACTAAGCGCCTCACCTGCCTGTTCGACCATGGCGACGAGCTCTTCTTTTGACTCAATATCATAGCCGTCATTGGGCATTGGCGCCACCGAGCGAATCATCGCAAATAACGTCGGAAACTTCTCGATGAGCGCTAAAATTCGCCCTTCATACCGCTCATAAAGCCGCTGGGAATATTGTTGCCATAGTGAAATCCGCGCCACTGCTCCTATCTCTAGTGCGATCACCAGCGAAATAATAATACCCAGTAGCCAATGAAATAGCTCCACGCCAATCACACTGAGCATTACGAGCAGCACCGCCGCAATCACCCGCTGCAGCGAAAAAATATCCCGCATCAGTGCATGTCGCTTTAACAAATGCTGTGCATCCCGATCACCACGACGTGCTCGCCGCTGCAGCTCGAACTTACTGTGTGACGAGGCTTGCGGATGAACGCCCATGACCATTACGAGCAATATCAGCACCATCACATACAGAATTCCTAGCAAAATATCGCTCATGCTGTTCATTGTATACTTTTTATGCTATAATAGCCAGAGTTAATTTGGAGGAACTATGAACGGAAAAACCTGGGCTATCTTTGCAATCGTTGTGGCGGCTGTTGTCGGTGGTATGATTTATCTGTCAACACAAAACCGCTTGAACGTCAGTGATATCTCGCGCGATACGGCCCTGCGCATCATGCCAGCCGAAACACGCTCTGGTGATATCAGCGAGCACACTATCGGTAATGCCAACGGCAAAGTTGTGATGATCGAATATGGCGATTACCAGTGCCCGGGCTGCCGCACTGCCGCACCAGAGGCCAAGCGCGTGGCCGAAAAATACAAAGACCACGTCACGCTGGTATTTCGTAATTACCCCATCCCGTCGATCCATCCAAACGCTCGAGCAGCGGCAGCAGTTGCTGAGGCAGCCAGTCTACAGGGCAAATTCTGGGAGATGCACGATTTGCTCTATACCAACCAGGATGCGTGGAGTCGTGCCCACACCAAAGAGCGCACTGACGTCTTTAGTGGCTACGCTAAGCAGCTGGGTCTGAATATCGAAAAATTTAATGCGGACTTAGCCTCCAGTGCTGTCACAAAGAAAATTGACTTTGATGTGGCGGTCGGGCGACAGCTACAAATTGATGGCACACCAACCTTTTTTGTCAACAGCAATAAGCTTAACCTAACCGATTCCAGCTCTATCGAAAATGCTGTCAAAGACGCCCTGAAAAAGGCCGGCGTCGCAGTTGATGAAGCAAAAAAATAACATCAAATTGATCAAAAGCATTAACTAGTGTCCAAGTAAAAATCACCCCGGTGCCTGTGGGGTGATTTTTTATGCCGTCCCTTTTTAGGACATGCGCACTTATTGTGCTATGTATGTTTGCCATTTGGCAGGCACCACATCCACTGCGACCTTTTTGCGTCGACTGGTCGACACAACATTGATTGCTATTGGCATGTGTTTCGTACTCCTTTGTACTAGTGCAGCCTCACGCGCTTCGACCTTTATTGCCCACTTTATGATAAGCAGCGACATGCTTCGGCGCGAGACACATCAGTCATCATAGCAAAGACTGATACGAACGTCAAGCAAGTCCCACCTCTGATCTGACCCCTGATATCAGCCTCAAAACAAGCGTAGCCGCTTGGCGAAGATATACACAATACCGATGAGCAGCACCGTAAACCCGGTAATTACCGGATAGGCCCACGCCTCACCCTGAAATGGCAGGGCAATATTCATGCCGTACATACCATAAAATACATTCGGGATCGCCAGGAGAATGGTGATGGCGGTCAAGACTTTCATCCGCTGATTGAGGACATTATTGGCGATAGTTGAATAGGCGTTCTGGATGCTGGTGATGGTCTGGCTGTTGGCGGCGACCATGACAAGTAATTGCTTGACGTGCAGCACCAGATCGCCCAGCGCCTCGAGGTCGCGCACTGTGAATAGGCCGCGGCGATTAAGCGCTAATTGGCCGAGCACGCTTGCCAGCCCCTCGAGACTCGAATGAAATTCGTTGAGGCTATCTTCAATAGCTACAAACTCGATAAAGTCAGCATTTTTTACCTCGTGGCGCGACAGCCGGTGCCTGGCGGCAGCGATATTACTAGCGAGGTCATGGATCTGCTGCTCATACGCAGCCACCGCACAGGCGATGGTCGCTGCGAGGAGCGCGCCGGGCTTATCAGTTGTGGTCGTGAGAAACGGCTCAGCAGCTTGTGGCGAGAAATTATCGGCAGGATTAATCGTTACAAACTGGGTTTTTGATACCGCAGCCAGTAGCGGCGCAGTCTTGACCATATCATCCCGAACCAGCGGCAGCCGTACAAAGACGTACTCGATACCACTGTTATATTCCACGCGCGGCAATTCGCGCAGATCGGCGGCGTCACGGACGATATTTTCATCGAGGCCGAACTGCTCGGCGAGTTCGCTCGGGTATAGCGTGCCGCTGACATGCGCCCACACGCCACGATGAAACTGATGCGTTTGCCCCAACGAATCACCCATACATCGTCGCTCAAAGTAGCCCACCGTCATGCAAAAATTATACCCCAGAAAACACCACTCTGGCAATTAGCCGCGCAGTCGCTTTTCCCGAACCGGCATTACCATAATCATCGCAACAACCATCAGCCCCGAACTGATCAAAAATACCTGATGCAGCCCATCGGTAAAGGCATGGAGAATAACATCGGTAAATTCAGCTTGCTGCTGGTTAAACTGCTGTTTTGCCTGGGTTTGGGCCGGCGCCGGCAAGCGCTCAAATCCTTGAGATGCCGCCCGAGCAATCGTCTCTTTTTGGGCATTCAGCCGCAGCAGCACGTCAGCATTCAATTCGCCGGACAGCATCTGCTGGGCAGCTGGTGAGCGCTGTAAACTCTGAATATATGGCAGCTGATTAGGATCACCGACATGCGCCACAATGCCAGCAGTCAGCACGCCAGAGAACACGGCCGCACCAATTGTCGAACCCAGCCCACGAAATAGCTGCACACTGGACGTCGCCGCACCGAGGTCTTTTTGCGTAAACTCATTCTGCACCACCAAGGTCAAGATCGGCATCGCCGCCCCCAAGCCCAGCCCGGCCAGCGCCATCACCACTGCCTCATGCCAGTATGGCGACTCTGGCTGCAAGATGGTCAGAGCCGCCACGCTAACCGCCGTCACGCCAAAGCCACCGACGATCCAGCGCTTATATTTGCCAGTCCGAGCGACCAGCCGGCCAACCGTGATCGAGCTGGTCATAATACCCGCCACCATCGGCAGCAACATCAGCCCAGCCTGTGAGGCCGTGGCCCCAAACACCTGCTGATTAAACTGCGTTAGATACAGAATTGCCCCCATAAAGGCCGCACCAAATAAGCTAGCTGCTACCATGATCAGACGATAGGTTCGATTGGCAAAGAACCGTAGCGGCAAAATCGGCTGCTTGGCTCGCCGCTCAATGAGAACAAAGCTTAACGCCGCCAGCGCTGATACGGTCAGCAACATGCCCTGAATCAGCACCAGGTTAACACCACTCTCAATTAATCCCTGAAAGATCATCTCCGTATTATCTACTGCCAGCACCAGGGTCGCTAGAGCAATGGTAATCAATAGTGCGCCGAGGTAGTCAGGCTTGTGCGTGCGGTCGTGCTTGATCTGCGGGCAGTAGCGAATGATGAGCACCGTGGCGATCACCCCGATCGGCACATTGATCAAGAACGTCCAGCGCCAATCACTCACCATGCCAAACAGCGACACACCATCCGTCAACCAGCCACCCAAAAGCGGCCCAGCCACCGAACTCACACCAAACACCGCACCGATGAGCCCCTGCCATTTACCGCGCTGTTTTGGCGGAAAGAGGTCGCCAACAATAGTAAAGGCATTCGCAGTGATGATGCCGCCGCCGATGCCCTGCAGTGCCCGCCACGCAATCAACCACTCGACCGTCGGCGCCAGGCCACTCAGCAGCGAGCCGATGGTAAAGATGCTCACTCCAGCCAGCAGCAGCGGCTTGCGGCCATACATGTCGCTCAACTTACCAGCCAGCGGCACGGTCACCGTGGTGGTCAACATATAAGCGGTCACGATAAAGCCAAGCGACGAAAAGCTATTAAATTCCTTGACAATCGCCGCCAGCGCCGTCGAGACAATTGTCTGATCCAGCGCCACCAAAAACAGTGCACTCATCACCGCACTCATGACGATTAATTTATTTCTGATTGATAATTCGTGTAGCATGGTTACCTTTCACGTTACCCAAGTGTAGTATTTTACGCCGAGTGAGCGATGGGTGTCAAGCTGGTCACCACAGGCTGCACCGTGCTATGAAACCTATCAACCCAAATCACCCCGATACCCCACAATGTAAAATAGCCGCAACGAGGTTCTACGGCAGCAACCCTACAGTGTTGTGTCCTTCTTATAATTTTTCTTAGCTTCTAGGAAGCGGTGATCTTGCTCAGCTTTATCTTTGATCTCAAAAATTTCAACTGGATACTTTTTATCTAGTTTGGCAATCTTTGCAGCAACCGCTTCAGGAATATTGATATCAAATCGGTCGGCAAATTGAATCGCATAAATAATGATGTCGGCCAGTTCGCTTGCCATGTCGTCTTTGGTACCAATATGCGTATCGCTCCACTGAAAATACTCTAATAATTCATTAGCCTCCAATGATAACGAAATTGCCAAACCACGTGGGTCCTTCGTCTTATCCCACTGACGAGCACAGACGTAGCTCATTACCAACTTTTGTACTTCTTCAAATGTCATGTCATCTCCTTTGCTATGCCTTACAACGCTGCCGTAGCCCAGCCCCAATGCAGCCCCTACTTCACCAGTCGCAGTCGCTCAACCAGCCAGTCGCGCGGTAAGATCGACAAGAACCAGCCAGCACGCGGGCCAGAATCTTTGCCAATGAGCACGCGGTAGATAGTTGTGAAGAGTTCCCGCGGCGGCAGCAAGCCGCTCTCTTTGTAGGCGTAAATTGCTTGATGAAACCAATTACCATCAGCCTCAGCCGGCGCCCCGGCGATATCGTCGGCCAACCGCCGTAGGTATTCTTTTTGTTCTGGCGAGAACTCATCGGGGTATACCTCATCCGCCAGACGAAACTTCAATGACTCAGGCGCCCACTGTTCTAGCCACCGACTGACATAGCCCAGTTCCGTGGTAATCACCGTCTCTTCCTCATCGACGATGCGGGCGTATTCCGGACTGCGCCGCAAAATCTCCATCGTTTTTGCCATGTCGCACAGCGCCGCTTGGTATGAAATGACCAGATGCGAGAATGGAATTGAGCTGACCGCTGGATGACTCAGCCCGTCAGTACACAAGAATAATAGCTGTTCGTCGAGCTCATTCTGCGGATGCTGCTTCATTGTTGCAAATTCATCAACCAGCCGCACCAGGCTATCGGTCTCGTCAAAATACAGTCGCTTGGCCGGCGAATACCGAAGCATAAAATAGCGCACCACCTCAGGTGGCAGCATATCGATAACATCATGCGCGTTCACGCCAGTGCCCTTGCTGGCACTCATCTTTTTGGTATCACCGGTGCGATTGATAAAATCATACGGCACCGGCACTGGTGCATCAATGTCATAAACCTCGCGGGCAATCCGCTTACCGGTATCATACGAGCCGCCCTTGGTGGCGTGATCACGACCGAACGGCTCAACATCAACGCCGAGCAGCCACCACCGCCCCGGCCAGTCTAGCCGCCAGTCCAGCTTCACCTGCCCCTCATCATACCGGACCGTGTGCTCCGAGTCATCATGACTACGATAGGTGATCGTTTTAGCATCGCTATCCATGCTGATGAACCGGCGATTTTTTAGCCGACCATGCTCCATGATTTGAATTGGTGACCACTGATTATCCAGCTGCCGACCCGATACCTCCTGGATGGCCGACTTAGCTTTGTCGATGCGGCTCAGCGAGCGCTCAATGGCCGGCACAAAAAACCCGCTCCGATACTTATCGCTAGCATAGATCACGTCCATGGTGACGCCAATTTTATCAGCACTATCAAGAAATGGCTTCAGGCAAAAATCCCCCCACGAACTGTACCGATCATCTGGTGATGGCACCGTACAGAGCGGCATACCCAAGTACTGCTCGTAACTGGCCGGCAGATTGACCGGCACCTTACGAAAGGCGTCGAGGTTATCTGAAACGTGAACGTGGCGCGCCCGAATACCTGCTTGCTTCAGCGCCCGCACTACGGCGTCAGCAATGACAATTTCACGCAAATGCCCCACATGATACACGCCCGACGGCGACGCACCCGAGGAAACGAGTACTTCTTTATCTACATTTCGAAACTGATCGACGATATCATCAAGCCACTTCATATGTGCTATTATACACTATAGAATTACTGTTTCTCCATACTGGACAGGATGTCCAGCTGCCAGCGTCAAAAACAACCGCCGGCCCGAGCCCAAAACGGACTCGCCCGGCGGCTATCACCAGTGGATGGAATGGATCTACTCTACTCCCATCGAAACAGCTTAATCGCAGCAATGTAGACAACGAGGATCCAGGCAGCGATAGTGCCGATTTGTGGTAGAACTTCGATGAGGCCAGCGTGCTCGGTCATGATGAGACGAAAACCGTCAACAACCGGCGTCATCGGAATAAATTGTGTGACGCTGCGTAACCACTCCGGGAAAAGGAATGCTGGGAAGAAAGCTCCGGACAGGAACATCATCGGGAAAGAGACCAGGTTGGCCAGAGGAGCTGATTGATTTTCATTTCTCGCCCAACCACCAATTAGCAACCCTAGGCCCACCATCAGCATTGCTGAAATCAGCGACATCAATGAGAACAATAACCAATCGCCACGCATGTTAAACTTAAACACCAGCATACCGACGACAACCATCATACCGAGGCTCAGTAGCGAGATAATGATATAGTGAATCGCCATAGAAATAATCAGCTGGCCCGAGGTAAATGGTGCGGCACGTAGCCGGCGATAGGAGCCACGCTGCTTTTCGGCCGGCATTTGATTGGCCAAGCCAAAGACACCCATGCTCATCAAGCTGAAACCCAGTAGGCCAGTAAAGGTATAGTCAAACGACTTTAGCTGCTCATCACCGACAGCCTTGCCCGCAGCCTTGAGCGGCGCCTCTGGCTGACCCAGATGTTTGTTTATCTCATCGGTAATCTGGTTCATCACCGCCGTTAGGGCACTACCAGTTTGCTCAGAGCCTTTGGCGTAGAGTACGTTAATTGTACCTGTTGGCTTGGCATCTTTACCCTCACCCTTCACTTTGCCAAAGTCGCTCGGCAGCTCAATGATGCCGTTCAGCTCTGAATGCTTGAGCTTCTTGCGAGCCTCACTCATATCCTTGACTTCTTTGATTTTGAGAATTGAGTCTTTTGCGTTTCCCTTAGCGCCCGCTACAAAACTTTTAGCAAATTCCGTCTGCGAATTATTGATAATCGCGATATCAAAGCTGGTCGATTGATTATTAAAAATCGAACCAAACACCAACAAAAAGATAAGCGGAAATAGGAAGGTAAAGAACAGCGACATTTTATCGCGGACGAAACGTTTTTGCTGGGCGCGTACTTGCCCGAATACACCAGTCCAATATTTTTTCATACTAATCCCGAATCGCCTTTCCTGTTAAATCAATAAACACATCCTCCAAATTGGCCTGCTCGACAACTTGCTTTTTCTTAAAACCGCGCGCCAGTAGCTGCTGGATCAGATTATGCGGCGTGTCAATGGTGATGATCTTGCCATTATCCATAATCGCTAAGCGGTCGCACAGCAATTCAGCCTCATCCATATAATGCGTGGTCAGCACGATAGTAATGCCTTCATCGCGAATCTCTTTGATCAAATCCCACAGATTGCGGCGAGCCTGCGGATCCAACCCAGTAGTCGGCTCGTCGAGAAATAGGACCGTCGGGTTATTGACCAGCGTCGACGCGATGGCGAAGCGTTGCTTTTGCCCGCCCGAGAGCTGCTCGACGTAGCTCTTAGCTTTGTCGGTCAATTGCACCTTGGCGAGCAGCGCGTCGGCATCGACCGTTTGGCCGTACAGGCTGGCAAACATTTTCAATTGTTCGCGCAAGGTTAGCTTGTCGTAAAACATTGTCGATTGCAGCTGGATACCGATGATGTTTTTAATGCGCCTGGGTTCCTCGGCAACATCAATTCCGTCGATAGTCGCCGTGCCGCCATCAATTGTCCTCAGTGCCTCTAGCATCTCTAGCGTCGTCGTCTTGCCGGCGCCGTTGGGACCGAGGATGCCAAAGATCTCACCTTTCTTGACCGCAAACGATACGCTGTCAACAACGTTTTTGTCACCGTAGGTCTTGACGAGCTGGTCAACTGTTATGATTGGTTCGGGTTGAGCCATGTAGAACTCCTTTCCGTGCTCTCTTTAAGCATCTCATACATTGACGATAGGCTAACTCCCCGCTAGTCTATCTTTAGTTAGTTATTATAGCACTCTGAACGGAGCCTGCAACCTGGGGACCTAGCCAATCCGGTACGATGCCGTTATACTAGCTGTATGCCAAAGAAGACCCAACTCTCCATCACACGGCCGCAGAGTCGTCTCAAGAAGCGGTACGTATTTGCACTGGTGCTGATACCGTTAATCGCTGTTTGTATCAGTCTCGGCGCGCTGTATTGGCCAAAAATTACTCATAAACTTCATTCGCTGAGGGTCGCTAGCAGCATTGACCCATCGCGTGGCGAGGCAATGTTCCCGCAGATTGACACTGTCAATTTAAGCCCAACCCGACAAAAAATTATCAGCCTCGCCAAAACCGAATTCGAAGCACAATCCACCGGCACCAAGTTCAGCCAGGGCGTCCGCGAAGCCTGGTGTGCTGACTTTGTGAGCTGGATCATGCAGCAGGCGGGCGCGCCACTGAAGAACCCGCATACTGGCGGCTGGCGCATCCCGGGAACGTTTACCTTACGCGAATATTACGAAGCGGCCGGTCGGTTCAAGCCCGCAGGCTCTGGCTATCAACCGCGTCCGGGCGACGTAGCAATTTACCGCGGCTCACCGGTGTTTGGTGACCATACGAATATTGTCCTCAAAAATAACGACGGCGTTCTGACCACTGTTGGCGGCAACGAGATGAACCGTATCCGCGTATTCACCAACCACGACAAGCGCTATGATGGACTGCTGGGATATGGCGTGCTAGCAGAATAACTGCACCTAGGACGAACGCCCAACTTACCATACCCAAGCGAGTGGCCGCACTACGCTGCGTGACTTGCCGCCAAGAGAAACGCCACCAATGCGTCGGGCTGCTGCTCAGCCAGCCAGGTCACCGCATCAACGATAGCACTCTTATCCTTACCGCCATTTTTTAGTTCAGCAAGCAGACGCGTAACCATCTGCTGTGTCTGGTCATCATAGCGATCAAGGCGCATCGCTTGGGTGATGTGCTCAACCTGCTCGTTGCTGAGAGCAACGTAAGGCGAAACTGCTTCGTGAGCATGCTTGGGACTGCGCTTGGCGGCTTCGGCTTTGCGTTGGAGGTTTTCGAGGCCTTCAATCGTTGCCCGCATCAACGTTTCCGCCTCATCCATGCCGCGCTGGTAGGCCTGAGCAAATTCCTCAGAATTATCCCCACCCTCGGAAACGATCGCCGGCAAAAACTCGATCCGCATCACTCGGTGCATATAGGCCTCGCCCATTTCCTCACCAGTGGCCATCACCTCACTCCACCAGGCAACGAATCGCGAATTTTCAGGATCGTGTAGTTCGCGCATGGCCGGCAGCTGCGCTAATTTATCCTTAAAAAAGTGAATCAGTTTCTTGATGTCCATGTCGCTTTATTATACCCGAAAATAATGATAAGCACAAGCGCCATCCCCGAGGTTTCAGCGCCGCTTCAAGAAATAATAGCCAATCGCCAGTGCTGCCAGCGCACTACCACCAATAACCACCCAAAAGGTCACTGAACTTTCCGCGGCCGGCAAGGGAACATTCATGCCATACAGCCCGGCCACCATGGTCGGAATAGTCAGCGCCACCGTAATTACCGTCAGCAGCCGAATCGTCTCGTTCAGGCGGGTGTCCATCACCGCCCGGTAGCTATCACGCACATTGGTGATGGTTCGCAGCAGCGATTTACACCGACTAATCACCTGCTCGAGGTCAATGGAAATATCTTCGACGTCATCCTTATCATCATCCCTGAGTCGCAAACTACGATTAGCAATTAACCGCTCAATCGCCCAGTTCATCGGGATAAGTGCATCCAGGTAATCATTTAATTTGCGCTCATACTCAGTCAAGGTGACAATATCGCGCGCCCGCAAGGTATGAATATCGTCAGTCGCCGCCCGCATCTGGCGATTGATCGTCGCCACCCGCCGCTGATACTGACTTGCCACCGCCTCGATCATCGCCACCACCAGTTCAATCCGCCGCGATGTCCGTACCCGCGTCTTATCGATAAAGGGCTGCCACAACCGACCCAGACTATCGCGCGACAATGTCACCACGTACTCTTTGTGAATGCCGAACAAAATTGGCGTGGTAAAATCATTAAAATCATCATCCGTATCCGGCAGCCGGGCGATCAAGTACGTCCACTCATCATCAAACTCAATACGCGGTACCTCATGCGGGTCAAGCGCGTCACTAATCATATCCTCGTCCATCCCCAGCGTCAGCAGCTCGGACACTTCCTGCTCGGTTGGCCGTTCGCAGCGCAGCCAACTGCCGCTACGCAGTGTCTGGACCGGTGTGATCGCCTCGCCTGTTGAATGAAGATATTCTATCATGTACTCAGTATAGCCTATTTAGGACATTTTAGTGTCCATTACCCGTCAACAATACCAACTATCACCAAAAACCACCAGCCAAGCTATCCGACTGGTGGTTTTTAAGTGTTTAATATGAGAACTAACTCTTAATGCGCGTGCCAGCGATACCGTTGATAGCGTCAGCAGTTTTTTCCAGCGAGGTAATAATCGCTGTGCGCCCCGAAGCACCGGCCACAAAACTCAGTGCCGCTTGGGTTTTTGGTAGCATTGAGCCAGCCGCAAACTGCCCGGCATCAATATGCTGCTGCAGCTCCTCGACCGATACCTCACCGAGGGACTGTTCTGTTGGCTGACCAAAGTTGATCTTGGCTGCATCAACCGACGTCAGGATTAGTAACGTGTCAGCTCCGAGCATGTCCGCTAGCTTAGCTGCCCCAAAGTCTTTGTCAATCACCGCCGCTACGCCGCTCAACTGGCCCGATGCGTCACGCAGCACCGGAATGCCGCCGCCGCCAGTCGAGACCACCAACACGCCGGCATCAACCAGCGCCTTGATGACAGGAGCTTCGATAATTTCCTGAGGCTTTGGCGATGGCACGACGCGCCGCCAACCACGGCCCGAGTCCTCACGCACGGTATAGCCGCGTTCGGCCTGCACTTTCTTGGCTTCTTCTTCTGAATAGAATGGCCCGATTGGCTTAGTCGGATCTTGAAATGCTGGATCAGCCTGATCAACGACCACCTGGGTAACAACACTTACTGCATACTTATCATGAACGCCACGAGTTGCCAATACATCATGAATTGCCTGCTGCAGCCAAAAGCCGATCAGCCCCTGACTCATCGCACCAGAATCCTCCAGCGGCAAGCTCGGCACCGCCTCAGTGTTAATCGCTTCCTCGTGTAGGACGATATTACCAACCTGCGGGCCATTGCCGTGGACAATGGCTACACGGTGGCCGGCTTGAATCAGCGGCAGGAGCTGGGCGATGGTTTCATCGGCCACTCGCTGCTGCGCCTGAGACGAGGCCTCACCCTGCTTTTGCAGGGCGTTGCCTCCAAGCGCGACGACAATGGTTCGCTGCTGATTCATTAGGCGATGGCTCCGTATACCGTGATGGCCACGAGGCTAATGATCGCAAAGACCACCATGATTGGCATTGAACGCTTCAACCATGCGCGATACGACACGCCGGCTAGAGCCAAGCCACCCATCAACGAAGCAATGGTTGGCGCCATCATATTCAATAGACCCGATGCTGTTGCAAATGCGACAACGATAATCTCCTTGCTTGAGCCGACCAGGTCAGCTACTGGCGCAATGACTGGCATGGTTGCTGCCGCTAGACCAGATGACGATGGAATGATGAAGCTCATCGGCAAATAGAAGATGTAGGCCAGAACGCCAACGAGACTGCCCGCGCCCTTCAGTGCGGATTCACCCCAGCTGATGATGGTGTCTTGGATCGCACCGTTCTGCATCACTACGCCGACACCGGCTGCCACTGCGATGATCAGTGCCACACTAAGTAGGTCGGCTGTACCTTTGAGGAAGGTGTCAACAACAAAGACTTCTTCTTTCTTGAATTGGCGGTAATAGATTGCTGCGATGACCAGGGTTGACAGCAGGAACAGGGTCGAGATCTCGTTGAAGTACCATTCGCCAAACGGCAAGACATGACCAAGGCCCAAGATAGCACCAACGACCGGTAGCTCTGTGAACCATTTATGGATATCGGCAAACAGCGTGATCTCCCAGTTGCCCCACGGGATCAGTGAGATAATCATCAGCAGGAAGGTGATGCCAAAGACCGCCATCACTGCCTTGCGCGGACCGGTAAATTCTGGCACGTTGCTCATATCAAGTGCGGTTGTGGCTGGCTTGTAGCGAACATCATCTGTATACTTACCAGCTTTTACCTTGGAGGCATATCGCATGGTGAACACGATAGCCGCGATCAAACAGAGCAACAAAATTATTGATTGGAGACCCAACACATTACCGAGTGGCACTTCGGCCGACTTGGCGGCGATACCGGTTGAAAATGGGTTCAGGGTTGAGCCAAGCACACCAACGCCACCACCGAGCACGATCACCATCACAGCAGTCATGGCGTTATAGCCAGCTGCCATCATGATCGGTACCACCAGCGCATAAAAGGCCACCGCCTCTTCCTGCATGCCATAGGTAGTACCACCAACGGCGAAGAACACCATGAGAATCGGAATGAGCCACTTCTCCTTACCCTGCATCTTGCGTAGCATGGCACCAAGTGTCGCATCCAGCGCGCCAGTATTCATCGTCACCCCGAGGAAGCCACCAAGGATTAACACGAAGACAATAACGTCAAGCTTCTCGCTCATACCCTTGATTGGCGCAAGTGCTGCATCCCACAAACCTTGGCGGGAATCAGTGGTTGTCTCGGTGCCGTCATCGGCTTTTTTGGTAGTGACTTTATCAGTCTGTTTGTACGTACCAGCGATGCGCACTGTCTTTTCCGCATCACTTGGATCTGGTTTTGTGTCGTATACACCAGATGGGATAATCCACGTCAAAGCTGCCATCATAGCGATAACGACGAAAAGCACGGTAAACGCTGATGGTGAGCGCAGCTTTTTCTTAATTTTTTTCATTTTTTCTACCATGTCCGGAGCCTCCTTTACTCCTGTATTACGACATCTACAGCGTCAAAGCGATAACCGCCTTGATGGTATGCATACGATTTTCCGCTTGATCAAAGACGATCGAACTGGATGAGCGGAAGACGTCATCCGTTACTTCCATCGCCTCTAATCCAAACTCATCCCTGACGTGCTGGCCAGTAGTAGTCAGTGCATCATGAAAGGCTGGCAAACAGTGCATAAATTTAACCTGAGGATTGCCAGTGAGGTTCAGCATATCGCGATTAACCTGGAAGTGGCGCAGCTGGTTGATGCGCTCAGCGAATTTATCCTCCTCACCCATCGATACCCAAACATCGGTATAGATGACATCGGCACCCCGCAGAGCCTCCTCAAAATTATCAGTGATAGTAATCCGTCCATGACTCTGGTGTGCCAATTCGTGCGCGCGATGGACGAGACCCTCTTCGGGGAACAGCTCACGCGGCGCCAAGATCCGGAAGTCCAGCCCCATGATGGCCGAGCCAAGCAGCAAACTATTGGCCATGTTGTTGCGACCATCGCCAACAAACACTAGCTTGACACCGCGTAGCTTGCCGAGATGCTCCTCAATGGTCATAAAGTCAGCTAGAATCTGCGTTGGATGGAACTTATCAGTCAGCCCGTTCCACACCGGCACACCGGCGTGCTTCGCTAGATCCTCCACAGTCTTGTGCGCAAACCCGCGAAACTCAATTCCGTCAAACATGCGGCCGAGCACCTTGGCAGTGTCCTCAACCGTCTCTTTCTTGCCAAGCTGAATATCGTCCTTACCGAGATACTCTGGTGCAATACCGAGGTCGTTAGCTGCCACCGTAAAGGCGCAGCGCGTTCGTGTTGAAGTTTTCTCAAATAGTAGCGCAATATTCTTGCCCTCATGAATCCGGTGCGGCGTACCAGCGTACTTCATCCGCTTATACTCATTTGCTGTCGTCAGTAGCAATCGAATGTCACTCGCCGTAAAATCACCCAGCGTTAGGAATGATCGCCCTTTCAAACTTTGTGCCATTTATACATCCTCCCGTACTAGCGGCATGCTCATACAGCGCGGACCACCACGGCCGCGTCCAAGCTCGGCACCGCCAACTTCAATAACTTGAATACCCTGCTCACGCAGCTTTTGGTTCGTGACATAGTTGCGATCATACGTCACCACCACGCCCGGCGCAATCGCCAAGGTGTTCGAGCCGTCGTTCCACTGCTCGCGGGCTGCTGCGATTGGATCGCCGCCACCACATTCGATCAAGGTAACGCTCGGCAGGCCCAATGCCACCCGCAAGACATGCTCGAGATCCGTCTCATGCGTAATGCGTGGGAACGGCTGGCCTTCAACTTTCTCCAGCACAAAACAATTCATCTTACCGCCACGGTCGCGGATCTCTGGATGGATGGTAAACTTATCCCGATCAATCATGGTGAACACCGTGTCGAGGTGCATGAAGGCGTGTGACTTTGGAATTTCCATGGCGATAACTTTCTTAAAGTTAGAGCCAGCAAACAACTTCATTGCCATCTTTTCAATTGCCTCAGCTGTGGTGCGCTCCGATACACCAATGGCCATCACTTCACTGCTCAACACTAGCTCATCACCGCCTTCAATTGAGAACTTTTCATGGCGATCATACCACACTGGTACATTCCTACCAGCAAACCGTGGGTGATGGTCGATAATATAGCGCATGAACAGTGACTCACGGCGGCGAGCTGGCCAGTGCATCTTGTTAATTGTCAGGCCATGACCAATGGCTGCAGCCGGATCACGCGTAAAGTATAGGTTTGGCATTGGATCGAGGTAGAATGGATAGTGATTTTTCTCAATCATGTTGTGCAGCTGCTGGTGCTGGTCTGGTGGCAGCGTAATTTCATCCTTGCGCACACCGGCCATAATTTTACGCACCATCGCATTCGTCGGTAGATCTAGTAGGAATTGGCGCAGCACTTTGGTGACGCGGCGCGAGCCTTGCTTGGAGGCCGCCAACATCTCATCAACAAACTGCTCGCGCAACTGCTCAGTACTCAACGCCTCGGTTACCAACTGATCAAGATATAGTACCTCGACACCGTGATCACGCAGAACTTGAGCAAATGCATCATGCTCTTTTTGAGCAACTTCCAGATATGGGATGTCGTCAAATAAAAGGTCGGTCAGATAATCCGGAGTCAAATTTTCCAACTCCTCACCTGGCCGATGCAAGACAACTACTTTTAATTTCCCGATTTCCGATGTAATATGTATTGGATCCATACCCCGTCCCCTTTTTGTTTATGGTTATACTAATAATATAGCATATACCAAACAGAACACAAGCATCATTCAGGGGTTAGCTCATCGCCGAATGATAGCCAATGACGACTCGACTGTCACCCGAGCCGGATGGCGCTTCAGCCACTCGTCAACCGCCCGTGCTGCGCCTGGCAACGCTTCATTGGCGTAGTCGTCAACGATGATGGTCGCCGTTTCCTGAAACTTGCCGTCGCAGACGCGAAATGAATCGGCAATTGACTCATAAAAATCGCCGTCAAAAAACGCAAAGATGATACTTTTCGGCACGTCATTAGGAGAAAAATCAGCGAACCAGCCTTTGTGGATGATCGGCAGTTTTAGTCCTGCCTTTTTGAAGTTTTGGACGAAGGTTTTGCGTGGCGCCAATAGTTCGCCGGCTTTGAATTGCTCGCCGGCAGCGCTAGCGTCGGCTTGGGTTTTTTCTGGCAACCCGGCAAACGAATCGTAAACGTGAAACTCGCCAGCAAAATCATAGGCGTCCAGCAGCCGCCGAATGAACAAACTTGTCGTGCCAACATAACAGCCAAACTCGACGACGTTGCCAGTCACGCCGCTTTGTAGTACCGCTTCCAGCTCGCGCAGCAAAGCGCCAAGTTCTTTGGCATCAACCTGGTCGGAGATAATGGGATGTTTGGCGAGGAGTTGGTCGGTGATCATCGGTATTTATTATATACTAATGTCACGGCGTTTCCGTTCGCTATCTTTTCCCTTGAGTCATTTTTTAGTATACTATTGCTAGCGTCGGGGTGTGGCGCAGCTTGGTAGCGCGCACCGTTCGGGACGGTGAGGTCGCTGGTTCAAATCCAGTCACCCCGACCACGGGAATTATTTAAAGCGTATGTTCACCAACGAGAACCTCTGGCGAGTATAAAAGCAAAGGAGGTTATATGCAGCGACGAGTTAATGTACGCGGAATTATTATCAACGATCAGGGCGAGCTTTTTTGCCAACAATTGACCGCCAATAACGACGTGGGGCGAGAGTTTTGGTGTGTACCGGGCGGCGGTTTGGAGATGGGCGAAAGTTTGCTGGACGGTTTGCATCGGGAGATGATTGAAGAAACTGGTGTCAAACCAACCATTGGCAGGCTATTATTCATCCAACAATTCACCGACACTAACCCCTCGTCTAAACACGGCGTTACCGAGCAGCTTGAGTTTTTCTTTTCCATCACCAACTGGCCTGATTACCAGCACGTCAACCTGGAACAAACATCGCACGGCGTCGAGGAAGTAGCGGAGTGCGGCTTTGTCGATCCGAAAACCACGCGGATTTTGCCACGTTACCTAACGGAGGTTGACCTCAACTGGCTGGTTAATGAGTCGACTGATGTTCAGATGATGAGCGAACTATAACAAGTTAGCGCATGGCCCGAATCATCTGTCTCAGCTGCTCGACCGCTCGGGTGCGGCGCTCACGTGTCCAGTACGTATCAGCTGTGGCCTTTTCGCCATCAGCGGTGGTTTCTTGGAGGAAATGACCGACAATGTGGCCGCCCTTTAGTGCCGTCACATCAGGGACATACACTCGCGGTTGGCCGTTCTCATCAGTGCGAAGATGCGGTTTTAGTTTCTCGACCAATTTTTTGTAGGTATCGTCATTGGTTTCGCGGGCATGGCGAATGTCGAGATAGTAAATCTTGTCCAACCCTTCGGCTTTGGCGGCTTCATCGACGATTGGCGCCAGCTGCTGACACCACGGACACTGCTGAAAACCAAGGAAAATCAAGCCACTACCTGATTCAAATTTCTCCAAAACCTCACCAGCTGAAGCAAAGACGAAGCGATTATCGTCCGCCACACGAGAATACGCGGCCTTGAAACGAGCGGCATCTAAGGGTTGCGGTGACTGAGGTGTCTGCGGGCGTGACCAGATATACCATCCGCATATGACGATGGCAATGATACCAACAATTACCGCGACAAGAAGCATACATTTGGTATAGTTCTTGGCTGTTTTCGCATGTTTCATACGGGCCTCCCTCACTTCCCTTTGACGCCGAAAAACTTCCGCGCCCGCTCAGTCACCGGATGATCCATCACCTGTTCTGGTGGACCATTTTCGATAATCTCACCCTTGTCCAGGAAAATCATCCGCGTAGCCACTTCGCGCGCAAACTTCATTTCGTGCGTGACGATAACCATGGTCATGCCTTTGGCGGCAACCTCACGAATCACGTCCAGCACTTCGCCGATCATCTCTGGATCAAGCGCTGAGGTTGGCTCGTCAAACAGCATGATATCTGGCTCCATAGCCAGAGCTCTCGCGATGGCGACGCGCTGCTTTTGTCCGCCTGAGAGCTGTGAAGGAAAGGCCCCAGCTTTGTCCGCCAGCCCCACGTCTGCGAGCAATTTCTTTGCCAGGCGCGTCGCCGCCCGGTCAGACAGTTTGCGTAATTTCCGCGGCGCTAGTTTGATGTTGTCGAGCACGCTCAAGTTCGGGAACAGATTGAACAATTGAAACACCATGCCGACTTTTTGGCGCAGGGCGTTCAGGTCGACTTTTGGCGCTGTCGTTTCCACACCATCGATGACAATGCGCCCGCCCGTCGGCGTTTCCAACAAATTCAAGCAGCGCAAAAAGGTTGATTTACCAGAACCACTTGAACCAACGACGACGACCACTTCGCCTTCATGAATGTCAACATCAATATCCCTGAGCACGCGATTACTACCAAACTGTTTTTTGAGGTTAGCCACCGTGATAATTACTGGGCGCGCGGTACTCGGCTGCGCCACTTCCTTCGCCTTATTCACTGCCATCTTTCAATCTCCTCTCCACTCGGGTCATCACACGGGTAAATATCGCGGTCAATGCCAAGTACATCACCGCTGCAGCAAACAATGACTGAAACGCCGTGGCAGTTTGAAACCGAATATTGTCAGCGCCGCGCATGATATCATTTAGCCCAATCCAACCGACGACCGAGGTCTCTTTCAACAGAGCGATGAATTCGCTGATCAGTGCCGGCAACGAATTTTTGAGCGCTTGTGGCAAAATCACCAGACGCATGGCCTGCCACCGACTAAAGCCCAACGAACGAGCCGCTTCCATTTGCCCCTTGTCAACGCTTTCGATGCCGCCGCGGATGATCTCGCCAATGTAGGCGCCACTGTTAATACCAAAGGCAATGGCCGCCACAAAAATCTTTGGCATGAATTGATATGAACCAAAGACCACATAGTACATGATTAATAGCTGCACCAGCAGCGGCGTGCCCCGAATGATGTCAACATACACTTTGCCAAGCCACGCCAGCGGATTCCAGCGACTCAGCCCTTTGGCCCACGAATAGCGACCGAGTAGTTTAAACGGTCGTACATCCGAAGTCCGCAACAGGGCGATGATAACACCGATGACCGTACCGAGGAGCAGTGACAGGACGGTCAAGACCAACGTTACCTCTAGGCCATGCCACAGATACAACCACCGACCGTCGCCGAAAATCACTTCCAGGAAATTCATGATTCAAGCTCCTTTTTTTTCATCAATTCAAGAGCTCTCGGCCCAAAATGTTTGCGGATGAGATTGTCATATCGACCATCTTTTTTCATCTCCGCCAACACTCGGTTAATTTTTTCGAGCAAGTCATGATTATTGTTTTTGATGGCGATTGCATAGTGCTCGCTCGACAACTCACCTGGCAAAATTTCCAGGTCTGGAAAGCCAGCCGTGTATTGAGCCGCGGGCGCATCATCCAAAATAACCGCCTCGACGCCGCCAGCATTGAGCTCCGTCAACACACTTGGCGCGGTTGGGAATTGTGACACTTTGGCGCCGGTAATTTTTCCAGCCAGTGTATCGCCTGTCGTGCCTAACTGTACACCAATTTTCTTACCCGTCAGTTGATGTCGATTCCGAATTGGACTGCCTTTCTTGACAATGATCCGCTGCGAGGCTGAATAATACGGCTCAGAAAATAACGCGTTTTTAGCGCGCTCCGGCGTCACCGACATGCCAGCCACCGCCATGTCAATTTGCCCCGACTCCAGTGCTGGCAACAGCCCATCAAACGACATGTCTTCAATCCTCAATTCTTTATTCATGCTGCGGGCAATTTCTTTAGCCAGGTCAACATCAAAACCAACAATTTCATCGCCCTGCTTGTACTCAAACGGCTTAAAGCCAGCATTGGTACCCATCACCAACACGTCATCACTTTTACCAAAGCCACCTTCGCGCTGCAAAATATCAAATGCCATAAAGCCGATCAACGCCACAAACAGCCCCAGACCGATCCACCAACTCACCCCAAAGCCTTGACGTCGCGTTTTCGTTCCGTTCATGCTTATCAGTATACGCGCTTTGTAGAGAAATGATAAGCCCTGGAACCGACCCACATACTCAGTCAAAGATGGTATAATACCACTATGAGCACATCTCCGTCTGGTCGCGGTGCTAATAACCGCATTATCGTTCGCGTGGCTATTGTCATCTTGTTGCTACTCAGCGCTATTTTCTTCATCGCCAGCCGTTATAAAATTACTCAATTTCGTGACACCAAGATTGACGAGATTTTATTTTATTTCAAGAACGGCCTGGCGGGCGGGCAGTCCAGCAGCTTTACCTCGGCCATCTGGGAAAATATCCCTTACGTTATGGGACTGCTCATCATTTTGCTACTACCAATCATCCTCAAACTACGCTGGAAAAAACGACCACTCCGCTTGCGTCACCAAGCATATTATGCAGGCGGCCTACTCATGATCAGCCTAGCCCTATTAGTCCAGAGTTTCAGCATTCCCGCCTATGTCATCGCTCTCGCTCAGTCGTCAAAGATTTACGACCAGCACTATGTCGATCCGCGGGGCGTTAAATTAACCTTCCCTAGCACCAAACGTAACTTGATTTATATCTATGTTGAATCGCTAGAAAATACGCCTGCCTCCAAAGCCAACGGCGGCATGAGCGATAAATCAGTCATGCCAGAGCTGGAGAAATTGGCACTGACCAACACTTCATTTTCACACCAAGCCTCAGGCCTCGGTGGCGCCCTACCTGCCCACGGCACCACCTGGACAGTCGCCGGCATGACCGCTCAGTCCGCTGGCGTGCCACTCAAAGACGGTGGGGTGTTCGGCGGTCGCGACCGCAATGGCATGGGTGATTTCAATAAATTTTTGCCGGGCGCTTACACCCTCGGGCAAGTACTTGAAAAAACCGGCTACAACCAGTCATTCGTCATGGGCTCAGACAAAGCCTTCGGTGGGCGTGATAAGCTACTAGAGCAACATGGTAATTACCACATCATCGACGTCACTTATGCCCGAAAGCACGGCCTGGTCCCACAGAACTACGATGTCTGGTGGGGCTATGAAGACAAAAAGCTTTTCCAATTCGCCCGCGATGAAGCGACTCGCCTCAGCAAATTAGACAAGCCATTTAACCTACAAATGCTGACCGTTGATACCCACTTTACCGACGGCTGGATGGATAAAGATGTTTGCAAGGAGCAATTTGAAGCAAAATACGATAACGTGCACGCCTGCGCCTCCAAACAAATCGCATCTTTCGTCGAATGGGCCAAGCAACAACCGTTTTACGCCAACACCACCATCATCATTAGCGGCGATCACCTCGGTATGCAGACGTCATATTATGAAGAGAAAATTGCCGGCACTCCCTACCAACGAACTGTCTACAACGCCTTCATCAACCCTGCCGTTCAGCCAACTCGCGCCACCAACCGCCAATTTGCCACCTTTGATATGTACCCTTCGACCTTGGCAGCACTGGGCGTGACGGTGGATGGCGACCGCATGGGGCTGGGTACCAATTTATTCTCAAATCGCCAAACACTGGTTGAAGAATTTGGCGGCATTGACCAACTCAACGCTGAGCTCAGCAAACGCTCAACCTACTACGAACGGCGGATTTTGAGCAGTTCATAAGCCCATATGAAAATCCGACGAGTTGCCCCGTCGGATTGAGCTGCATATAAAGCACCTTATGCGCCGTAGCCGTTCGGGTTATTGCTCTGCCAGTTCCAGGCGTCGCGGCAGGCGTCCTCAATCGTCAATTCCGCTCGCCAGCCCAGTTCTGCCTCCGCCAAACCCGGGTCAGCATAACACGCGGCAATATCGCCCGGCCGACGCGGCGTGATTTGGTATGGAATCTCCCGGCCCGACGCCGTTTCAAATGCCTTCACCAACTCCAACACCGACGTGCCGCGGCCGGTACCGATGTTATACACCTTATATTCATCCGGCTCGCCCAAGTGCTCCAACGCCGCCACGTGCGCCCGCGCCAGATCAACCACGTGAATATAATCACGTACACCCGTGCCATCCGGCGTGTCATAATCGTCGCCAAACACACTCAAATGGTCGCGCTTGCCGACCG
>DAIMYI010000007.1:0-31984 GCA_036734565.1 Nanosynbacter sp. | reverse complement strand
CGCGCCGGGTCGCCGTACACCGTTGCCGAGCTAGAAAAGACCAGCTTTTTCACATCAAATTCCTGCATGACATCGAGCAGCGTCAAGGTGCTCTCCAAATTATTCTGATAATACAGCAACGCTTTTTCCACCGACTCGCCGACAGCCTTCAGGCCCGCAAAATGGATCACTGCGTCAATCGTCTCAGACCTAAACAATTCCGCCAGCCGCGCCCGATCACGTAGGTCAAACTCATAAAACGGCACCGACTGGCCGGTAATTTCCTCAACCCGCCGCAGGCTCTCAGCCGATGAATTTGATAAATTGTCGACCACCACCACGCCGTGTCCCGAGGCCAGCAGTTCAATGATAGTGTGGCTGCCAATATACCCAGCGCCGCCAGTAACGAGAATATTCATAAAGTACCCCTTTTGCTATGATTCATGGAATAGTATCATTATAGCAGATGTGTAATATTCCTATACCACCGAAGCTGTTTACAGCGCTGACTGCCAATCCATATATCGACAAATGTATGTGTTCGGCTCGCGGGCAACACGGGATGACGATGAATTTTCCGACATCGATATGACAGTCATCACCAGCTTTCCGACTGGCGCCGAGGACTACACGCGCAAAACCCTCGAAGGTCAGTTTGGTATTATTGCGACGTACACTATTTCTCAGAAGAATCATGAAATCGCCCGATCGTTTTTCCTGAGCAGCATGAGCTTGTTTCATAAACTTGACATTGGTTTTTCCTTGCCTAATCAAACCAACTTATTCCCGAACTCAACCTTGCTGTTCAACAATAACCACGCCAAACAACCAGATGAAAATTCCGTCAAAACATGGACAGAATCGCCCCGGCAGCATGAATATCTGGATATTTTGATAGGTTCGCTGCGTTATGTCAAACATCGGCATCGCCAGGAGTATTGGTCGGCGTACAAGTGTTGTCACGGATTTATCGAGCAATTAGCCCAAGCGCGAAGTGCAGGTCGCCCAGCTGAAAATATATATAAGGAACTAGACAAGCAGCATAACGATGAGATCGTAGGATTGTTCTTTTCCAGCGACATCCGTAGTAAAGAGCGAACATATTACGAGCTTATCAGAGAATTGGTTGATGAGGAGCAAATCTTGCCAGAGTTTAGCGACGGTGTTTTAAGGGTTTGGGAGGAGTATCTGGACGCATCACACTAATGCCATTAAGTAGCGCCGCCAGCTCACTACCCGGCCAAATATACCTAAAGTTTTGCGGCGGGCGAAATGCTGGCATAGATTGACGTAACCGCGCCAGAGAAATTGGCTGGTCGTAGCGCACTGCCGCCAGTATCTCTAATGCGCCACACTGTTTCCGCCCCGCATAATAGCGCGAAAACCACTGCACAGCTTGCTCATCCGTATCATACCCAGTAAGCCGCATCAACTCATCCAGTGGACAACGCATGACACGTCCAACCCGAAATTCGCCAATAACCGCTCGGTCGCCCCCTGACGAGTAAACGACTACGGTTAGCTTATCGTCTTTGCTGTGGCGCGGCAAGGATTTACGAAACTCCCACTGCTTCTCACCACGAAAAATTTTCTCGGCATAGCGGGTTTGAATCGACATCAGAATGCGAATTTGGCTCATGTCTTCAGTATACGGTACACGTTTATCAGGTGGCAAATCCTGAATTAGCACTCTTGCACTGAGAGTGCTAATTTGCTATGATAGTTATATCAATTATCCCCGCTCTGTCTCTTGCCGTGGCGTATCATAAATACGGACTTAGAAAAGCCCAAAAATCAAAGGAGGACCTATGCCACCAAATATGCAAGAAGAACTCGAGCAGCCGCTGGAGAAATTCGGCACCGATATCACGGCACTAGCACGCGAAGGCAAACTCGACCCGGTCATCGGCCGGGATGAGGAAATTCGCCGTACCATGCAAATCCTCAGCCGGCGTACCAAGAACAACCCCGTACTCATCGGCGAGCCGGGCGTCGGTAAAACCGCCATCGTCGAGGCCCTGGCGCAGCGCATCGTCAAAGGCGATGTACCGGCATCGCTGAAAGATAAGCGATTGATTTCCTTGGAAATTTCCAGTTTACTAGCCGGCGCTAGTTTTCGCGGCCAATTTGAAGAGCGCCTCAAAGCAATTTTGAAAGAAGTTGAAGAAGCCGCCGGCGAAATTATTTTGTTCGTTGATGAAATTCACACCATGGTCGGCGCCGGCAAAACCGAAGGTAGTATGGACGCCGGCAATATGCTTAAACCTGCCCTGGCCCGCGGTAAACTCCATATGATTGGTGCCACCACGCTGGCTGAGTATCGCCAGCATGTCGAAAAAGACGCAGCGTTGGAGCGGCGCTTTCAGCCAGTCTATGTCGGCGAGCCAAGTTTTGACGACACCGTGGCAATTTTGCGCGGCTTGAAGGAAAAATACGAAGTACATCACGGCGTCAAAATTTCTGACGATGCCATCGTGGCGGCGGCGCGGCTGTCCACCCGCTATCTGCCTGATCGCTTTTTGCCTGACAAGGCCGTCGATCTCCTGGATGAAGCGACCAGTGCGCTGAAGATGCAGCTGGAGAGTGTGCCGATTAGTCTCGATCGGCTGAATAACCGCCGCTTGCAGCTGGAGATTGAAGAAGCCGCGCTGAAAAAAGACAAATCCGAACACGCCAAGGCTCGAAAAGAGGAAATCAAGCAGCAAATCGCTGGCCTTCGAGCTCAGGCCGAGGTGATTGACAATAAATGGCAACACGAAAAAGACATTCTCCAGACCGTCAATACCGCGACCGAAAAAATGGATAGTCTGCGCTCGCAACTGGAAATCGCCGAGCGCGACGCCGATCTAGCCACCGCCAGCCGCATCAAATACGGCGATTTGCCAGAGCTGGAGAAAAAGCTAGCTGCCGCTCGCCAGGAACTGGCCGCCATTCCGCCGGCTGACCGCTTGCTGCGCGAAGAAGTCACTCCTGACGACATCGCCAGCGTGGTGGCGCGCTGGACGGGCATCCCAGTCGAACGACTAATTGAGACCGAATCCAGCAAACTAGCCAAATTAGAGGAACATATCAGCACCCAAGTGATTGGTCAAGACAAGGCCATCGCCGCCGTAGCCAGCGCCATTCGCCGTTCGCGTGCTGGGCTCAGTGATACCAACCGGCCAATCGGTTCCTTCCTCTTCCTTGGCCCGACTGGCGTGGGCAAAACAGAGGTGGCCCGCAGCCTGTGCCGCGAATTATTTGACGACGAACATGCCATGATTCGTATCGATATGAGTGAATACATGGAACGGCACGCCGTGGCCCGCCTGATTGGCTCGCCGCCAGGCTACGTCGGCTATGACCAAGGTGGGCAACTTACTGAAGCGGTGCGCCGCCGCCCCTACAGCGTGGTGTTGTTTGACGAAATCGAGAAGGCTCACCCCGACGTCTTCAATGTGCTCCTCCAGGTGCTCGACGACGGCCGCCTGACCGATGGCCAGGGGCGAACAGTCGATTTTTCCAACACGGTCATCATTATGACCAGCAATGTCGGCTCGCAGATGATTATGGATTTTTCTGGCGACGATTTGTCGGCGTTGGATAATCAAATGCTTGATGTCCTCAGACAACACTTCCGCCCAGAATTCCTCAACCGCATCGATGACATTGTGATTTTTGACCGCATTCGACCAGAGGCCATGCGAGCAATTGTCGATGTTCAACTGAAACGCGTCGCTAGCCAAGTCAAAGACAGCCGCGACATCACACTGGAGTTTGACGACAGCGTCCGCGACATGCTGGCCCGCGATGGCTACGACCCGGCCTTTGGCGCTCGGCCGCTGAAGCGCTTGGTGCAAAAGCGCGTGCTTGACCCGCTGGCGCTGGAGCTGATTGACGGGCGAATTCATGAGGGCATGGCGGTCACCGTGACCGCAGCCAACGGGCGAGCCAGCTTCAGCATACAAGCAGCCCACTAGCTTCCCCTACCCAACTATAGTATGCTAGTACCACAATAGTATTAAGAGAGGAGACAATCAACTATGACTATACTCGTATGGCTCATCATCGGTGGTCTTGCCGGATGGCTGGCATCCAAGGTGGTGAATAAAGGTGAAGGTTCAGGTCTGCTGACCAACATTATCGTTGGTGTCATCGGCGCAATGCTGGGTGGCTGGCTGGTCAGCCTGATGGGTGGCGACGCCGATGTACTGACTGGCTTTAACATCCCCAGCCTGCTGACCGCCTTCTTTGGTGCAGTTGTGCTGCTGGTCATCCTCAAGCTCATCAAAAAATAGCTCGAAAGCTCAAGCCAGCCTCGACGCAAAACACCCCAGGGATGGCTGGGGTGTTTTTATATGGGGAATTACGTAGTGTATTCCAAGGTTTGGTGTTCGGTGCCGATCAGCGAATGGGGATGCTTTTCATTAGACCGCCCCGCAGACAAGACTACTCAGTTTGGTTAGCCTCCGCCCGCGTCAACTTATCGACCATCGGCAGGATCAAATAAATACCGAGGATGGCCGCCACCAGACCGGCACCAACAACCATAAAATAGGTCGGTGTTAATACTGGCTTCAGCGTCGTCGAGAACATTTTCGTGAACACTGCCCCCGTCCAGACACCGATGCCACACGACAGGATCGAGGTGATGACGAGCGGTGCCACCGATTCAACCATCACCAGGCGCTTTAGCTGCCCAAGCCGCATGCCGCCCAGCCGCAAGGTGTATAGCGAACGGCGACGCTCCATCAGCCCACCAATCGTCGAGACGATCAAGCTCGCCACTGCCACAAACAGTGTCACGCCGATGCCGATATATGCTAGGTCAGCAAATTCGCGAATCGTCGGGTTGATGTGCGGCTTTTTAGCGTCCGTACCGCTCACCACATAGGTCAGATCATACTGATTGGCGTGCGTCATCACCATGGTGCGTAATTTCTCGATATTGTCGTCTGATGTTAGCTCTACCAAATATTCTTTGGCGCCACTTATGTCGACTGCATCAGTAATCAGCGATACATGTTTAACCACCGGCTTATTAAAATTCAGCAGAGCAAATTGGTCAGGTCGAGCGTTGGTTGGGCAGGTGTGCTCAGTGTACCTCGCCACATCCTGGCAGCGAATTGCATTGCCGTCCTCCCGCGGATACATCGACGCCACCGACGTGACGTACGATTGCTGCTTCAACTGCTCCGCCATATCACCTGGTAGCGACTGCCCAATGATAATCGCCGTTCCTTGTTTTAGCTGAGAAAAACCGTTATCTTTGACGACTTGAGCGTTTAGCCCTTCGATACCACTGGTTGCCGTCAAGTAAAAACTACCCGCAAACAACGCCAATACCACCCCACTCACACTACGGAAAACCGTTCGCGAATGCACCGCCGTACGCTTACCAGCGATCAGCATTGAACCATTATTAGCCCAGCGCGCCGCCAGCAGCGATAGCTTATTCGTCAGCCAGCCACCAGCCAGGACGAGCCCGAACATCACCAGTAGTAGCGCCGCCAGCAGCAGCATAGCTGGGATAGCTGATTCCTTATGTGTCGTCAACCAGTCCAGTCCCGGCTTTGACGACAACCAAACAAAGATGGCGATACCAGTTGCTGGTACCAGCGGCCGCCACGCGCGCAGTTTCTTCACCTTCTCAACTGAACGTGACACACCCAGTGGCGAAATTTGCGCTCGGCGCATCCGCCGCCAGTTAACAAACGTCGTCAGACCCAATGTCAAGCCAATAATCAATGCAAATTGCGTGCCAGTCAGCGCCAAATCACTAGGATTAAACCGCATGCCGCTCAACTTGAAAGCTTGCAACGGCGCTTGTAATAGCCCAAACCCGCCCAGGCCAATCACCACGCCGACCACTGATGCTAGCAACGACTCCAAGAGCAATATCCGTGTCACTTGCCGCTTGGTCGCGCCGATCAACCGCAAGGCAGCATAGCGTTTTTCGCGCTGTGCGGCACCCAGCTGTGTCGCCACTGATACAAAAATGACGATTGGAAACAATAAGATGGTTGCACCAATACTAAGTATGATAATAGAGCCAGGATCCAGGCTAACTTCTGATTTTAGTCCATTGGCGTCTGTGCGGTAAACATTAGCAAAGTAGGAAGTCTGTCCCTGAGTTTTCGCCACATCATCACTGGCTGCCACTTCCTCGGCGCTGGCACCGCGCACCATCATCAGTGCATCCGGGCTGGTAGTATATTCACTAGGAAGTACGCCTAAGTATTTGGTATTTTTACCGAAACGCGCCAAGATATTGTCCTCAGGATGCCGAGCAACCGCGTCAGCCAGTGCCTGTGATAGGTAGTACTCGCCAGGACCTGGCGTTTTCAGCTTGGCAAACTGCGGCGACTTCGTCGTACCGTACATTGAATAAGCATGGATAAACTGGCCGCGCCATTTCGAGGCATTACCAAGTCGCATTACACTACTAATTCTCAGTGGCTCGACGCCATCAATCGGTTGTTGAGAAGCCTCATGGTGTGCCGCCAAACTAATGACTGAGCCCCCAGCACGCCCCATAATCCCATTAACACCAGCCGTCAAGCAGCACACCAGCATAATCCCCAATGCTACCGCTGCTGTCGTCAGCCCCAGACGCGCGAACGACTGACGGCCAGACTTTTGTAGCAACATCCAACTAACGCTCATCAGACAATCCTCGCTTTAGTTTTATCAGCCCTCGTCTGTGCCGGGTTTACCGCTGCCTCAGCACCAGAAATCTGCCCGTCACGGACGATGATTTCCCGGTCAGCGTAGGCAGCAATCGTCGGCTCGTGCGTCACCATGATGACTGTTGTACCGTGCTCTTTGGCGGTTTTGATGAACAATTCCATGACCTTTTCTGAGTTCAGACTATCCAGCGAACCAGTTGGCTCGTCAGCAAACAACACTTTTGGTTCAATCACCATGGATCGGGCAATCGCCACGCGCTGCATTTGTCCGCCCGACAATTCACCAAGCATACTGTCGGCCTTGTCACTCAGCTCAACATTGTTAAGCCATGTTTTTGCCCGTTGATAGGCCTCTTTACGCTTGACGCCGTTCAGTAGCAGCGGCAACGCTACATTGTCCAGCGCTGTCAGCTCCGGCACCAACTGCCCAAACTGAAAAACAAAGCCAAAGCTGGTGCGCCGCAATATACTGCGCTTATCGTCGTTCATCGTGTCAATCCGCTGACCGTCAAAGTCGATTTCACCACTATCAACCTTGGTAATTGCCGCCAAGCTGTGTAGCAGCGTCGACTTACCAGATCCTGACGGACCCATAATCGCCAGCACCTCGCCCGCCTCAACGTCCAAACTAACACCACGCAGCGCCTGCGTTTGCCCGAACGACTTTGTGATATGTTTAGCGCTAATTATTGGTTTGCTCATGCAAAATTTCCTCCTTTAACCGCGTCAACCGCGAAATAGTTAATTCAATCCAGCGCAAATCCGCCTCCAAATGATACAGGGCATGATCGATCAGCAGCATATCCGACAAATTACTATCGCGCCGCTGTGCTGTCAGCTCGCGCATTCGTTGGATGTGCGCCTGCCGTTGATTATCCAGATACGGTGACGCATCGCCGTCTTTCAGGATAGCCAGCACCGCTTTGATATACATGGTCGCTTGTAGTTGCGGCGATGGTGCTTCGGGTGACTCCAACCACGCCTGCAACTCTTGCTTACCCTCATCAGTAATTTCATACCGAACCCGGTCTGGTCCGCCCGATTCGCTAGTATCAGTAATTTCTTTGACTTTGTTGTCGCGTTTGAGCCGTGCCAGAGTTGAATATATCTGACCGGTTAGAATTGGCTTGTCCTTACCAAAATAGCCGTCATATTTTTTCTTTAACTCATAGCCATAATTTGACTCTTCCGCTAAAAAACCTAACAGGGTATATTGAACGCTCATACTCTTACTATACACCTGGTGTTTAGTTATTGCAAGAGTTTTATACACTCAGTGTATAGTTTATTCTGACAACTAACCTCCCCAGAATGCATACTATTATGCAATTTTGACGTATAATGGATGCATGGTTCAATTTTGCCGAGTATACAACAAACAGCAGTCCATCAAGTCAGCCATGATAGGCGTTGGTAAAATTCTCAGCTTACCACCCTACTTGCTACTGGCAATTGTCTTGTTTGTGCTGTTTGCGCTTATTATTTTCTTTGCCATCAACGCCAATTTTTACGGCCCACTGATGATGTCGCGGTTGCCAATACTAGACAAAATATCCCTTATCGGAACCATGTTCATTGATATATTCAACCAAGGTTTCAGCTCACTAAATGGCGCATTACTCCTTGTGGTGTCACTCCTCCAAGGACTGTCAATCACCGTCGTCATTTTCACTGCCAAGAAAAATAAACGCAATGAACAGTCGGTCACCAGACAAGTCGGACTTAGCGGCTTGGCCTCTGTGGCTGCTGCCATCGGCCTGGGCTGCGTTCCCTGCGGCACCTCACTCATCCTGCCGCTCGTTGCCGTGTTCTTCTCAGGTGCTGCCGCTGCCACTGCCGCCACCGTCGCTGGCACCATCGTCCTGATGTTAGCCCTACTGTTAAGCCTCTTTTCACTCTACAAATCTGGACAAATCGCCTTTATGTATACAGAATTAGCAAAACAGGAGGAACTATGAATCGACAAAAATCAGCGGGTGTAGCAATCATTTGGATCATCTCAGGTATTTTGATCACGGTAATCGTCGCCTTGTTTATCTACGGCATCGTTAATCGTCCACCAAATCGCCACGTTGGTGACGGCAAACCATGGAATGAAAAGATGTCGCAAGGCTCTGCCGAAGCTAAACATGTGTTCGTTGACTACACTGACTATTTCTGCTCATTCTGTGCCGAAGTTGAAGCAGCCACCAACGCTGATTTCTTCAAACATGAGTACATCAAATCAGGCAAAGTTCGCTACGAACACCGCGTAGTGACACTACTCAAAGAAGTTACCGACAACACAGAGGCTGGCGCTCACGCTGCTTTTTGCGCCGCTGACCAGGATAAGTACTGGCAATATACCCACGACATCGTGCCACGCATCAAGCGTGATTATTTCGACAAAGGTATTGGCGTGAAAAACGTTGCCGTGCCGCAAAAAATTCCACCACTGCCGTTAGACTACTTCCTGGCGTCTGCTAAAAATATTGGTATGGATGAGGCAAAATTTACTGACTGTATGACCAAAAAACCGCACCAAAAAGAAATTGATGACAGCACCCAAAAAGCTCTTTCGCTTGGTGTGAGCGGCTTACCATACATGGTGATCAATGATTATGTTGCCAGTGGATTTGCTGGTGGTGAAAATGGACTGAAGGCGATTTTGAAAGCCGGCGGGGTGAACTAATGTCTGCCAAAAAAACGCAAACGAAACCCCAAAAATCATCAAAAGAACGACCGTCAACTCAGCCTCGCCGTGAGACAAAAACCAACACAGCATCCTACAGCACATCCAGACTGAGCAGTGTTTTATTCACCACCCTACTCTTGCTGGCGGTAGCCGCCATGGCAGCATTATTTTACCTTCAGTCAAAAGAACCACCCGTCCAGCGCCCAACTGTTCTAGAAGATGAAAAGTACTATTTCACCGATTCGCGCTATGCTGGCATTCGCTCCAAGTTTGTGACGCGCGACACCAAACGCGAAAAGGTCTCAATTGAATATCCGATTACCAGCAATTCCAAAATCAACAAACTCATCGCCCGAGCAATTGACCGCGCCGACAGCGATTTTCGCTACGCATCGTCAAGCACCATCACCTTTGAGCGACCAATGACCGAAACCATCAGCTATCAAGTCACGCACAATAATTCCGCTGCCCTGTCGATCATCGTCAACATCAAACAAGACATGCACGGCGCACATCCAGTGTCGTTGACGCTGTTTTGGACCTTTGATAAAGAGTCTGGTGAAGTGATTAGCCTGGATAATTTGACTGAAAAATCAGAGGAAGCTACCAGGGCAATCGTAGTGGCTGCCCAGCGCGACGTCGCACAAACCATCAAACAACGCCACCAACCAGAAGCAAATCTCGAGGAGATGATCACCAAAGAAACATTGGCAAATTTCACCATCACCGACGACGGTAACACCTTAGCTTGGCCAATTGGACAAGCCTCCCTGCTGCCATCAGCCTACGGTGAGCTGACCATCAAAGTGCCGGCCGCTGCCGTCGCCAAATACCTACAAAATCCAACAGCTCAAAAACTAGCTAACTTCCCCAAGCCACCCGAGCCAAAGCCAGAACCAACACCAACGCCCGCTGCGCCGACACCTGCACCAACCACTGGCAATAAAGTGATTGCGTTGACGTTTGATGACGGGCCGGGACCATACACCGCACACCTACTAGACATCTTGGATCAATATGGTGCGAAAGCGACGTTTTTCTTGATCGGCAGCAAAGTTTCTGGGCAGGCCAGTGTCGTACGCAGCATCCATGCGCGCGGCCATCAACTAGGTAATCACTCGTGGTCACACCCGGAACTACCTAAGCTATCAGTTGACCAAATTGCTGGCGAAATTGACCGTACCAACGAGGCCATCAGACAAGCCACTGGCGTCAAGCCGAGCATCTTGCGCCCGCCGTATGGCGCCGTCAATGGTGTTGTCCTGGAACAGATTCGTGCACGCGGTATGTCATCAATCTTGTGGTCGGTCGACACGCGGGACTGGGCTGATCGGAATAGTCAAATTGTCTGTTCACGCGCCGTCGCTGGCGCTCACCCTGGAGCCGTCATTTTGATGCACGACATCCACCAAACCTCAGTCGGTGCCGTACCGTGTATCCTCAGTGCACTGAAGCAGCAAGGGTATTCGTTTGTGACGATACAACGGTTGAATTAGTCCGACCGATCAATGTCAAACACCTTGTATTTCGAAGAAGCGCCGCGTAGTAATGTTACCTTTGATGGCGCCACACCAAAATGTTTCGCCAACAACTTCACTGCCGCCACATTCGCTCGCCCCTCAATGGCCGGCGCCTTGGTATAAATTATCAGCACACCATCGTCACCAACCACGACTTCTTCACGGTGGCGGGAGTTAGGCTTGAGATGGACGGAGATTTTCATGATTAATATCCTACAGGCTTTGTCATATCGCCTTTCCTTTAGCTCTATTATACCTCCCTAAGACAAACTTTGCGTATTATATTACCCCATGCGATAGGCAACGCAAAGTTGCTCGCCAAGACACTAAAATTACGCTATGCTATTAGAAAATAAATGAAAGGGCGCCAAATGATTTTTGCAAAAAAACTTAAACAATTACGTCAACAAAACGATTGGTCACAAGAGCAACTAGCCGATCGACTCAACGTTACGCGACAAGCAGTTGCTAAATGGGAACGGGGTACGGGCTTTCCAGATATAGACAACGTGCAAGCGCTAGCAAAATTATTTAATACTAGTGTAGACGAGCTGCTTGACTACACACGAGCAGGACTGGCTTCGGCTATGCGCGAACCTCTTGATCTTGACGCCTACCCGACAGATACGAAAGGATATTCAGCATCCGACCTGGCAGTTGCAGACAAATTTGCCGACGCCGATCAAATTGAATCACTAAATCGCCACCGACGACTAACGTGGTGGCAAAAAATCATCGACTTTTTCGTAGGAGCTGGAACGCTTGATATGGCTTTTTCCGGCGAAGCTATTGGACAACTTAAAGGCGATAGACGCTATTATCTGGTTGAAAAATCTGGTCGCTCATGGATCGTCGAAGTTACAAAGACATATATTGAACGACGAGAATTAGCCGAGACATTCCCTCGCAAAGAATTGGCGGTTGGTGATTATATGTATCGACGAAGCGGGTTTATTGTAAAACCAAAGAGAAAGCAATAAATTAATCGAGCAAGCTCGCCCCACCGCCAGCTTCATATACGGCACGTTTCTGACTCCATTCGTTACCATAACGCTTGGCTTGCTCTAATACCATGTCAGTTGCCAACGCCTGCTGGTCTGGCGGGTAGCCATATTTTGCCAGCGTCTTTTTGACGTTAACTTTCAATTTTGCCTGAACATTCCTGCGCTCTGCCCAGTCAATCGTCGCATCACGACGCACCTGCTCTAACAATACTTTTGCGATATCACGCAGCTGCGCATCACCCAGCACTTCACGAGCACTGCCATTTTCAACCAGCGCGTCGTAAAAGATAATCTCATCCTCGCTTAAACCATCGACCGCACCATTCTCGACAGTTTGGCGAATTTTCTGTCCAATGTTGATTAATTCCTCAATCACCTGCGCTGCCTCAATCGTCCCATTTCTATACCGCGTCAAGGCTTGATTGAGCAAGTCAGAGAACTTGGTATCCTTGGCATAATTTCTCGAAAACCGTAGTTTAATTTCATCAGCAAGCAGCTTCTGCAGAGCCTCCACTGCCAAATTCTTGCGCTCCATATGACGAATTTCGGCCAAAAACTCATCGCTTAAAATTGACAGTTCCGGCTTTTCTAATCCCGCCGCCTCAAATACATCGACCACACCAATTGGCGCAATTGCTTTATCGACAATTTGTTTCAGCGCGCTGCGATACTCGGCGTCAGTCACCACCGCCGAGCTGGACACTTTCTCCAGCCGAGCTTTCACCGCCTGAAATAGCGCCACTTCTTCGCGAATTTTCAGCGCCTCGGGCCTGGGCATAGCCAGCGCGAAGGCCTTACTCAGTTCCAAAACATACTGCTTCAACCGCTTCTCACCGTCTTCCAATCCTAAAATATATTCCTCGGCATCCAAAATAATTTGCAGTTGCCGGTCGGTTGGCGCCGTAAAATATCGCTGATAATCAAAGTTACCAAATAAATCGCGCACCACTTCATAACGCATCTGCATCTGCGCCACCGCCTCAGCAATATCAAGCTGCGGTGCGCCCTGCCCGCCACTTTGCGTATAGTCAGAGATAGCATCGCGCAGCGCCCCTGCCACACCCAGATAGTCAACCACCAAACCGCCGGTTTTTCCAGGAAACACTCGATTTACCCTGGCAATTGCCTGCATCAAATTATGACCCTTCAGCGGTTTATCCAGATACATGGTGTGCATATTTGGTACATCAAACCCTGTCAGCCACATGTCGCACACAATCACCAATTCAAGTGGATCATTCGGATCCTTGATGCGCTTTTCGATCGCCTTTACTCGCTGCTTGTTACGAATGTGCGGCTGTAAGTGGTCAGGGTCACTAGCACTACCGGTGATAATCACCTTGATTGCGCCGTGCGCGTCATCATCACTATGCCAATCCGGCCGATACGCCACGATTCTTTCATACAAATCAGCCGCAATACCGCGACTCATTGTCACGATCATACCTTTACCGCTCAACACACTTTGTCGCGCTTCAAAGTGTTCAATGATATCCAGAGCGATAGTATTCAGCCGCTCACTATTACCGACGATGGCTTCTTTTTGTGCATACTCGGCCTTTAGCGCATCCTGACGGCTCAATTCTTCGCCTTCCAGCAAATCATCAACTTCCTTATCCAGCCACTGCCGCGTCGCCTCGTCCATATTCAAATCAACCAGCCGACTCTCATAATAAATCGGCACCGTTGCACCATCTTTCACCGCCTGCTCGACATCATAAATATCGATATAGTCGCCAAACACTGCTGGCGTTGACTTATCATCTGTTTCAATCGGCGTGCCCGTAAAGCCAATATAGCTCGCACCAGGCAAGGCATCACGCATATATTTAGCGTAACCATATACCAATTGGGCGTCGCTGGCTCGAACATGTGCCTTCAAACCGTACTGGCTACGGTGCGCCTCATCTGCCATCACGATGACATTGCGTCGATCAGTCAGGACTGGCAAGCTATCCTCCTCATCCTCAGGCGAAAACTTTTGGATTGTCGTAAAAATAATTCCACCCGCTTGGCGCTGCAGTAGCTTCCTGAGTTCGCTGCGTGAATCAGCTTGTTTCGGATCTTCCCCCAGTAGTTCGCGACAGGCGCTAAACGTACCGAATAATTGGCCATCAAGATCATTGCGGTCAGTCACCACCACGATGGTCGGGTTATGCAAATCGCGCGATTTCATCAGCTTGCCAGTATAAAACACCATGCTCAAGCTCTTGCCCGACCCTTGCGTATGCCAAACCACACCAGCTCGCTGGTCACCGTGTTCACTACTAGCCGTCAATGTTCGATTAAGCGCTTTATTCACCACCCAATATTGATGATAAGCGGCAGCTTTTTTGATTAGTTTATCGCCGTCGCTCCGCTCAAATACGATAAAATTCTGCACCACATCCAGCAAGCGTTCAGGCGTACACGCACCGCGCAGCAACACTTCCAACATCGGTACATTACCAACTTCCTTCTCGCCGTCAATCGTTTTCCACGGCATCATTCGTTCCAGCGGGCTGGTGATCGTCCCCATTTCGGCCTCTAGTCCATCACTGGTTATACACAGTTCATTGAATCGAAACAAGTCGCTAATCTCGCGCTTGTACGTCTGGATTTGCTGATACGCCGCTACCAAATCTGCCTTCGTGTCAGCCACGTTTTTCAGCTCAATCACCACCAGCGGCAACCCATTTACGAATAGCACAATGTCAGGCCGGCGATTATAGTCGCCCTGCAAAACCGTCAGCTGATTGACCGCCGCAAAATCATTGTTTCTTGGCGAGGTAAAATCAACCACCCGCACGATATCGTGTTTCGTCTCACCACTTGATACGCGATACTGTACCGGCACGCCTGCCACCAGCAACTGATGAAAATCATGATTATTCTCAATCAAGCTTGGTTTACTAATCTGCGTTAAACGCCGCATCGCTTCATTCAAGGCTGGTTCTGGAATGTGCGGATTGAGCCGCACCAAAGCACTACGCAGCCGCTCCGGCAACACCACCTGCCTGAGCTCACGCTCAGCCGCAACACCATCCGGACCAATATCTGGTCCGTGCAGAATTTGCCAGCCGAGACTAGCTAGGATATCAAGCGCGTATTGTTCGATTTGGGATTCGGTCATAATAATTATCTCATCAATATTAGCACAACCTCTTAAGCTTTTGGCGCCATTTTAAGTAATCTCTCAACGAGTAAATGTACTGTGGTTGATGGTACATTGTCTGGGTTAGAAATACGGTGACAATTTTGTATAACTGTTTGCAGTATCTTCGGATTATTATATATCATATCAACAAACCAAGCTAAGTCTGTTTTATTATACTTTTTACCTATTTTCTGAGTCAAAATATTATTAAGTTCTGCTCTATTTGCAGTAGACGCACGAAATCCAAAATGCTGTAATAAATATATTTCAAAAGCAGGATCAGAAAAAGCCAGCTTTACACTGTTCTCTTTTGCATATTTCAATAGATCTGTGTAAGCAATTGACATATCGTCATTATCACACACAGCCCACACTTCAATATCTTCATCACATAAGCCGTACTTATCAACTAATTGAGTGCGATGAATAACACTTTCGTCAATAAGCCTTTTATGCTGGCCAAGCCCTCCCATAACCTTAACCCTTACAGACCCTTGTGAAATCCGATACTGGTCTTTAATAGCATTAAAATACTGGCGCTCCGTTTCTTTACCCTCACAACATATAAGTAATACCCTCTCTTTATGCATACTATTCTAATCTAATTAATCCTTATTAACGGTTTTCCGCCATAAATACCCTCTCTGTATCTTTTCTCAAACGACTCGCCTTCACGTACAGATTTGTCAGTCAAAGGAGTGATCAACGTCTCTTCCATATAATTTTTCTCGACAATAATGATATCTTCTCGCTTCAATAGGTCAATCTCTTTACTCATTAGCGATGTATCATGCGTATTAAAAATAAGCTGTGCTCCCGTAGAGTTTATTTTTTCTGATTGAAATAATCTAACAATAAACTGACATATGTCTGAGTGTAGGTACGTTCCAAATTCATCTATATACAAAGTCATACCATTAGCTATTGTATGCAATATTGGTGCCGCTAAATTAAAAAATTGTTGCGTACCAGCAGACTCCTGGCCACCCATATCAAAGGTTCGAGTTCCTACCACCTTATGGTTGATGTCACGTACCGCATGTGTGGTTTTTACTAATGTAGCACGCTTAGGAATTGAAGCCCTAACATCGTCAATAAACGGCAGCTGATTAAGTATATCTTCGGGTACATCCACTTCCTCAATACCAAAATCTTTTATCCAAAAATCTGTCTCTTTTAAAAGCTCAAGAACACCACTTTTTACCTCAGAATTATCCTTAATTGCATTCAGGCTCCATTGTTCAGTCTCTTTCGGCTCGCCAGCCAAAACATTAAGGGAGTTAGCAAACCATTCAAAAACTACATTCGCATACTCATTATTGTTCTCACGTGCCTTTGTTAAAAGTAGCGCATTGCTTAACGTACTTTCGAGAAGCTTCTTACCAAAACCATAACTACTAGCCTTAGAGTTAAGTCTGCCTAGTAAACGACGAAATAGTAATCTTCGCGAGCCACCCTCAAGATGTTCAACAAGTTCTTCTCTAGTAATTCCTTTCTCGTTTATAGAAAACTCATAACTCATATGACGCTCGCTATTAAGTATTTCAACCTTAAAAGTAGAGTCCTCTTTGTTTGAATGGTCTCTTAGAAGAAAAGGGTCATATGGAGCCTGTGTTATGCTCGCATTTGTTGAGTTGACAACAAACCACTTCATAAATCTGAGAGCATTTGAGATATTTGTCTTACCACTAGCATTTGGCCCATATATTGCCGTTATTGTACGACCGTTTTTATGTTTAGTGCGCAAATCAAGACGTTGCGTACCGTAGATAGATCTAAAATTTGTAACTTCAAATAATAGTAGCTGTGATTTATCCATAGCTTCATGGTAGCAAAATATACTCGAAAAGTCAATATTTTGTATTTTTTCTACGAAAAATGTTGATAAAAGTAATTGTGCTTGTTATAATAATCTTCAGGAAATCATACTAGGTGGGAAGTGTGAAATCTCCAGGAGGGTAACGTCCTGATGATACACGAAAAAATCCGCTTTCGCGGATAAATCGTGCATAATTTTTAGCCCATGCACCTTTTAGTATAGCGTAAACCGACCAAAATACAATATCAACGCTATATGAAAGGAGAATTTATATGGCAAAAAATAAGCAAATCCACACCGTCCCTCGTCCGGGCGGTTGGGGAAATAAGAGCTCTGGCGCATCAAGAGTGGCAAAAGTCTACCCGACTAAAGCCGAAGCTCAAGCGGCTGGTCGCAAGACAGCCATCAGCCAAAACGCTGAACATATTATTCATAATAAAAACGGCAAGATCGGAGCGCGGAATAGCTATGGCAACGACCCGCATCCGCCGAAAGGATAATAATATGAGTGTAAAGATAATATCATACGATTTAGGATCTCCTGAGAAATTCGAAGATTACGAAGATTTGATTGAATATATAAAAAGTTTGGGATCATGGGCCAAACCACTATATTCCGTATGGTTCGTTGATACAAACAAGACTGTTGCTGAAATACGAGATGGAGTCATGCGTCATATAGACAGCAATGATAAAATATTTGTTGCCAAATGGGATACAGAATCTGGATGGGCATCTTATAATCTACCAAAGAGTGTGACGGATTGGCTACTCAGTAGATAGCTCCAAGTATAAAACGAGCCCTTACTTTGGGCTCGTTTTTAGATCACCTAATTTTTTCATAGTCTTATCGCCTTTTTCTAATAGATTTCATACTATCAGAATCTTTATCTATTTCAAATTCATCATTGTTAGCTTTTTCTCTCAAGATATTCAGAACCTCGCGAGAGTACTTCTTGTAAGTAACCTTTCCGGCCTTGAATGAATACATATATTCATCACTCTGGAGATTAAAATATTTTATTAACGCTAAAGCATTCGCCATGGCCGATTTGCTTGGAAATCCCAACTCTTTTCCTAATTGTTTTGTGGTTAATTGATATTTAATTTCAGGATCAATATTTCGCTCTACCACACGAGCCGAGCTAGACTCAACCTCACCGATGATCTTCAGTGTTGGAGCACCGGCCTTCTCATTGAACTCTCCTTCTTTTATATACCTCAAATCTTTCATTATTGATTCATCTATAATAACTCGACCGCCAGGAGCGCTAACTATCCCATCCGTCAAGCTCAATATAGCTGCATTTTCGATACCAACTGTACCTGCCTGCTTCACGAGATTTATCCAACGCTTAGCTTCTGTATCTCTTTGATCATCGATAATTTTTTGTAGTTCAGTAGACCTAATAGGCTCAGACCTAGCGCCATTCCGGAAATATATGACACCGTCCTTCAAATCACTACCAATAGTCCTGGTACATATTACAGGTTTTATCTGAGATTGCCTTGTATATATCCAGCCGATCTTTTTATTATCTACTTCCAAAGTTTCAAACTCATAACTAAGAGTATGAGATAAAGTGGATTTTGCAAACTCAGAAATTTTTTCTGAGGTGAGATTTTCAAATGCTTGACCTTGCAATCCAATAACTTCTCGAGGCGAATCTTTTATACCAAAAACCAGAAACCCTCCTTGATTGTTAGCAAATGCAGCCATTGTTCTGATGTATTCCGCATTATTTTGCCAATTAAAAGATTCTTTGAAGTCTAACTTTGTTGATTCACGTGATTTAACGTATCCCCTAGAATCTAAAGCTAGTATTTTTGTTTTTACATATTCTCTAATCATTTCTATATCATTCACACTTCAATCTCTCCAGAAATCAGTTTTGGTAAAAGTGAGTCTCTAAGATTAACAAGCAATTCAATTTGCTCCTCATTCTCACGATACTGGGCAAATAGCGAGTTAACCAAGTTGCAAAATTTAATTACAAGGTCATCTGGTGGTATAGAAATTACTAGACTATTCATTGCTTTTTGATTAATTTTAAGCTGAACAGCCCCACTTACCAAAGATTGGACGTTCGTTTTTGCTAATAATAGGTAAAGGTATTCAACCGTAAAAGGGTATTTTGCCTGTATTATATGTGCGTGATTATTAACCCAGAATCTACCCCAAACATACTGAAGATATGGTGTACCATCACTGCGCATAACACTACCATCCTCGGCAAGCAATAGGTAAGTTCCGTCAAACAGGTAATCGTTAATGCGATCCATGACTGATGTTGCACCAAAATATCTATAAGCTCCCTGCATTTCAGCCCTTTGTCTAGAAGATAGGGGCTTACGTTTTGAGTCAAAGTTTACAATAATGTCGCCAAGCGTTCCACTTTTCCAGACTGTAGCCTCAGGATTATCAACAAAATAATGGCGAAATAGGGTTTGGCTGAGCTGCTCGAGGGTTTCGTTCATGTGGCGATTGAGCTCGATTTTTTCATCAAGACTGCCGAGGATATTGGCAATTTTCTTTTGCTTATCTACGTCAGGAATGCGCACTTTTAGCGCCGACAAGTGGTTCCTATTTAACGTAGGTACAGCTGCACCTACGTTAAAGCTAGAAAAGTCTAAAGACTTAAGAGTATAATAAATAAATTTCTCATCATTACCCTTAAAATCCTTGACCCAAAGTGTAGTATTTAGGGGCCAAAAGTCACTTTCGACATATTGACCACCACCAATACTGCCGGAGCGACCAATAACCACACCTGGACCTTTTACCTTAAACTTGTCATGAGTCGTAGTTGTTCCGGTAGACGCTACGACTGGATATTTACCCCGTCTACGTTGTGAGGTGGGCAAGTCAAACCCACGCTGCAAGGTAATTGCATCGGAGAGCGAAACAATCTGCATCATTGTTTCTGCTCCTCATCTTTTTCTGCCGCCTCATCACCCCCTCTCGTCCCCTTTGTATCAAGTAGTCTCTGAATATCTGGCTGTATTTTGCCTATCTCGCTTAGTGAATTTTGCAAATACCTAGTGAAATTATTTTTTGCCAGCTCTCTAGCGATATCGTTATACACTTGCAAGGACTTCATGTTCCTAAGAGATTCGGCAGTGGCTTTCGATAACTGAGACTGGATTTCTGAATTATATGTAACAATTTTTTTGAATTCTGGCGAGGCAATATTTAGCTTCAATCTAGCGACAGCTTCGGTAAGAGGTTGAAATGTCTGAGAAATCTGTTTTTGATATTCGGTAAATATCGTAGGATCAATCGTTGCTACAGAATCCATGATAGCTTTCATAGACTTGCTTAGCTGCTCCATGTTCACCTTTAGGTTTTCACGGTAGGTGCTCTTAATAGTACCAATGCGTGACATTATGTGTTTCTGATTTTTTCTAGTTTGGTCGAGTATTTTTTTGGTTATTATGTTCTGATGCGCCGCTTTATTGCGTGCATCTATAACTTTATTCAAAGTCCCAGATATATGCTCGTACTGCACGGGGCTTTCCAAAATAGAACAAATACTATTCCAAACTGTCCTGGTCTCAAATAAATTTGTCGCCCGTAACTTTAGGTCATCAAAATCTTTCGACTCTGCTATTAGTAACAGCATGGCATCTCCCGTATTAAGCCTTTCCCTAGCAAGCCGTGATATATCTTCCTCTAGAACGCCCGGAAGCTCACCAAATGAAAAATCATGAATCTTTTGACACCATTCGATTATCCCTGTGGGTGTTGATTTTATACCATGTTTTTGATGATTATTAATGATATCTATCAAAACCTTTTCTATCTCTGGGATTATGCAGACGAGCAACTTCTTAAGCTGCCTTTCAATCACCAGTGTGAGCTGTAAGATTTTTTCACCCCGAGCAGCCGAAAGTTTGTCAGAAAGTATGAAGACGTCTTTTGCCTTAGATATCTTATGATACACCTCATCGGTCATTTCAGACTCTAGCATCGATACGTTAATCATGAAGAGACCGGCCTGCCGATCGAGGTCGGATAGCTTCGCCTCATCGGCATGACTTACGCCTAGGTCTTTGAGACGATTGATCGCTTTGAATTCAGTCGAAGCCTCTACGGCAAATTCTATCGAGTATTTTTTACTCACAAACCACCCCCGAATGAAACCGACGGACGAGAATAGCTTTGTGCTAATTTAACTACAAGGTGAGTCTTTTTAATATAAAGCCACTGTACTATAAAGAAGTTCTTTATAGTCGCCTCAGTGCTTAGCTCCCCTTGAAGATTCATAGTTTGATTCTCTCCAAATTGACCTTGACTTTCGCCTCCAGCTCGCGGCTCTTCGCAAACTGTCCCTCAAGCTCCGCCGTCAACCGGGCAAATTTCTCGGCGAACGGCTCATCATCTTCCTTAGCCTCCTCGACGCCCACGTAGCGGCCAGGCGTCAGCACGTAATCATGCTGCTTGATTTCTTCTAGCTCAGCAACTTTACAAAAACCTGGCTGGTCAGTGTAATCCGCACTGGCGGTTTTATAATCATGATACGTCTTCGCCACCCGGGCAATGTCTTCTTCGGTCAGCTCGCGGTTGCGGCGGGTTACCATTTTACCCAAATTACGCCCATCGATAAACAGCACTTTGCCATGACGATTGGCACGATCGCGCGACACAAACCACAGACAGCATGGTATAGCGACGTTAAAAAACAACTGGCTCGGCAGTGTGACGATAGCGTCAACCATATCATTAAGCACTAACTGCTTACGAATATCACCTTCACCACCAGTTTGACTGCCCATACTGCCGTTTGCCAACACAAAACCTGCCGTACCGCGCGGGCTTAGGTGGTGAATCATATGCTGAATCCAGGCAAAGTTAGCATTACCCTTTGGCGGCAGACCATACTTCCAACGTGGGTCAGCCTGCAAGTGTTCTTGACCCCAGTCGCTAATGTTAAACGGCGGATTGGCCAAGATATAATCGGCTTTTAGGTCAGGCAGCTGGTCGTCCATCAGGGTATCGCCGCGTTTGATATTCGCATCAATGCCGCGAATTGCCATATTCATTTTAGCGAGTCGCCAAGTCGTTTCGTTCAGTTCCTGACCATACACCGCGATATCGCTGACACGCCCAGCGTGCTCCTCGACAAACTTCTCACTCCAGACGAACATACCACCACTACCGCAGCACGGGTCATACACGCGCCCACTGTATGGCTCAAGCATTTCTACCAGCAATTTCACGATGGAGCGCGGCGTGTAGAATTCACCGCCATGCTTGCCCTCACTGTCGGCAAACATACCCATAAAATATTCGTAGACTTGACCAAGTAAATCTTTGGAACTGGCAGTATCAAATTTGATATTGGTAAATAAATCGATGAGTTCACCTAGGCGACGCTTATCCAGAGCTTCACGAGCATAATTTTTTGGCAACACTCCCTTCAGACTAGGGTTGTCGCGCTCAATCGCCTCCATGGCACTATCAACTAAGACGCCAATTTCTGGCTGTTTGGCGCTCGCCACCAAGTGTTCCCAACGAGCCTCCTTGGGAATCCAAAAAACATTCTCCGCCAAATACCAATCCCGATCTTCGGGATCATAATTGTCATCGACTGCCGCCTGGTACCGCGCCGAGAACGCATCCGAAACATATTTTAGAAAAATCAGCCCCAGCACCACATATTTATAGTCCGACGAACTGATATTACCCCGTAGTTTATCCGCCGCAGCCCACAACTGCTTTTCAAGCTCCCTCATGTTCATACGTGTAATTATATCAGATTCGGGGATCGTTTACTCTGAGTGCATCAGGCTCTTGTAGCTAGTTTTCGTAATAATAATATGATCATTAAGCGTAATACCAAGTAGCTTCCCCACTTCTGCCAGCCTATTCGTAACATCTCTATCAGCCTGACTCGCCTCCAAGCTCCCGCTCGGATGATTATGCGCCACGATGATACTGGCTGCACGGTCGGCGATAGCGTCGGCGAAGACCTCGCGCGGGTGTACCAGACTGGCAGTCAGCGTGCCGATGGTCACCACCCGTTTGGCGATCAAACGATTCGCACCGTCCAGCGTCAGGCAGACGAAATATTCCTGCTTTTTGTCACGAATGTCGGCCAGTAGATCGACGGCTTTTTCTGGGCTGTCAATGATTGGCTGGTCGCTATCTAACAAATATCGCCGCGCCAGTTCTAAACTCGCCACAATCACCGGGATTTTCGCCTCGCCCAAGCCGACCACGCCGCGCAAATCATCATACGAAACATCACCGCCTTTTTGACACACAATTTTCAGTACCTCGCGTGCAATTTTACCGACATCGGCCCGAGCATTGCCGCTGCCGATAATCGCCATCAAGAGTTCCAAGTCGCTCAGTCGCGCCGTACCGTAACGCGCCAATTTCTTGCGGGGACGATCAATTTTCGGCTTGTCGAGCACTTTCATAGTCTTATTATAGCAAGCTTCTCGCCATGCTATACTAAAGCAAATGCGACGGCAAACTATATCTGTCTCTTACGATTCTCACGTTATCCCTTGCGATATACTTTTCACAAGCGATGACTTGTCATTTGATACAATCCTTCTACTCGGTAGCGGGCAAGTTGAGCGCATGTTTCACCGGGTAGCACAGCTATGCCCACCTCATATCGCCGTCGTTCAGGGCGCGCCCCACTGGCTTATCGACGAAGATAATGCTAATGATTTCATGGCCGCTTTCGTAAAACAAGCGCTTGACTATTTGTTGGCACACACTCAAACTCAGCTTCACATCATCGCCGAGTCACAAGCCGCCCCGCCAACAATATTTTATTGTGCACAGCCAAAGCATCTGTCGCGCCTCAGCCAACTCATCCTTATTCAACCACTTGGACTAACTCACAACTATTATCAATCCCACCGGCGCGTCATCAAGCTATTCCAGCGGCGTGTAGTAAAAAATATGTTGCATCAATTCGGATCACTGCTCACTGACAAATATATGCGGCGCAATTATCGCACCGTCATGAAGCGAGTTGACCTGACCAATACCATAATTCAGCACCAATTTATCCATGGATTATCTGTTAATAGCTTTGGCGATCTTCAGCAGGTTCATCATCATAATCGCCATATTGTTATCATATCAGGGAAGCATGACGCACTATTTCCACCTCACATCATCAAGCAAAATCTCGCTAAATACCAGCTGCCAATTTCCCTCACTACCGTGCCCCAGGTAGCCCATTCGTCACTGGCCACGCGCCAAGGTCATCGGCTGCTCACAATCGCCCTCGCTCGTCGGCCGCGCGCCACGCACATCGCCACCACCAACACACCAACCAGTCGCGACACGAACGACACATCATCCGCACCAGACTGAACTGTCACCGTAGCTTCCTCTTCCGGATTCAACCGACTATCATCCATCCATAAGCCCAATGATGGATGATGTTTGACAGTCAGGAAATCATCCGCGACATTTACTTCGCTGTCATAATCATACCTAGCAGCCGCATCGTCAGCCACCAAATCATCTTGCTCGCTCAGTTCTACTTCCGCCAGCTCAGCCATCCCGTTAATGACAACAGGATCTTCTTGTTCTTCAGGAAAATCTATGTTTTGTTCTGTGTCGCTAGCATCCATAGACATAGCCTCTGGTTCATCGCCACCGAGCCACAAGTCGTCTCCTTCCGGTGTTGTCGTAATTACACCATCCTGCTTCTCACAAGGCAAAACATATTCCTCCGACATTTGTACTGGTGCCTCGTCTAATGTAATATCAGACACCGGTTCAATAGCTGATGAAACAGGAGCCATACTCTGGTCTACCGGCCCATGGTCATCCTTGGTGATTTCAGGCACTGATGCTAGCTGGAGATTATCTAACGACTCCACAGGCTCAATTTCAACCTCATCAGCCACAAAAGCTTCTGGCTCATCAATGTCTTCACTTGCCACAATCGTCGCTTCCGTTAACGGGCCTGTTGTCACTACCTCAGTCAAAGGCGCTTCTGGCTCCGCCACTGACGACTGTTCAACAAAGAACACCACATCCTCCTCAGCCCAGACTTCATCATCACCGCAAGAACGCTCTTCTATCACCGCATCATCACGCTGCTCAACTGGTGAAGTCTGCGCTTCATAAACCGTCTGGTCCACTGCTACTTCCTGATTACCGTCCTGCGGTGGATTTGTCCAAAGTTCATCTTCATCAACGACAGTCTCGACAGGAATAATTGGAGTCGGTGCTTCTAGCTCGATTGCAGCATTCTCCGTCGGTACCACTTCCACCACCTCGTGCACCACCGGAATATCAACAACAGCAGGCTGTGTTGGGTTATGATCAACCGCGGGTTGTTCGCTTACAGAAGACACTTCCTCGCCACATTCTACATTATCTTGAATTGGCGACATCATGACAGTCGGCTGATCAGGCTGCTTCTTTGCTGGCATTGGCGCCTCCACCGCAACCACTTTTTTGGCGGGTGTTTCATGTTTCGCATTTTCCATCGGCACATCAACCGGTGTGTCCGATATCTGGACAGAGGGCCCCTGCTCGGCGACTAGTGGCGCGCTCTTTTCTTCTAGCTCACGCACCACATGGTAGCTATTGTCATAATCTCCTGCATGATCGACCGTGGTATTATCTAGTGGCATTTCTCTTGGTGGCACATTCTCGGCAGCAGGTGCGACTGGCTCAGCTTCAACTGCCATTGGCGTTGGCAAAACCACCTTGTCTTCCGGCGTTAATTGCTCGCTCATCTCAGCCGGTTTATCAAGAATAGGATTGGTGGCTTGCGGCTTCACTATATTATCATCTCTTACCGCATCCTTCACAACTTCAATAGTAGTCTCCGCTGCCTTACAATATTCCTCATCATGAACATTACTCGTCTGCTCTTTGGGGCTGTCGTCTTTCTCTGTTACATTTTCACCATCCGGAACCGCCTCCATCACATTAGGACTTGCTGCTTCTAGCACCTCTTCAATTTGACCCACGTCGCCAGCCTCATTAGCTTCTGGCACCACCTGCGCCCAAACGATCTCACCTGGCGCTTCGTCCTCTCGGAGTAATTGCTCCAAGGTACTCAGCTGCTCTTCGGGCTGAAGGTTATTATTTTTCTCCATCATTGCGGCTTGACGATCTTGGCAGTTTTGTGCAAAGATACAGCCAATGCAGGCAGCCGTTCCAAATTTTTGACACTGCTCAGGATTGGCTGGTGTTGGTTTTTCTTTTGAGTCATCTTTATTACTCATAGCAACATCAAGTTCCGCCTCACCACTAGCCACTGCCACCAGGTCAAGTTGGCTTGCATCATTAGCCACTGCTTCACTAACACCAAACGAAAAACCCTCACCATCAGCACCATCTCGCAGCGACGAAAACACATCAAAACCATCACCGTCAATTCCTGTCGGTGATAATTCTCCTGTAGTCGCCACCTCAATCATTGCTCAAAAAATGTCTCCGTTGAAATATGTGATTCATCAACACCAGCGGCGGTGAGTTTTTGCCAAACATCGCGTACAAATGGCAGACTGCCGCAAACCAGAAAGTGCGCCTCACTCGGCACCTCACCAACAATGTTTGCTACCTCAAACCGCCCGTTATGCCAGCCGTCTCGCTCCTCAACTTGCTGACGCGTGCTAAACTTTTTGACGGCAATATTTGACGTCGCCAACTCCTCAGCAAACACCATATATTCCGGCGATTTTTGACTCAAATAGAGAAAGGTCGGTTGCTTGGCGTCCGCCAAAATACTCCAAATCGGACTCAGCCCGCACCCCGCCGCGATGCCGACCAATGGCCGCTCGGTTTGCGGGTTGAAATCGCCGTACGCCCGGCTAATGTGCAGCGTGTCGCCAACATGGCGCGAACACAAATAGCTCGAGAATTCACCGCCAACATTTTTCACAGTAATCGACATCAGCTCCTCACTCGGGCGCGAGGAAATACTATAAGCCTTGCCTTCGCGCACTTGGCTACCCTCGATAAACACCGTGATGTATTGCCCCGCCATAAAGTCAAACGGTCGCGCAAAATACAGCGTTGTCACCTCAGGATTTTCCTGACGCACCCGCATAATTTCGACAGTTAGTGAATCACGCATTCTTCGACATACCTTTCCATTATGTTTTGAGCAGCCCTGAATTCCTCATCGGTAAATGTATGGTAGTTGGCAAACTTCGGACTAATGGTGGTACCAGTGCGAAAATGCTGCAGAGCAAATCGCTTAGCACCCTTAACGAGCTCGCCAATCTTTTCAAAATCCGCCACCTCCAGCTGCTCGCGGACGATCGTCGTCCGAAACTCATGGCCAATCCCTGAGTCAATCATCAGCCGCACATTAGCTTTGATAGCCATGAGATCAATCGGCCGCGCCGCAATCTCCACGTATTTTTCCAGTGGACCCTTAACGTCCATAGCGATGAAATCAATCGTCCCTTCCTCGATCATGCCCCGCACCATGTCAGGATGCGTGCCGTTAGTATCCAGCTTGACATCAAACCCCAGGCCCTTGATCATCCGGCACAGCACCGGCAAATCTTCGTTGACCGTCGGCTCACCGCCAGAAATCACCACGCCATCCAACTTACCAACACGCGATTTCAGAAAAATCATCGCCTCCTCAACCGGAATGCTCGGCGCTAACCGCTCAGGTAACACCAGCTCCGGATTATGGCAATAGCCGCAGCGCATATTACAACCCGAGAGAAACAGCGCTGCCGCCACGTGTCCTGGATAGTCCACCAGCGACAGCTTCTGAATCCCGCCAATCGCTACCTTAAGCTGGGACAGCGACGGCGCAAGCTCGCTGATGTTCGGCGGCATCGTCATAATGCTCCCTCATGTCAAATTCAGCTTGTTTACCCTTGTTCCACTGAGAAACTGGGCGCAAGAAGCCAACCACACGTGAGTAAACTTCGGTCGTTTCATTACAATTTGGACACGTTGGATGCTCACCAACTAAGTAGCCATGATTTTTACAAATACTAAAGCTTGGACTAAAGGTAAAGTATGGCAATTTGTAATTTTCGCAAATCGTCTTGACCAGTTTTTTCAGCGTTTGTGGATCATCCATACGCTCACCCAGGAAGAAGTGGATCACCGTACCGCCCGTGTACTTGGTCTGCAAATTATCCTGCAAATCCATCAGCTCAAACAGGTCGTCAGTGTAGTTGACCGGCAAGTGGCTGGAATTGGTGTAGAACGGATGTTTAACTTCCACACCCAAACCATTGGCAAAGTGCGCTCGGTCAGGGAAGCTAGCCTTGTCGAGCTGCGCCAAGCGGTAGGTTGTACCCTCGGCTGGCGTCGCCTCCAGGTTGTAGTTATTGCCCGTTTCTTTCTGGTATTCCACCAGGCGGTCACGCATGAAGTCAAGCGTTTTCTCGGCAAACGCCTTACCCTTCTCAGTACCAATGTCAACGCCCAGCAGGTTCAACGCCGCTTCGTTAGTGCCAATCAAACCGATGGTTGAGAAGTGATTTTTCCAGTACTGGTTAAATCGCTGCTTGATATTACGCAAGTAAAACTTGGTGTACGGATAGAGGTTAGCGTCAGTCAATCGCTCCAACACCTTGCGCTTGGTCTCCAAACTATCTTTCGCCATATCCATCAATTCGCTCAGGCCCTTGAAGAACTCCTTCTCGTTTTTTGATTTCAGCGCCAAACGTGGCAAGTTGATCGTCACCACACCAACCGACCCAGTCATTGGATTTGAGCCAAACAAACCGCCGCCGCGATATTCCAACTGGCGATTGTCAATACGCAAGCGACAGCACATTGAGCGCGCGTCCTCTGGATCCATGTCTGAATTGATAAAGTTTGAGAAATATGGGATGCCGTATTTAGCGCTGGCCTCCCACAGACTTTCAATCACTGGATTATCCCAGTTGAAATCCTTGGTGATATTAACTGTCGGGATCGGGAAGGTAAAGACGCGGCCGTTAGCATCACCCTCAGACAAGACCTCGAGTAGCGCCTTGTTGAGCATATTCATCTCTTCTTGATAATCGCCGTAGTTGGTATCCTGCATCTCGCCGCCGATGATCACTGGGTTGCCGGCCATGTGTTTTGGACACTCCAGATCAAGCGTGATGTTCGTAAATGGCGTCTGAAACCCAACCCGCGTCGGTACGTTGACGTTGAAAACAAATTCCTGCAGTGCCTGCTTCACTTCGTCGTAGCTCAATTTATCAGCACGAATGAACGGCGCCAGCAGTGTATCAAAATCAGAGAATGCTTGAGCACCAGCCGCCTCACCCTGCAAGGTGTAGAAGAAGTTTACTACTTGACCCAGTGCCGAGCGGAAATGCTTGGCTGGCTTGGACGCCACCTTGCCGGCAACACCCGTGAAACCTTCTTGCAACAAGTCAGTCAAATCCCAACCGACGCAGTACACGCTGAGAAGGTTCAGGTCGTGAATATGTAAATCACCTTCCTTGTGCGCCTGACCAATCTTTGGTGTGTAGATTTTGTCTAGCCAGTAGGTTTTAGTAACTTCTGCCGATACGTAATTGTTCAGCCCCTGTAGACTGTAACCCATGTTGGAATTTTCGTTCACCTTCCAGTCCAGGTTACCAATGTATTGATCGATCAAATCAACGTGCGCGCTGGATGTAATTTCACGCAGCTTTTTGTGCTGGTCACGGTAGATGATGTAAGCCTTGGCAGTCTTCTTAAACTTAGAATCAATCAAAATGTCCTCGACGATATCCTGGATATCTTCGACGCCCGGCAAGCGTTTTGGGTTGCGGGTTTCCAACACCGCCAATACTTTCTCGGTTAGTTCCTTGGCTGTTTTTTTGTCAAATTCGCCAGTCTCTAGGCCCGCTTTTTCAATGGCTTTTTCGATTTTTTTGCGATCAAATTTGACGGTGCGACCATCGCGTTTTTTGATTGATTTGTACATACCCCTCCTTATTATGACAGCAACAAACAGACCCCAACCTCCCCCAGGGGTGCGTGTTGCAAAAAACGTTATTTATTTTCTAAAACACCATATATAGTGCTTAATATAGAATATACACGCGATATATAGCGTCTGTCAACGAAAATACATTGTATTATTTACATGTGAGACGAGGAAGATGTTGTTCCCTCTGATAACGCCAAAACGTCGCGGCAAATCAGATCAACAATCTCTGCCTGAGCCAGCTTCTCGCCAATTCGCTGCTCGCCTGGCACGTCCAAAACGCCCTGATCTTTCCACCACTGGCGCATCTCCGATTCGCCAAATTCATGAGCGTCTGGTTTAGTGGCATGGCGGCGCACCGTTTCCTTAAACGATATATCAAAATAATAAATCAGTTTTTCGCCCTGAAAATCATTCAGCAGCTGACGCAGCATCGCACCGTATTTTTTACTACTCAAAATACCTTCCAAAATCACCGTATAACCAACGTTGTTGCCGTACATGCATAGATCGTAAATCAGCTGAATCGCCGGATTGCTTTCGCTGTCTTTCACGCGAAGTATTTCCCGGCGCACCACATCCTGCGACACCAACATCGTGCCGTAGCCTAGCCGACGCTGGAGCAGGCGCGCCGTACTGGTTTTACCGCAACCAGAATTACCGCGGAGAATGATCAGCGAATGAGAGGTCGTCATGTACGCTCCAACAAATCATAAGCGGTAGCTGCTGTTAGCGCCTGCATTTGGCGAAGAGTATCGCCTGGCTGAAGCGGCGGTTTAAGGCTGCGGATAAGATAAAAGCCAACAAATGCCGCTAGCATCTCCGCATTGAGTTCGTCTAGCCATAGCGTTACATCCTGACCATGCCGCGCCATGTCGACCAGAAACTCCGTCGCACCAGACCCCCGCGGTGCATAGGAAGCCCAATTCCAATCAACCAATTTCAACTCACCAGTTTGCGGATGAAATGCCAAATTATCACTGCGAACATCACTGTGATCAAAACAGTCTTCTGGTTGTTTAGCGAACCGTTTAGCACGTACCGAAATATCAACTAATTTATCGCTCTCGCCCAGTAAATCAATCATCTTTTGGCAGCGCCGTTGGTTGACTTCTAATTGCTCCGGTAATAATATTCGGTAATTATCAATCAGCTGGCGGCGAATATCAGCCTCGGCAATAACTCGATCAATACCGTCATCTAAGCCAAGCTCCGCCGTCGTAAACGGCTGTAATTGCAATTCCTCAATCACCTTATGCGGTAGCTCCGTTTTTTCCAGCTCGCGAGTTGCCGCTACCACCGCTGAGATATACCGCTTGGCCACAGATTTTTCCGCTGGCGGCCGCCACAACCAGCCGTCGGCAGATGCATAACTGGTTGTCATCAACACGTATCCATCACCAGCCAACGTAGTCCAATCAGCCACATATTGCGGGTGAATTTTCTGCAATAACCGCGTCACTTCATAGTCTTTTTTCAGCCAAGCTAATTCCCGCTCGCCGTCGTCCGGCAGTAAATCGACATCGACTTCTTTGACGAAAATTGTCCTATCACCCGCCGACACCAAGGCGCGGCGATTGCGCGAAAAACCACCACTGACTGGCGTAACTCGCAAATCGGAATAGTCGACACCAAGCTCCGCTGCCGCACATTGCAGCGCTCTGTCGGTTAGTAGCTTGTTGCGATTTGGCAGGGTTTCCATATGGGAATTATAGCATTGAACTCACATCTATTGAGAGGTAATTTTAATGTTGCTTCCCGCTACAACCCGGCACTTACCGCCAACTGGATACGTGAACTTCGGGTCAGTGTGACCAAAATCGAGATTAACTATCACTGGAATTTTTGGATCGATATTCTTTGAAAGAATGGTGTCGCTAATCATATCGTCAGTCGCCCGAGATTCACCCTGAAAACGCCCAACCAAAATTGCTTTCACCTGACGAAAAAACGACTGCTGCATTAAGGATTGAATATTTCGTTCAACCGTTTCGGGAATTGAATCATAGCTATCGTCTTCAATACACAAAATAATATCGCCTTCAATTCTCGGAAAATATTCCGTACCATTCAACAAGTTCAGGCTACAAAGATTACCGCCAATCATTACTCCTTCAGCCGACCCACTCTGCACGACTCGCGGTCCATTATTTTCCAAAGCTTGACGCGGCGAAACTTCGTCATAATTCCACGGAAAATCGTAAAATGTCTCCGACTGCTGAACGACCAATTCTGCCGGCTGATCTGAAAACAAACACCGCCGAAAATACTCCAACGAATAATCGGCTTCTGGCGGCAAACCA
>DAIMYI010000006.1:0-33223 GCA_036734565.1 Nanosynbacter sp. | reverse complement strand
CGATATAGTCTTTGGTCAAACGATCATTCATGATCGGGTGCGCGCCCTTTCGTTTTAGCGCGTCCTCGTATGCGTCCATGCCGATATATGCTATGATGTTGTCTGCTTTGCTACCACCAATGCAAACGCACATTTTGTTGTTGACCATAAAGGCAACACCACCATACATCTTGATTTCGTGCGTGTCGGGCAAATGTGTGAGGCCTAGCCGCACTTGGTCGGCGATGGCTTCATTATACGGCATAGCTACATCAGCCCAATCACCAGTGCCATACCGATGAATACGCCGAACGCACTCGCAGTAATGGCGATAGCCGTCCCAGAGTTCTTTCTGGCTTTCTTTTGATATAATGAAACTATGGAAAAGAAAAGGGTAACGCTAGAGGGAATAAAAACGCCTATTGGTAGGGTTGGATACCTTATTATAAACTCAACAGATAGTGAAAAATCGGCAAAGTTCTGGAGCACCGTGACCGGCAGAGAGCCGGGCGATGTCTCACCGCCATACACTGATCTATCGCCAACTAGTGATGAGAGGGTGGGGTAACGATTAGCGTCCAACAGGTTCCTGATAAAGAGTCTCTCGGGATGCATATCGATATTGTGGTCGATAATATTGACGAGGCTATTCAACAAATAATCGACCTGGGTGGAAAGCTCGTAGAAGAAAAGACAGAAGGCAACTGGCGCTGGGTAGTTATGCAAGACCCTGATGGAAATAGGTTTTGCCTGGTGACTAACTAGCGACTATGGGTAACGTTGACTTTACTCACAAACAATGCTATAATTTCCACCATGGTAGAACTTATCAAGCGAGGGCTGATCACCTGGAACGAGCAGAAAAATCAGCGCCTCAAACTGCAGCAAGCCTACGTCGCCCTAGCCATCATAAGCCTGGCTATCGGCGGTGGATTAGTACTGATCAGTAATTCGGCCGCACATCTGGCCGCCTCGATCGCGGGTATCGTCGGTGTGGTCTTCTTGGTCAATAGCGTCGCTTGGACAGTGCTGGACGCCATCATTGCACCGCGCCTGCCGCGGCCAGCCAAACCAGCCCGAGCGCACACCACGAAATCCACCCGCACCTCACGTTAAGTTGCTCACCAGCTCCCAACATGCTATTATCAAATCATGAAACGATTTCCATTTGCTAAAACACTCAAAGCACTCTATAAACCATTACCGCGCATGCCCAAGCAGTCGCGCCAAGCGGTCGCCGATAACCTTTGGATTGTCGCCGCACTGCTGGCAGTGGTGGCTGCCTTGTCGCTCAGTTCAGCCCTGTCATTACTGTCACAAGCTGATCATATCTCCCTCTTTGGTGTCGCCATATTTGTACCAAATATCGCCATCATCCGCCTGCAACAGATCATCACGCTGATCTTCGCCATCACCGAAATTGTCCTCTTTGGACTAGCCATCTCACCACTACGACAGAAACAAACCCGAGGCTGGCTCTTTGCTACTGCCGGCATTGTCGTTACGTTCTTTGCCACCGCCGTCACCTTTATCCTCAGCTTCTTCACGCACTATTACGACGTTGCTGGCGGAGTCGTCGCTATCGCCCTCGTCGCTGCTATGGGTTATGTACTCAGCGAGATTGAGCCCGAATTTGACTCAGCCAAAGCAGATAAGCCAACAACGCCTAAAGCTACTGATGCACCAGACCAGGCTAAAACGGAAGCCAAAACAAAGGCTAAGAAATAGTCTCGACTCGCCATCATCTTTGCACGACCATGCGAGTATGATACAATAACAACTGTTACTGCGCCGTTTTTAGACGTAGTAATATGCCGCGATAGCTCAGTTGGTAGAGCGCATCCATGGTAAGGATGAGGTCTCGGGTTCAAGCCCCGATCGTGGCTCCATGATAGCTCTTTAGAAAAAAGCCGTCTATTAGACGGCTTTTTCGTAGGTATTCCGCCCTTGGTCGCCCGTTGCTTGACTATACGGACGTGTTACGAGATTTAGCGACTCAATGTTGCTTGCAGAGATTTATTATATTCAGTCATGACAGACTGAAGCTCTGGCTTATAAGCTATATTTTTCTTATTTTTAAGATAGACTACGTTATTCCTATAATCTATTAGCAAGATATCGTCAAATTTTGTACGCATTATGACATTGCGGTTTCGATTTTGTGTAATTTGAGCATGTTTGAATGCGTCTATATACACCATGTTTTGCCACTTATCAAACATATCATATTGCTCAGGGCTTTCAGAGAGAGACAGGGCAACAACATGATGTAATTCAAATCCTGGTATCTTTTTTGATATCTCATGATTTTTATAATATTTAATCTTTTCAGACAGTGACCGCTTGCGTATTTCGACGATTTTGCCGCTTTTAGCAACGATTTTCTTCGTAGACAGAGAGCAGACTTCGCGATCTTTGTTTTTACCACTAACTTGAAAATATACGGTTTGAGAGAATCGTTCAAAAATTCGATCGTTCTTGTTTCTCCAATTATGAAAATCGCGTTGATTCGTCTTGTTACCAGTGTATCTTTCTGGCTTCATGGTTTCTCTTAAAACATCGATGACTTGCTGTATCTGAAAGATTGATAAGCGTCGAAACTCCTTAATTAACTTTATGCATTCATCTTTTGTAATACTGAAAGAAAAGTCATCACTTAGGTTTACTGCTGATACAAAAAACATATATTCCCACTTCGTAATGTTTTCATATCTGTAGTCGTCGTCACGTAATATCCCGAGTGTAATATCAACAAGCCCACCAAGAATAAGATCTAAAGCTTTTGACCAGATAAACCTTTGATCTAGTGGACTTGCTTTTATCAACTTTAACCCTTGATCTGTTACGGAGACGTAGGCGACAGGGGTCTTTTTATATGGATCTGTTTTATTCTTATGTTTATTATAACGATCAATTAAACCCATGCGGTGTAGGTCAGGGAATATGTTTTTTCTAATCGTATCCTGTGTGTCATTATCTACCTGCCTTGAAAAGTCACTAACAAAGTTTGCATACACCGTCTCGTCCGGTGTGTTTGTCGGTCGTCTACTTAAATCTTCGGTTCTGATTTTCATCAACTGTTTGTTTGGTGCAAACTTATCTAGAGCCTTGAGTAAAATAATAATTTTATTCATATCGTAAACTGTATGTTGAATCGATACATTTCCTCTATACTTATCGTCGACAATACGACGGACAATGAACTCTATTGCCTTATTGCCTGGGCTGATCATTAATAAATCATCCATTATTAGGCACTCCCTCGATATTTTTAATAGCCAGCTCTACATAGTCAGGATTATTGTCAGAGCAGATATAATTCCTTCCTAGTGCTTTCGCACATACAGCAGTAGTGCCACTGCCAACAAAGCAGTCCAATACTAAATCGCCCTTATTTGAGCTTGCTAAAATCATTCTTTCAATCATTTCCTTTGGCTTTGGTGTTAGATGTGACATCTTTTGAATTTTGCCATTTATTTTTTGTCTATGGCGCTCACTTGCTATATGCCACACCTCGCCGCACATTCGACCGTTAGGGTTTGGAAACCAACGTTTACCGTTTTTTAAGATACCTTTCTTAGTGGCGGCGGCGATTCTATCAGTTGACTCGTACGATATACGTATATCATCTGCATTAAAGGTGTATTCCTTTGATTTAGTGAAGAATAAGATAGTTTCTTGCCCGTGAGTATAGCGATATTTGGAAGCGTTAAAACCGTCTCTTTTATCCCAAGTAATCCAGTTCTGAAAAAGCATACCTTTTTCCACTAAGTATTGCAGGATATAAGCTGAATTAAATGGAGTATTAAAGATATAGATACTGGCAGTATCTTTTAGTGTAGGTAGTAGAGCATCAATCCACCTATAGGTAAAATCAAGAAAGCTTTGCTGATTACTAAAAGTATCCCAACTTGCTTTTGACATATTATAAGGAGGGTCTATAATAGCCAGATCAATACTCTTTCTGTCCACTGTATTCAAAAAATCAAGACAATCGTGTGTATAAACTCTATTTATATTCATATTCAGTGCTAAGCTTCTTGTTAATGATGTCTTTATAGGTGGTAGATATCTCATAACCGATATAGTTGCGTCTTAGTTTTTTCGCTACTCTTAGGGTGGTGCCAGAACCGGTAAATGGGTCTAAGACAAGATCATCGACCATACTGTATAGTCTGATGGCTCGATTCACAATCTCTTCAGGCATAATTGCTGAGTGTTCACCAAAAGCTAAGTCTCTCTTGTTTGGTATTGGTATGCGCCAGATCTGTTTCGTGTACTCGACCCATTCTTGTTGAGTTAGTTTACTAGCTTCCTTGATTTCTTTACTGACTTTTTCTGGAGCTCCATCCTTAACGTAAACAGTGATAAATTCAGAAGTATTCTGGGCGTAAAAATTTCTCGGATACGGGTAGCTGCCAAACATTATTTTTTTAGATGAAGTGGCACGTTCCCAAATATACAAGTCTAGTAGATATAGGTTAGTTTTGGTTCTTATAGAGTATTGAATGTCACTATCTATGTTAAAAATATGTCTGTTGTAATGCGTGTTGAAATGTTTTTTCAGCATTGGCATTAGAGGAGTGTTTATTATAAGTTTTCCATTCGGCTTTAATACTCTTTCGCACTCTCGCCAGACCTTTAACATCTCGTTAATATACTTTTCATAGTCTGCAATGTCGCCAATCTGTCCGGCTTGTCGTTCGCCACGCAACTGATCTTGATATCCATCTTTTGAGTAGTCTTTGATGTTAAAATACGGCGGACTGGTAACAATAAGCTGAACAGAATTATCAGGAAGCTCGCGCATTTTGCGAGCGTCCTTAAAATATATTTGATTATAGTAGTATGGTTTTGTCATAGCGATTCTTTTGCAATCGCCAAATAAAAAAAGCGACCACATACGAGTCGCTACAACTTTTTACAACTTGGATTTCAGTAATCCAAACCGCGCATGTGATCGCAATTTATCACTGAAACCCAAGTATTGTTACTTAATTTGTTGTAAAAGTTGTAGCCCTATAATTATATCATATTAGCTGCTAAGCTCTACTAAAACCACTTATTCTTAGTCGGGATGGAGGCGACTAGGAATAAAAAGTTTACAGAAAGAAAGAGCTATTATTTGCTCCTGAAAGTGAAAAATGCACTTATTCTTGTATTTTAGGTGTGGTTTTGATTTATAGTTTATAATAAACATATGCTTCAAGACCTCACGCGCCAACTCGAAACGCTTGCCCAAGGCAACGACTCCTACGCCGCCTTTAACAAGCGCATCGTCAATACCAAGATGCCAGTCATCGGCGTGCGAGTGCCGGATTTGCGGCGGCTGGCGAGGGAGTTGGCGCCTGATATGAGTGCAGCGAATATTAGTGAATTACTGACGGTCCAGGACGAATCTTTCGACTATGTGCTGCTGTGTGGGTTGTTGATTACGCATGCTCGGCTCGATGATCAGACGGCGATTGATTTGACTAAGCAATATTTGCCCCGCATTGATTCGTGGGCGCACATTGATGTATTTGTTGAGAAAAAGCGGCGATTTGCTGGTGAAGCGTGGTGGAATTTTGTACTGGCATGTTTGCAGAGTGAGGCTGAATTTACGGTGCGCTACGGCGTGGTCTCTTCGATGACTAATTTTTTGGACGAAGCACATATCGACAAAGTTTTTGCGGCATTGCGAAACATTACCCACGACGGCTACTATGTCAAAATGGCATTGGCTTGGCTATACGCAACGGCGGCGGTGCAGTTTTTTGAGCTGACACTGGCGGAATTAGAAAACGGACACATCGACGCTTGGACGCGCAACAAAGCTTACCAAAAAATGCGCGAATCGCGGCGATTCACACCCGAACAGCAGCGTATCATTAGGCAACAAAAAGGAGGACGCCAATGACAAGCAAACCAACCATTTCGACGGCAGAAATTACCAAAGCGCTGGACTTTCGCCACGCCTGCAAGGAATTTGACGCCGATAAAAAGATCACTGACGATGATATGGCGCTGATCCTTGAGGCAATTCGCCTCACGCCAACCTCGTACGGTTTTGAGCAATTCGACGTCATCGTTGCCCAAGATCAACAGCTGCGCCAGGATCTAAAAAAATGTGCACCGATTAACAAGCCGCGCTTTGATGCCAGCCATTTCCTCATTTTTACCGCCAAGACAGCCGAGGCGCTTGATGGCCACATCGATCACATGCTCCGCGACGTGAAACAAATGAATCTGGTCGAGCGCACTGCTTATAAAACGTTCTGGAAGCAGTGGGCAAAGAACGATTTCAAGCTGATGGACACACCTACTGGGCTTCATCAGTGGTCAGCGCACCAAGCGTATATCGCCCTCGGCTTTGCCATGCTGGTGGCAGCGGAGCGGGGGATCGACTCGTGTCCGATCGAGGGATTTGCTATTGATCAGGCGACAAAGACCCTCGCAGCCTACCGACTTATTGACCCAGCCAAAGATTTGCCGGTTCTCATGCTGGCACTCGGCTACGCTAGTCGTAGCGACCAGCCGCACCTGCGCAGCCACCGACCACTTGATGAAATGATTCGCTGGTATTAGTCCGAGAGCAAGAGTAATTTTCCTCATCAGCACCCCTAGCGTTTCCTAATTATCTGTGCTATAATCGGTCAAGATTGTAAATAAACGTAACGAGTAAAGAGATGGCAAAGAAGAATACGAAGCGAAAGTTGATTGGTTTGGTCAGTGATTTGAGCGGCCACCGCACGTACTACACTACGATCAACACTCAAAACCGCACCACAAAAGGTCAGGGTAAGTTGACACTCCGAAAATACGACCCAGTCGCCGGTAAGCATGCAACCTACACCGAGACCAAGAAAAACCTCGGCCGCAACGAAGTCAAACCGCGCAAGGGTTAATGACATCAAGCGAAAACCACCCCCCTCAGACGGGGGTGGTTTTTTATTTGTAGCAAACGACCAAATCAGCAGGCCGGTTTAACTCTCGCGCACCAATCTACCGCTGCGCCACGATCATATCAAGCAAGGTATTGACATATTCAGCCGAGGCTACCACTGACGACGCGCTGTGCTCACTCAGCATACCAGTTTTGGTAATGCGCCGCTCGCGGATCAAGTCAACAATTCGCTCTGCTCGCACCATCTCTCCTGTCTCGATATAATATTGCGCTAGCCACAAACTAGCGACCACACTGCTATCTGAATCCTCCGCTCGTCGCTTGAACAGACCATCAACTGCCGCCAGTGTTTGTGTCGCCTCGTCAACCAGTTGCTTGGTCCAGTCAGCCTCGCCCTCAATGCCAAACATATAGGCAGCATACACCGCATCCATCGTCACCTTATCAGCATCACGCCCCGCCAGCTGCAGACTAATATCATCAGCGCAGGTTCGCCACTGCACCGCATTAGCCGGGTCATTATGCTGCTGCGCGAGTTCGCTGGCTTGCTCCAGTGCTGCACGCGACAGCTGCCAAACGAACGCCGCATCGTCGTCCGCCGCTGGATTGTCCCAATTATCCGTCACAAATGTTGCTACCTTGGTGGCCACCGATTGATATAGCTGCCGCGAGCGTTCCGCGCCAACTCGCGACGTCGCAAATTGACAAAAGATAAACAATACCGCTGCCGCATCCATTAGTCGCATTGGCGGACGGTCTTGACGCCACGCGGTATCAGTCGCCACCGGATCACCATCCGTATAATATGCCGGCGCGAAGTAACCATCAGTCTCAAATATCCGCTGACAAGCTTCGAAAAACATCGCTGCCTCATTGCCATACCCCAGCCGAATCAGCGGCCACAGCGCGAATGCTGCGTCGTATAGACGACACCCGCCCGCCGAGTCATCAGTGAGTATCAGTCCGGATTCATCCACGTGAGCCCGCAGGGTTAGCAGGGAATTAACGAAAGTCTGGCGGTAGGCTGGTGGCAATTTCTGTGCCGTACGAAACCCCGGACTCAGCCACTTGTGCCAAAAGTCCGTCGTCCGCGCCAAGCTCCGCACCAGCCCGACATTACGCGTCTTTTCGTGCAGCCCCAGTGCTTCCTTGATCGACGCCCCCGCCGCCAACCAGTAAGTACAGCGATCCGACGCCAGTGCTGCCAGTCGCAGCGAACAGCCCAGCACCGAGTCAGTCATACCATATTCATGCGGACAGCCCGCCAACTCACCGTCCTCCGCATCACGCCACGCTCCATCAAGCCCAGCACCAAATCGCCCGACCGTCCACCGATCGAAATCACGCCCATCAAATGTCCGCAGGCCAACAGCAAACGCCCGCCGCCCACGATAATGAAGCAGCGCCTGCGAAGCCTCGACATACTGCGCCGTATCAATTACTTGACCATCATCGTATAGCTGGAACGCCTGATGCAAAAACAACCGCACCTCACGTGTCTCAGTCCGCAGATTGACCACGTGAATATTACGACCAAATACATTGACCTTACTGTCAACGAAATCATCGCACTCCAGCACCAGTCCCAATCGCTCATGCTTGAGCACCGTGTGCGCCACCAGCGCCCCTTGCGGCAGCCGCATCGTCACCCGCCACGCGCCATCATCAATCCACGAAAACTCGCCGTCCACCCACACGCCGATCCGATGCACGGCGTGACGATTCTGAACTTCGCGGCCAACGTGCGGGAACGACAGTGAACTCACTCGACCAAACTGATCGAGCTCAATCGCCAACGTACTATTTGCCAACAATACCGCCATCAAACCTCTCATACCGATGCGCACTCAGCCGCCAGCGCACATCGCGAATTGCGTTAACATAATAGAGGAAGGCCTCGTACGGCGAATCATACGGGCTGAAATAGGCGTGGACGTCGCCATCAGTGAACCACTTGGTACACATATAATAGAAATGATCAGACGTCTGCAGTCGCCGCCAATCGGCGATCAGCTGCTCATCGCCGCTTCTCAGTACGTCGGCCTCCAGCTCATACAGATACCGCAGCGCCTCCTTCTGCAAGTCATTGCCATTCCACGCTGTCAAATCACGCTCACTATCCGCCCAGGTCACCGTCTCTGGCATGCTGATCTCACCAACCGGCTGATGCGCCGCCAACGCTTCAGACACCGTATAAAACGTATTACCATTAACCTCGAGCCACGAACTAACAAACTGATCAAAAAAGCTAAAAATACCGCTATCCGACCACTGGTGCTCGCCAAAGGTTTCATAATCCATGAACAAATTAACCAGCGGCGCCTCGGCTGTCGCCTCCATCAGCCACGTCCGATATTTTTCTGCCGTCAGTGGCCAACCCGCCCACGACCGATTGCTAAACCGAAAGGCGATATCGTCACTCAGGCGATAATTCTTGAGCAGCAGTCCAATCTTGTCCGTGCCAACCGGCCGATACACATAATTCGGACTGCGCCAATCCAGCACCTCATCCCAACCTTCGGCCAGCACGCCACTAAAACCAGCGTTCTCCGCCCACTTGGCGAGGTCGTTGTTATACGCCAGCTCGGTATTTGCGAGCACCGTGGTCTCGACGCCAAACAGCTGACGTAGCTTCTGCTGGTGGCGACGAATTTGCTCCTCGAACTCCTGCCGTGAATAAAAGAACGCTAGGCTGTGATAATACGGGCTTGATACCAATTCGACCTTACCAGTGGCGACCAGCCGCTTAAAGCTCTCGATCACCACTGGGTTAAAGCGCTCCGCTTGTTCGAGGAATACACCGCTGATGCTCAGCGACAACTTGAAATCATGATGCCGCCTGAGCAGTTCCTCTAGTAGAGCATTCATCCGCAGATACGACTTCTCGGCAACTTTGTGAAAAATCAGCTCGTTGTTTTGGGCTGGATCATTCGTCTCGAAATAATCATGCCGCGTCGCCACATCAAAAATACTATACCGCCGCACCCGCCACGGCTGATGCACGTGGAGATAGAGGGTGATGCCTCGGCTCATGCCCACCTCCTTTCGGCTGATGCTTGATACAGCGCAACGCACCGCTCCGCAGCATCCTGCCACGACAGCCGAGCGTATTCATCCTTGACATTACGCTTTAACGCCGATTGCAAGCCTGGCGAGCGCGCAATATTGACGATCTCGTCCGCCAGCTTATCAACATCCCAGTAGTCAAACCGCATGATGTTATGGAGTACCTCACCAACACCCGACTGCTTACTGATGAGCAGCGCCGTATCATGATGCGCTGCCTCTAGCGCCGTCAGCCCAAACGGTTCTGACACCGAACTCATAATGAATATATCGATCAGATAGTAGGCATCGCGCCACTGCTTGCCACGAACAAAACCAGTGAAAATCACCCGGTCGCTCACACCCAGTCGCGCGGCTAACGCCACCAATTCATCCCGCTGCTCACCATCGCCCGATAGCAAAAATGCGATTTTGTCGTAGCGCTCTAACGCTCTGGCTGCCGCCCGCACAAAGTAGGTCAGCCCTTTCTGTACCGTCAGCCGTGTCAACGCACCGACTATGGTATAGCCATCAGTCTTGAGATCTTCGAGGTATTTATATGTCGCCGTGTCGTACTCATGTGGCGGCAGGTCAGCAAGGTCAATCGCATTATATACTACCTCAACTTTATCTGGCGGGATATGATAATTCTTAACGATCATATCCTTAGTGATGTGACTGACCGCGATAATTCGATCCGCCATCATCAACCCCTGCTGCTCAATCTCATGCACCAATGGATTACCCGAATGTTCGCCCGAGCGGTCAAACTCAGTGGCATGTACGTGAACAATCAGCGGTGCACCCGACACTTCCTTAGCGATCACGCCAGCCTCCATCGTCAACCAGTCATGGGCGTGGATGGCATCTGGTGGACGTGACTGAGCAAGCCGCCTCACAAACTTACCATAGCGACGTTGCAGTCGGCGCATTGACCCAAGTCCATGCTCATCTGTATCCTCGACTTCTGATGCCACCCCGTGATCATACGCCCCAAGGTCATGATAGCCCGGCGGCAGCGGCGAGGCCGCATGAATATTCATATGAGTAATAGTTGGATGTTCTGCCGAATAGGGCACAACAAAATCAATATCAATACCATGTGCTGCCAACGCCTTTGACATCTGATAACACGCCACACCGAGGCCGCCACAATTGTGTGGAGGAAGCTCCCACCCTAGCATCAAAATTCTCATCTTATTCCCAGTATAGACCGCCGCTTATGCTTTTTCAAGCGCATCTGGCATTTTTTTCACGAGATCAAGGCATTATTTTCACAAGAGACGAGCTCGCATAGTATCATTAAACTACATCAGGCCATTAAAAAACGGCTTTCGTCAAGCCGTTACGTTACACATTGTGGCAGGGGCAGTAGGAGTCGAACCTACCTCTGCGGTTTTGGAGACCGCCATTCTAGCCGATGAACTATGCCCCTATATTCCGCTACTGAGCGGGCCAGCTCATCTATTATAGCAGAAAAAAATATTATGCAAACTGACCCAAACTGACCACTTTGAAAAAATATGATATAAGTTATTGACAAAATAATGCTTGTGTGATAATATTGGGGAAACAACCAGTGAGGAGGATGTTATGAAATTAAGTACAAAGCTTAAGATCGTGGCGCTGTCGCTGGTCGCTGCTTTCGGAGCAGGACTGGTCTACTACGCCAACGCAGAAACAATTGACAATACCCGCGACTGTGACAAGTACGCCGTGGTGTATTGTGGTACCATGTCGTCGCAGGAAATCCGTGAACGATACTACAACAAAGATGTGTCGAAGATTTACGCAGCATTCGACATTTATCGTGACTCGCTTAACGGCAACTACGTTAATGGCGCAGTCTACCGCAACGGTGAAGTTCGCCTTGATAACGGTACTGTTGTCGCTACCAACGCACGGACAGCCATCCGCAACATTAGCGGCGGTACACCAATCCAAGGTACTAACGCCAAGGTTGTTCCAGCCAGCCGCATGGGTAGCGCACAGCAAGCCTTTATTCGTCTGGATGAGCAGGGTCGCTTTAAGTTCGCCATCATGACACCATGTGGTAACCCAGTCATTGCGACTAACGTTGTTGTGCCGCCACAGCCAAAACCACAGCCAGTGGCTACCTGTAAAGCACTTGACCAGCCAGTTGTTAACCGCCAGACTAACACGGTCGCCCTAAAGGCACACGCAACAGTCGAGAACGGTGCAACCGTTAAGTCATACACCTTTAGCATCACCGATGCTTCAGGCAAGGAAGTCTTCTCACGCAGCAACACTACTTCGGCGCTGACTAGCGAGACCAGCGCTACCATCAAGGAAGCAGGTACCTATACCGCTCGGGTCAAGGTCACGACCAGCCTTGGTGATCGCACCAGCAACGACTGTGTCAAGCAGTTCACCATCCAGCCAGAAACACCAAAAGCTAACCCTGGCATTAAAATTGAGAAAAAAGTTGATGGTGTTAAGCACAAGACCGTCCAAGTTGGCAACGAATTCCCATACCAGGTAACCGTCACCAACACCGGTAACGTTGATCTAAAGAACGCTGTTGTCACCGACGATGCTCCACAGGGTGTTACCTTCTTACGGGCATCTGAGGGCACACTCCAGAATAACACCTGGAAAACAACGATTGCTGAACTCAAGCAGGGTGCATCAAAGACCTTCACCATCACCGCCACCATCAAAGAGCAAGTGACTGGCAAGGTCGTCAACACCGCCTGCGTTGATACTCCAGAGATCCCTGGCGACAAAGACGGCTGTGACAACGCAACGGTCGATGTACCAGAAAAAGTCGAGGCCTGCAACGTTCAGACTGGCGTCATCGAGAAAGTCGAAAAGGGCAAAGAGAACACGCCACCATACACCACTGATCGCAGTAAATGTGAAAAGATCAAGGTCTGTGACGTCACCACCAAGACAATCCGCGAAGTTACTAAGAAAGAGGCTGAAGACACCAAGCGGTTCGTCGGTGTTGACAGCGAAGAGTGTAACCCAAAGCCAACCACCCCAACCCCACCAACACCAACCGCATTGCCACGAACTGGTATGACCGATATGGTACTCGGTGGTCTGGGCCTCGGCGCACTGGTCACCTCAGCCCTAGCATACGTCGCTAGCCGACGCCAACTATAAGAGACTGACCGCTCCGAGAATCTAATTCTGAAGCGCGAGGTTTCAGGCGAGAATCCCCCTTGGATAAGGGGGATTTTTTGTGTATACTAACATATATGAAACCTTTGCAACTTTCTTCTCCTCACATCATTGCCATGGTGGGCGTGCCGGGGGCGGGCAAGTCGCAATTTGCGGCTGAGTTTTCTGAGATGTTTCATGCACCACATTTAGACTCCAGTATCTTGGTGGCATTATCTGATGACGAGGCGGCCGTCAATTATGCGAGCGGCGCGCTCCTCAAAGAACTAATGAAGACTCATCAAACCATCGTATTTGAAGGGGCAACAGAGAAGCGAGCCTGGCGGGTTGAGCTCGCCAAGACAGCCCGCGCTGCCGGCTATAAGGTTCTCTTCGTTTGGGTACAGACTGACCTCGCGACTGCCAAAATGCGCTGGCTTAAGGCAAACGATAACGATGAAGCAACGTTTGACGCCAAGATCAAGCAATTTTCACCACCACATCCCAGCGAGCCATGTGTCGTTATTAGCGGCCGTCATACCTATAACACCCAGGCGCGCACCTTGCTCAAGCGCCTAGCCGATGTTCGTCCGAATACCATAGCGACTACACCACAACCTCACACTACCCCGGTCGACGCCAGTGCACGCCGTATACAGCGTCCAGTGCTTAGTCGTATTCGCGTTAGCTAGGAGCTATACATGCCGACAATTACCGACGCTGAGTTTGGCGAAATCACGGTGAGGCGCTCGCACTTGGCGCGTCAGGTGTCACTGAAAGTCGCGCCAAACGGGCAGCTGCGGATCAGCCTGCCGACGTACACGCCGCTGCTCGCAGCAAAAATACTCATCAAATCATCCCGGCCGCGTATTCGCGAGCTCCTGAGCGAGCATCATCAAGGTCACTACTACACGCACGACCAATCGATTGGCAAAAGCCACCACCTGATCATCGAGACCCAGCCCGCGCTTACCGAACTCACTATCAAGCGCTCCGGCACCCGCATCCTCGTCAAGCTGCCACCCGGCACCGACATCGCTACTCCAGCCATCCAGCAGCGCATTCGCGAAGTCGTCATCACAGCGCTACGCAAGGAAGCCAAAAGCTACCTGCCACGGCGACTGAAATTCCTGGCCGAGGAACACGGCTTTTCCTATCAAACCACCAAGCTGACGCACGCCTCGAGCCGCTGGGGTAGCTGCTCGTCGCGCGGCACGATTAGCCTGAATATCGCGCTGATGAACCTGCCGTTTGAACTGCTTGATTATGTGCTGGTTCACGAACTAGCTCACACCCGCCAGATGAATCACTCCGACGCATTTTGGCGAGAGGTCGCAGCTATCGACCCAGCCTACAAAACACACCGAGCGGCACTGAAAAACCATACACCGCACGTGTAGCGTGTGCTATACTAAAACACATGAGACAAGGGATGGGCACGTGGCGCATGAGGCGCAGTCAGCAGCACGCACGCGACGAGACGAGTGCAACACCAGAGCATAGCCAGATGATGACACTGGTGAATAGCTTGACTGATGCGGTGCTGAGTACCGATGCTCACGGCGTCATTACGATTTATAATGCAGCAATGATTGGTCTGCTAGATACCAATGCCACACTCCACGGCCACCACATCAGCGAGATATTTCACTTACAGACACTCAGTGGCACGCCGATCAATGTATTTGGCGAGCTCAGCAAATCACCGTCAATTCGCACCCGTGATGACCTGATCATGCCACTCAGTGATGGCGACCATTTACGATTAGAGGCGACCTTTGCGCCGATTTTGGGCGGTAGCTCAAGCACTGATGGTTATGTGCTCATTCTGCGTGACGTTACCAAGATAAAAAGCCTCGAAGAGGAGCGTGATGAATTTATCAGCATCGTCAGCCACGAACTGCGTACACCAGTGGCGATCGCCGAAGGAGCGCTTGACAATGCTCGGCTGCTCGCCGAAAAAGGCTACACCCAAAAGGTACATGAGGCGCTGGTCGCCGCACACGATCAAGTGATGTTCCTCGCCAAAATGATCAATGACCTTAGTACCTTATCACGCGCCGAACGTGGAGTAGCGGACGAGACAGAGACGATTAATTTGATGGAACTAGCCGGTACATTGCACAGTGAATTTGCACCACGAGCGGCCGAGAAGGGACTGCGGTTTGACCTCGACGTAAGTGCGCAGATTGGCACAATTAAGGCTTCGCGATTATACTTGACCGAGCTGCTACAAAACTTCATCATCAATGCCATTAAGTACACACCTCAAGGTGGAGTAACCTTGCGGATACACCGGCGTAACGGTGTCGTGCAGTTTGCGGTGATTGATACCGGAATAGGCATCGGCAAGACTGACCAAAAAAAGATTTTCCAGCGGTTTTACCGAGCCGAGGATTACCGTACCCGCGAGACCAGCGGCACCGGCATCGGACTGTACGTTGCGGGTAAGTTGGCACACAAGCTCGGCTGCACCATCTCTGTCAAGAGCCGGCTCAACCATGGTTCGACGTTTAGCTTTGAGCTGACCGATCCGGACACGTCCGCACAAAGCTACCCTTGCAATCGCGCCCCAGACACGCTACAATAGACTTGACAGTCTGCTAAGAAGCAGACTTTTAAATTGGGAGAAGCTATGGCACAAAAAAACGCAGCAGGATCAAAGACGAGGGTTCGCCGCATTACCGCAAAAGATGACGGGGCGAAGCAGTCGTCACCACATACATCAAAAGCAACCACAACCACCAAAAAAACTGCCAATAAAACCACAGAAAAAACCGTGGCAGCAACCAGTACATCACCAAAACAGCCAAAAACTACGGCCAAAAAATCTGCAAAGAAATCAGGCGACGTTGGCTACTTTAAGGGTGCATGGCAGGAGCTCAAGCTGGTGCGCTGGCCAACTCGCTCAGCAACCTGGAGCATGACAGCGGCAGTGCTGGTGTTTACGTTGATCTTTGTGGTACTGATCTTGCTGCTTGATGCTGGATTTAACTGGGGCTTTAATCAAATTTTGAAATAGGAAAGGGAATTTATGTCATCAAATCGCTATGATTCAACTCGCGCGTGGTACGCCATTCACACCTACTCGGGCTATGAGGAAAAGGTCGCTGAGTCCATCCGCCAGCGCATTAACGGCGTCGATATGGCCGACAAAATCTTCGACGTCATGGTGCCGAAAGAAAAGCAAATTCAGATCAAAAACGGCAAGCGTAAGGTTGTCGATGCCAAGATCTTTCAGGGTTACGTGCTGGTTGAAATGAAACTAACTGACGAGACGTGGTACATCGTCCGTAACACACCGGGTGTGACTGGCTTTGTTGGTGCCGACACCACGCCAACACCGGTGTCCGACAAAGAAATTACCAAGATCAAAAAGCGTATGGGCGTCGAAGAGCCAAAGCATCAGATCGATTTCTCAGTTGGCGAAGTCGTCTCCATTATTGACGGTCCGTTCAAGGGCTTTGACGGCTCAATTGCAGAAATCGACGCCATCAAGGGCAAGATCAAGGTCATGGTCAGTATGTTTGGCCGCGACACACCAGTCGAACTAGACGCGCTGCAGGTCAAGAAAGTCTAGCCACCCAACTATCTGGCTGCACAATGACACAGCGTCAGGCTACCAGACATCTTTTGCCTCAACTACCTCGCTACTTCTCGCGAGGTAGTGTTGTACGGCAAAGAGGGCTAGCGCCACCGTAATCATCCCCAGTAGCACCGCCGCGATCGGCCACTGCCTAGCATCATACATCGCCATGATAAGTACCGGCACCGTCCCGATGCCGCACGCCAATATCTTACCAAACAACAGAGTCGCCAGTGTCACTTGACTATGACATAATCGAATGCTGCGCTTCAGTAGATACGAGCCGCAGCGCCCCAGCCAATACGGCAGCATTATCACCACGCCCAAAACTGCGACTGTCATCACCGACATCAACATCAGCTGCACGACTTGCAACATAAATGGTACCGCACGAGGCGTCGTATCAATCGGCGTGGTGGGCGGGGTGGGTGTCGGCTGAACTGCCTCTGGCGATACACCGAGCTGCATAAGTAAGCCACTACGCGCCAGCCACAACAGCCCAGCACCAACGATAGCTGCGTAGGTAAAAATTAGCAGACTGTAAGCGAGCGCACCAAACATATTGATGAGGCGACGAACCGGCTTGATGCTGCGAGCGTTCATGCTTGTATTCTAGCACAATTTTCGTTATAATACAGTGGTTACGCACAGAAAAAATAAGAGGAAACTATGGCAAAGAAAGTTATCGGTAATCTAAAATTACGCATCCCTGCCGGACGAGCAACCGCTGGGCCACCAGTTGGCTCAACCCTGGGTCAATGGGGGCTGAACATGATGGATTTCATCAATCCATTCAACGACGCAACCCAAGATATGATGGGCAAGGACGTCATCGTCCACATTCAGGTGTTCGAAGACCGCACTTTTACGTGGAAGAGTCTGGGGCAACCGGTGGATGATATGATCCGCGAGAAGGCTGGCATCCAAAAGGGTAGCGCCAAGCCACACAGCGAAAAAGTTGGCAAGCTCACCCGCACCCAACTCCAAGAGATCGCTGAAGCGAAAAAAGATCAGCTAAACGCTATCAACATCGAAGGTGCAATGAAAGTTGTCGCTGGATCTGCTCGCTCGATGGGTGTTGAGACCGTCGACTAGACTCATACCTATTTTATCCAAAATTACTCCCTGTCTGGGGAGTAATTTTATTATGCTATAATCATTTGGTGATCACCAAACGTTTACTTGACCCTGCTGTTATCGAGGCGCTACGAGCCGACAAACTCGTCGTAGCACCAACTGACACCATTTATGGCCTGCTCGCTCGAGCTGATAGCCCGAGGGCAGTTGATGAGCTATACCGCGTACGCCAGCGTGACCGCACCAAATCCTGCATCATCCTGCTTAGTAGCGCCGACAACATTCCCGAACTCACCACCAAGCAGCGGTATATCTATGACCAGCTACGCCACGAACGGCCGACCACTATTACTGCCAGGGTCAGCCCCGACGTTATGCCGCACCTCGTACGTACTGACGCGACCTTGGCATTTCGTGCCGTACCACCAGAGACGGAGCTATCCGAGCTAATCCGACGGGTTGGCCCGCTACTCGCACCAAGTGCCAACCTTGCAGGGCAGCCGCCAGCCACCACAGTTAACGAAGCGATTGCATACTTTGGCGATCAGGTGGCCGTCTACGTTAATGATGGGGAAATCAAAGGGGCGATGCCTTCACGGATCATCACATTTACTGATGAGGGGCAGCTGGTTGCCTTGCGGCAATAATTTCCACTACAGCCGACCAGGCGCCCGGCGTCTTGTATCGTAACCTATAAACTACGACTGCTTGAACGGCCGCACCAGCTCTAGCTCCGGCCGCATCTCGGCGATGCGCATCAGTTCGTTGTATTTGGCGATGCGCTCAGAGCGCGACATCGAACCAGTCTTGATCTGGCCCGTACCGAGTCCGACTGCCAGATGGGCAATGGTCACGTCCTCGGTCTCACCCGAGCGGTGGCTCATCACCGTATTCCAGCCAGCCTTTTTCGCCATCATCACCGCCTGAATGGTCTCGCTCAGTGTGCCGATTTGATTTGGCTTGATCAAAATCGCATTACCGGCCTTTTCAGCGATCGCTCGGTCCAGCCGCATCACATTCGTCACCAACAGATCATCACCGACCAGCTGCGTCGTCGAGCCGAGCTCCCTCGTCAACGTCTGCCAATCATGCCACGCCCCCTCATCCAGCCCATCCTCGATCGACACCACTGGATATTCAGCCCGCAATTGCTTATACATCTTGATCATACCATTCACATCGAGCGTGCGATGTTCCGTCTCCAACCGATACTGGCCATTGCCCTCATGGAATTCACTCGAGGCCACGTCAAGCGCAAAGGCAAAATCCTGCTCCAGTTTATAGCCAGCCTGTTCAATCGCTCGCGCCAGCAACTTGACCGGCTCCATATTGCCGCCGCGCACATGTGGCGCGTAGCCGCCTTCGTCACCAACAGTCGTCGGGTAGCCCTCGGCCTTGAGTACTTTTGCCAGCGCATGAAACACCTCGGCACTCATCCGCATCGCATCCTCAAACGTCGACGCACCGACTGGGATGATCATATATTCCTGAATATCCGTCGCACCAAGCGCATGCTGCCCACCGTTCATCACATTGATCATCGGCATCGGCAGGCTCATCGTGCCAGCATTTGCTAGCTGATTGACGTAGACAAAAAATTCAACACCCTTGGACTCAGCCGCCGCCTTGGCAACTGCTAGGCTAACTGCTAGGATAGCGTTCGCTCCAAACCGTCCCTTGTTTGGCGTACCGTCCAGCTGCCGCATTCGCTCGTCAACCCGATGTTGCGCAAACGGATCCATGCCGCGCAGCGCCCGCGCGATCTCAATGTTAACATGCTCGACCGCCCGTAGGACGCCCTTACCACCATACGCCAAGTCACCATCACGCAGCTCAACCGCTTCGTGCGAACCAGTACTGGCACCCGACGGCACCGCCGCCCGCCCGAACGAGCCATCGCTCAACCGGACATCGGCCTCCACCGTTGGATTACCCCGAGAATCTAAAATTTGTCGTGCGTGAATGTCTGTGATTGTGATATTGTTCATACTCGCTATTGTAGCAGAGACGAAAGATCAGGGGCAAGCGGGTTATAGACTACACATGCACCGCCTCATTGCCGCAAATCAGGACTATACTACCATACGTAAATAACTCATGCTTGCCCCAACAACAGTGCTAGGATATAACTAATCCCATGGAACATGACCGATTAAAAGCAACACGGGTAGATCTGCTCTCAGGGCTGCATAGTTCGCCGTTCTGGCGCAATGTCGAAAGCATTAACCGAGGCCTCGCCGCATACAGTAGTGAAAAACCAGGTGGTATACCACTGCAGTATCACCCCAACAAGCTGATACAGGACTTCTCAACATGCTATTTCGACCCGCAGTACCTCGGCGAAACGGCCACTGTCACAATCGCTCACGAATTACCAGACGGGGGGCTCGGTGTTGAACAGGTGAGTGGTGAGCTAGGGCCGTTTACTCACACAGCCGTTTCGACTGAAGAGTGTGTTGCCGGAGTTAATATCACCACCAAACAACGCGTGATCGCACTAGCAATTGGCGAGAGAGCCATCCCGCTGTCACCAGAAACATTATTGCAATTTGATGTCGACAAATTCACATCAAACGAGAAACCTAGAGACACGTTCTCTTATATTTTGAACCAAGTCCGTGAAATTGATATTTTACTGGCGAAACGACACTATCAGACTGCTTCACCCAAAGAGCAGGCTATGCTCATCCAAAATACGCTTGATAATATCAACAACTATCTCGACGTCATCGCTAACGATAATACTATATCAATCATAGCGCTACATCCCAGCCTAAGATATGATAATGACACCATTAACGCTCAATGTATTTCTGTAACAATAGGACAATTATCCATATTTTGAAATAGTCGACCTTAATGGTATGTCTCACGCCATCTCGCGTGATAATGTCATTAACATTGAAATAACTGACGAACCGGTTAATGCCACCGACAGTATCAATGTTATTAATTTGTTGAACGACGAGACAATGCGAGACGTAATACATACGATTGAAGATACAATACGCTATTCTGATATATATGACCCAGATGACTTAATAGGCGACCTGGAAGATATCATTGGGAGTGATTTTTGTGAAAACGGCGTATTTTCCGGACAGGGCATCGTCTACCGACAGACACCCTCAGGTGATATCCGCAGCGAGATAGCCTCGTTTACCCAGTTGCGATCCGAAGGGTTTGATGTGCTCAAGGTACATGACAGAGGACGATTGGTTATCGTCCTAGAAAATATTGACGAGAAATCACCCGACGATTTACTCTTTATCATTCCTGATAGCATATATCTTAACACCTGTATTCGTCAGGATGACCCAAATATCACACCTTCTAAACCCGACCACGATTTGATTGATAATTTACATAACACTGCGGCCCTTGCGACCGAGCTCATCAAGAGCAAGGAGTTTACAAACGCCCGCCTTGGGCAACAGCAAAAAATGCTCGAAGATGTTATCGACGAGGCGCGATCAGAGCTGTGCCATATTTTTAATGATCTGTACCGAGGAAATTTGGTATCCTGTATGGTTAACAAGTATTGGGCAATTGACATCAATATTTACGAGTCAGGCTCATACTCACCAGAGGAAATCGCCGAGCTACCGGCCGCGATATCTGAACCCGGCGAAGAGCCATTTGAGATTTGCGGCGACACCATTAGCCTCGTCATACCAGAGATGGCCAGGCGCCAGGAAAAGATAACGTCAATAGCAGATTTCCCGCTCAGTCACGGTCAGCCAATGCTACGAATCAAAGACGCGAGCGGTAAGGGACTTGTTTATTTTGTACCGATCAAGAGTATATCTGGCATTATGCCCTTCACCTGGAGCGACGAGACAAAAGACTAGTCGTAAACACCTGATTATGCTATAATTTCACCATTATCAAATCAATGCTGGGAGGCAGATTCGCTCGAGAAGTCGCGAGTCGCCGCTTGGACCACAGAAAGGATTAGTATGGCCAAGAAAGCCGAGCTGTTAGAAAAGGCAGCAGAACTACAATTAGCAGTCAGCGACAAGAACACTATCGCTGAGATTGAGGCAGCAATTGCCGAGGCTGGATCAGGCACGCCTGAGGACAGCAAGTCGCACGACACCAAAGATAAAGACGTTATCGCTGAGCGCGAGGCCGTCGTTGCCAAGGCCGGCAAACGCAGCCAAAAAGCCCTCGACGAGGCTGCTGAGAAAGCCGAAAAGGAAGCCCGCAAAGAAGCAGGCGACACCACGCCGCAATCTGATGATGCCGAAGCACATGCCAAGAAAGGCCCAAAGCCAATCACTCGCCCACGCCTGGAACGCCGTGGCAAGAAATACCAAGAGGCTGCGAAGAAGATTGAGAAAAGTAAATTATACAGCCTTGACGAAGCGCTGAAACTAGCCACCGAGACCAGCCCAGTCAAGTTCGACGCCAGCGTTGAAATTCATGTTCGCCTCGGTGTTGATCCACGCCAAGCCGACCAGAACATTCGCTCGACCGTAGCGCTACCACATGGTACCGGCAAGGACGTTCGCGTGGCAGTGTTCGCACCGGAGACCGAACATGCTGCCGCCAAGAAGGCTGGTGCTGACATCGTTGGCGACGAGGAATTCCTAAGCCAACTCGACAAGGAAGAACTGAACTTTGATATCTTGGTCGCAACACCGCAGTATATGCCAAAGCTTGGCAAGTACGCCCGGTTGCTCGGCCCGCGCGGCTTGATGCCAAATCCCAAGTCTGGCACCGTTGCTACCGACGTCGTCAAAGCCGTATCTGAAGCCAAGGCCGGCAAGGTTGAGTACCGCGTCGACAAGCAAGCTATCGTCCACTTATCAATCGGTAAAGTTTCGTTTGGCGCTGATAAGTTAGCAGAGAATACTCGCGCCTTTCTCACCAGCCTGAACGCCCAAAAGCCATCCAGCCTCAAGGGCATTTATATCAAATCTATCGCCGTCGCCACCACTATGGGGCCTGGCGTAAAGGTTGAAACTTCGCTGTAAGGTCGACCCTCTCTCTTATAAACGCGCTTCATACTCGAGGCGCGTTTTATATTGCAATAACCGTGTAGTATGATATAATAATCAAATAAGTGAATTATTACCGAATGCCGAAGCTCGACCTGAAGCTGCCACTAACGACTGGCGTAATAATGCCAAGTGTCGTACAGGGTCTTGTGATCCAGAAATGTTCTTCCCGAAGTTTAATAAAGGAGAGTACGCGGATGCGGCCATTAAATTTTGCAGCAAATGCCCAGTCCAAAATCAATGTCTTACGTATGCAGTAAAGAATAAGATAGAGGACGGTATCTGGGGCGGCATGACACCGGAGGCAAGAAAGAAACTATCTCGACGCAGCACAAACGCACAAACTCGCCATCGTATACATAAAAATTCATAAAAATTAACCTGGAATCATCTTGCATCCCGTTGTCATTTCTGCTACAATTCTAATGAACATTACCAAAGACAGCGGCGATCTGGCTGATAAACAGATGTAAATATGCCGCCGAGGGATGAAACGAACAGTTTTATTTGACGTCTTTGGTAGTGCGAGAATCAAAGACGTCTTTTTGATTCTCCATTACCGCACGTTAACAAATTGGCGAAAAGAATGAAATTAACTCAATCAAAGAAAGGATTTTTATGGCAATTTCACGCGATAAAAAACAAACTTTGGTTGCTGAACTAACAGAGCTTCTGAAAGACGCCAAAGGTACGGCATTTGCGCGATACCAGGGGCTGAGCGTGGCTGAATTGCAAGAGCTACGCAAGGCTGCCCGCGAAGCAAACGTGGTCATCAAGGTGGTCAAAAACCGCTTGGTGCGCGTAGCATTGCAAGGCGTCGACACCTACAAAGAAACCGACACCGACCTCCTGGTTGGCCAGTTGGTCTACGCCATCAGTGCGGAAGACGAGGTCATGCCAGCAAAAGTTCTGGACACGTTTGCCAAGACGCATCCAGCGCTACAGTTGGCCGGTGGTTTCTCAGGTGAAGGCCTCGGTATCAACGAAGCTGACATCAAAGCATTGGCGGGTCTACCAAGCAAAGACCAGCTTGTCGCCGAAGTGGTGGCGCAACTGTTGTCACCAGTCCACGACACCGTGGGTGCACTGGGCGGCAATTTGCACGGACTTTTGGACGGCATCGAAGCCAAAGCTACGGCTTAAGTTTAGCAATCAATCAATAATGTAAGGAGATATATCATGGCTGATATTAAGAAATTGGCTGAAGAACTGACCAAATTGACAGTTCTGGAAGTTAACGAATTGAAAAACCACTTGAAAGAAGAATACGGCATCGAGCCAGCTGCTGCAGCTGTCGCTGTTGCTGGTCCAGCTGCTGGCGGTGACGCTGCTGCGGCTGACGAAAAAACTGAGTTCACCGTTACGTTGAAGGACGCAGGTGCTCAGAAAGTTGCAGTCATCAAGGCTGTTAAGGAAATCACCGGCTTGGGTCTGGGTGAAGCAAAGGCTATCGTTGACGGCGCTCCAGCACCAGTCAAGGAAAAAGTTTCAAAAGACGAAGCTGAAGCTGCAAAGAAGACGTTGGAAGACGCTGGCGCTAGCGTTGAGCTCAGCTAATTTCATTCTAAACATGACACCAATTTGTTTTCGAAATCATTATGCCGCCCTATACCATGGGCGGTATTTTGATTGCAAGGGTAAAAATTACCACATTTTTGCCTGACTATCTGTTATCCTTGTGGAAAGACGAGTCGTTAGCCGATGCGAATAGGCCGGCGGGGCTTGCACACGCACATAATTAGTGCTATATTACACTCACGTACTATCAAAAATAGACAAGGAATGCGAGCCATATGTCTGATTTACCGGAAAAGCAAGTGAAGCGCCTCAGGACGCTCATCCAAGAAGCAGAAACTAACTTAGCAGCAGCCAAGGAGCTGCTGATTAGCATCGTTGGCGACGACGGGCAAGTCGTCACGCCGAAAACCTCATCGGACGATGTTGCCGGCAAGGTAATTGAGGGCGTGTTTGATGGCCAGATGATGATGGGGCCTGATGGCAAGAATTATCCAATCCCGGCGAACTACGCCTCAAAATCCAAGCTCGTCGAGGGCGACATCTTGAAATTAACCATCGCCGAAGACGGCAGTTTTATCTACAAGCAAATCGGTCCAGTGGCGCGCAAGCAAGTCATCGGTACCCTCGTCCAACACGACGGCGTCTACTACGTCGAAGCCAACGGCCGCGAATACCGCATCCTGCTCGCCAGCGTCACCTTCTTCCGCATCGAAGTCGGCGACCAAGTCACCATCATCATCCCTGATGACAATCCGGACGCCACCTGGGCAGCTGTCGAAGCGCCGCTGTAAAGTATTTCGATATTTGAAACCGTCCGCGCAGTTGCCGGGCGGTTTTTGGTATAATGAGGCTATGCCTGAGGAGTTTTTACTAAATTACGCTAGCTTTGACGCTGAGAATCGGCCATTTTTGGAGTGGCAGGTTGACGGTAAGGCTGAGCGTGGTGATGTTGTGGGACAGGAGTTGTCACTGGCGTTTGATGTTTCGACCAAATATTGCACCGGCTGGGTGGATTTTGAAAATCACTGCAGCCAGGTTTGTCCTGATGGCGCAATGGTCGATGAGAAGTATGAAAATTGTTTGAAATGTCGTAACCGGACTGGGTTTAATCCAGCGTTTTACCACGCTGATTCGGTGTCGGTGCAGCAGGAAAAGATTAATCAAAATCCGCATTTTGTCTATCTGGCATATTTCGCGCCGGGAGTCATTAAAGTCGGTATCTCTCAGGAAGCGCGCGGTATTCGGCGGCTACTGGAACAGGGAGCGCGCGTGGCATTGAAACTGGAGACGTTTGCTTCGGCGCTGATCGCCCGGCAATACGAAGCAAAGATTGCTAAGCTGGATGGCATCATGGAAACAGTGGCCGTCAGTAAAAAGCTAGGACTAATTAAGCAGCCATTGAATACTACGGCAGCGGAACAGACTTTGGCTGATGCGTTGATGCGCATCCACCGCCAGTTGGGGCTGGATTTTCCAAACCGAACGCTCATCACGTGCGAAGATTATTTTCACACTGACGGTCGAGACCTCAGTGATGTGATTGACATGACAGAGAATAGGGTTTTGGCTGGCACGGTTGTTAGCGTCATCGGCTCAGTGCTCATCACTGAATATGACGGGCAGCTACTGGCGTATAACCTGAAAAAGTTCATCGGCCACCGGGCGCAGGTGATGCAAGGGGCGGTTAACCTTGAGATACCTAACACGCAACTGACGCTGTTTTGAGTGTGTTCGCGGCGGGTCGTCTCTAAATCAACCACCAAACAGCTTACTTATCCCGCACTTTGCGCTATAATACATAAGTAATGAGTCAAGCACTGTACCGCAAATATCGCAGTCGTAGCTTGGACGAGGTGTTGGGGCAAGATCACGTGACCAACATTTTGCGCCGAGCGTTAGAGCAGGGGAAAATCGCCCATGCGTATTTGCTGACGGGCCCGCGCGGCGTGGGAAAAACCAGCGTAGCGCGCATTTTGGCGCATAAAATTAATCAGTTACCATACGATGAGGAGTCCTCTCACCTAGACATCATCGAAATTGACGCCGCCAGCAATAACGGCGTTGACGACATCCGTGCCCTGCGCGAAAAAGCTCAAGTCGCGCCCGTTTCCGCACCGAAAAAAATCTATATCATCGACGAAGTTCACATGTTGTCCAAGCCCGCGTTCAATGCGCTGTTAAAGACGTTGGAGGAACCGCCAGCACACGTGGTATTTATCCTGGCAACCACCGACGCCGATAAATTGCCAGCTACCATCCTCAGCCGCGTCCAGCAATTTTTCTTTCATCCCATCTCGGTTGACATCATGGCGCGCCAGCTGATGGCCATCGCCGAAAAAGAGGGCTTTGCCATCGAGGAAGACGCCGCACGACTAATCGCTGAGCGTTCGCGCGGCGGGTTTCGCGACGGTATCAGCATGCTGGATCAATTGTCGGCGTTAGCCAGCGCTGATAAGCCGCTAAGTGCGTCAGATGTTGCCCAGCACCTGGGGCTGAGCGCCACTGAAACGCTGGAGAACCTGCTAGCATTATATCAGCAGCGTGACGCGCCTGAGGCGCTGAGCCTGCTGGGCGAACTGGAGCAAGCTGGCACCGATCCGATCGTCCTATCTCATCAATTATTATCACTGCTGCGGGTGCGATTACACCAACGGCCGGAGTTAATTCAGCTAGTCAAGCAGCTAATCGAAGTTGACCGCCACCCGCATCCAGATTTGAAATTATTGACAATCTTTATGGACAATGGGGAACAGCCGGCTAATACATCGCCCGAGCCATCGCCGTTGATCGCCAACCCCAAAGCCACAGCCAAACCACCGCTCACCATTTCTAAATCACCAGCAGATAAGGCGGAGCCGCCGGCATTTGATACAGAAACACCAGCCGCGCAGCCGGCAGAAAATTCATCAAAGACCGCTTTGAAAACTCAGCAAACTAATAACTCTACAGACAAGACGACCACAGACACAGCCACCCCGGCAAACAATCAGCCAGCGTCAAACAATCTGTCAAGCTCCGCCACAGACATCGACTGGGATAAGATTATCGCTCTAGCCAAAGAGCAGTCGTTCGCTATTGCGACATTGTTGCAACAGTGTGGTTGGCGGCGAGATGGCAACACCTTAACCCTGTATGCCGGCAATGCCTTTGCTAAAAAGAAGCTGGACGACGCGAAGAATCGCCCGCTTATTGCGACAATTGTGCAACAAGTCACCGACACCGAACTAGATATTGCGACAATTGGACAAAAAGCCCCGCCAAAAGACGCCAAACTCGCGGAAATCGCCGAGCTAATGGGCGGCGGCGAAGAAGTTAACCTGGAGGAACTATCATGAGCGAAACAACCCGAACCGAAACCATGACAGGCAAACTGCCGCCGCAAAACTTGGACGCCGAAAAAAGCCTGCTCGGTGCAATTCTCATCGACGAGGAAGTCCTAGCCGACGCCTCGGAAATCGTCAAACCTAACGACTTTTACGATAAAAATCACGGGTTGATCTTTGGTGGCATGATGCGGCTGTTTGAAAAACACAAGCCAGTTGACCTCTTGACCTTGACTGATGAGCTGAAGCGCAAGGACGAGCTGGAACTCATCGGCGGCTCGGCGTATTTGACAGAGCTCACCAACTACGTACCGACAGCAGCGCACGCGGCGGCGTACGCCGAAATGGTGGCGCAAACAGCAGTGCGGCGGCGCCTCATCAAGGCCAGCAGCGGCATCACCGAACTCGGCTATGACGAGTCGACGACGACCCAGGAATTATTAGAAAAAGCCGAGGCCGAATTATTCAGCGTCTCCGACCAGTCATTGAAACAGGATCTGGTCAGCCTGGAAAGCATCTTGACCGATAGCTTTGACCGTATCGAGGAGCTTCACCGCAACAAGGGCAGCCTGCGCGGCATGCGGACTGGCTACCGCGATCTGGACACCATGACGGCGGGGCTGCAAAAGTCGGATTTGATCATCCTGGCCGCTCGACCAGCCATGGGTAAAACCACGCTGGTGACTAACTTGGCGTACAACGTAGCGACGATCGAGAAAAAGCCGGTGCTGTTTTTCAGCCTCGAGATGAGCAAGGAGCAGCTGACCGACCGTATGCTGGCGGATGCGGCCGGCGTTGATAGCTGGAATATTCGTACCGGTAATCTGAGCGGCGATGATTTTGAGAAATTATCCGAGGCTATGGGCGAGATGGCCGAAGCGCCGATTTACATCGATGATACGCCGGGCCTCAGCATTTTAGAGATGCGCACCAAAGCTCGCCGGCTGGCACATGAAGGCGAAATTGGCCTGATCATCGTCGACTACCTACAGCTGATGCAGGCTACCAACAATCACAACGGCAACCGCGTCCAGGAAGTGTCGGAAATTTCCCGCGGCCTGAAGTTGATCGCCCGCGAACTCAACGTGCCGCTGATCGCCCTGAGTCAGCTGAGCCGTTCCGTCGAGTCGCGCACGCCGCCAATTCCGCAGCTAGCCGACCTGCGTGAGTCCGGCTCTATCGAGCAGGACGCCGACATCGTCAGCTTTATCTACCGTCCAGGCTACTACGAACCAGACAACCCAGAAGTCCAAAACATCACTGACCTGATCATCGCCAAGCACCGTAATGGTCCGGTCGGCAAGATTCAACTCTACTTCCATCCGGAGCGCCTGCGTTTTATGAGCTTGGATCGCAAGCATGACTAGAATTGTGCTATAATCAATATCAATGAAAAAGCGGAAACTTGCCGACTCGGCTGTCTATCGTTGGCGCTATTGGCTAGGCTATATGGCGCTGGTTGTGCTATTTTGCGCGGCTATCACTGCCGCTAGCTTGTATGCCCCTGGTGGCGTGACCGAGGCAGAGATCGAGGCGCTTGGCACCACGAATGCTATCTCGCCGAGTCACCTCGGCTCGCTCGCTCAAACTAACTTGCCATTCCACCTCCTGCAGCACGGTCTGTTCAGCGTATTTGGCGTCACCATCTATACCATCAAGTTGCCGTCGCTCATCCTGTCGTTCATCGCCGCCGTCGCTGTGTTTTTCCTGCTGCGGCGCTGGTTCAAGCCTAATGTCACCATCCTGTCGCTCGTCATCATGACGGTCACCGGCCAGCTGATCTTCTTTGCCCAAAGCTTCACGCCGCACATCCTCTACATCACCTATGCCGCGCTCATCCTCCTCTTTGCCAGCCTCATCGTTCAGCGAGCTAAGGGCTCGGCCTTGTGGCGGCTGCTACTAGCAGCCACGGTTGGCCTGAGCCTGTTTACGCCGTATTTTTGGTATATTCATCTGACGCTGCTTCTGGTAGCGCTCATCCACCCACACACCCGCTACGCGCTACTCGCCAAACGCAATCGCTTCAAGTGGCTGCCAGCAATCATCGTTCTCGCGCTCACCAGTGCGCCGGCAATTTTCCTCGCCGCGACGCATCATGATCTACTCAAATCACTGGTCGGTATTCACAGCCTCAGCTGGGCGCTGGTCGATAATTTGCGGTTGCTGCTCTATCATTATTTCTGGGTCAAGCCAACCGTTGTCGGCGGTCAGATCGCACCGGTGCTCGACTTTTCGGCGCTATTTCTGATCATGCTTGGTCTGTTCAAAACCATCCAGCACCACCACACTGCGCGTTCATACATGATCGGCGTCTGGCTGCTACTAAGTTTACCGCTGCTGGTGCTGCAGCCATCGATGACCAGCATTATCATCTTGCCGCTATTTATCCTGCTAGCCGTTGGCGTCGAGGCACTGCTCAATCAATGGTATTCGCTATTTCCGCGCAATCCTTATGCCCGCATCACTGGCTTATTGATGCTGATGGCGCTCATCGGCGTGATGGTCCTCTCGGGCCTCGACCGCTTTACCAATGGGTATCGCCATTTCTCGGGCGCAGTGCATGAATTTAGCACCGACTTGCCACTACTACAAAAAGCCATCGCCGGCAGGCAAAACGTCGTTCTCGTTGCCAGCCCGCACGAAGCGCCGCTCTACGAAACCGTCGCTCGCTATAGCAAGCACAAGCTCACCGTTAACCAACCGGCCGCGGAGGGTGCTACGCTCGTCATCACCCGCGCTGAACAAATGGCACAGCCAAACACCGACGGCTGGACGCTCGAGCGTATCGTCACCAATAGCCACGCCGAGCGGGCCGATCGCTTTTACCTCTACAAATCAGCAGAGAAATAGCGTATAATAAAGAAGTAAATTCAAGGAGGAATTAATAATTATGGCATTTGACCAAGTCAAGATGTTGCAGCAACTGCGCAAGGCCCAGAAACAACTCGGCAAAGAAATCATTGAAGTAGAAGCCGGCGACGGTGCGGTGGTCGTCCAAATCACTGGTGAGCTGAAAATTAAGTCGATAAAGATTAATCCAAAGATGGTTGACCTCGATAATATCGAGCAGCTGGAGCACTGGATTCAGATCGCAATTCGCGATGGCCTGGCTAAGGCACAGGAAGTTGCTGCCGAGACGATGAAGCCGCTGATGGGCGGGCTGGGCAACTTGCCGTTCTAATGAAGCCGACGATTTTGCCGACGGCGCTGACGACGCTGATTGATGAGTTTGGCGGGCTGCCCGGTGTCGGGCCGCGAACCGCTGAGCGCTATGCCTATGCCGTACTTCGGCGTGACGCCAGACGGGCCGAGCAGCTAGCGCGGGCGCTGGACCGACTGCATACACGCGTCAAAACCTGTCCGGTCACGTTCGCGCTGATTGATCATGATCAAGAGGTGTCGCCGCTCTATCAAGACGAGTCGCGCAATCGACGCTTGATCTGCGTGGTCGAAGAGCCGCTGGACATCGTGGCGCTGGAGCGGACGGGGCAGTATAGCGGTACCTATCACGTGCTGGGCGGCGCAATTTCGCCAATTGATGGCATCGGCCCGGAGCAACTGCACATCCCCGAGCTCATTGAGCGCATCAAGCGCGACAGCGCCGAGGAGTTGATCATCGCTACCAACGCGTCGGTCGAGGGTGAGTCAACCGCGCTCTTTTTGCAGCGCTACCTCCAGGAGGCCGGCCTCACCATCACCATCTCGCGCCTGGCCCGCGGCATCCCCGTCGGCGTCGACCTCGAATACGCCGACCAAATTACGCTGACGCATGCGCTGGAGGGACGACGAACGCTGTAGCTTGCTAAGGCCATCCTGCTTTTGCTACAATACAACCATGAAACCAGAGGTGGGGAAGGTACGCGCTGAGGATATCGCGGCATTTTTAGCGAAATTTGACGACGTCGAGGAAGCAATCGACGCAATCCGCAGCTTTGCCCAACCGGCGGTGTCGGCTGGTTTGGTTGATTCGTCCCTAGCCGCCAAGCCCAACCCAACCGCCAAGTCTATCATACCGCCCACTAACATATCAGAGCGCTCTAGTCGCCGCCACATCACTGTAACCGACCTCACCAAGTCTTACCGCGTCGGCCGCCAGACTATCCCAGCGCTCGGCGGCGTTAGCCTTGATATTTTCGCTGGCGAATTCGTGGCCATCACTGGCGCTAGCGGCTCGGGTAAAAGCACTTTATTGCAACTCATCGGCGGACTCGACAAGCCGTCCGCTGGTCAAATCCTCATTAACGACCAGCCGCTCAGCCGCTTGTCCGACCGGCAACTGTCGCGGTTCCGATCACGCGAAATCGGCTTTGTTTTTCAATCATTTTACCTGCAGCCATTCCTAACCCTGTCTGCCAATCTGGAAATTCCTGCCATGTTTGCCCGCATCAAGCCCAAGCAGCGCCGCGCCCGCGCCCAGGAGCTCGCCGAATTGGTCGGACTAGCAGACCGGATGCACCATTTGCCGCGCGAACTTTCCGGCGGTCAAATTCAGCGCGCTGCCATCGCCCGCGCCTTATTCAATCGCCCGAATATTTTACTCGCCGACGAGCCGACAGGCAATCTGGACAGTGCTAATTCCGACCGCGTCATCGATCTATTTCACCAAATCCGCCGCGAACTCGGCACCACGGTCGTTATCGTTACGCATAATCCAGACATCGCCGCAGCCGCCGATCGTGAAATCCACCTGAAGGACGGGAGGATAGCCGATGCTTAGAGTCACCGATTCGCTGCGGCTGGCTGGCACCAAACTCCGAGTGCGGCGCATTCGCTTGTCCATCACCGTGGTCGTGTCCGGGCTGCTTTTCGCGGCGCTGCTGGCGGGTCTGACTATGCTGATGGGCGCCCAGCGGAGCATTGAAGAGTTCGATCGAGGCAACCTGAATAATCGCTATTTGGTAGCGCAAACCGCCATTCGGCCAAATAATATTGAATTTACCTCAAATCTAACTGCCCGCGCCGAAGTCGAACGCACGCAAATGATCAAGGACAAGCAGGCGCTGGCCGCCCGCCTCGGCCTGCCATACGACCCAAAATCCGAACCGCCAATCATGCAGTCATTTCCTGATAGCCCGCCGTATCCAAATAGCCAGAGCGTTGTAGTCCAACGAATCATTCGCGAGGAGACCGCCAAATTACCACGCCTCACAGCAGACGCACAGTGGCAATTTGCCCGCACCCGCGGCGCTGTGCAGCAGTTTAGCATTCGATCAATCGCCGCCAATGGTATGCTGAACTATATGGAGCGGGGACTCGAGTCGTTTGATGACAAGCGCCAGCAAAACAACCAGCCGACACCACTGGAAGAATTTAAGCAGCAATTCGGCAGTATAACCACCATCGACCAATCATTGCTGGGCGGCTATCTGCTGGCTGGCGCCAGCGCCAAACCCAGCGAAATTCCGCTGATCATCCGCTATCAGGACGCCGAAACGCTGCTCGGACTCAAGCCGTTGGATAAAAATGCCAGCAATGATACGCAACTAGCACGGCTCAAAGAATTGCGCCAAAAAGCTGGGCGGATGACATTCAGCGCTTGTTATCGCAACCCAGCTTCGCAAGAATTACTGCAAACCGCCAAACAACAAATCCAAGCTGCCGCCAATCAGGCTAAGAAACCATCCGCCGATTATGTCAAACCAGACCGCGAATACGCCATGCCGTCCGCTGATTCCTGCGC
>DAIMYI010000005.1:0-36193 GCA_036734565.1 Nanosynbacter sp. | reverse complement strand
ACGTGATTTTGGCTGATTTGGGGGTGTCGTCACCGCAGCTTGACAGAGCAGAGAGGGGTTTTTCATTTCGTTTTGATGGTCCGTTGGATATGAGGATGGACGACACAACGAAGGTGACAGCAGCTGATATCATCAATCACGCTTCAGTGGATGAATTGGTTCGGCTGATAACCCTGTACGGCGAGGAAACTCGTTCGCGTGCTATGCATATTGCGAAAGCGATCGTAGCGCATCGTCCGATGACGCGAACGTCCGAGCTAGCTGAACTGATTGAGCGGACTGTTGGTCGCGGTGGCCTAAAAAGACATCCAGCGACTCGCACTTTTCAGGCACTGCGCATTGAAGTCAATCACGAACTTCGGCTGGTTGAAGAATTATTGCCACTGTTGCCGCGCCTTCTTAATCGGGGCGGGCGAGTTGGGATAATTAGTTTTCATAGTCTGGAGGATCGATTGGTCAAGCGATATTTCTGGGAGCAGGCGGCTGCCGGCTACGAGGCCGAGCTGATAATCCCAGAGAAAAAACCGGTGTCTGGAACAGAGGACGTTCACAATCCGCGCAGTCGAAGCGCCAAGTTTCGCTACGCTGTAAAAACATAAACAAAAAAGGAGGGCGACACCATGCCAATCCACATCAAAGTACAATTCCAGGACGCAGAAGTGGCTGAGACCGTTGCGGTACGCCGCGGCTAAGTAAGCTCGCTTGATAGTTTTCCCGGAAAAAGTATGCAAGCTCGGCGGCTCGTTCTCCTAGGGTGAGGGCGGGCCGACCGGCTGTATTTCCCCGTGTCTTTATGATGCGCCACCAAAAGTACCAAAATTAACACAGTAAACACACAGAAATTATTTATGCACACACGCTCATCCACCACATTTACGCCGCGTCGTCCTGGGCCGCAGCTTCGCCGTAACCAGAACGCCACCCGTTTTCGATCACAGACCAAGCTCGGGCCAGTGGCGCATACGGTGTTGGTAGCGCTGATGATTATGGTACTGGGGCTGGTGTACTTGACGCAGGCGACCAAGACGACGGCCTATGGATACGAGGCGGAGGGGCTGGATTCGCAGTTGAATGAGCTGGCAACGAAAAAGTCAGAGTTAGAGGTGCAGAATGCGCGGCTGACGGCGCTCGAAAAGGTCAAGCACAGCAATGTTGCATCGGCGATGAAAACACCGACGCAGACGAACTATGCTCGCTAGTTTGGGCAAAGGTGGTACAATAGGACAAGCGGTATGAAACGTCACTTAACGCAATCTCGAACCGGCGTACTCGCTATCATTCTGTTGGGGATGATGGCGATTTTTGTGATGCGGCTGTTTTATCTGCAGATCATCAAGCATAGCGAATACGTGTCGCTGGCTCAGGCCAGTCAGCAGCGGCACTTTGTCATTCCGGCCGAGCGGGGCAAGTTATATATGATGGATGGTGGTACGGCCGTCCCCGTGGTGCTTAACCAAACGGTCTATACGGTTATCGCTGATCCGCAGACGGTCAAGCAAGAGCAGCGTCAGCAGATTGTCGCAGCGCTGCAGGAAATCGCCGGCGGCGAGGTAGTGAGTGACGCAGCCAAGCGACTGGAGCGCACCACCTCTCGCTACGAAGTGCTGGCGCGTAATATTACGCGTACACAGGCCGAGAAGTTAAAGGCCAAGGATTTTGTCGGGGTCTTGTACCAAAAAGGCTCGATTCGTAACTATCCGGAGGGGCAGCTGGCGGCGCAGGTGCTGGGCTTTGTTAATGCTGAGGGCAAGGGTCAGTACGGGGTTGAAGGGGCGCTAAACGATAGGCTGAAGGGCCGTGATGGCTTGCTCAAAACAGTAGCGGACGTGCGTAATGTGCCGCTGACGCTGAGTAAAGATAACGTGCGCGTCGAGGCGAAGTCGGGCGAGAATGTGGCGCTGTCGATTGATCGAAATGTGCAGAGTTATACCGAGGAGGCGCTCAAGCGAGGTATCGAAAAGGCCGGTGCGACCGAGGGCAGTGTGATGGTGATGAATCCGAACAATGGTCAGGTGCTGGCGATGGCTAACTATCCGACGTATAATCCCGTTGAGTATGCCAAGCAGAAAGACGCAGCGGTATTTAGTAATGCGACGACGATGCTGCCGTTTGAGCCGGGCTCAATTATCAAGACGTTCAGCATGGCGACAGGGATCGATAAGGGTGTAGTGACGCCGCAGACAACGTACTCGAATACCGATTGTACTGAAGTGGGGGACCGGAAAATGTGTAACGCTCTAAGGGGGCTTGGCGGCACGACGAGTATGCAGAGTGCGTTTAACAATTCGCTCAATGTCGGTATGATCACGATTGCGCGGCGACTGGGCGACGGGTCGACGATCACCCCGGGTGCGCGGCAGACGCTGTATGAGTATTATCATGAGAAGTTTGGGTTCGGCGAGGCAACGGGGATTGAGCTAGCGGAAGCGCCGGGGCTGCTTTACGTGCCGAACCGGCCGGGGGCGGAGGTGAATTACGCCAATATTACGTTTGGGCAGGGTATGAATGCGACGATGGTGCAGGCAGCCAGTGCGTTTTGTTCGGTGGTGAATGGTGGGCAGTATTTTCGGCCGACAGTGGTGGCTGGAACGGTGGACGTGAATGGCGGCCTGAGGCCCTCGACCGCCTCGCTACTGCGCAGGACTATTTCCGAGCAGTCATCAGCCACGATGCGCGGCATGCTGTCGACGGCGCGGGCGGTCCTCAATCAGCGTATGCCCGATAAAGACAAGCCTGGCTATGATGTTGGTGGCAAGACTGGTACCTCAGAGACGCTCATTAATGGCAGCTATACTATGGATGAGACAGTAGCAACGTATATTGGCTATGGTGGCGCAAATCGCCCCGAGTATGTCATAATAGTACGTGTCGCGGCGCCTGGCAAGCGCAAGAACTTACAGGGTAACATTCACGCTGCACCAATTTTTACTGATATCTCCAACTGGATGATTGACTATATGAAATTAGTACCGAAGGGATAATCATGGCAACTGCTTTACAAACAATGACCAACGAATTAACGCACGTATTTCTGCTCAGTGTTGGGGCGTTTCTATTGGCAATGTTCCTGACGCCGATTTATACGTTTTTTGCTTACCGATATCGGTTTTGGAAGCGGCAGCGCCTGGAGAGTACGGATGGTCAAGAACTGAAGGTTTTTGCTAAATTCCAAGCGGTAAAATTGCGGCGAAATATTCCAACGATGGCTGGAGTTATCGGTGTTATTTCGATTTTCGTTGTAACATTCCTCTGTAATTTAGATCGAGCGCAGACATGGCTGCCACTAGCGGCGCTAGTCGGGGGTGCCGCAGTTGGGTTAGTTGACGATATTATCAATTTACGCGGACTAGGTGGTGGCGCGGCGGGTCTACGTAGTCCGGTAAAATTTGCGTTAATTGTCCTCATTGGTGTCGTCCTTGGTTGGTTTTTCTATGTCAAGCTGGGTGTGGCAAGTTTTCACGTGCCGTTCATGGGGGATGTGTTTATTGGCTGGCTGATCATCCCGCTGTTTGCCTTTGCGGTGGTGGCGACTGGTAATGCGGTTAATATCTCTGATGGCATGGACGGTCTGGCTGGCGGGCTACTGGGGATTAGCTTTGGGGCATTTGGAATGATCGCCTTGCTACAGCAGCAAGTACTACTGGCGGGGTTTTGCTTTACAGTGGTTGGTGTACTACTCAGTTATCTCTGGTTTAATATTTATCCAGCACGGTTTTTCATGGGCGATGTTGGTAGCTTTGCCTATGGGGTTAGCTTGGGGGTGGTGGCAATGTTGACTAATTCATTGCTACTATTGCCGGTGATTGGGCTGTTGTTTGTGGTTGAGGCAGGCTCGAGCCTGATCCAGATTGTGAGTAAAAAACTCTTTAAGCGTAAAATTTTCTTATCAGCGCCAATCCATCACCACTTAGAGGCCAGCGGCTGGCCAGAAACTAAAGTGACGATGCGATTTTGGGTGATTGGCTGTGTGATGGCGTTTATCGGCGTGATGCTGGCTCTGGCGGGGGGTCATATTGCGTAACCGTACTGCCACCTCAACCGTCAAGGCGGTGCGTCGACATCGGCCGACGTATCAGATCGTGCTATATATGGGGCTGTTATTGATGTTGGGGCTGGTGGTGATGTATGCGCTGGGGCCGCAACGGGCGAATGTGTTGAATCATACACACGGTGCGAATTATAGTGACACCTTCTTTTTCAATAAACAGTTAGCTAGCGTCATCACTGCTGTGGTGGCGTTTGGTGTGGCGGCAATGATCCCATATCGGTGGTTAACTGAGGTATGGGCCAAGCGACTGTTTATCGCAGGCTTGGCAACTTGCTTTTTGTTGGTGGTCTGTGGGGCGCTACTTCATTTGTCATTTGCATCGGACACTAATGGTGCGTATCGTTGGTTTTATTTCGGTGGGCTGGGTAGTTTTCAGCCGTCGGAGCTATTGAAGTTTGGCTTGCTGTTATTTATCGCTGGGTTTTTAGCCAAACGGGTGCGCCAAGGCAAACTCAATGACATCAATGAGACACTGATCCCACTTGGTATTATTATGGCGGTATCGATGTTTGTGGTGGTGGTGCTGCAAAAAGATTTGGGGACGGGCGTATCGCTTATGGCGCTGGTGCTGTCAGTGCTGGTAGTGTCAGGGATGGACGCTCGGCTGCTTCGCCGCATTGTGCTCATTATTGCAGCCGCAGCGTTAGTCTTGACGTTTTCATCACCACACCGTATTGAACGGGTGATGACCTTTATTCAAGGCGATACACATCAATCAACCGGCCAGGATGAAAATAATTATCATATTCAGCAGGCGCGCATCGCTATTGGCTCGGGTGGACTATTGGGCCTCGGTATTGGTAAAAGCGTGCAGGCGACGGGCTACCTGCCAGAGGCGATTAATGACTCGATTTTCGCAGTGATGGGCGAGACATTTGGTTTCGTTGGTTTGTTAGTTATTTTGGCGTTATTTTCGGCATTGCTGCTGAGCTTGCTCAAGGTGACGTCGCGGCTGGCTGATATGCACTTGCGGCTGGTGGTGGCGGGCGTGTTTGGCTGGGTGGCGTCGCATGTGCTGATGAATATCGGCTCGATGACGGGGATTATTCCGATGACTGGCATCTCGCTGCCGCTGCTCAGCTATGGTGGCACAAGTATGTTATTTATCGCAGCCGCGCTGGGTCTGGCATTTCAACTATCAGCCTACACGGCGCATAAACCATTAATGGAAGGAGAGGGAAGTGGCAAAGATCTTGGCGGTCGGCGGCGGCTCGGGCGGACACGTTACGCCAGTCGTAGCAGTGTGTAAGGAGTTGCGATCATCGGGTGATCACGAATTGCGGTTTTGGTGTGATCGGAAGTTTGGTGTTAGCGCCCGCGGTATTTTTGGTAAATTTGACGAGACGATCCCGGTTGAGTTGATTATCGCTGGCAAGATCCGTCGCTACCACGGTAAAAGTATGGCATTTCATCTTCGACCGTCAATTTTACTGCCGAATCTGCGCGATATCTTTTTGGTGGGGGTTGGGTTTATTCAGAGCTTTTGTAAGTTGCTCAGGTGGCGGCCAGACGTAATTTTCATCAAGGGTGGCTACGTATGCCTGCCGGTTGGTTATGCGGCGCGGCTGCTGAAGATCCCGCTAGTGCTGCATGATTCGGACGCGCATCCAGGGCTAACCAATCGGTTACTGGCGCCATTTGCTGCCAAGATCGGCACCGGTGCGCCACTGGAGTATTATAATTATCCCGATATCAAGGCAGAGTATGTTGGTATCCCAGTTACGGAGGAATTTCGACCATACAGCGCGGCCGAGCGGCGGCAGCTAAAGGCAAAGCTTGGCTTTGATCCGGCGCGACCACTGGTGGTGGTAACTGGTGGTGGACTGGGGGCTGCGCGCCTCAACGAAGCGGTGGTAGCCACGCGCGAGCAGCTGCTGGCTGAGACGTCGGTGTTCTTGATCTCTGGTAAGCATCAGTTTGACGAGCTGAAAGAGCGCGTTGATAGCCGGGCGGGCTGGCGATTAGAAGCGTTTGTTAATCACGGTATGGCCGAGGTATTGGCGGCAGCGGATGTGGTGGTGGCGCGGGCCGGTGCGACGACACTGCTGGAGCTGGCGGCGCTACATAAGCCAGCGGTGATCGTGCCGAATGGTATGTTGACGGCTGGTCATCAACTGAAGAATGCCAAGGTGTATCAGGACGCGCTAGCGGCAGTGATCATTGAGGAATCGACGCTGGAGCAGACGCCAGAGGTGCTGAGCAAGAAGGTCATTGGCCTTGTCAAGTCGCCGCGGATCTTGGCCGGCCTCGGGCGAAATATCGGTACATTTGCAAAGCCTAATGCCGCCAAGGACATGGCAGCGATGCTCCTTACCGTCATCCGTCGACAGGGGAGGCGTCGGTGAAATTACCCTTTTCTCGGGCAAAATCTACGCCGACCACACGCCGTGAAATTGCGGCTCGTCGTCAAGCGGCGCTCGTTCACGAGGATAGCTCATTTGAAACAGCCTATCGCCGCAATCGCAACCTCAATACTCGTCACACTGCCTCGCCAGTCGAGACCTCAGAGCGTACGGTTCAGCATGCGAAATCTCGGCGTCGCCGGATGCGGTGGATCGTCCTATTGAGTAGTGCACTGGTGATTATTATCGCTGGCCTACTTGTGTGGCAATGTACCGTCACGGTATCAGTGCAAACGCCAGATGCAGCGAGCGCCAAAGAGGCCGATCGTTACCGCAGTCTCGTCGACGAATATCTCAGCGCGCGTCCGGTCGAGCGATTCCTGTTTGTACTAAATCATCAGTCGCTAGCTAGCTTTTTCCTCGAGAAAGCCCCAGAGGTCAAGACGGTTCGCCTCGAGGCCGATCAGCTCACCAGGCCACGCCTCAAGCTTACCTTTCGCCAGCCCGTTGTCCAGTGGACTTCTAGTGATAAGAGCTATTTTGTTGATGACGCAGGTGTGACGTTCTCGACCATCTACGCGAGCTCACCATCAGTCATCGTCAAAGACCAGAGTGGCGTACCGACCGCCGCTGGCCAGGAGGTCATCAATCGCCACTTCCTCAGCTTCCTCGGTCAAGCTGTCGCCGGCTTTCGTGAACACCAGCTCGAAGTTACGGAAATCATCCTGCCGCAAAACACTGTCCGCCAGGCGCTCCTGTCAATCAAGGGCCGTCCTTACAGTATTAAAATGACTACCGACAGGGAAGCGGCGGCGCAGGTAGCTCAGGCTATCAAGGCCATGGCGTTCTTTCAGGGCAGTAGTGCGGTCCCTGCGTATATTGATGTGCGTGTCGACCAGCGAGTGTTTTATAAGTAACGGGTAGGGGCGAGCCACTTGTCTATATGGGCCGTATGCTGGGATGTAAATAGGGTAGAGATCTGCCCTATGATTAGATAAGTTCTCTTTTTGTTCGCCTATCTGAGGATCGAGAAAAACATAGTTATAATATCAAAATAGCAAAAAATCAAATAGGGTGCTCGCGGAAAAAATAGAGCAGGGGAATAAAATAGGAAAAAGTCAAATATCTATCGTTAACTAACCAGCGGGACGCCGTATGTATCATCTGATACCGCAAGCGTAACAAGTGCCACATCTTCGTGCTGGAAGACACTGTATGATGTGGAAAAGTCTACGAGTTGCTTGACTGTGTGAGGCGGCCTTAGCGCTTGAAGCGCCCCAAGCTCCCCGACTGGAATTGAAAGTGGTTAGTGCCATAATAGGTGTTTATGGTTATTTGAACGCAGCTTGTCTTGGCACTCATGGTGACATGGTGAAAGTCAGAAACTGCCCCGCCGCAAAGGGTTATTTATTAATTAAGCGAGAGCTGCGTGTATATATGAAGTTAACTGTGTTATATTAACTATAATGCGTAAAATCTACCTTGTGCGACATTAAGACTATACATAGAACATGACTACTCTATCGTTCTTTCTCGATAAATTTATATAAGTTTATAAAATTCTGGCGATACTCCTGGCTAGTCACTAAGTATACCGCCCTATTTAAATCTGAATATAGTTTTATATTTCTAAAAACTTGCCGACTATTCATGCGTACTCGTAACTCTAGCGTTAGATGTCGAACGCAGTTGTTCTATAATTAATACAGCGTCCTTGTGGTGTGTCAAATACAAATAATAACAAGCACTGGAGCTTAATGATTTGATTGAACATAGCTCCAATATATTTGTAAGTATTCTAGTTCTCTTTTTGTTCTATTATCTTTCGAATACTGATGCGTGCAGAGCCTGGGTGACTTGCTGCTTGATAGTGTCGGTATTCCAGCCGCTGGCGGTGAACCGTAGCAGGGGTATGTGTGCATTAGTAATAGCTGTATTGACAAAAGCGTCTCGCTGTTGACGGTCAGGGCGATTGTGGGTGATATCATCAAGCTCTATGGCGAGAAGTGGTCGCATGTCATTGGTGCAGATGAGGAAGTCTACTGATTTACCATTGATTCTTGAGAATGCTCTGCTCCAGTTTTGTCCGTGCACCTTATGGTTCAAGAATATGCTCAGATGGGCTTGAGGAATAATGATACAGCCGCTGACTGCTTCGTGTAAAGCTTGATAGAAGGCCAGTTCGTGTCGTGTTATGATATGCTCCTTTTTGGCGTACGTGTACTCCCCTACCCTTGGTTTAGAAGAGATAGTTCGTCTGCTTGTTTTTGTCCCAATCACTCCTAAGATGGTAATGATGACGAGAGCTATTATGATTATTTCCATAAGGAGAATTATAATACGTTATGATGGGTTAGGTAAATGGGTTTTAGAGTTGTCGTGCTGGATTGCTTTGTGGTATGGTTATAGGAGTTACATGGGGGTTATTCTGCCAGTGCAAATAAAATGGTGGTATTTTGGGAATTACCAATGGTTCAAAAATTTTTTAAGCAAAAACGCCAAGGCAATAATAGACAGTCTTCTATTGGCAGGCAAAAACAAAACTTGATTATTTTTGGCGGGGTTGTTGTTTCTATTCTCGCTGTCACTCATATCGGTAATGTAATGGAGCAGTCTCGTCTCGAAAGAGACAGCGTCCCTATTATTATCTCTGAGGTGGAGGATGACATAAAGCTTGATTATCATACTAGTAAGCGAGAAATCTCTGCCAAGATATCAGGTATTAGCCTGCTCGCCGAAGTGAAAGTGGCTGACGATAGAGCTAATGTATACGAACGTAGAGATTCGGCTGGCAATATCAAATACAAGATCAGAAATATCAAATATGGTGACAGTGAGGTTGTCATTTCTGTTATTGACGGTAGACGCCGCAGTAATAAAACTATCAAGTTTCACCGTCAGATGAAAGCTGATTACGATGCGCAAGAGCTGAAAAAAGCGCTCAAGCGCGCCGAGGAGTCAGTTAAAAATGCCGAGCAGCAGCCAACTGATGAATATATTTCCCATGCTAAATCAGATATAGATAAACTACCAAATGATAGGCGGCGTGCTGTATTATCTGAGCGTATTGCCAAGCTGGATAAGGTCAAGCAGGAAGAAAAAGAGCGTGCTGAAAAAGCCAGGCAAGAAGCGGAAGACGAGAAGAGACAAGAAGCGGCGGCTGCCGCGGTGGCAGAGGCCTCTCGACGGCAGCACGCTCGCGCACGGCAACCGCAGTTACAACCAAACCCAGTGACAGTACCCGCCCCGACGGAACCGCACTTTCATAACTGTAAAGAGGCACGTGCTGCTGGTTATGGTCATATACATCGTGGTCAACCAGGGTACGCACCTCACCTTGATAGGGACGGTGACGGCATAGCTTGCGATAAGCATAAATAACGCATTTAGTACCAAAAATAAATAACTAAGCCAGCTTTTAATCTGGCTTAGTTATTTGTATAGTTTTTATATTTTAACTTTAACTTTGACCAACAGAATAAACTTTGAATGTTGCGGTTTTTAGACTATCTACTTTACCAGCCTCTATATATTTAAATGCTTCGTATGATCCAGACCCATTGCTTTTGAGGTCGTTAGCGTAAATCGTATCTTCTGCAAGTCGTGTGCCGCTAGCATCTACAGCCTCTATTTTAACAGTATATGATTTTGTCTCGGCATTCTTATTTGTAACCTTAACGCTTAACAGGGTTTTATTGATACCATATGCATCAGTAGTTGCTGAAAATTGGCCAACCTCAACACTAACATCGTTTTTGAGCAGCTCATCAGTCTTTTTGCCGCTCGATGTATCCACTGAATCCTGGATGGCTTTACCAGCATCGTTTATTGCTTTGCCGTACATCGCTTGACTGGCTAGCACGATGCCAACGCAGACTAAGCCTATGGTTAAAACGGTAATTGACATTCCGTGGCCCGCGCCGTCGTGCTTCTTAGCGCCAACAATGCCAACTATGCCAAAAAATATAGCGAGCACGCCAAGTATTGCGGCGAAGTTGTTAATAATCGGGATTGCCGATAGCACCAGCCCGATAATACCTATAACTAATCCTGTTGTGACTAGCACAGATTTCTTTTGTTCGTTTTTGCCCATAATCCCCCCTCAGGATTTTATTAATAATACAGATTGCCTGCCGAGCTGTCATAAAAAAGGACAGCCATTTGCTGACTGTCTAGATCTGACAAGGGAACGCATGTGTCCACTTTATTGCACAATGGTTGCCCATTTACAAAGTGAACCAGGCCATGTGGTGCCCAGTCAGATCTAGACGAATTCAGTATATCAATAAAGGATAAAAATTTGAATAGTTACAGTTTTTATACTGTCTTTGGGGGCTGTTTTGCCGTGTAGAAGTTTTCTATTTTTGTCGAGGGGGGCTTAATTATTGTATATCATGCGGTACTCTTCTTCCGTCGTCGTCGGCGTTTCTTTGGTCCGGTGGTGTCGGTAGTTGTTGATTCAAGTGCGCTGTTGCCGCGGATTTGCAAGATGACTTCACGGCCATTCGTGGTGGGCTCGGACTGTGACGTTGTATGCCGGGCGCTAGGGGTGGCGCTAGCCTTTTCTTGAGTCGGTTGAGTGGCGGCTATTTGATTCATTTGAGTGGGCTGGGCTAGTGCAGCTGCGGCGACGGCTTGCGGGCGTGGCTGGCTGGGCTGCTTTTGCGGGCGCGGTGGCATGATGACGGCGGCAATTTCTCGCTCGACGTCTTCCCTGCTTCGCGAGTACGTGCGTCGTGAATGCTCAATGATGTGCGGTGTGTTGTCGGCCTGGCTTGGCGGAAGTTCGAGGGTGCGTGCGGAGAAGGCTGGCGTCTTCTCTCCCCCGATGACCATGTTGATGACGAAGTTGCGATTGTGCATTTGTAAGAGGTCGACTGATTCAAAGTTTGGCTCAAATTGTTTGGCGAGAATTGGTGCGTCGTCGGCAGACACGCGGAAGGAAATCATGGTGCCGACGTTGCCAAAGACTGCGTCGCGCACAGTTTCATTCATCTGTGAGATGTACTGGTTGGCGACGGTCAGATTGAGGCCGTACTTGCGGGCTTCGGACAGGATGGTGGCAAATGAGTCAGTGGCAAAGTTCTGGAACTCGTCAACGTAGAGATAGAATGGGCGGCGGTCGCGGATGTCTGGGATGTCCGAGCGGCTCATAGCAGCCAGCTGAATCTTGGTGACGAGGAATGAGCCGAGGATGGCGGCATTGTCCTCGCCGATGAGACCCTTGGACAAATTGACGATGAGGATTTTGCCCTCGTCCATGATTTGGCGGATGTTGAAGGTGGATTTGGGCTGGCCAATGATGTTACGGATGATGGGATTGGCGGTAAAGGCGCCGACCTTGTTGAGGACTGGTGCGACGGCCTCGGCGACGAACTTGTCGTTCCAGCTGGCGAATTCGACGTTCCAGAATTGTAAGACTACGGTGTCGCGGCAATAGCCCAGCGTCTCTTTGCGGAAGGTTTTATCAGTTAGCATGCGGGTGATGTCAAGCATAGTCGTCTCTGGCCGGTCGAGTAGCGCCAGGATGGTGTAGCGCAAAATGTACTCTAGTCGTGGCCCCCACGAATCGCCAAACATACGCTTCAGGACGCCGATGACCTCTGATGAAATGTTGGTTTTTTGGTTCGGGTTGGTGACTTCTAGCGGGTTGAAGCCGAGCGGATAGGCGGTGTCGGCTGGGTTGAAATAAACGACGTCGTTCAGCCGTGAGCCGGGGATGAATTTCATATTGTTGATGGCAAAATCACCGTGCGGGTCGATGATGGCGTAACCTTGGTTATGGAAGATGTCACTGAGCGCGAATAATTCGAGCAACCCAGACTTACCTGCCCCGGTCTGGCCGATGATGTAGACGTGGCGCGAGCGGTCGTAGCGCAGCATGCCGAATTGGTGGTTAATACCGCGGAAATTGGTGACGCCAAAGGCGGAAATTTGGTCATCATTGGCGTCGCTACCAGTCAGGACGGGCAGCTTGGACGGCGGTTCGGCGGTTTTGGCGCTGGCCCAGACGATGTTTGGTGTCTCAACGTTGGTGTGCGGCAAGTGGAATACGGAAGCCAGTTCTTCGATGTTGAGGATGAAGCCATCGCCGTAAAACGCACGCTTGCGGTACTTGTCAAGAAACTCCTTACCGAACGCACCCTTGACCGCGCGAAAGCCGTTGAGGTTGGTAGAATTGAATTGCTTAAAAGCGCCGACCAACGCCTGCATATGTAGCTTGGCGCTGGTTTGATCTTCACCAAGATACGCCAGGCGGATCTTGACGTCGTAGCCCAATTTGGTAGCCTTCTTCTCTGCCTCAGAAACGCGCGTCTTGTCACGCTCAGATAGCTCGGGCGCTTTTTTGCCATCACTTCCCTGGCCCGGTGGTCTCCAAAGTGCCTCTAGTAGCGTACCAATCCATTGCAAGCCACCGCCGCCGAGCCCGGGAATGAGTTTGTGTCCGCTCTTAACACCAGTGATCCAGCGGTCGGCGGACTGCTGCCAATTGTCGGCGATCGGCCTGATGAGCACCTGCACCCAGAGCTCCTCGCCGGTTAATTCTAGCTTGGCCAGCGTGCCGGTAATCCCCGCCAGCGGATCGACTTCAAAGGTTTGAAAGGTGCGAATTGGCAAGAATTCTGGCGCTGTCAAGGTTAGCTCAGTGGTGTATACGGTAGAGTGCTCGCGCTCGTGCTCAGTGTAATCTTCGCCAGCGACGTGGATTTGGACGGTTGGGTACTGGGCGTAAATTTGTCCCTCGACGAAACTTTGTAGCGTTCGGGGTACCCAGACGTAAAAACGAATTTGACCGTTGACTGAGGCGATTTCAAAGCTGATATGCTCCTGTCGTCCACCTGATAGTTTTAGCTCACGTTTGTCGCGCAAAATGCCGTGCAGGCTGGCGAACAGCTGCTCAGCGGCCAACTCTTTTTTGTCGTTGGCTTTGGGGATTTCGAGTACTAATAATACACTCTCGGTTGGCTCAAACTCGTCCGCCCGCTGATAGTTGCGCCACGTCAAAAATGACAGTACGCCTGTAATTGGTATCCAGACGTACCACTGAGTCAAAAAGCCAATCATCGAAGAGATAATTTCCATGCTACCTTATTATCTCACCCCTTATAGATAAATGCAAACCTAGGCTTCGCTGGCCAGGATATAAGTGGCTTTGGCGGAGCGCTGGAATTGCGGCTTGGACTGTAAATTGAGCAGAATGGTGGTTTCTTTGACTTGACGCTTGTCGAGGACGCGCCTCACGATTTCATCGCGGTGCAGCGGCTCGCCGGCCTCGCGGAGGACATTAGCGATAATGTCAGCGACGGTGCCACGAGCGTAGCCCCATGATTCGAGGGCATAAATGCCGCGGCCGATCAGGACGAAGCGCTTGTCCTTGATGAGTTCGTTGTGGATAGCCTGGATGGTGACATCTTTGCGCTTGAAGTCGCTATCCTTAATAGCTTTAGCGATGTCCGAGAAATGCATTGGCTTGCCGTTGCTGTCAAGAATGACAAAAATCTTGTCACGGATGGTTTTTGGATTAACGAGTGGCCATTTGATGAGACCCCATAGACCTCTGAGGTGGGCTAGTTTTTTACTGATCGAGGCCAGTGCGGCAATGTTTGATGGATGCTCGTAATTGAGTGTTTTGTGCAGCTCCTCAGCAGTGACTGGTTGGCCGTGCTGTTTGATGGCTTTGACAATTTCTTCGACTTGCTTCTTGATATTTTTCTCGTCGTTTGGCGCGCCGATAATAGCGGAATGGTAATAATCATCGTTCTCGGTGATGATGTTGATCGATGGATTGAGTTCGGCGATAAAGGCGACGTGTGATCGTTCACCGTCGGTGACATCTCGGTTGAGGATGTGCTTAGCGAGGTCATGCAGCGGTGCGGCTCGGCCCATTTCTGACAGGTGCGAGGTGACCATCTTTTCAGCAGCTGAGGCACTTGGTATACCGCCATCAGCCACCAATAGACGGAGACGAACGAGGATGGCCTTCTCCAGCTGGCGGACACGCTCACGCGTGATCCCGAGCATGTCGCCGATCTGCTCCAGCGTCTCCTTATTGCCGTACAGGCCAAAGCGACGGCTAATAATCTCTTTCTCACGCTCCTGTGGAATCTGCGCTAGAACGTCCTCGGCTGCTTGCCGAAGCTGCTTGTCTGGTGCACTCTGTTCTTGTCTGTCGCTCATGGCTTTATGTTAAAATCCTCTCTGCCTCACCTCAGAATGTTATGTTGATATATGACGATATTGCTATTATACAATAAAATATTTTCGTGTCAAGCAAGTCGTATAGTACGCCATAATTATAGCATGTATTTAACAATTTTTGCAATGAAATGGTGTGATAGTTTTTAATTTGGTGAATTATGGGAATGTGGTCTATACAGCACTACTGAAACATGGCATGATCAGGTTGGCCTGTTGGTCGATTACTTCTTTGTGCGAGTGCGTTTTTTCGGCATGTTGGATGACCTAGTTGACGTACGACCGCGGCGAGCGGGCTTGGCGGGCGCGGCTTTGAGGAGCTCTAGTACCTGCTGGTGAGTGATGGTTTTAGGGTCGGCGTCTTTGGGAATCTTGGCATTTTTCGTGCCGTCGGTGATGTATGGGCCAAAGCGGCCGTTGAGGACTTTGACGCCATCACCAAAGTCAGCGATGTTTTTCTCGGCTTCGGCCTGGAGTTTGGCGGCGTAGAGTTCGCGGGCTGTTTCTAGGGTGATGGTGTGCGGATCTTCAGGTTTGATGGAGACGAAGAGTTTGCCAACTTGGATGTATGGGCCAAAGCGGCCGATGTTGGCTTTGATGTCTTGCCCGTCTTCGGTTTGACCGACGACGCGCGGCAACTTGAACATTTCGAGTGCTTGCTCTAGAGTAACGGTTTCAATTTTCGCCCCCTTCGGTAACGGCGCAAAGCGCGGTTTGTCTTCGTCATCAGTGGCACCTAGTTGTAACATTGGGCCAAAGCGGCCGAAGCGTGCCAAGATCGGTTTGCCAGATTTTGGATCGATGCCGACTTCACGGTTGGCACCGACTTTGCTGCGGTCGATTCCGCCTGACTGTTCAATCAGTTTGTGAAATGGCGTGTAAAATCCGTTGAGCATGGCGCTTTTGGCTAGCTCAGCAGTGGCGATTTTGTCAAATTCGGTCTCGACGTTGGCAGTGAAATCATAGTCAACGATTTGCGTGAAATGGTCGGTTAAAAAGTCGGCGATCAGTTCCCCGTTCGGTGTTGGGATGAGTTTGCCGCGGGTGGAGCCGGTTTTTTCCTGAACGATGTCGCGGCTGACCTCTTCGCCGTTGTAACTGAGGACAATGACGTCGCGTGGCTGGCCTTCGCTGTCGCCTTTTTCGACGTAGCCGCGGGTTTGGACGGTGTCGATGATGGTGGCGTAGGTGCTTGGCCGGCCGATGCCGAGATCTTCGAGTTTTTTAACCAATGAGCCTTCAGTGTAGCGGGCTGGTGGTCGGGCGAAGGTTTGGCGGGCGGTGATGTCGTGGGTTTTGAGTGTGTCGCCGGTGTGGAGCTTTGGTAAGAGTTCGTCTTTGCCGCCACCATAGACACGCAGGAAGCCGTCAAAGGTGATAACTTCGCCCTTGGCTTCAAAAACGAGAGATGCTCCTTCGATGCTAATCGTCACTGTTGTTTTCTCCAATTTCGCTGCCGACATTTGAGACGCCAGGGTACGGCGGCGGATGAGATCGTAGAGTTTTTGGTCGTACTCGTTGGAGGTGACGGTTTCGCGGGTGATGTCGGTCGGGCGGATGGCCTCGTGGGCTTCCTGGGCGGAGGCGGATTTGGTCTTAAATTTGCGCACAGTTGAATAATCCGGGCCGTACAGCCGCTTAATAAAATCAGTGGCGCTGGTGATGGCCTGCCCGCTCAAATTGACCGAGTCGGTACGCATGTAGGTGATTTTACCGTCCTGGTAGAGCCGCTGGGCTGAAGCCATGGTGGCTTTGGAACTGAAGCCAAGCTTGGCGTTGGCCTCTTGCTGCAGAGTTGATGTCGTAAACGGCGCTGCTGGGTTGCGAGTGCCGGGCGTCTTCGAGATGTCGCTGACGGTGAATGTGGCTGGCTTGAGACTATTTAAGAACTCATGGGCGGCTGCTTCGGAATCAAATTTTTGGTTGAGCTCGGCCTTGAATTCTTGATTGTCGTGGATGAATATGGCGGTCACCTTGAACTGCGAGCTGCCTGCAAATTTCATAATTTCTCGTTCGCGCTCGACTAGTAGCCGCACTGCTGGGCTCTGGACGCGGCCGGCTGACTTGCCACCGGGCACTTTTTGCCAGACCACGGGACTGAGCTCAAAACCAACCAGCCGGTCGAGGATTTGCCGGGCTTGCTGGGCCTGCACCAGGTTCATGTCAACGGTGCGTGGATTTTTGATGGCGGTGGTGATGGCGTCCTTGGTGATCTCGTGAAAGACGATACGCTTGGTCGTCTCAATCGGCAAATCCAGCACTTTACAGAGATGCCAGGCGATAGCCTCCCCTTCGCGGTCTTCATCGGTGGCCAGCCAGACGTTGTCTTTGCCGACAGCCTTGACGTTCTTCTTTAGCTCGGTGATGACTTTCTTTTTCTCGGGATCGACTTCGTAGACAGCAAAAAAATCATTCGCCACATCAATTGGCGGCGTGCCGTCCTTGGTTTTTTTGACAATTGAGCGGATGTGCCCCACACTTGACAGAACATGAAAATCCTTGCCCAAGTATTTCTCAATGGTCTTGGCTTTGGCCGGCGACTCGACGATGACGAGATTTTTCATAACTCTATATTATATCAAATCACCTCGCAACCACAACCGCCGAGGGTGTTTCTCGGTGGTTCTGGTTGCGAGGACAGAGAGATGGGTCTGTCCTCGCGGGGAGCGCTAGAATCTAGCCTTTTTCAGCTGAGCAAGCTTTGCTTGACGGTCTTCGATCACTCTTTGTGCACGTCTTTTTGCGCGGAGTGCCCTGGTGATCTCGTTCCGATACTGCCTTTTCTTTTCGGTATAGTAGCGGTGTTTGATCTCTCGGGTCAGATCGTCAGCGAAGTCGCCTTCGATCAGCACCTTGGCGACGTCGAAATAGTCGGCAAGGACCCTGAAGACACTTGAGACCACTTCTTTCAAAACGAATGCTTTGCCGATCCTCAGGTCGAGAGTGTATTCACCCACCAGGGCGAACTCTACCCCGTCAGTCTGTGCTACTCGACGTGCATGTTCTCCAACCAGACGAAAATTGGTATGGATAACAACAGCATCATACGTTGCCTTCACGATGAAGCGAGTCTCATTAGTCATGTCAGACCTTCTCTCTGTCCGAATTGTCAACATCCAGGCCTTCTGGATGGACGAGATCTTCGTTTTCTGAACGAAAATCTGATATATATATCAATTATTGGATAAAAAGTCAAGCCTCTGGTGTATCATCATCACTATTACCGCCAAAAATAGCTCGTTTAATATATATGTATGAGGCGTGAGCAGCAGGTGGCAATGAGGCGATAAATGCAGTGTGGCCAACTCTGCGGAGGGTTTTGGCCAGCTTTGACTCACCGTTATGTTCGGCGGTGTGGGCGCCCGCGTAGGCAAATAATGCCAGCATCTCACCAGCCATGCCTAGTTTGCCAGATGTGGTTGGGCGCGTTTCACCTTTGTGTTTACTGCGGTAATTGGCGATGCCCGTTGCGATGGCATTTATCGTGTTTAACACGGCGATGGTGCCGATAACCGACTTTGGCGCTGCGCCTTTTTTCAGCATTTCATAGAGCAGTTTGAGCGTGACCACTTTATCGGTGATCGCGTCAACAGCCGCGCCAACATTACTCGTTTGTCCTGTTGCGCGGGCGACCGCTCCGTCGGCAACATCGAGCGTTCGCCCAATGATCACCCGCACCAAGCCAGAAACCTCCTCAAGGTTTTCCGCACCGTCCCATGTCAACTTTCCACCCGCTAGACTCATCGCATTAGGGATGGTCAAGGCGTCCCTAATCAAGGTGGTGATGTCACCGTCATTGACCGCCTCGCTGCTGGACACCAGTTCCCGACCTGCTTTCATAAGCTGTAGCCTATCATTAATTTGTCAAATTAGCAATATTATCGCGATTATCGCAACGTCCAATTATTCGCCCCGAGCGGCTTGATGACGCCGTTGATCTCTAGCATGGTCAGTGCAGTCGCGAAGTCGGCTGGGTTGAGGCCGGACTGTTGCTGTAGTTGGTCGCCGTCTCTGAGGCCGGTCCGGAGTAAGTCGATGATAGTGTTTTCGGCTGGGGTTTCACCGAGGGGGATGACGGCTTGGTCGGTGGCAGATTGAGTGGTTGACGGGGCGATGACATCGAGGATGTCTGTGGCGGTGGTGGCGACGAGGGCGCCTTGTTTGAGTAGCGCGTTGCAGCCGGCAGATAGCGGGCTGGTGATATTACCCGGCACAGCAAAGACGTCGCGGCCTTGAGATAAGGCGTGGGCGGCGGTGTTCAGCGTGCCGCTGCGCTCGGCTGCCTCGGTGATAATGACAGCGTCAGCCAGGCCTGAGACCAGGCGGTTGCGCTCTAAAAAGCTCCAGCGATTGACGATTTTGCCGTCGCCTTTTTGCCACTCGGATAGGATAGCGCCGCCCTTTTCGATGATATTCATGGCTAGTTTGTAATTGGTTTGCGGCGAGATGTCGGGTAGTTCATTGGGAATGACGCCGATGACTGTGCCGCCAGCTTCCAGGGCGGCCTTCTGGGCAATGCCATCGATGCCGAGCGCCAAGCCGCTGATGATGATACAGCCGGCTTTTGCTAGGTCGCTCGCCAGCTGCTCGGTCACTTCCCGGCCGTACGCCGAGGGCTTGCGTGAGCCAACGATTGCCACGACTGGCGCGCCGCTCGTCGGCAATGTCCCCATGAAACACAAGCTTTTCGGCGGATTAGCAATACTTGCCAACCTCTGGGTAAAATTATGCTCATCTGGACGGATTCTATTGATTTCCATGACTTTTGTGATAAAAAGTATTGACATGTTGTCAAATGCTTGCTATAATCAGGAGCGATTGGTTAGCTTAAAGCGCTAATCAAAAGCACCTTATACCCCCTATTCTAACTATATGTTAGGTTGCGCGCAATGGCATTAAGTATTCTTACCCTCCACTTTTTGCGATTCAACGTTACGCGCATACTAACCCCTTTAACTGCCCTTTTTTAAAGGCGACCTCGTATGAGGCGAGTACTTATGGTATTGACAGTTGTCAGGCGCCGGCCTTTTGGAGTTTTGGCCGTAGTCGCTTCGCTATAAATACGGGAGCTCGGGTGGGTTGAAGGGTAACAAAGCGCCAGGTGATGCCCACCCTTACCTGGCGCTTTTTTAGTTGGATTTTTAGCGTGAGCTTGCACCGTGTAAGTGAAGGTTGGGTGTGAATTAGTGTGAGGTGACCTGCCGGAAAGCGAGACGTTAGATGAATATGCGTGAGCATAATATTGACTTTTTGTCTCTAAAATAGTATAGTGAATACATATGACGCAGACAATTGAGCACGATACCTTAGTCAAATTAAGCCAAGAGCACCCGTTGGTGTTCCGCGCGCAGGCAGCTGCTGTCTTGGCACGTGTGCCGCGACGATTTCGACGAGATGCGCGGGTGCTGGATCGTAGCAAGCGCACGATGCACGATATGTTGACGGCGTGGCGGGACGAATGTTTGCCGAGGCTAGAGACGATCACCTCGGCACATAACGCGACAATGTTGCAACAAGCCTTGCGGGAGGATTTACTGGCCAAGACGTCGTCGCAGCAACAGCTGATCGCCATGATGATACCGGTGCGGCTCGAGGAGGAGCGACTGGCCTTTGCTAGGTCGCAGTTTACGTCAAGGCGAGAGAAAAAGCCGTATCAGCGAACGCTAGCGTTTGCCCGGCAGCCAATTGATGTCTGTCGGCAGCAGGTTGAAGACTTTATGAGGTATGAACTGTACCGGGCGGTGCTCGGTGAGGTTGGTGTGACTGTGGTGGATAAGCAGGCCCGGGGGCTGGTGCGATGCTGGCAGCGGCTGCGGGCCGGTCGTCAGGTCAAGAAACTGCGGCGCGAGGTAACGAGGCGCTTAGCGGCAATTGAGCGAGAAATGGTGGCGATTGAGCAGGAGCGCGGCGGCTTGGCGGCCCGGCTGTTCGGGCTGAATATTGATTATGTGACGGTGCTAGCAGCGCGACAGGAGTATGAAAAGGCGCTGGGTCGGCTGAGTAAAAAAGCGGCCGAGAGCCCAGCAAAGCGGCTGGCGCTATATGAGAAAAAGACCGAAGCGATTCGCGAGGAGTACCTCGACACGGTGCCGGGCGTGGCGAATTTGTCAGAGGCGCAGCGGGCGGTCAAGGAAATTGATTCGGTGCTGCTGGCGATTTTTGACCTAGACGCGACAGCACGCAACGAACTGATGAGCGCGTTTAAGCGCTACCGGACGCTGACGCGTGAGCGCGACATGCTGCGGGCGAAGCTTGAGGTGTAGTTTGTAAGAGAGATAGCGGGCCCCGTGTAGTTCGTTGGAATTGAGATGGCTGCTGCCCGGCGGTCGGCTAGGCTTGGCTCGTCGTCTTGGTTGAGCCAGGCTGCGTATCACCAGCTGCCATGCAGGACTGGCACACTCCTTCGAGTTCAAAGTGGTGGCGCTCGACACGGAAGTGATGGCGCTGGCCGATCAAGGCAATGAGTCGCTCTAGCTCTGGTGTCTCCAGCGGTTCGGCGTTATGACAGCGTGTGCAGTAGAGGTGGTGGTGATGCGTGATAAATGGCTCGGCGAGCTCATAACGGACTTTCCAACCGATGTGGATGGTGTTAATGACGTGGAGCTCGTGAAAGGTTTCGAGGATGCGATAGATGCTGGTGCGGTTAGTGTTCGGGCAGCGCTTGGCGATTTCGGCGATGGTCAGTGGCACATCGATGGATTCGAGTGCCGTAAAGACTTCGCAGCGTGATTTGGTCAGGCGAAGGTCGGCTTGGCGAAAGATGTCACGTAAGGTATCCATGTCGCAATTGTAGCACTTATTGCGACAAAATTGCAATAAGCTACATAATACGCCATACTGATGAGCTATGAATGAATGTATTGAACGAGTGCTGAGCTTGCCGCGGCTCACACCTTCCGAGGAAGTTAATGCGGCGTTTACTGAATTAGTTGAGAAAGTGGTGGCGCACGGTGAAGAGCCACTGCTGTGTGATGAGAATAGGCGCCATCAGGTGCAGCAGCGCTGCGCGGTAGCCGAAGGAGAACTGGAGCGACACTGGTCGAGGCGCATCGCGGGGGCGGATAGCCCGTGGTCAGAACTAAAAGAATTTCCGTATCATGAAAATTATAAGGAGTTGACGCGGCGTGAGATTGGACTACTGGGGCGAGCTGGGCTGTGGCTGTGTGACTCCTCGGAGGTTGCGATGATCGGTAGCGGGCCGTTGCCGCTGACGGGCTGGTGGTTGCATCAATTAACAGAGGCGCGAATTACCCATATTGATGCGTCGAACGAGGCGATTAAGCTATCGCGCTGCCTTGCCACGGCGCTTGATTGGCCGTGTAAATTTGTGACTGGTCTGGGCCAGTCGGTGGCGCTGGATGAGGTGCGGTATGATGCGATCTATGTGGCGGGGCTGGCTGGCGAAACGCTGGCGGAAAAGCAAGCAATTGTTGATCATGTACGACCAGCACTCAAACCAGACGGGCGACTACTTGCGCGCGGGGCGTATGGGGCGCGCACCCTGCTCTATCCAGAATTTGATGCTCACGCTTTTGAGGGTGTGCAGCTGATGGAGGAATACCATCCGACAGATGGGGTGATTAATTCGGTCTTTGTGTACAGGCAGGCCGCTTAGGCGTGCGAGCGTTGGAAGCCAATTGAGACATTGTCGCAATAATGATACATAGCTAGACGCCGAGGAATTCGTATGGGCTGGCTGGTTCGGTAGTTGGGGTGATGGTGGGGTTAGTGAGGACGTAGACAGCTCGGCCGCCGGATAGCTCACGCTTGATCTGCCCGCGTACTTGTAGCCACTGGTTGTTGTGGTAGCGCCCGGCGTCTGGGGATTTAACGAGAATGCTGATCGGGGTGCTGTCGACAGCGCAGCAGCTAATGACGAAGCGTGATAGTTCGAAGTAGCGGTTGTCGTAAAAGCCACTCGGGTCGCGCGCCACGAAGCCAGTGACGTCGATGGTTACGCCGTCAAAAAAGCTGTCATTCGGGCAGTCATCAAACGCGCTACGCCAGCGGTTCATGGAAACGGGTTTGCCGTCAAGCGGCTCTGGTTTGTCGCAGCGGCCGGTCGTGCTGGTTGGCCCGGACGTGGCGCGGTTGGCAGCGCTGGACGAGGACAGTGGACGCGGCGGCAGGACGATGGCCAGAGCGAGGATGCCGGCGGTGATGATTGAAAGTAGAGAGATTTTACGCCGCGGCTTTTCTGGGCGCTCTGCAGTTGTCGCACCAGCGGAGGCTCGTCGCTTCCCTGCCAGCGTGTGGCGCAGCTGCAAGATGATATCGAGTATTAGTAACATGCTGCCAGTCATGGCCGCCACGACGGCGAGCAGATGGTAGCGTGGATGGATGTAAAAGCCGAGCTGGCCGCGGACGGCGATGAGGATGATGTAGCCACAGGCGAGTAGCCCACCGCTAGCGCGTAACAACGGGGTGAACTTAGCGCGCATATAGATTGACTCCGATCCCTGTTGCCAGTGACAGGCTGAAAATAATAAGCATGACTAACAAGATAAATCGCGGGCGGAAGGTGCTTCTCATGAGGAGAATGAGCTTGATGTCGATCATCGGGCCAGTTAGCAGAAAGGCGAGGACGGAGCCATTAGTGAAGATGCGCGCGTAGGCCAACGCAAAAAACGCATCGACGCTGGAGCAGATAGAGACGACGAAGCCGAGGCCGATCATGGCGATGACCGACAGGATGATGTCGCCGCCGACGGCGTTGATGATGGAGCGCGGAACGAAGACTTGGGTGGCGGCAGCGATCATGGCGCCGAGGACCAGCATGGTGGTGAGCTGCCAAAATTCGTTGCGGGAATCAGCGAGAATATGGCGAAAGGTCGTTGGATGACGGTCGGTGCAGGAGGCAGTAAATGACGGCTGGAGGACGTGCTTGGGGTGGATAAAGCTGACGATCAAAGCGGTCAGCTGGACAATCAGAAAGCCAAAGCCGATGCGCCACCAGACCATGCGCGGCTCGAAGCTAAAGGCGGTCATGGTGGCGATGATGGTGATCGGATTGAGGATCGGCGCGGCGAGGAGAAAGCTGATGACGTCGGCGGGCTTGAGGCCGTGCGCTAGGAGGCTGCGGGCGACTGGCACATTGCCGCACTCACAGACTGGCAGCGCGATACCGACGAGCGAGAGGAGGATGCGGCGGATGAGCGTGTGCTTGGGGAGGATTTTCAGCAATCGATCTGGCGGCAGGAAACGGCGAATGAGAGCAGAAACGATGATACCGATGATCAGAAATGGTGTGGCTTCAACGATGACACTGCAGGTTAGTGTCAGGAAATCTTGCGCCAGCGGTGCTAGCGTCTCGGCCCACGTCTGCGGTGGATGCGCGATCAGCCAGAGATCGATTTGTAAACCGTACTGCATCACAACGATGCCAAATAAGCCGACGATAGTCCATCGGATTGCATCGCTGTGGTTTTTGAACCAGGCGCCAGCGCACTGATATATTGTCTGTAGTGACGGCATAGTTTCTATTATACTACTCCCCGCCTGGCATGCTATACTAAAACTCAGTATGAAACATTGGCTCCACTCGCATCACCCATTTCGGATTTTTTGGTTTTCGGCACTACTGACGGCTGCTCTGGGTGTGATGATTTTTACACAGCTGGGCCTCAATGGCTTGTGGTTGTTTGCGATTCTGGTAGTGCTCGAGGTGACGTTTAGTTTCGATAACGCGGTGATTAACAGCAAGGTGTTGGCTAGTATGAGTCAGGTTTGGCAGAAAATTTTCCTGACAGTTGGAATTTTCGTGGCGGTGTTCGTAGTGCGGTTTGTGCTGCCGATTATCATTGTGATGGTGGCGAGTGGCCATGGCTTTATGGAAGTGGTTGATTTGGCGCTGAATAGACCAGCGGAATACGGCCATATTCTACACGAAGCATCGCCGATGATAGATGCCTTTGGTGGTGCGTTTCTGATTATGATTGGCCTCAGTTATTTCATTGACTATAACAAGCGCGTGCACTGGATGCGGCATGTCGAGCCGTGGCTGGCCAAGGCTGGGCGGTTTGAGAATTTCAAGGTGTGTCTGATGCTGGGCGTAGCGGCGATGCTGTATTTCACGGTTGAGCCGCCGCATCGAGCGCTGGTGCTGATCTCGTCGGTATTAGGAATTATACTGCACATCGGGCTGGAACTATTTGGCTCATTCTTTCACGAGGATGATGCCAAGTCAGTTAAGGTGAAAGTTGGCTGGGCGGCCTTCGCTAGCCTGCTCTATCTGGAGGTGCTGGATGCTAGTTTTAGCTTCGACGGCGTCATCGGTGCCTTTGCCATCACTAGCAGCGTGCTGCTGATCGTGGCGGGCCTGGGCGCCGGGGCGATTTGGGTACGGTCGCTGACGGTGTATTTGCTAAGGACTGGCGTGCTTGGCAAGTATAAATATCTGGAAAATGGCGCGCACTGGGCGATCATGGCGCTCGGTATGATGATGATCGCCAAGCTGTTTCACCTGGAGCTGCCGGAATGGGCGACCGGTGGACTGGGGCTATTGTTTGTGAGCTTGGCGGTTGGTAGCAGTATGCTGGAAGCGCGAGCGATTAATTTGCAAGAAGCAGCCGCGGCGAAATTACATAGCGCCGAGCAGCGACTGAAGCACGGCGCGGCGAAAATTGTGCCGCGGAGGCGACGGTAGTTAGTATTCGGGATTTTTTCGCTTTGAGCAGAATCGTTTGCTATTGCGACATTGTTGCAATAAGTATTTTTAATTTTGCAGGCGTAATGGTGTAGTGATGTGTCGGGGGTTAGAGCTTGACGCTTATGGCTGAAATGTGATCGGATAAAAAGTCATGAATCATTGTTTGCGCTGTTGGGATGGCCCAATTTTTCAAAATAGTTAATTCATCGCTATTAAAATTCATCATAACAAAACGGTCGGTTGAGACTTGCCGCCGCAGTAAGTTGTCGGTGCCGATACGAATATGCCAAAAGTCGGAGCCAATGTGAGCATGAAGCGATTTCAAACCGTTGCTGCCAGCGTCGCGCCCGCCTTTACGGACACGGATTTTGCCAAAATCAAGGTCAGTGTCGTCGTGAATAATTAGTAAATCAGCCAGTGTCAGTTTATAAAAATCTAAAATCGCCCGAGCGGAAATACCGACCTCGTTATAGTATGTCGTTGGTTTGACGAGGAGAATTTTTTCTCGTGGGACGGTGCTGTGCGATTTTGCACTAGCGGCTGAATCGACCGTAAAGCTGTTTAACTCGGCGATATCCGCAAAGAATTTCGGCTTATTGCTAAATTGTGCACTCTGCTCTGCTGCCAATTGGTCAACCACCAAAAAGCCAGCGTTATGCCGCGTGTACGTGTACTTGTCGCCAGGATTGCCGAGGGCGAGGATGACTTTCATATCTTCAGTATATCACCTCGGCCGGGATGGCGTATAATAGCTATATGGCGAAGCGCGATGATGATTTGGAATTTAGTATCAATGCAGCGTTTGACGAGGCGCGGACGGTTGTCGACAAGGTACCGCTGTATTTGGTGAATGGGTCGCTGGGCGCTGGTAAGACCAGTGTACTGGAATTCTTATTGCGACAACGTGACTTTACGGGCGCGCGAGTGATTGAAAATGAATATGCCAACGAAAATGTCGATGGCTACCGGTTGGAGGGCTTGGCAGACATGGTGACGACCTTGGCTGGCGACTGTGTTTGCTGCGGCTCGGAGGATGCGCTGACCAAGATGCTGATGGATTTTAGTTGTTATTCCCCTGCGCCGGTGTTCATCGAGGCGACGGGTGTGGCGCGGACCATGAATTTGGTGGAGCGACTGATCAGCGCCAAGATGTTTGCCAAGTACGAGCTGATGCAGAGTTTTTACGTGATCGATGCGCATGAGATTTTACGTGGTGTTGAGCCAGCGCATGAAATTGAGCTACAAGCGGCGGACGTGATCTTGGTGACCAAGGAAGACTTGCTGAAGGACAGCGAACGGGCTGAATACGAAGCCAAACGCCGCGCCCTGCCCTACGCCAAGGTGCTCAGCGCACCGCACGGCCGGTTTGACCTCAGTAAAATCACCACGCCGTCGGGGCTGTTGGCATTTTTTGACCAGTATGATGGTGAGCTGGCGGTGCCGGACAATCCGACGTACGCCGTGCTGGATGTGTCGGGTATGAATATCGCGGTGTCGGCGCTAGAAAACATGTGGCCGGAGTTGTTCAGGGCGTATGGTCTACGGCGGATGAAGGGCTGCTTTATCAGTTACAACGGCGTGCGCCAGCATGTGGAGGCGACCGAGCGGCAAATTCAGATCGCTCATGCCGGGCCCGAGGAAGCGGCGAAGATCGTGCTGATTGGCGAGCGAGCGGATGAGATCACGCGCGATATCTTGCAGATGCAGTTGATGATGTTTGAATAATGAGAAACTTATTAGGATAAGTTCAGTAACCTTATATTTCTAAGTATATTGCAAAAGAATGAGTGGGGCGGGAGATGCGAAAATGCATCAATCCCGCCCCGCACCTCTACTGCTGGGTCATGGCCCAGCCGCTCCATAGGGTAGCAGACAGTAGGATGCTACCCAACAACAGCTGCCCCGGTGCATACGCCAGGCTGGCGATGATCCAGTCCCCGACTGGATCATCGTCTGATGCCCGGAGGCCGGGCCCCCACACTCGCCCAACAATGAGCAAAATAGTGAAACAAGTTGCGGCTATTGCCGCGTCCCAGAGGGCTGCTACACCCTCCAAGTGCCAGGCGTCCACAAGGAACGCCGCCGCTCCTATGATTATCCCGGCTATCAGCCAGGCTGTTACAAACGCAATCATGGTGGTCCTTTCTTTGAGGTGCGGCCGTTCCGCACCTCAAGCCGCCATGGGCATCCGACCCATGGGACGAAGCGCGTTGACAGATCAAGGTCTGTCAGAGGCTGATATATATCACTAATAGAATAAAATATCAATGAAATTGGGGTAGAAATGTGGTATAATAGCTATTTTTCGGCGTTTTTGGCTTGTTTGTAAGCTTTGGTGACGGGTGTCAGGCCGCGGGCGACACGTTCGCGGTTGGCTTTCAGCTGCTTTTCGTCGCGGAAAGATAGTTTGATGGGCGTGCCAGCGAAATTGAAAGCTTCACGTAAAGTTCGCTCCAGGTAGCGTTTATAGCTCCAATGGACGAATTTGAGATTGCTGCCGTAGATGACGAACCATGGCGGGGCCGTATCGGTCTGGACGATGTAGCGGAGTTTTGGATGCGAGTTCTTTAGGCCGGCTGGTGGATGAGCGGCGACGGCTTTTTGTAAGAGGTCGTTGAGGATGCGGGTTTTGCACTCTTGGCGGCGGCGCTTGTAAATATCAAGTGCCAGATCAAATAGCTTAGCGACATTCTGCCCTGTGACGGAAGAAGTGAATATTAACGGCGCATATGGAGTGAATTTGAAATGATAGCTAATTTGTGGTGCTAGCTCGTCGTGAGTGTAGGCGTCTTTGCCTTCGACGGAGTCCCATTTGCTGACCACCAGCACCAGCCCCTTGCCTGCTTCGTCGATGATGCCCGCCAGGCGTTGGTCCAGCCCGACGTTCAATTCATTGACGTCCATCAGCAGAAAACAGATGTCGGCTTCGTTGATGGCCTGCATGGTGCGTAGGACGGAGAATTTTTCGATGCCGGTTTCTTGCTTGCCTTGGCGGCGAATGCCGGCGGTGTCCAGTAGCTCGATAGTTTGGCCATGGTAGCGGACTTGGACGCGGTTGACGTCGCGGGTGGTGCCGGCAACGTTGGCGACGATGGCTTGCTGCTTGCCCGCTAGAGTGTTGAATAGGTTACTTTTGCCGACGTTTGGCCGGCCAATCAAGGCGACGCGGATGATGTCGTCAGCTTCGGTTTGAGTGGCTGGCGGGATGAGATCGGCGATGTTGTCGAGCAGCTCGGAGATGCCGATGTTGTGTTCGGCGGAGGTTTTGATGATGGTTTTGATGCCGAGGCGCTTGAATTCGTCGGTGTGGAGCGAGCCTTTGAGGTCAGCTTTACCCGCGATCAGGAGGACGGGCTTGCCGCTTTTTAAGGCTTTTTTGGCCAGTTGACGGTCGGCGTCTGATGGGTAGACGGTGGAATCGACCATGACGAGGATGACATCTGCAGCGGCGGAGGCGTCGGCGATTTGGTCTTGGATGGTGGCTTCGAATTCGTCTTCGGCGGGCTTGAGACCGGCGGTGTCGATGAGCCAGAATTCAGCCTGGCTTGCCTCGTCAGGAGATGAGGCGCAGCGCTTATACGAAACTTTGCCGACGACGTTGTCGCGGGTGGTGCCGGCTTCGCGGGCGACGATGGCGGTGCGGGCGCGCGTCAGGCGGTTGAACAGCGAACTTTTGCCAACGTTAGCTTGGCCGATGATGGCGACGGTGGGTAATTTACTAGGCATAATTATGTTTATTATACCAGAGGCGTGAGGATTTGGCGAGGATAAGCGCTATATGCTGGGTCCGACCAGACCAAAGCGGTATAGTGAATAATAGACGACGCAGCCGACGAAGAGGGCTGCCAGAACGAATGCCAGGTAGCTGCTGCCGCGCCAGGCATGCTTGGTGGAGGATTTCTCAGTGCGTTTTGCCTGACGCCGGGCGATGATGGCGAATAGTATGAGCCCGGCCAAGATGACGACTTCAATGCCTAACGCATACAAATTCAGCCCGAACTTTGGCTCCTGCCCCAGCGGGATGACGTGCGGCTCAGCGGTGTAGGCTTGTGTTTTGTCAAGCAGGCAGACCTTGCGCTCGCGAACCGGCGTGATGATGAACATCGCAAAATCCTGTGGATGAGCGAACGGGTGGTCGAAATCTACGTAGCTTTCCTTCCAGTGATACGGAACACCGGGTGAAAATGGATTAACAGCGGGCATACACATGGTGGTAGTATAGCACGGGGTTTTGGTGGGAGGCAATGAAAATAGCCCACCGAACGAGCTCAAACCAGAACTGGATATGTCTCAACCCAGGAAATGCAAATGATGCATCTCAACCAGTTTGAGGTCAGTTCGGCGAGCTATTTTCGGTGGGCGTTAGCCCTATCTCTTTGAAGCCTCCTTTCTCTTGATGTCGAAGAGATTCAGCATCGTGATCACCCCCGCAGGGGCGATCACGATGACGATGTAGATCGTCATCGCAATGATGAATCCCCATCCTCTTGCCCAGGTGGCGAGGAGTAGCGGGAATAGTGTGGCCGCGAACCAAAAGAGGATCCCCGCTCCCCGGAATCTCAATTCGTCGGTGACGGTGCAGACCGCGGCCGTTGCCGCGATGGTCGCCCCCACAAGGAGGATCGCGATCATAATGATCATCGGCGCAAACTGATTCACAATCTTTCCTTTCGGTAGAAGAAAAAGCTCAAAGCTAAAGGGCGACTTCCCGCTCTTTATCGAAAACTTTGAGCTGAAAGCTGATATATATATCACTGATAGAATAAAATGTCAATGGATTTTGTCAAAAATGTGGTATAATATGCCTTTTCGGCGTTTTTGGCCTGGGTTAATCGGTGAACGGTTGCTTAACGAATTCCCCGCGTTTGATGTCGCCGAGGCTGTAATTACCAAAGTCTGTGCGGTGGAGTTTGGTGACGGTGTAGCCGAGGGCGGCGAAGGTGCGGCGGATTTGGCGGTTGCGGCCTTCGCTCATCTGGACGATCCAGCGGTGGTCGTCACCCTCGTGCTGGCGTTCCAGCGTCAAGCGGCTCGGCCCATCAGGCAGCTGCACGCCAAAGTCATTGATCATTTGCCGATGAAGTGGCTGGAGCGGCTGGTCGAGCGTCACCAGATAGCGCTTCATTTTATAAAACGATGGGTGCGTCATCTGGTGGGTGAAGTCGCCGTCGTTGGTGAGGAGGATGAGGCCGGAGCTGTCCTTGTCCAGGCGACCGACGGGTTTGAGGTGATGGAGGTCTTTCGGCAATAATTCGTAAATGGTCGGTACGCCGCCTTGAGAGGCGCGCGAACAGAGGTAGCCGACGGGCTTGTGGAGGAGGATGAGTTGGTGGGTTTGGGCAGTGAGTCGTTTGTTGCCGTAGCGAATGATGTCGGTGGTGGTGATGCGTTGGCCAAGCTTGGCAGGCTGGTTGTTCACGGTGACCCTGCCCTGCTCGATTAGCTCGTCAGCCTGGCGGCGCGATACACCAAGCGCCAGCGCCAGGAATTTGTTGAGGCGCTGGGCGGATGAATCGGTAGAATCGGATGTCTGCGTCGGTGTCGTCATATCAGGAGACTACTGGCGGTTGCGGTGGAAAGGCGTTGGCTGGTCGCTGGGGCGTTACTGGTCCTGCCGTAGGAGGTAAGTCTCCCCCGGGGGTTGAGGTCTGCTCTGGCTCGGGTGCTAGAGTTGACGCCGGGTCGGCTGGCATTGGTGCTGGGCTTGGCAGAGTGAATGGTATGTCGTCATCTTCTGGCTGAGGTAATGCCTCGCTGGCTAACTCGGCCTCAATGGCAGCACCAGCATCAAGTGGCTGGTCATCAGTTGGTGTCGGCAGTGACTCGAGTGCATCCAGTGTCAGGTCGCCGTGCGGCTCAGCCATAGCATCAGGTGTCGGCAGCGCAAAGTCATCCGAATCTGGCGTTGGCTGTGGTGATGACTGTATGGACTCAAGTTGGTCGCTAAGCTCCTGCTCCATCATCTTGGACATATCTGGTTGCGGTTCTTGGCTCAGTGGTTGGATCACCCGCTCGCCAAGACTGGTTGGTCGCGGTGGCGGTGACGAAAATGGTGCTGCTGGCTCGGGTAGTGTATCGGCCGGGGTGGTCGGCTCTGGCTCGGTTGATGGGGTTGACTCCATTGCGGGCGATGGCTCTCCCTCGGGGGTTGAGGCCTGCTCTGGCTCGGGCGCAGATATCGCTGGTTCAGTCGCCATTACTGGCTCAGTAGCCACAGCTGGTTCGTCAACTAGCTCAGGAGCGGCAGTATCAGTGTCTAGCGGTGTGTCACTGGTGGTCGGTGTGGTAATTTGCTCAGTCGGCATCGGTGCAGCGGTCGGCAGGACAAATGGTGCTGGGTTATCGGTCATCGACGGAGTCAAATTGTCCGGGGTATCTTGAGCGGGTGTAGTGACTGAAGCATCCTGGGTTGGTGGAGTTGCTGGTGCGGTCGGTGCCGGGGTGACAACGTGTGTTGCGATTGGCTCAGCGAATTTATCACTTTCGAGAACTGTGCGCTGCTCGACGGGAACAGCAGAAATTTCATCTAAAAACTGTCGAGCCTGCGCGTCGGCAGCTGCTATCTCTGTCGGCGATGGCAAGGTGACTGCCGGAGCGTCTTGCTGAGTGGCTGGTGCCGCTAATGGGGCGTTGGCCGCCACGGGTTCTGCGGCCGGAGCTGATTCGACTGGTGCGGCTGCTGGCGCATCACCCAGTACTTCGTGGACCGTGCGCACCACGTCTTCGATGCCGACTTGCGACTTGACGAGGTAGCGATCAGCACCGAGAGCTTCGCCACGTTGCCGCTGGTCTTCGGATGACAGCGCGGTCATCATGATGACTTTCACGTCGCGTGTCTCGGTGGTCGAGCGCAAGATATCCAGCATGTCAAAGCCGGAAATCTTGGGCATCATCACATCACTGACGATCAAGGCCGGGCGTTCTTTGATAGCCATAGCCAAAGCCTCTTCACCGTCGCCCGCCGAAACGATGTCGTAGCCCTCAGCTAGTAACCTGACGCCGTAAATCTCGCGCAGGCTTTTGTCGTCTTCTACTAGTAAAATCTTTGTCATAACTACCCCTACTATACCGAAGTTTGCGCCAAAATACTATAGTGGTTATGGTTTTTGTTGGGCAGCAGCTGGCTCTGGGGTAGCGAGTGGTGTTGATGGCGTGGATGTAGCGGTTGGGTCGGGCGGTGTGGGTGTGGCAAGAGGCTCGGGGGCTGGGTCGGGCGGTGTGGATGGCATGGCGGACGCGGGAGTGGTTGGTTCAGTTGGCGGTGCGGGCATTGGCGGTAGCGGGCTAAAGTTGGGCGGCGGTACGGCTGGCGCGGCAGGCTTGGTTAGGACGGTGTTAGCAGCGTCTGGCTGTGTGGCGTTGATCGGGATGGTTGGCTGGACGGCGACGGCGACTGGTGGCTCGGTCGCAAGCGGTGGAATAACGGGTACGGGTGCAGCTGGCAATTGGCGCATCGCCTCGTCGGTTCGGGTGCGAGGAATCTCGAGAAAGAAAGTGCTCCCCTTGCGGTATTCGCTGATGACGAATAGGCGGCCAGACATTGCTTCGGCGAGGCGGCGACTGAGATACAGACCGAGGCCGGTGCCGCCGATCTCGCGGGTGTCGGAATTGTCGACGCGGTAGAACTTTTGAAAGAGGTGTGGCAGGTCTTCGGCGGGGATACCGATGCCGCTATCTTGGACGCTGATAGTGATCGTTTTGTCATCGCCAGTAATGTCCACGACTACTTCCCCGTTGAGTGTGTATTTGATGGCGTTTTCGATCAAATTTGAGACAACTTCGCGGAGGTGATCGGCGTCGACGTTGGCATAGTAGGCTGGCTGGATGGTGGCTGCGGCATCCGGACGGAAGGTACAGACGAGGCCTTTTTCGGCAGCACGCGGTGCCAGGCCCTCAAAGATCTCGCCGACAAAGGTAGTGATATTGATAATCTGTGGCTCGTTCTTGAGGCGTCCGTCTTCGGCGCGGCTGATATCAAGCAGGTCTTGGAACAGTCGGCCGAGGTGCTGGGCCGAGGCATGGGCCTTGGTGATAAAATCGCGCGCCTTGTCATCGATATGGGCGGTGGCTGGATTGAGCGCCAGACCGAGGTAGCCCTCGATGGAGGCGACGGGCGTGCGCATTTCGTGGCTGGCGGTAGAGATGAATTCGGCTTGCTGGCGCTCCTCGGCTTTTTCCTTGGTGATGTCGCGAAAGACGACGATGATACCCTCGTTGTCTTTACCGACTGGCGAGGCGACGATGGAGACGAGGATTTGCTTGTCCGAGGCGGTGCGGAGGAGTAATTTGTCGGAGTGCGCCGGCCGATTATTGATCAGTGATTGCATGACCGGGTTTTCGGTGACGGTGACGTCTTTGCCGTCGGCGGTGACTAGCTGGATGACACTTTGCCATTTGAGGCCGAGGGCGTCACCTTGGTTCCAGCCAATGATGCGCTGGGCTGAGGGGTTGATTAGCTCGATATTGCCCTCGCGCGAGATGGCCAGCACACCGTCGTCGATAGTATTGATGACAATGTCAGAGGTGCCCTCGGCGGTGGATAGCTTGGTGCGAAGTTCAGAAATGTCGCCGAGCTTGCTGACGCGCGGCTGATGTCGCCAGATGATAAAGCCAAGAGCTAGTGGCGCCAGGCCAAAAAATAGTGCACCGATCGTGGCGATGAGGCTGGCGTGCTGGGTGAACGCGGCGGTGATGATGGCGATGACGACGAGGGTGCCGATACCGAGGACCACGGGTCCACCGAAGAAACCGGCAAACACTGCAGCGCTGAGCCAAGCGGCGGCGAATGGCGAGGCGAGAAACCCGCTGGTGGCAACCAGCGAGCCAACGGCAAGGATGATCAAGCCATAGACAGCGATGGATACGGCCGTGATAGCTCGTCGCGGCAGCCACAGACAGAGGATGAGGGCGGTGAGACTGACGAGAGCGCTGATGGCGGCGGCGAGGTCAGTGATGGCTTCGCCGATGGGTAGCCGGTAGCCGGTCGGGATAAAGCGCGCCCAAGCATAGAGGAGGACGATGACTAGCCCGACAAACAGGGCCGCCTCGCATAGTCGCCGCAGCCAAAATCGCGACAATTCACCGACCTGCGAAATATCCCCCGCCCACTTCATACTTGTATTATAGACCGAGACGGGCGAAAATGGTAGCCGTGTTGAACCATGACCCCGGTGTGTTGAGTGGTGTATGTAGCAGTCGCCTAGAAGTAAACCGGCCCCTCCCTAAAGCTTTGTTACCATTTCTATTTCACGAGCAGTAAGACCATATTTTTCATAGAACACTATGGCGCGCTGGTTGCCGCTTAGTACTTTTAACCGCAAGGTATCGCAATTTTTACTCTGGAAATAGCGCTTTATTTCATCCAGCAAGGCTCGCCCGATACCGCTGCCTCGCTGCTCTGGCTTGACATAAAGCAATCCGATCCAACCGTCTTTTCGCGGCGCATGTACTGCATCGAAAACGATGTCCTGACCAGGCTGATGATCGATAATCACGCCCTGAATAAAGCCGACCACCTGGCCGTTCTCCTCGGCAACATACATCGCGCCGTTCATATTTTCGCTATCGTCAATCATCCGCTGCATATAGCCGTGCGCGTCTCGCGGGCTAGCGAACGGCAGCGACTCCGCCATGTCGTCAACCTGCGCAAAATGTGCGTGCAGTTTGATTGCCAGCTCGTCGATTGTGGTACGGTCTTTGGGGTGGAAGGGGCGGATTGTCATGCTTATTTCTCCTTGATGCTAAAATGAAGTGCAATAAATCTTGTAAACCAAACTATGAACCGGTTTATACTATTCTTATGAATAGAATACTACACCGAGATATTAAGGGTAAAGTTCATGCTGTCGCTAAAATAGGTTTGGTGAAGCGGGCGTTGACTTATATGGCATCGTAAAAATGAGGCAGTTGCGCCAGAGGCTCAGGAGGAATAATGCGAGGGAACATTTTAGATGGCATATCAGCATCTCAGTATCGGGAAAGAGCTCAGCGCTAGCTCATGTTGACGACCTTGTTCGTACGTTGTGCGTGTATCAGAATATGCCAGTTAAGTCCAAGCTTGCGAATAAGCCTGCCAGCGCAGATGTCTTTATGACGATAGAGCGATTTATCTTTACTTTTCTAGCCGTGTACCAACAAACAGTAGTTGAGGGTCACTCGGTGGAGATAGTTGGGCGGCACCATGTCAGACTAGGTTAACATCAGACAATACCTACTCAACTTACCAGAAGGCAATCCAAAAAGTATCTTACTAGAACGTAGCACATCGGAATAACAGGTGGGTGGATTACGTTAAGAAAATGGTGGCACAGCTGGATTGGTTAGAGAAAGTTACGGTGGCGGGATATTTTTTAGCCTTGATTGCCAGCAAGATTTTTGACGAGGAGTATGGTTTTTTGTAGTCCCATGATGGGAACTGCTTTTCTAGTGCGTACTCTCTAATAGCCACAGTATTGCAAATAACAAGATTCTGTGCTATCATGATCATGTGTTTGTGGGGCTTGCCCTAGAACCGGCCAAGGTTAAATCTCCTAAGTCTGGAAGCAAACACACTAGAGGACATCCTTTTGGGGTGTTTTTTAGTATTTCATGATACTCTGGAAATAATGTTTTCCCCTTTCACCAACTTTGCGTGTGACGACGCGTACACGAACACTGTCTTTGCCGACGCGCGCTTCTAGGGCATAATATGTTACTTTAGTTTTTTATCATCCACGGCTTCATTGCGAATTCGTATCTCTACTTCTTCTGGGCAATTACGGATCACTGGCACTATTAGCGGAATCAATACGAGCCGATTAAATATTACAGTGGTCTGGCGACGATGTTTACCTTTGAAGATGAGGTGCTTAAAACCAGGCATGTTAAAATGAACTTTTTCGCCGATAGCCTCCGAGTAGACTGGTTTAAGTTTTTTGTACTCTGCCCGGTACTTCATGATTAGGTCTTTGGTGGGAATAT
>DAIMYI010000004.1:0-46294 GCA_036734565.1 Nanosynbacter sp. | reverse complement strand
TCAAGGTGCACATCTCCAGCGCCTCGCACCCATTCTTCACCGGCGAAGAAAAGATCATCGACACCGAGGGTCGTGTTGACCGGTTCAAGGCACGCCAAGCAGCTGCTGAGGCTCGCAAGACAGCCCTAGCAAACAAAGCCAAGAAGGCTGCCGCTAAAAAAGCCGCCAAGGCAACAGATGATGATGCAGCAGACGATACAAAGAAGAAAGCGGCTACGCCTAAGGCAAAGGGCAAGAAAGCTAAGAAATAACCCCAACTTATCAATACTTTTGATATCACGTAATAGCTCCGCCAAAGCGGAGCTATTATATATTAGATTGAATTTAAGTTATGCTGTACTAACTCTTTCTAGATTTTTCTAGTTTACGGTCAAAGTGCTCCATCATGTGCTCAAGTCTCAATAAATGAGCTAACTCCCCTACATCCTCTCGATACAGAGTACCCGGTTTCCGCACTCCATTTTCATCAGTAGCAACATGTTCAGCAGTACCATCTGGAGAAAACCACCATATTTCACCATCAGTTTTTGTAACCACATGGTCACCAGTATACCTACGACCATCCTTCTCCCTTTGTAAGTGATTCGTAAGGCGCACTTCCTTGATCACACCCGTTCTAGGATCATAAGAGGTTGACACACGAACACGCCTAGGGTCGGAATCAGTACCTCCAACATCACGTGTCTCAACCATGCCAATAATTTGCCCGCCATCCTCTTGCTTCGTCGCAATAAAATCACCGTAGCACGAAACTTGCTCTACCTTCACATTTTGATCTAGAGACGGAAGGTCATACATAGCTGGTAGCCACCGCTCTGTCGACTCATCACCCTTATCCCTTCCCGACATATACTCACTGGCATTTGTAAACATCTTAGCGACAAATTCAGGGGACCCCACCTTTGTCTCTGGGAGGCCTGAGCCATCTTTCAGTTCTGCTATGCGCGGCTCGTCAAGGGCTAAACTCGCTAACTTCCTTTCTGTCTGCCGGCGTGTATGTTCAGCATTTTATTCTTGTGCCATCTCCCAGGCTTTCTCGACATCATGAACCCGCCCAAGGCTTCTCCCGAAGGTTTCATTGACCATACGTCGTGTTGCTTGTAATAATTTGCCCATACTTTTTTATTTTCCTTATCTTTGCTACTGCAATATATGATGCACTAATGGTCTACATATTACTCTATTTTCTTTTGTTTGTCAAGTATCCCTACGCTATTATCAGTATTTTACTAGTAGGCCCGCCACCCCCGCCAATATGCTATAATAATCCATATGACAAAAATCTCTCTCGACCTCGAAGCGTTGAAGGCGGAGCGGGCAGCGCTGGGTGATTTTTTGGCGCGTCCCGACGCGTATGGCTCGCCGGACTTCACAAGTAAAAATAAGCGGTTTTCCGAGCTGGAGACGCTTATTGCCAAGGGTGAAGAGCGAGCGACGTTGGAGCAAAATCTACGTGACGCCAAAGAATTAGCGAATGACGGCGGCGAATTGGCAGAATTAGCAAAAGCCGAAATCACTGAGACTGAAGTGCGTCTGGCAGAGCTGGAGGAAGAATTATTCATCCTACTGACGCCAAAAGATCCAAACGACGAGAAAAACATCATCATAGAGATCCGTGCTGGCGCTGGTGGCGACGAAGCATCGCTGTTTGCAGCGGAACTGTACCGCATGTATTTACGTTGGTGTGAAGCAAATGGCTACAAAACTGAGCTCGTCAGTGAATCCGCCAACGACTCAGGCGGATACAAAGAAGTTATTTTCATGGTCAAGGGCGACGCACCATACGCCAAATTGAAATTTGAAGGCGGTGTCCACCGCGTCCAGCGCGTCCCAGTCACCGAAAGCCAAGGTCGCGTCCACACCTCCACCGTCACCGTAGCGGTGTTACCAGAAGCCGAAGAAGCTGACGTCGAGATAGATGCAAATGACCTCCGCGTTGATGTATTCCGCTCGGGCGGACATGGTGGCCAGAGCGTCAACACCACCGACTCGGCGGTACGGATTACCCACCTACCAACCGGTATCGTCGTGACCAACCAAGACGAAAAGTCACAGATCAAGAACCGTGAAAAAGCCATGAGTGTGCTGCGTTCACGCCTACTACAGATGAAAATTGATGAGGAAAATGCCAAATTAAGTGCCGAACGACGCTCACTCGTTGGTACTGGTGACCGCTCAGAGAAAATCCGCACCTACAACTTCCCACAAGATCGCATCACTGATCACCGCATTCACTACAGCCGCAGCAATATCCCCGCGGCGATGAACGGGGATATCGACGATTTGATTGAGCAGTTACAGCGGTATGAGCGGGAGTTGAAGGCACAGAATGCCGAAAAATAGTATCTACCTAGTAGTATTATACCCCTAGTGCAGTCGAGCCAAGTTTACTATTCCGTCGCTGCTTTTCAATTTTGTGTTTTATTGTCTCAAATGGACTTTCGCCTTCTATGGTATCACGACGACCCATATCATATTTATACTCCGCCGAAATGGATTTTAGCGTCATACCGCCACGAGCATACCCCGGAATTATTGTAATATCCTCACCAATCACGAACTCCCGTCCGTGTATATCATTGCCCACTGGCACTGGTATTGCTGCCTCGTCTCGGGTGTTGTTGCGTGTATACACATCATACGCGACCATGTGATCATAGTGTCGTGCAGTCACAACCTCATCTGGTGTAACATAAGACTCAACCCTAACGCCATCATCACGAATAGCCTCAAAACAAAGCATACCACGACTTAACATAGGATCTCTAAAGTATTTATCATCAGTGCCGATAGTCACTCTATCACCCGGCTCATCGTGAACCAATACGCTAGCACCGCTTTCATAGGTGACAATGCGTGGCTCGTATTCTTCTGTATACTCAATCTCCATCAGCGGTGAGATCCTATTTCTATTCATAACCTATTCCTTTCTACTTGATTATGCTTTAGTGTGGTTCTTATATTACTCTCTCTTGATTTGTCAATACTTTTTACAACTTTCTAGCTATTTTGCAACCATAATCACTTTACTCATTCCTAGCTATGTAGTATAATTAACAACATGAATATAGCAACCTGGCTAAAGAACGCCGCTAAACAGTTAAAAGCTACCGGTATTGCGTCGGCGCGGTTGGACGCCGAGCTGATATTGGCTAACACCCTGCGGAAGAACCGGACGTACCTGCATGCGCACCTGGATGAGGAGATTGACCCGCGGCGGGTTGATATCGCTGACGCCAGACTGAGCTTGCGCCTTGATCGAGTGCCGCTGGCGTATATTTTGGGTTGTAAGGAATTTTACGGACGGAAATTTACCGTTTCACCGGCCGTTTTGGTACCGCGGCCGGAGTCAGAGGAGATGATCACCCTGTTTTTAGCGCTGACAGCCGGTGAGATCGCGCCAAAGACGCTAATTGATATCGGTACCGGTTCGGGCTGCCTTGGCATTACAGCAGCGCTAGAGCGGCCGTCCCTGCGGGTTATTCTATCTGACATTAGCCCACGAGCCATCAAGATTGCCGAGAAAAACGCGGGCAATTTGCAGGCGCGGGTGACAGTGCAGCAACAGTCACTCCTCTCTGGGCAGATTGAGCCAGTAGATTATATCTTTGCTAATTTACCGTATGTTGACCAGTCCTGGGAGTTTTCGCCAGAACTGCGTCACGAACCCGCTGAAGCGCTGTTTGCGGTGGATAATGGCCTGCGGTTGATCGAGACACTTATTGAGCAAGCGCCGCGCCACTTGACGGCGGATGGTCTGCTTTTTCTGGAGGCTGATCCGCGACAGCACCAGGCAATTCTCCATAAAGCAAAGCACCACGGCCTTCACAAGGTAGAAATGCGTGGCTTTATCATCGTCCTACGCCTTGTAAGCACCAAGTGTTAGCTTAACCCTCCGTTCCTTACCGTCACGCAGGATGGTGAGCTCCACCGTCTCACCCGGCAGAAATTCAGAGACGAGACTGCTGAGTCCACCCTGTTCACCAATCAGCTTGTCGTTTACTTTAGTAATGATATCGCCGTTCTTGATACCTGCCTTGTCTGCCGGCCCATCAGCGATGACCGCTGATTTACTGCGCGAGCCACCAACGTACGCACCGCTTTTGACTGGTAATTTGTACTCGGCACGAACTTCGGGGGTAATCGCGATATATTGCACGCCGATATATGATTTCTGAATTTTTCCAGAACTCAGCACACTGCGCACCAGCCCCTTGGTAGCGGCAATCGGAATTGCAAAGCCCACACTCTGTGCATCCGAGACAATTGCTGTATTGATACCGATGACTTGCCCCGACATGTTGAGGAGCGGCCCTCCGGAGTTGCCCGGATTGATCGCAGCATCGGTCTGAAGCAAATCAGTCAGACTCTCGGCTGCATCACTATGCTCACTAGTAGCGGCTTGAACTGGCCGACCTTTTCCCGAGATAATGCCTGTTGTCACAGTATTTTGATAACGACCGAGCGAATTACCGATCGCGATCACCTTCTGGCCGACACGCACGGTGCTTGAATCACCCAGCGTGGCTGCCGGCAGGTCATTCACGCCATTGATCTTGAGAAATGCCACATCGTTTAGTGGGTCGGCACCAACAAGCTTGACGTCCGTATATTGTGTACCGTCACTACCCATGATCTCGATTGTTTCGGCATCTTTGACGACATGTTTATTTGTCAAAATATAACCGTCCCTGCTGATGATAATCCCCGTACCAGCACCTTGCTGCACTGTCGCACGCGAAAATGTTCGGCCATTCTTAGTAGTTACAATTGAAACCACGCTTTTCGATACGCGCTGCACAACCTCGCTGATATCCACTTCGTCGCGTGACATGACGAGGTTGCCATCAGGAGTAGATTGAGCGGGCTGTTTACTAAACTGCATCATGAGCCACGATCCCAGTACCGCCGCCCCAACCATCAGCCACACAACCGTGATAACACAAGCGCTAATTAGTGCCAGTTTTCTACGACGCGGCACGCCCGGTCGAGATTGGGTCTGCTGAACTGAACGAGGTTCTTGCTCCACTATAGTGTCACCGAGTTAAAAAATAGCAAAATGGTCAGAATGAGGGCTGAGGCCAAGATAGCTGGACCAGCAATTTCAGCAACAACGATCGTTTTATGCTTGTGCCAAGAAGTATAAATACGTTCAGCCACAAATGATAGTAATGCAAAGATGATTGTCGCCTGCGGCAGCTGCAAGGCGTTTACTCCGAGTAGTGCATAGCCAAACGTCCAGTAATGCGCCAGCCAGCCAATTTCTGCAAATACCAGACCCCACGCCAGGCTGAGTACGGTAATTTGCTCCTCACGAAATGTCGATAGAAAATGCCGGGCCGTACCATAGCCAATGATCAACGCACAAACCACGACTGCTGCTGCTGGCCATTCATGTGATACCGCAAACAATGCCGCCGTACCAATAAATACCGCGAGACCTGCCTGTAGCGTCATCTGCCAGCGCTTTGATAGTGGCTTGATGGCGACAAGCCATATCGCATAAAATACCGCTAGCGCAATTCGTAGCTCCAGTGTCGCTTGCGGCGCATACATTAGTGTCACCACACCGAGTCCCACTACTACGTCAACGAGACTCCCTTGAATATTTGTTAGCCAGAACTTGGGTCGCACTGACAATGTACGCCATTTACTCAGCAGCACCAGCACAATCGCCGCCAGTGGATAGTGAATCTCCTGTGACATCCAAAATAGGACCGCCACCATCCCTAAATTAAGCGCGTAATAAGCGATATTACTGAGAAGTGACCGTCGCCTGGCTGTTTTTTTCAGAAACTCCATTACCACCCTATTATACCAAATTACGGTCCAATTATCACCACGAAATCGGCTTCGGCCGGTAAGTTGAACGCCGGTTTACCCTCGGTCAAGGTCACACCATATAGTTCTTTAATCTTGTTAGCAGAAGCTTGTTTGGACTTACCCGACTCCAGCTGATAAACCTTGTATTTTTCAGTGATTTTCTGTGGAGAGTTACCAACATTAACGACATTGAGTGATGCTGCTGTAAGGCGATCGGCCTCAGATTTGGCCGCCCCAACCACGCCACTACCATTCAGTACTAAGACGCGCGCTTTTTCCTTGGCGAGGGCATCGCCGTATATTTCTACCTTAATGAATGATCGAATTTGTGAATAATTAAACTGACCGGCTGTTGGCACGACCACACTGGAAGTGCCAACCCTACTCGTACCGAGCAAAATATTATCCTTCTCAATAAAGCTGAGGCGATGAATGTCAGTGTCTTTTATCTTAGAGGCAACATCCATTACCGTACGGACCTCTTTGGCATCAACATTAGTGCGCAAATTCTTGCCCATGGCGTCCATCAGCGCCGTCACCTTGCCAAGATCAGTTAGCGTACCTGTCGAGGCTGCTTTATTCTTGAGCGCCATCAATACCAACTGTTGGTTTTTCTCGCGGTCAAAATTTGACTTATCCAGCCCATAGGAGCCGCCCAGCGCGCCACGCGCTCGCGAGAAATATAATGCTTTATCACCATCCATATCATTTGGCCCATTCTTAAAGTGAATGTAGTGTCCCGTTGGACAACGCTGCTTCCGCTGCTCTGCTGACAAGCCCTTCTCCCGACACATCCAGTCAACACTTGGGTCAAACACACCGCGCGGATCATCACTCTGTACGTTTACCGTCACGCCGCCAACTGCGTTAACAGCGTCCTTGATCACTTGAGCATTCACATGTGCCACATACTGGAGATCCATACCAAAAATCTTGCCAACAAACTCGCGACTAGCCTCCATCCGCTTTCTCTCGGCTTGCTCATCATTACCCTTAGCAATACAGTCAAAATACTCATTGATCTTGCCTGCGCTACCAGAATTACAAACCCGCCCAAACTGCACGTATAGGTCGCGCGGAATGCTGAACATATAGGCGTCGTGTTTCTTCTGATCAATACTGAGCACCATCATCGAGTCAGTCAAGGTCGCGCCCGGGTGCTCCGGGTCGTCATCCGTCGTACCGAGAATCAGCATGTTACTTCGCCCGTGTGCATCCACTTTCAGCGGCTGATTCTGGAACAAATCAATCAGGCTACCACCACCAAACACCCGCCCGGCATTAACCCATGCCTTATATAGTAAAAATCCGCCCACTAAAATTATCAGCGCCACAATCACCAGAATAACAATCTTCAGCTTGCGACGTTTTTTGTGCGATTTCTTACGCTTCTCTCGCGGTGTTTCGGGTTTCTGAATATCAAGGTCTTTGAGTGAATTGCTAATATCTTCATCGATATCGGCAGTCGAAGAGGTCGCGAGGCGAATCCGGTCAGCTTGCGACAGCGACTGGCGCGGCGCTGCGGCCGGTCTACCAAGTGGCTGCACTGGGGCAGAATGTACTGCGGGACGCGGAGGCGTAACTGCTCGCCCCGGCGGCATGCCACCCAAACGAGACCGCTGAACCCTCCGCGGTACAAATCCATCGACCGAATTCCTATTTGAAATTTTCACTGCTCCTTATTATAGCACACTTCTCTATCGATCAAGCTTTTGGTTTTCGCCACCAAACCATGTATAATAAGGCGGATGGATGCTCATTTTCTCGATCGACACCCTCGTCTAAGGGACAGTCTGGGACTGATTATTTTTGTGATTGGGGTGATTATCGGGACGATTTTGATAAACACCTTTGTCTTTCGTAGTTTTGGCGTACAGGGACCAAGTATGGAAAACACGATGCACACCAATGACCGCTTGATCGTTGACCGACTGTCGGTCACGATGAAACAGCTTCAAAATCAGCAATATATCCCCAAGCGCGGCCAAATTATCGTCTTTAAAAACCCTAATTACAATCCAACCCTAGGTCACGATGAATATATCGTCAAACGGGTAATTGCTTTTGCTGGTGAGCGCGTCACCGTTAAGGGTGGCGTCGTTACCGTCTATAACGCCGAGCATCCAAACGGCTTTAACCCCGATACAACTATCAACAAAAACGAACCAAAGTCACCGACCTCTGGCGATGTTGACACCAAAGTGTCCGAAGGGACGGTTTTCGTGATGGGTGATAATCGTGAGGGTAATTTTTCGTGTGATTCGCGTAACTGTATGGGTAACATTCCGCTATACGACATCGTTGGACCGGTCATCGCCCGTATTTTCCCCTTCACACAGATCAGAGGGTTTTAACAATCAGCCAATCAAGTCGCGGATCCGCTCAAAATCCGCTTGGTCTTTGAACGGAATGATAATCTGACCGGCACCGCGTTTACTAGTGCGAACTGTAATGTCAGCATGAAGTTTTTTCGATAGGTGCGCTACTGACGAGGCATGCAGTGGCTCGACTGGCTTTGGAGCTGGCGCGTGGCCCGACGGCTGCTGTGCTCGCTTCCAGGCGGCAATCATCTGCTCAAGCTTGCGTACGCTCCAACCCTGATCAATCGTCTGCTGCAATAAATCCTCTGCCACGTCATCTGGTAGCCCCACCAATGTTCGCGCCTGCCCTTCAGAAATCTTATTTTCAAACAGCGCCGTCCGCACCACGCTTGGTAATTTCAAGAGACGCAGCGTATTACTAATGGCGCTGACCGATTTACCACCAACGTGCTGACCGATTTGCTCCAGTGTCATATTGAACTGATCACGCAGCTTCATATAGGCCGTCGCCGTCTCGAGTGGATTGAGGTCGCGTCGCTGCAGATTCTCGATCAGCGATACCTCTAATCGGTGCTGATCGCTCAAGCTGCGAACGATGCTTGGTATCTCTACTAATCCGGCCAGCTGTGCTGCTCGCCAGCGCCGCTCACCAGCAACAATCATAAACTGAGACCCGTGTGGCGTCACTACAATCGGCTGCACTACGCCGTGCCGACCAATTGAATCAGCCAACTCACGCAGCGCCTCCTCGTCAAAGAACCGCCGCGGCTGATCTGGATCTGGCGTAATATCGGTAATTGGTATCTGGCGTAATTGCGACATTGTCGCATCTTGACCAGCTGTCGGGTCAAAGGCCTCGTCAAACAAATTTGTCGGTATCAGCGAATCAAATCCCCGCCCAAGTCCCTTTTTCATCCTTCAATCCTCTCGATAATTTCTTTGGTCAGCGCATGGTAAGCCCGCGATCCCTTCGAGAAACGATCGTACACGCCAACCGGCACGCCATGACTTGGCGCCTCAGCGAGGCGAATGTTACGCGGAATCGTCGTCTTGAAAATCGTATCAGCAAAATGCTTTTTTATTTCATCATATACCTGACTCGACAGGGTCGTTCGCGAATCAACCATGGTGGTCACCACGCCAAGTAGCCGCAGATGTGGATTGAGTCCCTTGCGAACCAACTTCATCGTCTCCATGAGCTGCCCTAGTCCCTCTAATGCATAAAACTCTGCCTGTACCGGTAGCAAGACGTACTGCGCTGCGATCAGCCCATTCACGGTCAGTAGACTCAGACTCGGCGGGCTATCAATGATTACATAATCATATCCAGCGAGACTCGCCAGCGCCTGCCGCAGCCGCATGAACCGCCCCTCAGCTTGGGCCAGCTCGACCTCAGTATTTGCTAAGTGTGGCGTTGCCGGTGCAATCGACAGGTTTTTAATGTCAGTCTGAATAATTATATTGTTCAGAGCCGTCTGACCAGTCACTACCTCAGTCATCGTCGCACCCAAGCCTTGCTTATCAATACCCAGGCCACTGGTGGCATTTCCTTGCGGATCAAAGTCAACGATCAGCGTCCGCTTACCGGCTTTTGCCAAAAAATATGCCACATTAATTGAAGTCGTCGTCTTACCAACACCACCCTTTTGATTTGTCACCGCAATAATCTTTGTCATTGATACCCCTTCTGCTTACCCCATTGTATCATAATTTTAGCCATAAAAATACCGCCCCTATCGCAGGGCGGTATAATGATTTGTCTGGTTATTTGATCGAGGTTATCTCAATCTTAGTATACTTCTGGCGATGACCAGTTTCTTTGTGAACGCGTTTTTTGCTCTTGTAGCGGATAACGCGGATTTTGTCGCCCTTGACTTCTGCTTCAGCGACTTTTGCCTTCACTACCACACCTTTTACGGTTGGCGTGCCGACTTTTGTTTTATCACCATCAATCACTAAAAGTGCGTCGAGAGTGAGTTCTTTTGTACCTTCAGGGAGGAGATCCACCAAGAGGGACTCTTTTTCGCTGACAATATACTGCTTGCCAGAGATTTTTACGACTGCTTTCATTTCGTTCCTTAAAATTAACTTTCAATCTGTTCCATTGTACCAGAGGTGCAGTCATAAATCAAGACTGCATCGCATCCATACCGCACCTCGTCGACATCACACAGTATGCTTACGCCACCTTTGGTAACTTAAACAATCCGTTCGTCAGTCAAATTCCATGCACCACTGGTTTCTAATCTCCTACAGGCGGCGCAATCGATAAATGCTGATCAGGCCAGCAATAACCACAAGACTCGACATACCGACGAACAAATAGGCGTTATCACCCGTATCAGCTAGTGGTGCACCAGATTTTTTCTGCTTCTGACCCGGAGCTGGGCTTGGGTTGCTTGGCTGTGGAGTCGGTGGCACTGGTAGAGTGATCGTGAGTGACTCCATTACAGTCGAGGTATTACCAGCAATGTCAGTAAAGGTCAGCTTAACCGAGTAAACTCCGTTGCCGAGTGCGGCGATGACATTCGCTGGTAATGTCCAGGTCCCTCCCATCACAGTTGCCGGATAATCAACACCATTAATAGTTACAGTCACTGCGGCAGTAGGGTCAGTCACGGTACCGCTCAAAGCAGGCGAAGCGGTTGTAGCTTGCTGCGTACCAAGCGTACCGGTCGGCGCCGTCGTATCTATCGTCAGTGTCAGCGGTGTTGATGGTGCCGATATATTGCCAACCGATGTCTCTCTGCGATATGCTACCGTATGATTGCCATCATTCAATGCATTCGGTAAAGTCACCTCGACCGGTCCCGCCGCCGTACAGTTGATAGTCTGCACCTCGACGCCATCGACGATAAGATGTAGTTTGTCGGTGGCTGATGCACACTGTAACGTTACTGTTGGTGTTGTGTCGCTAGTTATATTATCTGAGTCACTCACGCCAGTATCAGAGGACGGCTTGAGTATTGCCTTTGCTGGTGGCGCGACAACATCAGCATCAACATTGTAGGTTTTTGCCATTGCTGTACTCGTCGTATTGCCGGCCACATCAGAGGCGATTACTGTTACATCAATTGTATGATCTGGGTCTGACACCAGCTCAGTACCCGGAACTGTCACTGCAAAGGCACCGGTCCCGTCAACGGTCGTCTCATACGTCGTACCATTAACTGTCACCCTTACGGTATCGCCAGGGCGAGTACCGGTAGCCAAGCCGCGAATGACCTGTGGCGCGGCTGCTTCAGCAGCATTAATCGTATTATCGGCAGTCACCGAGTCAATCGTTACTGCTGGTGCGGCTGGAGCGGTTGTATCAACGGTTATGGTCAATGCCGGTGAGCTCGATGAGGCATTGCCAGCTGCGTCGGTCTCAGTAAATGTTATCGCGTGATTACCCTCAGACAGTGGTGTTGTCGGAACTACATCAACTGGACCGGGGCCAGCGCAGTTCACCGTCCCATTTGCAACCCCATCTACATATAGCGTCAAGGTGCTGCCTGCCTCGGTACACATCAGCGTAAAGGCTGGTTTGGTTTTATTCGTAATATTATCTGAGTTGCTATCACCAGTGTCTGAAGTGGCGGTCATATCTGGAGCGGCAGCCGGTGTTACCGGTGGCTGTGAATCGCGCCACTGGGCGTACAGTGTCACGTCATCTGTTAGCTGAATATTGGCGCCAGTGGCATAAGGCGTGCCCGTACCATTTGCCTCAGTGTTCCAGCCAGTAAAGGTATGGCCCGCTTTCGTGAAGCTATTTGCCGCTGCTTGGACAGTGCTATTATAGTTACCGACTGTATCGCTCATCGTTCCCGTGCCGGTATTTGCATCATAGTGCACCTTATACTGATTAATCGTCCACTTGGCATACAGTGTTGTGTTGACACCTGGCATCGTGTCAGTGCCAAAGTTCCATGGATTAGTAAGCCCGGCATCTTTATACCAACCAGCGAATGTGTGACCGGTTTTGGTCGGTGGGGTTGGCTCAGTTGCCTTGGCGCCGTACTCTACCGTTTGTGGCGGTACAGGTGAACCATCCCGTGAATCAAAGGTAAGCGTATAGTTATTCTTGCGCCACTGGGCATACAACGTTACGTCGCCAGTTAGGTGGAAATTATCACCAGCTGCATATGCTGTGCCACCACCATTAGCCATCGTATTCCAGCCAGTGAAGGTATGGCCGGTTTTGGTAAAGTTACTGTTCGCCAACTGTACCGTAGCATCATAATTACCAACGGTATCTGGCGTTGCGCCGCTACCAGTATTTGCATCATAGTGCACCTTATACTGATTCACTGTCCACTTAGCATGAAGTGTTGTATCAGCTGCCGGCATCGTGTCAGTTGTAAAATCCCAGGATTGCGTAAATCCAGCATCCTTATGCCAACCAGCAAACGTATGGCCGGTTTTGGTCGGTGCTGCTGGCGCTGTTGCCTTCGCACCAAATGCCACTGTTTGATCTGGTACATTAGAGCCACCCTTGGTATCAAAATGTAATGTATAGTTGTTGACCTGCCACTGCGCATATAGCGTTGTATCAGCCGTTATCGTTACTGTTGCACCTGTCGCATATGCTGTGCCACCACCATTAGCCATCGTATTCCAACCGGTGAAGGTATGACCAGTTTTTGCCAAGTTACCGGTATTTGCTGCCGCAGCCACTGTAGCACCAGAACGAAGCGTCTCTCCTGTTGAGGCTGGCACTGTACCAGCATTAGCACCGTTTGCATTATACGAAAGGGTGAACAGATTATTCACCGTAATCGTTAGGTGTTTATCAAATGTCTGCCCTGCTTTGTTGGTAGCGCGAATACAAATTGCTAGCGTGGCATTCTGCTCATAGTCTGGCGACCGTGCTAGCTTGATCGTGTCGCCATCAATCGTCACAAGATTATTTTGCGCACCAGCACAGCCAAGCGTATAGGTGAAATCACCCTGTGGTGAGCCAACAGCGTCAGTACTCGTCAGCCGACCCAACACTGTCCCGACTGCGCTGTTCTCATCAATATTGTGGCAGCGCCAGCATAATCTACCGCGGTGACTGCGTATGCTGTACAGTCTTTACCGCCATCAGTAATCGTCCATGCCTTTGCGTTCACCAAGTTGCTGCGCTGCGTATCCGCCAGGCAGAACTTGCTATTACCACCGCCGAGCTTGACGTTATTATTTACTGTCTGTCCCTGCCACGCCATCAATGTTGCATCATAATTTGGAGTCGATATCTTTATTCCATTGAGTAATCCGTCTGCATTTGTTAATTGACGGACATCCCAATGTGCCAGTGACTGGTCAAATTTCTCAGCACCGGCAAGCGCTAGGAGAGCATCCGACAATCGTGCGGTATTCCACTCACCAATTGGCTGATTAAACTTTTTGGCGTATGCCAATACTGCCACCATCGTCGTTACTTTGCTAACATCCCATTTTTGAATTGGCTGATTAAACTCGTAGGCATTGGTAAACGTGTTATCCATGTCAGTTACCTTAGCCGTATTCCAGTTAGAGATATCCTGGTTAAACTGGCGAGCTCCAGAGAATGTACTATTCAAACTCTGGACATTGGCGGTGTCCCATTGCCAGTCAGCACCTACACCCTTTAGGTTCTTGGCATCTCGAAACATATACGCCAGACTTACCACCTTGCCCATCCGCGGTTTATCGGTAGCCTTCACATCGAGATTCTCGGCACCATCAAAGGCATGCTCCATATTCAGCCACTCATTCGTACCCCACTGATCAATCGAAATAACTTTTAGCTTGTCACCGGTAAAGTTAAAGAATATGCGCGGGAAAGCGCCGCTAATGCGAATCTGATACTCACCAGCTGTTGCATACGAACATACCGCATTACCCGTCTGACCAGTCAGCGTCACGCCGTTACCGCATGCAACGTTGTAATTATAACCACTACCAAATGTCGGTATGGTAAACGTGTTGCCAGCTCCTTTTCGCGTATCAATAGTCATGACGAAGTCAGTTGAATTGATAGGATCAGCCTTCGCCAACTGGCTTGATGCTAGGTAGTGCATTGTCAACACGCCGACAATAGCCGCAACTACCGCATTCGCCAGTAACAATCGCTTTGTCTTTTGTGTTATCTTCATGCGTGATGCCCCCTGTTATTATTGTATATTTCAGTATTTAGAGTACTAACGCCTACATTATACGCTAAGCATAAGCGTCTGGCAAGTAGAGATCATGTTCGATCAGATTTCACACGAACATGATCCAGATCGCCCACATACTACATTGTTCGCATGCAGCCAACCATCGACGTTACCGCCGTCCAAATGCATACCTACCGCTGGCACAACCTTGACGACACCGCCGGCCCGAGCATAATTACTGACTGCATCAGTTAATTCATACTCACCACGCGGCGATATTTCAACATCGGCACAAGACTGAATCACTTGTTTGGTGAGAACGTACTTACCGGTGTTGGCAAAGTGACTTGGCGCCTCTTCTGGCTTCGGTTTTTCAACAATCTCTACAAAGTTACCATCCTCGTCCATCATAATCGCCCCATACCGGCTAATGTCATCACCTGGCACTTCCTGGACTAATAGACTGCACTGACCGTCTGGTGTTGCTGCTATCAACCGCGCTACTTCGCTTGAGCCGTCGGCATTATATATAAAGTCATCGCCCATCAGCACCACTGCCGACTCGCCGTCCTCGATATAGTCCGCCGCCAAGGCTACCGGTACCGCTGATCCGTACTTACCGTAGCTCGGTTGCGTCACAAAGTGAAGCTTCGCATCAATCGGCGCCACTAGAGCCAACTTGTCATCTTTGCCCTTGCTCCGCAAATAATCGTTGAGCAAAATATTGCTCCGATAATAGCTCTCTAACTGTGAACTCTGCTCGCCAACCACAAAAATCAGCTCACGCACGCCGGCCGCCAAGCAGTCCTGCACCACATAATCAATCAGCGGTCGATTGCCAATTGGCAGCATGCATTTTTCAATTGATTTAGTAATTGGTAGCATTCGTGTGCCCCAACCAGCGACCGGAATAATAGCTTTGGTAATCATATTTCCTCCTTACATCTTGAGTTCTTTATGTGATTTCTGCAAAATATCCATCATCTCCGCGTAGCGTATCTCACCAGTGGAAATTTTGGCATAGAGATAAACAATATTATCTACCACCTCAATATTAACCTTAATGTCTTGATCATACAACCATGCCATGAAACTTGGATTGAGCAGCTCAAAGCTCGTCACCTGATTCTCATCGGTGGCATATACTTGGTAGCGCTTGTTAAAGTCACCCCATTCCAGTTCTACTTTTTTATAGCCTGACGGCGCCCTAAACCGTTTCAGGAAACGTGAATCCCGACGTTCCACTAAAATCCCACCATACGACTTTGGCAAATTAACCTGCCCGATAATATAGGTAACTGCTGAATCACCATTTGAGGTATCGGCCATATACGTATACAGTTGCACCAGCAAATTACCCGTCCAAAACCCAATGATATGGTTATTGATATCAGTACCCTCAAAGCCCTTCTTGAATAACTCACCCCTAGTTGGCAGCAGTAACCGTCCCCAATCCGGACTGAAATACATATTATATTGCGCTGCAAATTGCTGCATAGACGCGATACGCTGCATAGAGTCTTCTGTTGCCTGGTCGATACTATCTAGTAGCCAGCCGTTGTCTGAGCGCACAAAGTTCCACTGTTCACCAAATTCACTAGTGTCACGATACAGCACTGCACCACTCGTAACATCAACCAATTCGTCATTAGCTGAAGCAACGAAGCTCACACTCACTCGATCATTCTGATCATTTACATCGTCATACGCCCGTGTGATAACAGCCTCATCAATCGCCACCCCTTTCATACGATTGACTCGCCCCATCTGTTGTAGGGCATACAACATTAGCCCGATATGCCGTGCATAGTTTGGTGTGACGTATTGCTGAATTGATGGTAAGTCCATCCGCTCCCAATCATACTGAAACCGATTAAACACCGTCGATGCATAATTGATAATCCCCTGCTCATTCCACGTACCATCCTGAGCAGCAGCTTGATGAACCGTCTGTTGTGCTGCCTCACTGCCCTTACGAAAACGACTGATCTTATCTGTAAATGCCCCGATAATCGCACCAATCACTGTCGAAATGGCCACCAAAATAAATATAATTACGCCACCCACTAAATAGAACAGGCTGGCCAATAATCCGGCCAGAGACCCCACTGCTACAGCGGCCGCCTTTGACTGGGTGATTTTTTTCACAAAACCACTTACCGAAATCGCGATCACCATCGGTATCCCGAAAAGGACCGCGCCACCGCCACCAGACCTTGACCCACCGCCACCAGCTCGTGCAAAAAAGAGTAACTGACCAAGGGCTGCTAGACTATACATAGACTCATTGTACCGCGTTGCACCGTCATCGCCAAGACCGTTGATCTCCAGCTAGCACAAGACCGAGCAAACGCTGGCCGCTTGTTAGCCTTAAGAGGTAGCCTGTACTGTGATGACTATTTTACAACAGCAAGAGCAATTTCGAGCGCAACCCCCTCGACCGTAATCACCGACCGGTTATCGCTCACCTCGCTAAATACTGCCAATGTCTCAGCAGCAATCACCTCCGTATGCTCATTGATCGCTTGGCGAAGCTGCTCGTCATCTGTCGTTAGTTGCAGCATAATCCGATCGTCCACCTGCAGCCCCGCTTTTTTGCGCGCGCTCTGGACGTGGCGAATGACTTCACGCATCAGACCCTCGCGTTTGAGCTCGGGCGTTAAGTGCTTACTAATTTCTACCCAGCTCTCTGGCTTGATCACGCCCTCAGTCACATCATAGTCCGCCAGATGCTCGTCTAGACTCTCAATCCAGCGAATTTCCTTGACATTTAACTCCTCGGCCATGATCTGTTCGTAGTACTCAGCCAGCTTTGCACCCGCATATGCCGCACGTTGCAGCGGTTGGCGAACCTTGATCGATACTTGGTGCTCATCCTGCTTCATCCGCAAACTAAGGCCGTTGTTGATCAATTCGCGTGTCCGGGACATATCGGCCAACACCTGATCATTGACTGCCCCAGCCGTGAGCCAATCCTTCAAGTGAATCGACTCATCATCACCCGTCAAATTGTGATACAACTCCTCAGCCAAAAACGGCGTAAATGGTGCCAATAGATAACTGAGACGCACCAGCACATAGTGCAGCGTGCGGTAGGCATCATTTTTATCGCCATCGTCTTCCGACTTCCAGAAGCGGCGGCGGCTGCGGCGCACGTACCAATTAGACGCGTCGTCGAGGAACGGCAAAATAGGGCTGAGTGCATCGGGGATATTATAGGTGTCCATGTGGCGCTCAACTTCTGCCACTAGCTGATGCAGCCGACTGACGATCCAGATATCCAGCGGATTCGTCAACTCGCTCAGCGGATCTTTCAGCTCACCATCATATTCCCAGCCATCAACTTCGGCGTACATGGTGAAGAAATCATACATATTCCAAATCATACTGAGCTTGCGCGCCACGTCACCTACGTCCTTGTCATGCAGAGCAAAGTCCTCGCCGTTAAGTAGCGGGCTACTCAGTAATAGGAAGCGTAAGGAATCAGCGCTGAACTTATCCATCAGCTCGTTCGGGTCGGTAAAGTTACCAAGCGACTTACTCATCTTGCGGCCGTCATTGCCCGCCACCACACCAGTAGTGATGACGTTGCTGTAGGCGTTTTTGTGCTGGGTGCCGGCCTCGCCGAAAGCACCGATTTCGGCCAAGGCAGCGTTGACGGCATGCACATAGTAGAACCACGCCCGCACTTGGCCGATGTACTCAACGATGAAATCCGCTGGGTAATTCTGCTCAAACTTGGCCTGGTTTTCAAACGGATAATGCAGCTGCGCAAACGGCATCGAACCTGACTCAAACCAGCAGTCCAGTACCTTGTCAATGCGGGTAAATGTCTCGCCGTCAATTTCAAAGGTGATATCATCCACCCACGGGCGGTGGTAATCATCCAGCTCCACCCCGCTCAGTTCCTTCAGCTCCGCGTACGAGCCAACCACCCTCACCGTGCCGCGGTCACCCTTCCACACTGGCATGGCTGTCGCCCAGAAGCGGTCGCGGCTCAGATTCCAGTCGGGCGCTTGTTCGATATTTTTGGCAAAACGACCGTGCTTGAGGTGGGCCGGGAACCAATTGATATGCTCGTTCTGCTCCAGCATCAGCGGCTTTTGCCCCTGGATGTCGAAAAACCACGACGGAATAGCCCGGTACATGATGCGCTGTTTGCTACGCGGGTTGAACGGGTATTCGTGACGAATGTACTCAATTTTCCACACCGCGCCCTTTTCCTTCAGGTCTTTGGCGATGAACTTGTTGTTGTCCCACACCTCAAGGCCTTTGTAATTGCCATTGGTGTAGTAGCCGTTATCGTCGATGACGTGAAAAGCACTGATGCCATAACGTTTGGCCAGCTCAAAGTCGTCCTCACCATAGGCCGGCGCGATGTGGACGATACCCGTACCCGACTCGTGCGAGACGAAATCCGCCGCGTAAATGGTGTGGATCTTGTCATTTTCTGGCCAGGCAGAGCCCGTATCCAGCGGCTGATACGCTTTGCCAACCAATTCGCTACCGGGGAATTTCCGCAGCACTTCGTAATCCAGTGGCTGATGCTTTTCATCCTGCAGCGTGCGCCCCAGGGCCTCCTCGGCGATGATGAGCTTTTCGCCACCTACCAGCACCTCGCAGTAGGTCATATCTGGGTTAACCGCCAGCATCAGGTTGGCTGGGAGCGTCCATGGCGTGGTCGTCCAGGCAAGAACCGAAATATCTGAATCTATTATCGCGCTTAGCCGTGTTTTTAGCTCTGGAAATTCCAGAAAACCAGCGGCAGCGTTTAGATGACCGCCTTCATCAATCTTCACAACTTCCGAGCCTAAAAGCCTCGATAGCTCTTCCGCACTGTTCATGGGAACATACGGATCGTCCGTACCATGGAGCTGCAAAACTTTACCAGCATTTTTGCGAATCAATGACCAGTCAAAATCGATATCAACAAACGATTTGACGAACTGTTCAAACTCACCCCCAAGGTTTTGATAAAAACCACTCACAAAAACTGAGGACAGTAGCGGCTCTTTCCTGTGTTGATTCAACAAACTTAACATGAAAGCTGCGCCATTACTATGTCCAATGAGTATCGTGTCACCGTCGAGTTCAAAAGGAATCTGCTCGGTAAATGCCTTATTCCAATTCTCTAAATTTTGCTCTACACCAACAGGTAATCTTGGGATAAAAACCTCAATGCCACTCGCTTCCAGTTCTTTTTTTAGCCAAGGAAACCAATTTTCATCCGGCGAGCCACCCGTCCCGTGTAGAATAACTGCTTTAAGACTCGTTGATTCGTTCTTAAGCTTAAACTTCACATACACGCTCGGGTCGGTCACTGTCTGGTAGGCGTCGTTATCCATGGTCACTTCGGCCTTGCTAACAGGGGTAGCAAACTTGGTGTCGTACATCAGCACCTTTTCACCTTCGTAGATTTTGCCAGCTTCATACAACTGCTTGAAGGCCCACCAGACGCTCTCCATAAAGTCCTTGTCCATGGTGCGGTAGGCACCCGTAAAGTCCACCCAGCGGCCGATGCGGTCGATCACGCCCTGCCACGTCTCGCTATTGGCCACCATACTCTCGCGCGCCTTGGTGATGTATTTTTCCAGGCTGATGGTCGGCAGCAGATTGCCGTCTTTATCCAGCGGCGCTGGTTGATTATATACAGCATCCGGATAACTGCTCACTTCGAGACTATATAGCAACCAGTTAACCCCTGTTTCGGTAGACATATGCTCACCAACTCTTTGAAATCCATTGCGCTCATACAAATTCACCAATTTAGGTTGATACTCGCCAACCTCTATACGAATCTCTTTGACCCCCTCCTGCTTACTTAAGCGAACAGCTTCTTTTAACATTGCATTCGCATAACCTTGCTTTTGGAATTCCGGCAGTACCGCCATTTTGTAGAGATAACCAACCGACGTGCCTTTATCCTTTTTGCCTGCAAAAAAATTATAACTATCCTTGTCACTTATGACGACGCTCCCTACTAACTTATCGTCATCGTAAGCTACATAAAAATTATCTCTCCCAAATTCTTCTGCTAATTTATCTGGTGTTAGATTGTTAGCATCCCAGCTACTGCTACCATAGCCTCGCTGCTCCATCCAGCCAGCAACTTTAGTAATAACTTTCGTTGCGTTATCGAAATCATTTACCAGTTTAACTCGCTTAACGCTACTCGTCACAATCTGCCGTCGATCGGTAATATTCAGCTGCTTTTCGACGAAATTCTCCGCCGGCAGGCCATGGCAGTCCCAACCCCAGACGCGCTCCACGCGCTTACCTTTCATCGTCCAGTAGCGCGGCACGGCGTCCTTGACGATTGAGCTCAGCAATGTCCCGTGATGTGGCACACCAGTGATAAACGGCGGCCCATCATAAAAAACGTAGGCATTATCCGCCGGTCGCTGCGCCACCGACCTTTCAAACGTCTGGTCGTCCTTCCATCGCTGCACCCAATCTTTCTCGTATCCTGCCGCCCGGCGGCGTGTGCCGTGTTTGAATTTCATACTTCCTCCTTATCTACCTTACGTTCACTACTCTGCTTAAGTTGTTCATTCAAGTTTTCCTATTCCCTGATCATCATTCTCTTAGTTTCCTCATCGCCTCCACTATCTCCTCATGAACAATTCCATTGCTTAGTACCGCTCCGCAAATATCCTGATCATACCGCTGCTCCCGGCCGAAAAGGTCAGTCACCTTGCCGCCAGCTTCCTCAACGATAACTTTTGCTGCCGCAATGTCAACATTTTTACCCTTCGTGCCAGCAAAGACCGACGCGGCGAATCCACCACGCGCCACTAAGGCTGCCGCATGCGTCGTGCTTCCTGGCGTTGTGACGTATGCGCCCTTCTCGTACGCTAACTCGTGAATCACCCGCATAACATCCCACTGGGCACTCGGCCACCAATCCACGTTCATCTTAGTCATTCTGCCAAAACCCCTCTTATTTACGTAAACCTGTTCACCATTCATAAACGCACCCTGGCCACGGACCGCCCAATACAAATGATCACTAAACGGCGCATAAATCACACCGACTTCCGGTTGGCCATCAATCACCAACGCTAACGAGAAGACCGATACTGGTAGCTCCATCGCAAAAGGCGCCGTGCCATCGATCGGGTCACACACCCACACACAGTCCGAACCACGGCGGTCGCTCGCTTCTTCACCGTCAACATCATGGCCTGGATATCGCTCGGTTACTCGCTGGATCACAAGCTGGTTGATCTCCTCATCGGCAACGGTCACGATCGTATTGTCGGCTTTAAAGTGAGCATTCGGTTTTTTACCAAAATATTTTTGCATAATGTCGCCCGCTTCTCGTGCCACACTTTTTGCAAAATCAAGCCATTCTTGTTGTTGGTTGGTCACAATTTACTCCTTAATAATATATTTCTTAATGTCGTCACCACTGCATCATCCAGCACCCGCACTCGATCCCTATGTCGATCACTATACCCAAGCGTACCCTTCTGATTTGTATAGAGCGTTATGTGCGGAATAATAAACTCCGCCTGTGGGATCAGCTCACGAATTGCATCACGCCACGTCTCTAGTTCATCCCATCGAGCGAGCCCAATAATCGTTTCACGGTCAGTCGTGTCATCCTTTAGCCTGAGAAAATCACCGGTCAATTCTGGCTCTGTAGTCATTGCTGTACCGGCTTGACACGATACCCGGTCTAACCGTCTATACGCAGCCTCATCTAGCCCGTACTCCTCACGCACCGCAAATAATGACAAATGGAATTCATCATCTTTGAGCAGTAGCCCCGCCACCTGACGCGGAAAGTCTACCGCACGAACCAAATCAGTCATATCATACATGATATAATCATGTATCCGATCAATGACAAAATTGTTCACTTGATTGTTGCGCATACATCCCTTCATATTGAGCAGCTCCTATTAGTATCAAACGAGAACTCTCTCAAACAAAAATCACCTCTTTTGACTTCGAGAATCCGCTGGAGGTGTTTCAAACGGACGGTACCATCTCGATTCCAAAAGAAGTGATTCTTCACGGGCTTTGCCGAGTTGAGCGGCATCCACGCACTCTTTTAGCGCTTAATCGTTCACTTTGTCGCAGCGAGTCGCGGCGGGGTCTAATCTCAGCTGATAAAAACTGATTTCTTCCTGCAGGCTTCGCGGTTGATAGCCGCTCATTTTGCGCTGATCCTATCAGGGATATTCCCCATCAGACACACGCAAAAACGCCCTACTCTCATTGTAGCGCGTTTTTACCAAAATCCCAAGAGATTATTTGATTGCCAAACCGCCCAGGACACATTCGCCCTTCAGATAGATTGTCTTTTTAGCAGAAGGCTTCGGCACAGTCTTGTCATCACTGCCGCCCAAAACACCACGAACCTCGTTTTCGACAATCACATCATCAGGCAAACTAATATTAATGCCGCCACAAAAGGTAAAGACATCAATCACCGTACCATCCTTGATCTTTGCCTGGCGCAGGTCCAAATCGACACCGCCAAATACCGCTGTCAGTGAACCACCATTGTAATCACCTCTCACTCGTGATTCTTCACCGTAAAAAATCGCCACTTTTTCATTATCATTAGTGCCCGATTCTTCGGCTCGCTTGCGATTTGCGGACCCAATACTAAACACCATCATCAACCCAACAGCGATCAATACCACTGGCCAGAACAGTTTCCAGATACTAACATCAATAACACCATACGCATTCAAGCCAATTGACGCACCCGTGGCCATCAATAGCAGGCCCCACGCCCGCGTCAGCAGTTTCCGGGAGCTAACTATTGTCACCAGCCCCGCCAGAACCAGTCCAGCTGCCCAAACCGTTCCCCAAAACACGTTCCAGCTATCAAACTTGATGATTTCGAGATTCCTGAGTAGTAGAACCCCGCCGAGCGCTACAATGGTGACACCAAAGAACGCTCTAATGAGAAAATTTTTCTTCATATACCTAGTATACGAATACTATCATCACTCTTCAATACACCCAATTGTAATTTATGCGAATAGCTCGCGGCCGAATGTTGCTAGAATAACAACAACTATCACAACAGCCGCCAGCGCCAACAGGAATGTATCAAATCCTCGATCGACAAATTTCCTCATACGTTTGCTACCAATCGCGCCAGTCACCACATTATATCTCGTCAATCCGTAACAGACCAGCAGCATACCCGCGTCTAGCGTCAAACACCACGGACACAGCGCACCAATATCGACATAGCTCATATAGAACATCCAGCCAGCAAACAACAGGCCGACCACGGCGCCCAGCTGTGCACCCCACATAAACCACTTCGGCAACTTCGCACCCGCTAGCAACGCCACCGCAATTGTCACCATCACTGGTAGCGTCATCATACCGATAAAGCTATTAGGAAAGCCGAGCAACGCCGCTGACCAGTGATTTGCCACTACCGAACAGCTTATGGCCGCATTTAGATCGCAGTTCAGCACAGCATGCGAATTTTTGGCAAGCGTCAGCGCTTCAATTGACAGCACAAATGAAGCCAGCAAGCCCACACTGCTACCAGTCAGCAACGCCAGTGCTGCAAGCCGCTGGCGTCTTACGTCTTTGTCTGAGCACCACTTACGCAGCGCATCAAACATAAAAACTCACCTCACTAATCGTCGGCAATGGCAATCCGCGCCACATATTTTGCATCTGGCTATCGGCACTTAGCGCGATAATTGTTGGATACTCAACAATGTCGTATGTCCGACAAAAATCGCTGCCCTCGGCCGAATCCGGATCAAGCTCCTCAATGGTATGCCCTGTCTGTCGACTAAAATCATGGAGAAAACTAATAACCTGGCGCGCATAATCGCTCTCCGTCCGATATACCACAACGACTCGCATTATTCTCGACCTTTCTGACGGCGCTGCTCTAGTATCTCAACGAAATCATCGAGCGTCTCAAACTTCTGAAACACGCTGGCGAAGCGCACATATGCCACTTCGTTACATTTCGCCAATTCATCCAGCACAAACTCGCCGATTTGCCGCGACGGCACTTCTGATGCGCCGAGTGCATACAATTTATCTTCAACTGCCGTGATAATCGACTCAACTTCCTCGTCGGACTTGAGGAATTTGCCGACCGACTGGCGCACCGCATGCGCAAGCTTGACGCGGTCAAATAACTCGCGGCCACCGTTGTTCTTGATCACGATGAGATTTGGTTTTTCGACTCGCTCATAGGTGGTAAAGCGTCGTCCATCCGGCGTCTCGCGGCGGCGGCGAATTGCTACACCATCAGAAACTTCTCGCGACTCGATCACGCGGCTGTCACCAATGTTAAATCCGCTCATTATTCCTCCTTGTTCTTTTTGCGGCGACGAAGGAATGCTGGCGTATCATCCTCATCCACTTCATCCTCGACCGGCTGATCCCAGATATTGTTCTCTTGCTCGGACGTAAAGTCCGTTGCTCCGCTCTGCTCACTGAGCTCCAGATCAATCCCTTCAACCACCTCGTCATCAACCTCAGTCTCTGATTCACGTGGCATCTCGCCCGTCAGGCTCACCTCATGATCATGATATGTCTCGCTATCGAACCCGGTGGCGATAACCGTGATGATCACCTCATCTTCGAGCTCTGGCTTGAGCGTTGCACCAAAGATAATGTTAGCATCAGGACTGACCGCACTGGTGATGACCTCAGCCGCCTCCTGAATTTCTGCCATGCTCATGTCATAGCCACCAGTCACGTTAAACAACACACCTTTCGCGCCGTCAATCGATACCTCAATCAGCGGGCTCTCAATCGCTTGCTGAGCGGCCTGCACTGCACGATTTTCACCATCAGCCCGACCAATCCCCATTAGCGCCGAGCCAGCACGGCTCATCACCGCCTTGACGTCAGCAAAGTCGAGATTAATCAAGCCATGTTCGGTAATCAGCTCAGAAATACCCTGCACACCTTGGCGCAGCACGTCATCAGCAATCTTGAATGTCTCGAGCAGCGGCGTCCGTCGATCAATCGTCTGCAACAAGCGATCATTCGGAATGGTAATCAAGGTGTCAACTTGTCGACCCAGGTGAGTAATTGCCCAGTCAGCATTCACTCGGCGCTTTTCACCCTCAAAGCTAAACGGTCGTGTTGCCACACCAACCACCAAGATGTCCATCTCGCGAGCGATCTCCGCCACAATGTGTCCAGCACCCGATCCTGTTCCACCGCCAGCACCGATTGTTACAAACACCATGTCCGCGCCCTCAAGCGCCTGGCGAATCTCCTCGCGCGATTCATTAGCCGCCGCCTCACCAACCATCGGATCAGCACCGGCACCCAATCCATTGGTCGTGGTGTGCCCGAGGTGAATCTTGACATCCGCCTTGGAATTGTGCAGCGCCTGAGCATCAGTGTTCATGGCGATAAACTGCACGCCAGCGAGCCCCGCATCTTTCATCCGATTGATAGCCGAACCACCAGCTCCACCGACACCGACAACTTTGATACTGGCAAACGTTTGAACTTCACTTGGTGTAATCTGCGGCATTTTCCTCTCCCTATCTTTCTCTTATCAAGTATACCATCTTTGTCTACTAGCTCCTACTTAAACCTCGCTAGCAATCGACTAATCATTCCGCCGGCCTTTTTTGTTACCGAACCCACCTTGCTCTGTGCGTGCTCGGCCCGCTCAGTCCCCGCCCCATCGATGAGCATCAGACCAATTGCCGCCGCAAACTCCGGCCCATTCGCCTCGTCACTCACGCCCGCATATCCTGCCGGTACGCCTAGTTTAGCCGCCACGCCGAGACTATTTTTCGCAAATTCGACCAGATCCTTAACCTTAGCGCCACCACCAACCAGTACCACGCCGCTCGGCAGCCGTCCGATGCCACCGGCCCGCTTCAACTCTTTGGCAACTAGTTCAAAGATTTCTTCATAGCGCGCCTCAACAATCTCGTCAATCTCGCTTTGTTCGAATGTATACACCTGTTTGTCGTGCTTGGTATCAACGCGACCAGCCTTACCGCCGCCCAGCCGGGCATGCGCCAATTTGACTGCCTCAGCGATCTCCGGGTCAGTCTTTAGCCCAATCGCCACATCATTTGTCACATTCTGCGCTCCCATCGGGATCACCGCCACGTGCTGCAAATCGCCCTCTTCAAATACTGCCACCCCGGTCGTGCTACCGCCGATGTCGATAACCGCCACGCCGTTCTCAATCTGCGACTCACTGAGCACCGCTCGCGCCGCCGCCAATACGCTCGGTGTCAAGCTCGAGGCAGTGACATTCGCCATCTCGGCCGACCGGCGTAAATTCGCCACATACGGCGTCAAGCCCGAGACTACATTTGCTCGCAACTCCAGACGCGTGCCACTCATCCCCACCGGATCCTTGATGTTGTCCTGTCCGTCCAACCGATAGGCATGCGGCACAATCTCCAAAATCTCTCGATTCGCCGGCACCTTCCCAGTCGTCGCTACTTCCTCAATCCGCAGCACGTCCTCGTCCGTCACTTCGCCGCCGCTCATCCCCACGGCGATCATACCATCGGCCTTGGTACTCAAAATATGCGAACCATTGATACTCAGTGCCGCTGTATTAATATGATGGCCACTCATGCGCTCAGCCGCCTCAAGTGCCTTGTCAATCGCCGCCGCTGGCCCTGTTAGGTTCGATGCCGCGCCCTTACGCATGCCGCTATTTTCACTCACACCAACGCCAACAATATTCGGCAGACCCGACTCTCCGACATGTCCAACCACGCAGCGCACGGTCTTCGTACCAACATCAATTCCTACCACATATCGAGATTGTTCTTGCATATGCTTAGTATACCAGATCGCCTAGAGTATCGTCAAAATCTCTGCACCCGTCTCAGTAATCAATACGGTATGCTCAAAATGCGCGCCTAAACTGCCGTCTTTCATGCTAATCGTCCAGCCATCGTCCTCGGTAACAATTTTCTCGCCGCCGAGGCTAGCCATCGGTTCGATGGCAATCGTATCGCCAGCGTGCAGCACTGGCCCGGTACCGCGCCGGCCATAATTTGGAATCTCTGGACTCATGTGCATTTCCAGCCCGACGCCGTGACCAACCAACTCGCGGATGATGCCCAATTTGGCCTTCTTCAGCACTGCTTCTATTGCCGCTGAGATATCACCAACACGCGTCCCATCACCGGAAATCGCATCAATTCCGGCATACAAACTCTGTTCCGTTGCGTGCAGCAAATGTTTTTTAGCACCACGCGGTTCTTCGTCAACCACCATCGTAAAGGCGCTGTCAGTTTTCATGCCGCGGTAGCCGATCACCAAGTCAAAGCTCACTACGTCACCCTTCTCAAACACATAATCTGTCGGGAACGAGTGCACCAATTGCTCATTGGTCGACACGCAAATCACCCCTGGGAATTTCACTTCATCTGTCAAATACGTTGCTTCCGCACCAAAATCCTTGATCCGCCCAGCCACAAACTCATTGACATCCAGCTCGCTCATGCCAGCCGTTACCCGCTGGCGCAACTCATCATAAATCGTCGCCAGCATCCGCCCGCATTCGCGCATATCTTTCATTTGCTGCGGCGTTTTTTCGCCAGTGATCAGCGTTGGCATGCGTGCACCACCTCTTCATAAATCCGATCATGCACCTCGCCAGCTGTCCCGACACCATCCAGATGAACAATCCTAACGCCTGCCTCAGCAAAAATCCCCAACACCGGATACATTTTTTGTCGATAAATCGTCATTCGCCGGGCAATCGCCTCTGGCGTATCTTCCAACCGGCCACGCTTTTCTAGTCGCCGCATAATCTCCGATTCTGGCACTTCCAGTGAAATCACCGTATCAATCTTCTCATTCATCCGTGCCATATACTCATCCAACCATGCGGCCTGCTCCTTCGTTCGCGGAAAGCCATCCACAATGATATTTGGATATTTTTTATCGCGCGCATCCTGCACCGCTTGCTCAAACACTTGATAAATCAACGCATCACTCACCAGCTCGCCCGAACGCAAAATATCGATCACCGCCGGATCATTGCTTCGACGTAGCATCTCGCCAGTCGACAGCCACTTCCAACCCTGACGCACTGCTAGCATCTGCCCCTGCATACTTTTACCAGCCCCCGGCGGCCCAAATAATAAGATCATTCTTTGCTCCTTTTCTGTGTTGTTATTGTTTTGCTAGCATTTCTTTGGTAATTTTCGCAATCAAGGCGCCATCAGCCGCATTGCCAGCCTTAGCCTTCACCGCACCGATCACCTGACCCATTTGCTGCATCGTCGCACCCGAATCAGCAACCGCTGCCTCGACCATTGCCCGAATCTCATCTTCGCTCAGCTGTTTAGGCAAAAATTCCTGTAAAATTGCTGCCTCTTGCTCCTCTGGTTCAGCCAATTCCGCCCGGCCATTTGCTCGATATAATTCGGCACTTTCTTTGCGTTTTTTGACTTCGCGGGCAATAACCTTCTCGACTTCTACATCGTTTAGGCCCTCGTCGCGCTTACCGAGCGACACCTCCTCATTAAGAATTGCCGCCTTTAAATTACGCAATACGTCACCCCGAAAACGATGCCGCCCTAGAAGAGCGGCTTTCATCTCATCAGCAATACGCGCTTTGAGCGCCGACATTAACGCGTCGCCCCCATACGCATCCTGGCTGTTTTCTCGGCCCGGCGCTCGCGGCGAATAATCGCTTTCTTGCGGCGCTCAACCTTGGAAATCGGCTTAGCAAACCGCATCACTGACTTTGCCCGCGCAAGGACACCACTCTGCAGCACCTTGCGATTAAAGCGACGAATCACATTCTCGTTCGCTTCCTTCTGATCTTTACGTGTAACTTGAACCATACTTTTTGCATTATAACAGATGAGAAAATATTTGACAAATTAGCGTCTAAGATCGGTTAGGCTGAGCACGAAAAGACGCCACCCGATATTTATCCGTGCGGCGTCCGGCAACTAATTTTAGCCCAGCCAACTAAAGCTGCTCTTCTTCAGCGGTTTGGCTATCTTTTTTGTATGTTGCCTCAAACGCACCTCTTTCAATAATATATCTTTCTTTTTCACCATCACTGTTCTCAATTTGACTTTCTACAATTATGCAATTAGCCCCACCTGTCTGTTGACCACCCCACGGCGCATCAATGACAATCTCTTTACCCTCTGGGTTCTCCATACACTTCACAACATTTTTAGGCAAATACTTACCACCAGCAGCTACACCATTCTCTTCCGTAAGTGGCTCATAGAGGTTATGAAAATCTTTGGCATTTATAACATAACGCTCGCCTTTCTTGCCCGTAACGATTGCATCACCAGGATTCGCTGTATTAACCGTCTCAACTCGCTCTGTTCCGTCTTCTTCTGTGATAACTGTTTCTACCTTCTGAGTGGTTTCTGAAATCTCAACCTCAATAGCCTTATTAGGATCTTGGATCTTACTATAAGTCTCTTTTATGTTAGAAAAATCTAATGTAGATAAGTCCAGATGAACTGGTCCATTCTCCCTACCGATCTCGGCCCAATTAGCAGCGTTTGGATTTGGACTTCCATTGCCATCGGTATGTTCATAATTTTGTGTCATGTTTGTTTCCTTCTTGTGTTTAGCAAGCTTTATATTATGGGCTCATATTACTCTTTCTCTCGTGATTTGTCAAGTTACTAATGTTACTTGGAGGGAGTACGCAGCTTCAATGCATAACATCGTTGCTAATTTCACAACGAAAAAACTACTACACCCAAATGACTAGTGATCGCCTTCAAACAAAAGTTGTAATTACCACATCAATCCAACAAAGCCACGTAAACGAGCCGCCCCTCAACCGTCCGCACCCCCTGCCATTCATTGACAGTTGGCTGGAACCACGCCGCCACCTCGTCGCCTGGCTCGCGGAAAAATTCCTCTGGCGCGTTAAATGCTAGCATTTGCAAAACCTTACCGTTTTTATCACGCAGCGCTAATTTAACGTGTTGCCCATCCGCGCCCATGCGTCGCGCGCTCAGTACAATAGCTGTAGTGATTTTTACGACAGGCTCGGGGTTACCATTACCAAACGGCTCCATTTTCGCTAGATTCTCTACTAATTCCTCATTAATTTCCGAAAAATCATCAATTTCTACATCAGCTCGTGGCAACAAATATCGCTCTTGACTTTGTAGCTGCAATGAATCATAAAACTCATTGACCCGCCGGCGAAAATCACCAATCTTTTCAGTCGCCAGCGTCACGCCAGCCGCCGCTCCGTGTCCACCACCTTTGATGATAATGTCGTCCGCTGCCCGCACTGCATCGGCCGCTGAAAAATCACCAAAACTGCGTGCCGAACCGGTCGCTTCCTCGCCGCGCTCGCCAATGATAAACACCGGCTTTTTATATTTTTCTACCAATTTCGACGCCACGATGCCAATAACACCGTGATTCCAACCATCACTACTCACCACCAGCACCCGGTCATCAGACAACTCCTCAGCCTGCATGCATGCTTCCTCAAAAATCGCATCCTGAATACCACGCCGCTTAGTATTTAATTCCTCCAATTTCTCACTCGCCTCCAGCGCCGCCAGCCCATCGCGCGCCACCAGCATATCTAGCGCGTGCTGCGCCGTCTCCAGCCGACCCGCCGCATTCATTCGCGGACCCAAACCAAACCCCAGATGCCTAGCATTAACCTGCTCTGGTTCAATACCCGCCACCGTCATCAAGGCTTTCAATCCTGGGCGTTGTTGTTTTTTCAACACCTCCAAACCCCAATACACATTCGCCCGATTTTCATCCGCCAGCGTCACGACGTCACAGACTGTCCCTAGTGCTACCAAATCAAGCAGCCACTTTTCATAGCCATCAGGTAAGCCATCCAGTTCAGTCTGCAGTGCCTGGACCAACTTGAACGCCACACCCGCACCACACAAATCACGAAACGGATAGGTATGACCTGAGAATTTTGGATTAACTGCCGCAATACTCGGTGGCGGCGTCTCAGCCACATTGTGATGATCCGTCACCACCGTATCAATCCCTAAACTAGTGGCATATGCAATCTCCGCATGACACAAACTACCGGTATCCACCGTCACGATCAAATCCGCGCCCATATCGCGCACCTTATCAACCGCACCCATGGTCATACCATAGCCCTCAACAAATCGGTTCGGGATGAAAGCATCAACACCCTCAAAACCAAACTTGCCAAACGCATCCAGCAGTAGTGCCGTGGCACTCAACCCATCAATATCATAATCACCATAAATGACGACTTTTTCGCCCTGCTCCCGTGCCTGTTTTAACCGCGCCACCGCCTTCTCCATATTCGGCAGCAAAAACGGATCATGCTTCACCGCCGTATAATCCGGCTGCAAAAAAGCCTCGCGCGCTGCTCGCGTCGTCAAGCCACGCGCCGTCAAAATCCGCTCAAATAGTGTCATCAATCTCTATCAACCGAACTACGCTTCGGTCGTGCCGCATGTTGCTGCGACTTAATCACCATACCTTGCAATTCCTTGAAAATTGGAAATTGCTTATTTGTGAAATACGTTCGCGAATTACCTTGTTTCTCACTTTTGAGAAAGCCGACTTTTTCTAATCTCTTTAACTCGCGCTGAATATTTCCTGGATCCTCTTTGATCAATTTCGCCAACCCACGTACGTGAGTGTGAAAATCAGGATACTTGGCATACACAACTACGATTTTGCGTCTCACTCGTGATGTAATAAAAATGTCAAGCATTCTCTCCCCATATTCCCTTTCGTTACCACTCAGTGTATCACAATTTTACAACACCCGACAAGCTTTTTTCGACAATTATATACCCCACCTCATAAGTATAAGTATTTATATTTCAAAATGCTCATGATTATATTCAGGTAGCCAGCACGGTATAATAAGGCAAGACATGTACTACTATTTGGTATCACCAATCAAGATTATTCGTGCTGATGCGCACTCATTTACCTATGCACATCCCGAGAGACTGCCAGTCGGCGCGCTAGTTGTTATAGAAATTGGCTCGGCTCATTGCGTTGGCGTCATCATGTCAGCAGTTGTTAAACCTGAGTTTACAGTTAAAGAAGTGAACCAGATTTTAGATGATGCCCCTATCCCGCTGCCGCTCATCCAGACGGCTCTGTGGATGAGTAGCTATTATCATACGCATCTCGCGACCGTCTGGCAAACCATTCTGCCACGCGGTTTAACGAAAAAGCGCCGTCACCCGCCCTCACACGCCACCGGTCCGCAGGCCTCACAGCCACCGACGACAGCGCTCACGCCCGACCAAAGAGCCGCCATCACCGCTATTGACGACATGCTTCCTGGTAGCGCGCTGCTACATGGCGTGACCGGATCTGGCAAGACGCGTGTCTACATCGAGCTCGCCAGGCGGCTGATGGACGAGGGCTTATCGTCAATTATTCTGGTACCAGAAATTGCCCTCACCTCACAGCTCGTTACCGAATTTGCGAGGTATTTCGACAATGTTGTCCTCACCCACTCGCGCCAGACTGAAGCCGAGCGGCACGTAACTTGGCAACATGTTATCAATTCACGCGACCCACTCATCGTCATTGGCCCTCGATCGGCCCTGTTCATGCCCGTCCAGCAACTGGGCCTCGTCGTCATTGATGAATGCCACGAACCCAGCTTCAAACAAGAGCAATCACCCCGCTACTCAGCGCTGCGTACTGCGGCTATTCTCGCTCGCCAGCATGAAGCCAAGCTCGTTCTCGGCAGTGCCACCCCTACGATCAGCGATTATTTTCTGGCAAAAACCGCTGGCCGGCCCATCATCGCTATGCCCACGCCCGCCCGCTCAGACGCCGTTAAACCGCGCATCTCGCTGGTTGATATGACCAAGCGCACAAACTTTACTCAGCATTTCTTTCTCTCCGACCAGCTGCTCTCGTCTATCACCAACTCGCTGAATGATGGTAATCAAGCCCTCGTTTTTCACAATCGCCGCGGCACCGCCGCTATCACCCTATGTGAACAATGTGGCTGGAACGCCGGCTGTCCGCGCTGCTTCGTGCCGCTCACACTACACGCCGACCAGCACCGGCTCCTCTGTCATATCTGTGGGTTTGCTGCACCTGTACCCACCAGTTGTCCCGAGTGTCGTCATGCCGATATCATTCATAAAGGCCTCGGCACCAAGCGCATCGAGGCAGAATTACGCAAGCTCTTTCCCGCAAGCACCATCGCCCGCTTCGATGGCGATACAAGTACCCACGACGCAGCTGATAAGCGCTACGATGAGCTCAAAAACGGTTCAATTGACATCATCATCGGCACCCAAGTGATCGCCAAGGGTCTCGATCTACCACATCTACGCACTGTTGGTGTCGTCCAGGCTGACGCCGGGTTGACATTGCCTGACTTTTCCTCAAGCGAGCGCACTTTCCAGCTGCTGGCCCAAGTCGTTGGCCGCGTTGGCCGCTCCCATCACGCTACCGACGTCATCGTCCAGACCTTTCAGCCGGATCATCCTGCCATCCGTGATGGACTCGCCCAAAACTACACCGATTTTTACACCCGCACTATCGCGCAGCGACGCGCTACTGACTTTCCGCCATTTGTCTATCTACTCAAATTAACCTGCGTCTACAAAACCGAAGCCGCCGCTATCCGCAACGCCAAAAAGCTCGCCCAGACACTGCGAGCGGCTGCCCCAGCCGACGTACACATCCTCGGCCCAACGCCAGCATTTTATGAGCGAGTCCGCGACACGTACCGCTGGCAGCTCATTCTCAAAAGTCCCCGCCGCAGCGACCTCGTCAGTCTCGTTGATCTCGTACCACCCGCTCATTGGCAGGCCGAGCTCGACCCGACCAGCCTCCTCTAGTCACATGTGGTATAATAATCACAATGACTAAAGACGACATCATTGCCCTACCAAATCCGCATCTCCGCCAAAAATCAGCTAAAATTCACGTCATCACCGACGAGGTGCGCCAGTTATCAGCCGATATGATCGCGGCCGCTCTTGACTGGGAGGACTCTCGCCCTCATGAAATCAGCGCTGCCCTCGCTGCCATCCAGGTTGATCGCCTCGAACGCGTCATCATTGTCCGCAGCGACTTTGATGACAAAGCTACTCGCGAATTCACCACCCTGATCAACCCCGAAATTGTCAAATACGAGGGTGAGGTTGTCGCCGATTTCGAAGGCTGCCTCAGCGTCAAGCACGTCTACGGCAAAGTCCCCCGCCATTCTAAAATCCGCGTCAAGGCTCTTGATCTCGATGGCAACGAAATTCGCCTCAAGGCCGAAGGCTTCCTCGCCCGTGTTATCCAGCACGAGATCGACCACACCAACGGCGTCGTCTTTATTGATCATATCCGCGACCAGCACGATGCTTTTTACACGCTCGATGATTCTGGTGAATTGCAGCCGCTTGATTATGAAGCCGACATTAAAGACAATGCTCAGCTGTGGGACTAACATGCCACCAATCATCTTTTTCGGCACCGAAGCGTACAGTCTAGTTACCCTCAAGGCGCTCTACGAGGCAGGATTTCCTATTCACGCCGTCATCACCAAACCCGATATGCGTAGCGGCCGCGGCCATAAGCTCACCGAGCCACCAGTCAAAACCTTTGCCCGCCAACATGACATCCTCGTCTGGCAACCCGACAAGCTCCGCGACCTAATCCCCGATATCACCGCCCTCCAGCCCGTCGCCGGCGTCCTTGTCGCTTATGGCAAAATTATCCCCCAGTCAATCATTGACCTCTTCACTCCTGGCATTATCAACCTCCACCCTTCGCTACTGCCAACATGGCGCGGCCCTTCACCAATCGAGGCCGCCATTGCACACCAAGACTCAGAAACCGGCATCTCCATTATGCAACTTGACGCCCAGATGGACGCTGGCCCAATTTACACCCAACACCGTCACCCGCTCACCGGCACCGAAACCAAACCGCAGCTATATGATGAGCTGTTTACTGCTGGCAGCGACCTGCTCGTGCGCACGCTGCCGAGCATCCTCGCCGGCACGCTTCAGCCAGCCCCGCAAAACGACGCTGATGCCACGTATTGCCAGCTGCTCTCCAAGGATATGTCGCTCATTGACCCGACCGTAATGACCGCCGCAGCCGCCGATGCCCATGTGCGGGCGTATCTCGGCTTTCCACGTAGTCGTCTGCGCATTCATGACCGTGAACTCATTATCACCAAAACTCGTGCCTCAGACGCCCCAGAATCGCCGCTGAGCGTCAAGTGCTGTGATGGACGATACGTAGCCATCCTCGAGCTGATAGCCCCAAGCGGTAAAAAAATGACCGCAGAGGCGTTTCTCCGCGGCCATCAAGGCTAAGTTCATAGGCTGAGCAAGCCAGCCAAACCAAAATTACTCTAAGCTGGCCCCGGTGTTGAGGATGCGCCCATACCGCCTAAAATAGCCTCGCGGTTGGTTATAATCTCCTTCTTCAGCTCATCCATCGTTGCCGCCACCACGTCACGATAATCAGGCCGGTTTACCTCCAACCATTTCGTTGCTGCAAACTCATCCTTGAGGCGTGGATCATTCGGATCAGCCTTTGTCGCCTGTACCAGCCGCTGGAACATCGACTCCTGCTGGTAATTTGGCGCATGTTTGGCGAGAAACTCATCTACCGCGCCCGGTGCCTTGTCGATAATGTTCGCAAATTCATCCAGCTGCGCGTCGCTCATCCCCTGACTCAGCCGCTCGCCGACCCGTAGCTCCAACTCACTATAAATGTGCTGCAAAAACGGCTTCTTCTGCTCATCTGGCAGCTGGTCTAGTCCTAATTCTTTCAAAAAATTATCATCTAGTTGGAACATATCGTCTCCTCGTTTATGGTTCCCGTTCTCTCTATACTAGTATAGCAGCATCCTGATCAGAATGCTACTATACCTCACGAGAGCCACTCGACGACCTATGCGTCCAACCGACTTTTTAGACGAGCAATTTCATCCTCCAGTATGGCCTGGTATAGCTGTCCAGCCTCTGGTATATGAGTTTTTAGCCACTCACCAACAACGCTAGGATCACCATCATATTCGTCAACGAGCTTATTTAATTCCCCATTTTGTTCTTCCGTTAATAGCTCATCGCCAACGCTAGCAAATTGGATCTCAACCGCACCGATGAGGTTGTGGAGAGTGCTCTGCTTGACCTCATCACTCGCACCAGTAATGCCTAACTGCTCAAATATTTGTTCGTGTGTCATTGTTTGTGTTCTCCTATTGTTTTAATTTCTAAACCTTAGTAACATCTTTCATGGCCTCAATGGCTCGCACCGCTTCATCACTAAAGCGCACACTCGTGTTAAAATTCCAAGCCCCAAACTGCTGGTCGCCGGCACCTCCCGTAAACATATCTACTGGGTTATTGTTACCATCGACAAAAAGATTATCTTGGCCAACGTTATTTGCAAGCTTATTCAGGAACTCCGTCGAATCGCCCTCGATTTTATAGCCAAGATGCTGCAACTGATCGCCAACCACGCTCTCTGGCGCACCGTTCGTGTTAACCTCGGTAAGGTGAGGCCGAGCGACCGGGCTTTCTGGTGGAACAACTCCAGAGCCATTACCGCCTCCGATTTCTAGTTTTGAATTATTGAGGCTACCACTGGTGCTTTCCGATCCCATCAAATCCGTAGAAAATTTAATGGCTGCAGCTAGCGCCACCGCACCCAACACTGGCCTGGTAAGACGCTCGGTACTCTTGCCAGCCTCAATTGATGTCTCATATAGATGCGTACCGACGATATCACGCGCACCCGGCTCCCAATCAGAACCCTCTTTTTGCGCCTCCTCAGTCCGAGCCTGCATAGACTCTAAGAATCGTTGATGATATACGTCCGCCACAGCCTCGGCTTTATATTCTTTATTTAGCGGATTTTTATCTTCTGGACTAACTTTCATGTTGGCATTTCGCTTGTTGGCCAAGCCGCGAAATACACCAGCGCCAGCCCCAGCAACGGCAATACCAAGCGGTATATTAAACATCGCCGTTACGCCACCAACTGCACCAGCAGTCAGATAGCCCAGACGTCGCAACCACTTGCTCATTGGACGACGACGGTTGCCGTCCTCATCTTTGCCGCGATCCATCTGCAGACGCGCAATTTCTTGGACATTACCGTAATGCTCTGCTGTAAAGAACTGGCTACGCAAACCGCGTACTTCCTCTCGCGTTAGATTGCCATGATCAATCTCCTGACCGAGGAAGTTGTGCCAGTCAACGTCAACCTGTGTCAAGGCTGCTTCGTAAGCTGCCGCTGCCTCCTGCTCTTCTTTAGACGGGCGTGTTAAACGATCGGCGAGCTTAGCGCCCCATCGACCGGAACCTATCAAGAATCGTGCAACCTTACCGTTTGGATTGATGCGTAGTCCATGGCTCTTTTGTTTACGAGCCATAACCTGTTGAAAATGCTCACGTGCAGCTTCATAACGCCTAATATGCTCAAGATACGTGTATCGTTTCTCGCCAGTAGCAGGGTCTATCTCATACGTATTCTCAAAGAAATCGCTCATGCGAGTCATCGCATCGCTGATTCTCTCCTCGACTGGGCGTGGATCATCCTCACCATTACCATCATCTTCCGGCCCCTTCGTACCTTCCGGACCTTTTTTACCCGACCCGAGACCATCAATCTTCTCTATGATTGCCTGAATAGCTTCACGTGCCTTCGCCTTATCTTCAGCAGAGGCGTCTGGATCACTGAGAACTTGCGAAGCCTCATCCATTAGCTTAACGGCTTCATTTATGAGATCTTTTTTACCACCCTCACCGCTACTGCCTTGGCCTTCTGGCCCCTTGTTGCCTGCTGAGCCACCCTCCGGACTTTTCTTGGCTGGCGGCAAAGCAAGAGGGGACTTATTATTCTGATCTCCCTTTTGCTTATCAGCCTTATAATCCTCATAATTCTTAGCAAAAGCGTCCTGTGCCTGACGTAGTGCCCGCTCGGTAATCATGGCTTCTGCCGACCAAGTGCCACGGGCCCTACCACCGGTGCGGTCTTGCAGTTCTTGTTTAAGACTATTAATCTTATCGCCACCAAGTTTACTGTACAGCTCAGTAAGCGCACGATGCTCGTCTTGTAGACCAGTAATCTGCTGATTGTACCCGACAACCTTGTCACGATAAACATCCTCTCCACCATATTTCTTAACAATGTGAGGAGCTAATTTCAGGTTGGTCTCATATTCTTTCGTGGTCGCCTGCTTCGAGGCGATGACCTTATTCATTTGCTCAGAGATAGAAGAAAACTTGCCAGCAAACTCCTGCATTGCCACATTAGGGGCTGGAGTCTGTTCTGGTGAGTTGGCGACTCGTTCCGCAGATGGCATAGTGTTGCCGCGGCGAGGGATGTTTCTTTCTGACATGTGGTGGTTTCCTTTCAGAGATAAGCGACTAATTAAATTTAAACAGCTTGACTATCTCATAAAATATATGTTTATGATTTAGACTTTAGCAGATTTATAGAAAAAAGTCAATAGAAAACCGTCCGATATACTAAAATTACCTACAGCGACAAGTTGTCACAACGTCTTCTTCACCAACTCCCGCGTAAAGAACTCCAGTGTGTCACCCTCCTCGACAACGACTTTTCGCGTAGTTTTGAGGCTGAGACCACACATTTCACCCTCAAACACTTCTTTGGCTTCCTGATGCTGACGCTGAACGGACGACACTTCAACCTCGGCAATCTGCTCATCGCCACGCTTCAGACGTGCTAGCAAACCCTTATAAACCTTACCCTTCGTCATCTCACCGCCAGCGATCACCTCTTCGCGCACCGTTCGGAACACACCCTTAACGTTCAGCTGGCCGACCTCGGTCTCGACGACCTCTGGGGCCAGCAATGCCTCCATGGATTGCTTGGCATTATCAAGCAGTTCATAAATCACCCGGTATAGTCGCACCTCAACATGCTCACGCGCTGCCAGGCGTTTCACCGCTGGTGGCAGATCGACATTGAAGCCATAAATGACCGTGTTCTCGCCAACCGCCAGATGAATGTCATTTTCTGAAATATTACCAACCCCGCTACCGATGACATGCAGATCCACCAAGCCGCCCGTATCAATCAATTTTAGGCTGTCAATTACCGATGTGAGTGACCCCTGAACATCAGCCTTGACGAGAACATTGAACGACTCAGCGTCATGCTGCTGACTCATCATTTTCAAAATATCCGAGCTGGTGACATTGGTGCTAGCGGCCATTTTTTCCTGCTCCAGGCGTGCCGCCTGCGCCAACTGCCGTGCCTCTTTCTCATTTTTAGCCAACCGAAAACTATCGCCAAACTGCGGTAATTCCTTAAATCCAGTCACGTTGACCGGTGTGCTCGGACCCGCCATCTTCATCGTCTGACCACGGAAATCCGACATTGTTCGCACTCGACCGTACGCCGTGCCAGCCACTAGATAATGCGCTGGTTTCAACCGACCGTGCTCGACGAGTAGCCCGACCACTGCGCCGCGCCCGGTTTCCATGTGTGCCTCAATCACCAACCCCTCTGCCGGAACATCCTCATCTGCCCGCAGATCTTCCATATCTGCTACGAGTAGCACCATGTCAAGCAGCTTATCCAAATTCTGGCCAGTTTTAGCGCTGACCTCCACCATCACCGTGTCACCGCCCCACTCCTCAGGATTGAGGCCGTGCTCAGATGCTAGCTGCGTTTTTACTAGCTGTGGGTTGGCGGTATCTTTATCAATTTTATTGATCGCCACCACGATTTTCGCGTTAGCCGAACGGGCAAACCGAATCGCCTCGACCGTCTGCGGCTTGACGCCATCGTCAGCCGCTACCACAATGATCACCACATCAGTCAGCACTGCACCATGTTGCCGCAGCGCTGCAAATGCCTCATGCCCTGGAGTATCGAGCAGTGTAATCATCCGCCCATTACGCCTCGTTTGGTAGGCACTAATGTGCTGCGTAATGCCACCGGCCTCGCCTGCAGCAGTCTTGTTACCCAAAATCGCATCCAGCAAGCTCGTCTTGCCGTGGTCAACATGCCCCATCACCGCCACAATTGGTGGGCGCGGCACTGCCCTTTCCGACAGCATATGCTCCACACGCGCATGACCAACGGCCGCCTCCTTTTTCTTGAGTGTCACCTCAAGGCCTAGCTCTTCAACAATAATTGATGCTGTTTCAAAGTCCAGCCGCTGATTAATCGTCGCCGCGATGCCGTTCTTAAACAGCTCGCCGATTAGCGTCGTGACTGGTAGATTCAAGGTAGTGGCGAGCTCTCCGACGGTTACTGAATCTGCAATTGCGACAATCTTTTCTGTCATCTGCTCGTACTCCTTTCATCGCCCGCGTGACGCTCCCGGCGAACTGTTTACGTTACTCTTTTTCTATAGGCTATTTTTTCTTGCCGCCAGCCAATGATAGTGAAATCTTGCGATTATCTTTATCGATTTCTAGCACCGTAAAGGCCTTGCGCTCATTCAGTGTAAAGACTTTCTCTGGATCAGTCCCATCACCACCTAATTCCGAAACATGAACGAGTGCTTCAACAGCTGGACTTAGCTGCACAAACGCACCAAATGGCGTAATCCGTGTGACCGTACCTTCAACGTCCTCACCTGACTTGAACTGCTCCACTTCATCAAGCCACGGATCTTTCGTCAGCTGCTTCATACTCAAGCTGAGGCGCTCCTTATCAATAGCGATAATCTTTGCCTCAACGGTCTGACCAACCTTAACGTAATCACTCGGATTATTGACCCGCTCCCAGCTAATTTCTGAGATATGAATCAGCCCCTCGATTCCCTCAACGTTCACAAATACACCAAAGTCTACCACGCCAGTCACGATACCCTTGACAGTATCACCAACCGACAACTTTTCAAACCGCTCCGCCAGGCCTTCTTTGATGGCTTCTTTTTCAGAAAAGATGAGCTTATTCGCCTTGCGATCAGCATCCAGAATCCGTACGCGGATCTCTTTATTGACCAGGACATTAAGCCGCTGCAAGATCTCATCCTTGTCGCTTGAACCAACTCGTGGATAATGCTCAGCTGACAGCTGTGACACCGGCAAGAAACCGCGCACCCCTTCATATTCAGCCAACAGACCACCACGATTGGCGTCATACGGCGTCACTGCCACAATTTCACCGCTCTCCAATTTGGCTGCTACCTCGTCCCAGCCGCGATCACGCGCTGCCTTACGCATACTCAGAAGTGAGTAACCGTTGTCCAGCTCAACCTCGACAACACTCGCAGTTACCTCATCACCTTCTGCGTAATTGTTCGACATGCTTACCTCACGGCGTGGCACCAAGCCAACACCTAGAGGCCCCAGGTCAATCAAAACCTCATGCTTCTTTATTGATAAAATAGTTCCGTGCACAACCTCACCTGTGGTCAGTTGCTTCACAGAGTCGCTCGCCTGAGCAAGCAGATCGTCCATGGTCAATGGATTTGCCATACGTCCAAATAGACTCCCGTATTACGTTAATATTTCTTGTCCAAGTAGTCGCCAAAATGTGCACCTCTTGGAGGTCTCGCTTTATTATATCGTAGATACTGCCTTGAGTAAAGAGAAGGGATGCCTAAACTGTCAGCATTGACCGACGATAAGCAAAACCCGTGGCTACAATCAACCCCAACACGAAGCCAACTGCCAACGAGTCAGTCGGTCCAGTTGCTGGTAAATGGGATGATGGCCCACGGCTACTGTTTTGAGCCGGCGGTGTTGGTTGATTTTGCGCGTGTTGTTGAGGCTGCTGCGCAGGCTTCTTTAACTCAGCTGAAGAAGTATCTTTTTTCTCGTCATTATTCTTTTTCTCAGCCGGTTTATTGTCGGTCTTCGTTTCGCTCGTCGCTTTCTGCTGATCGTTTGTTGCGGCATGATCCGTCGATGAGACCACCTGGTTCTGTGCTGACAGTTGTCGCAATCCGTATAGCGTGGCCAGAGCAATTGCCGCCAAAATAATCCCTACAATCACGTAGACTACAACATATCCTCGCTGGCGGCTCTGCTTCATATCATTATCTCCCTGATGTTACTCGTACTTACTGTACCATATTGTCACCACTCTCGTAAAGGGTTATACTAGTTTCATGATTATTGCGATCGACACCGGAGGGACAAAAACACTTGTTGGACGGTTTACTGATAACGGTACGCTAGAAACAACAACTCGATTCGCTACACCAACAGATGTTACAGCATATATCAAACAGGTTGTTGGTGCCATTACTGCGATTGCCGAGGGCACACCCGTTACGCATATCTCGATCGGTCTACCCGGTACTGTCACGGGTGGTGTCGCTACATACTGCATCAACCTTGGCTGGTGTGAGGTGCCTATTCGTGACCTCTTGGCTGAGCACTTCTCCGATGCTCAAATTATTCTCGAAAACGACGCTAACCTTGCTGGCCTCGCCAGTATACGCCGCCTTGAACCACGGCCAGCCTGTGGCCTCTATGTCACTGTTGGCACAGGTATTGGTACCAGCATTATCCTCAACGGCGCACTCCACCCTAGCCTACGTAGCAGCGAAGCTGGTCATATGCAAGTTGCGTATCAATCAACCATTGATTCGTGGGAAAACCTTGCTTCAGGACGAGCACTCAGCCAGCAGTTTGGTGAACTATCGGATACAACGCCACCTGAGGCCTGGTTTGGTGCTGCTGAGCGACTCAGCCTAGGACTGCAGGCACTGACTGCTGCCATCCAGCCAGGTATTATTGTTATCGGCGGCAGTATTGGTCGCTATACCGATAAATTCTCTGCGCCATTGGCCGGACTTATCACCGAAAAACTACCGTCATTTATCACCTGCCCCCACATCGTTGGCGCAGCACATCCTGAGGAGGCCGTACTGTATGGTTGCTACGATAACATTATCGTCCATCGTTAAGCAGCTGGCCAACGATTATCCAGAATACCAATTCCATACTGGTGAGGTTTTTTCATGGTCACATCATTCACGGACTATTACTTATGTTGACGAGACATCACAAAGTGCTATTGCCCAGCTGCTCCATGAAACCGCCCACGCCATCCTAAACCATCATCATTATGCTCGCGATATTGATCTTATCGCCATGGAGCGCCAAGCCTGGGAGCTAGCCGTCCATCAGTTAGCCCCACACTATCATATTGCCCTCACCATGAATGACGACGCCGTTCAGGACGCACTTGATACCTACCGCAAGTGGCTACATGCCCGCAGCACATGTCCAACATGCGGTGCTGTCGGTATAGAGACCGCCAAGCACTTCTATCGCTGTCTTCACTGCCACAATGAGTGGCGCGTCAACGAGGCTCGATCCTGCGAACTCCGTCGCTACCGCACATAGCCCTCTGTGAGAAGAGGGCTATGTGTCTATTCTTTTAGAAGTTTTGACTATACAGACAGAGTTACGTCGTCTTTAGTCGCTGCCTGCACCGTTGATGCAGGTGCTGTCAAACTACCTGCTGTCGTAGTCGTCGTTGCCTTACGCCGACGAGAAATACGACCGCCCTTGGCCCCCGCAATCCGTGCCAGGGCCGGATTTGCTGCAAAGCCGCCAGTTCGTCCGTTTCGGCCGCCCTTTGCACCAATCTTCGCGTAAAAATCTGGGTCTCGTTTTAGATTTTTATCTCGAGCTTTCAAGCCACCTGCTTTTGTGCCTGCCATATGAGTTTTCCTCTCTAATTAAAAAGATTTCCACACCATCCGCTATGGAAACCCTCGTCTTTATATATCACACATGATATGTGCTATACATGCATATTATCATACTGCTCATACTTTGTCAACATTTACATAAGCTGTTTTTATTGTGAATAAAATATTGCAATCCACAGCCTTCTTCGCTATAATGAAACCTGTCACATTGTGACAGCACCTGTTGGAGCTTAGAAATGATGAGTTCCACCACTCAAAAACCACCCTTTCTGCGAGATGGGTGGTTTTTGGTTGTACAAGGAATTCTGTCAATAGCTAAATTACCTGAATTAAAAAATAATCTGACGCCGGGCAAGATAACATGCACCCATCTTCAGCTCTCCAACCACAAAGCCATGTCTATAAAACTAGCTCAATAGCAAAGACGTGTGACCCCAACGCACATCCTTATTCGGATGCCAATTTTAATGCACCGCTAACAGCTGCGCCGCTGGCCCAGCACCAGCCGTCATTGCAGCAAACTGCGCCCTCGTCCAATAGAGCTGCCCAGAGATTGGGTCACTAACATAAAATCCTAGTGGATCATGCGGCTCACCGCGAACACCAACGATTAGGCGCACGTGCATCGGTATCGGCCCACTGACGGTCCGACCCGAGGGTGTTCTCCAGCTATCAATTTTTGCACCAATTCGCCACACACCCCACGCAATGACCGGATTACCATTGTGGATTTGCTGCGCCACAAAATTTGCATTAGCACCATACGCTACCGACGTTCCGCGGCCATATTGACTGGCCGCTCGCGCCACCGGACCGGCATATACACCCCAACCCGTACCTGCACCTTGATTGCCATTTACATCACCTACAAACTGCGCATTCGGATCATCCCACTCATTTGTCGCCTTATCTCGCGGGCGCGGACGATACCCAAAACGCTGCAAGATATTCCAATCACTATCATGCACACCACGATACGCCAACGCCATGCGCAGCGAAGCCGCCTCACAGCTTTGAGCGTACACCTGACGATAGAACGGCACATTGAGTTTGACAACCCGTAAATTAGTCATGAATGAAGTTGCAATTCGCTCCACACTCGGCAGCCCAAACACCGGCTGCACACCTGGCTCTACCCAAACCTGAACCTGCCGCTGAAAGCCCATATTAACCACCCGAGCAATCATTGTATTGCCGTGCCAGGAAATACCCTGCACCGTACCAGATGAGACCCTGAGGCGATCCTGAGCACTCTTGTGGTCAACCGCCTGATCAAAGGTTATCCGTACATCCTGCGCAGCCTGATCAACGGTAGTTCGCCATGGAGACGCCCCTGCGCCACGTACATGCCCGTTAGTAGCAAACGTCTTCTTTACTTCCTCAACAAGAATACCCCCACGAGCCGTCCGCAGGCCTTTCGGGATAGTATATGTATACGTCTTGCCCGGCTCTAATTTATCCGCCTTAAATACATACTCGGTATCGCTCCGCCACAATCCATTACCAGCCGCGTCAACCGCTATATTTGGCCGATCCTTTGCATCAATTGCCTCCTGAAATGTCAACTTCAATTCGTCTGATGGCGTCACTGAATGCTCTTTAATCGGTGAACCAATCGCTGGTAGCGGCGCACTTTTCACCGTAAAACGTTTTAGCTCTTCCTTCTGGGCTTTATCGTATAACTTGAAGGTGTACTGCGTGTCAGGTGCTAGTAGGCCAGCGTATTTCCATGAAAATGTTTGATCATCCGACGACTCACGCTTCAGCTCAAGCGCTGGCTCAGTCGTCAATTCTAGATCACGCAATTTACTCGCCCGTGATCCTAAGCGTACCGTCAACGCCTGATCCATCGCGACCACCTCTTTGCCGTCCAGCGATGTCGTGTCCACTCGTGGTGCTTTTTGCGTCCTGAACGATACATCATGGATCGTTGCATGACCAAACAGCGAACGTCTCACCCCCGGGAATACCACAGTGTAATTTGTATCAGCTGCCAGTGGCCGATCGGGCGTAAACTCCATCTCAAAAACACCGAACAATTGTCGCTTTTCACGCCACACGCCACGCACTTCTGGCTTAATCTCTGGTCTCACCTCGCCAAGCTGCTGATTAAACCTCAGACGAATCGGCCGGTCAATCGCCTGCAACTCCTCGTCAGACACGCGCTCAGCGCCAACATTGCCGCGCGTTGTGACAACAAATAATACTCCAACTACTACCACCGCCAACGCAACGATACCACCACTAATAATAACCCACGATTTTGGCCGCCTTAGCCAAGACGCGCACGTCGCCACAAACCCCCTACGCTCTGGCTTAAGGGACGCTGGCTGTTCTGTTTGTTTTTTGTCCATTTCTCCATCATTATATCACACTTATGCTATTAGTAAGCACCTCAAATAAAAATGAAAAAAGACCTCCTATTCGGAAGTCTTTTTTATAATTCGGCACCGTGCTAGTTTCCCACTTTCGCAGTATAATCGCCGCTG
>DAIMYI010000003.1:0-50648 GCA_036734565.1 Nanosynbacter sp. | reverse complement strand
GGAGCTAGAGAAAGTGATGCCCTGGGTGAGAGTGGGATTGGGGAGAATGGTGAACTGCGCCCGGTTACCAGCACTAGCTGGTGTTGGCACTGGGTATTGCGCCTCGGTCCAGGTTACCCCCTTGTCGAGAGTGCCGCTAATTCGCACTTTGTATAGACCGCTTTCTCGCGGAATAAACTCTTGGTCATAGGTATGAGTCGCGCCCGGCGCAAGGCTATTAACCGTATCAAAACGAGCATCAGCATTTCGTCCGCTCGGACTGGTAATTGCCGCGCCAAAATAACCAAGATCAATTGGCTTCGGACTGTTGTTTTTGACAGTAAAGCGGATCCGTGTTGATTGCCCGACGTGGGTTCGTTGATTCTGAATAGTCACCGGAGAGGTGACGGTCGGTGCTGTCTGCACGAACGCCGATACTTCACGACTATGGCCCGAGGCTGATTCTGGATAATTATTACTCCAGCCACTGCCGTCTCGGTAATTTGTGATCCAGAACTTATAATCCTCCTCTTTCGTCAACCTGGTTGTCGCTCGATAGGTGTACGTCTGCCACGGCTCAAGAACAACCCGCTGACTGCCAAAATCGTGGTTATTCCACTTACTATCGCGGGCAGCTATCGCCATGGTGCCTAGATCACGGCGCTGGCTTGTGGCGTTACGGATAGTGAATGATGCCGTGATTGTCATATCTGTAAATAGTTTTGATCCAGTGCCCTCCGTTCTCACCGACAGTGGTGATTCAATTCGCACAGAGTTCAGCGGTGAACCAAACCATTCATTAAAGAAGCGCCAGAAATTACGATTACCATACGCCCCGCAGTGTGCTGTTCCCGGATAAGCATCAAGTGCACCTTGATTTGGCTGATATGGGGTGTAGTTATATAAATTAGCTGTTGCTTGATTCTCGATATATACCCATGAGCCGCCGCAGGCTGTATTTGTGCTATATTGGATATAATTTGACCGGCCAGCCTTATAGCGATATTCGCCCGGCCGATTAGTATAGAGCCGGAATTGGCGCGCCGCCATCCGTAGCTGATTATACATACCAGCATACTCGTTTGAACAATTCGCTGTATTACCTGGTCCGCTGTCCGGACAAGCAAAGCCCATAGCGTGCTTATACTGACTCTTGAGCGGCCAGACATCAGTAAACAACGACCCCTGTTCTTTCTTTAGCGTCACCAGTATTACTTGCGGATTAATGCCAAATTCTTTTGATACATTCCAGATAATATTGGCCACTGACAGACCGCCAGCAAACCAGCCACCACCCCTTTCAAACGAGGTCTCTTTCGTATTTGGATTTTCGTGATAATCACGCAGGCAGGCATACGGTGGGCCGTGCCAACCGCGTTTAGCTGCATATTGCGCTCGCGTACCTCCGCCATACTCAGACGGACCAGTTCCCCACGTATCGCAGGCTGGCGTATGGCTATTGATAAAGTTTTGGATATCTTGAACACTTGAGAATGTGTTGGTGTCGTAAAAAACATTATCATCAATAATTCGCCCGGGGCTCCATGGCGACAACGCCCCTGTTTTTGGCCAAAAAATAATTCCCAGACTAACAACACCAACGACGGCCAATGTATATCCGACACGCTTTAGCCAGGACGGTTTCATGCTCTGTAACTGAATCACCGTAACCCCTCCTTGCGGAACGATGGCCCATTTGTAGATTCTCCAATATATGCACTCGATGAGTAAGCAACTTTAATTGACATGTCAGTTCCCGATGGTAATTCTGACAGCGGAATCTCGGCCATCCGACAATTCGTTGAACTTGGCCCAGCGGATGCGCCAGTTTGGCGCGAAACTTGACCACCAGACCAGTACACTATAAAGGTACAGCTGCCACCATTTTCGACAATAGCGTTAACACCGCCGTCAATTTGTAGACGCTGCCCGTCACCACTAAGGCCGTAGCCGCTCACAATCGGTGTTACCGCTTGTTTTGAACCGCGTTGCTCGCCGGGGCCGGCTGGCTTATCAGGACTACGACCATCCCGCTCTTTTGGTTTTGTTTTACTGTCGTCAACTTTCTTATTGCCATCTTTGTTGCTGTTATTTTCCTTTGCTCGGGACGAATTAGCATCATCCTTGGCCCGCTCTGTTTGTTGTGGCCGCGTTATCGCATAAACAACCGCCGCAATAGCAATTACGACGACCACGCTCACTAAACTAATGATTATAGCCCTGGTCTTCTTTGACGATGTTTGTTTAACTCGCATAGTGTTATTTCCCCTGTTTTTATCCTATCAGCTTAAGCATAACAGCTAATCGTTGGGTTTTCAATATTTTTACCAACAAAGATGCTATAATATCCCGTATGAGTGCACAGAAATCCCAAATCAAAACGCCGTTGGTGTCAATTATTACCGCTACCTATAACGATGAAATATATATTGAATCATCAATTCGCTCCGTATTATCGCAAGATTTTACCGACTTTGAGTACCTCATTATTAATGATGGATCGACCGATAATACAAAAAAAATTGTTCAGCGCCTCCAAAAGGAAGATAACCGCATCCGCCTCATTAATCAAAAAAACAGTGGCCTCGTGGCTTCACTCAACCGCGGCATTACCGAAGCGCGTGGCACCTACATTGCTCGCATTGATGGCGACGATGAGTGGCTACCACACAAGCTCAGGACTCAAGTCACTATGTTAGAGAAAAACAAAAACCTGGTTCTGGTTGGTGGTGGCGCAGAGATTATGAACCAAGATAGCGTACCAACTGGTTTTATTTTTAACGTTGCCCGTAATGAGGATATTCGACTCGGTCTCTGTATCTTTAATCAATTTTGTCATTCGTCAGTTGTTTATCGCCGCCAAGTAGCACTTGACGCTGGCCTTTACCCTGACACCTGTCCGGCTGAGGATTATGACCTGTTTAGTAAATTTGCCGAACACGGTGAACTTGCTAACGTACCTTACCCCGTTTTTCGCTATCGCATTAGTGACGGCAGCATCTCAGCTAAGCGGCGCGATGAGCAAAATCGTCTCGCTAAAAAGTTTTCACTTCGCAGCTGGGATGTTGTTCAACCGACGGTTACTAGCCGTGCCGACATTAAACGCGCCTTCGCTTATTATCTCAAAAATCCAATTAATCATGATTTTGGAATTAGCCATAAACATGCCTATACGTTTGTACTCATGCGTATCGGCTATCGCATGCTTCAAAGGGGGCAGATTGGTAAAGGGCTTCGTCAACTCTGGAACGTGGCATCAACTGGGCGCACTGCTGCCAAGATCGTTGTTAAGTGGGGGCTTGATATCATCAAAATTAAGCTCCGTCCTTCACGCAAAGAAACAAAAACAGCCGCTTAATAACAAGGGGGGTGGTTTAGTTTATTATCAAGTCGTTAGCCAGCGACTTGTCTATTTGTTATTATGATGCCACTGCCGTGGAATCAGTGTTAACCCCCCAAATGATTGCCCGACCGCCGAAAAATCTTTTGTAATAGTAAATTCCTCAGCATGATAAGCAACATCATATTTTACTGACCCATCATGATTGAGGAGGTTAACGTCAACATAATACGACCCTGGACCCAAGTTTGCCTCGATATCAAGTGTCAGTTTTTTGTCTTTCGGTAGCTCAGCGAAGCCCTCACGATTAGTAATAAAATTCGATACCAAATCACTGTCCTTGCGATACAAATCAACCATGATTGCTCGCGTCTTATCATGATGCCAAGCGATATCAAACGAGATAGTCTCGCCAACCTTAAAGCTACGCTGCTTTTTACCTGTCGCGCCGCGGATCGTAATATCAACATTTTTACCAGTATATTGCCGATTTCTATCAATACTTGCGTCAATCACTGCTTGATTGAGCCGACTATACTCATCAGCCACCTGTACCGGGTCCCCCTCTTTGATGATTGTGCCATCTTGGATCAGTACGGCACGATTACAAAACTTCTTGACCGTTTCCATATCATGGGTAACCAGAACAACCGTCTGGCCACTTGCCTTGTACTGTTCAAATATATCAATACACTTACGCTGAAACGCCTCATCACCGACAGCCAACACTTCATCAAAAATCATGATATCATTACGCGCCTTAATTGCTACTGAAAACGCCAACCGTACCTGCATACCCGACGAGTAGTTTTTTAGCTTCTGATCCATGAACGGTTCAAGTTCAGCAAAGGCAACAATCTCATCATACATCGCCTCCATCTCTTTGCGGGTGAACCCAAGTAGTGCTCCGTTCAAAAAAACATTATCTCGGCCAGACAGCTCTGGGTTAAAGCCAACACCCAGTTCAATAAATGGCGTTAGCTTACCATGTAGCTGAATGCTACCACTCGTCGGTTGATACACACCAGCGAGGATTTTAAGCATGGTACTTTTTCCTGAGCCGTTCCGACCAACAACTCCGAAAAAATCACCCTGATTAATAGTAAAACTAACCCCGTCCAATACCTTTTGGACGGTCTTTTTATTTCGTTTGATGATATTAACAAAGGCATGCTTAATGCTTGAGTTTTTGGTCTGTGGCAATATAAACTCTTTATGTATATCCTTGATTACAATAGCCGGCTTCGTCATCTAGATGTCCTCCGCAAATGAACGTTGCTTGCGCTGGAAATGCCACCACCCCAGCCCAAATAACCCGATAGTCGTCGCAATTGGGATGAACCATAGTAGTGGGTTGTGAAATGTCTGCCAAATTGTCTGAGACGCTGGGTTATTAGGCATTAGTGCGTACCGAGCATCCTGAATAATTTGTGTGACTGGGTTTAAAAACGCCACCTTCTGGATAACCGCAGGCATATAGATAATGGCAAAAATGATACCACTGGCATAAAACCCAGCCTGCAACAAAATCTCCCAAATATATGCGATATCACGAAATGTTACGTAGAGTGCCGAGAGTAACAGAGATAAGCCAATTGATAGCAAAAATAACTGGGCAATTATTGGAATTAGTAGCAACCACAACAAAGTCGGCATCAAACCACTTAGTAGCGCAAAAATTACCACCACAACCATCCCGAGGCCAAGATTGATTAGCGCCGAGACAGAACTGGCGATCACCAGGAGGTGTCTCGGGATTGCCACCTTACGAATTAATTGTCCATTTTCTACCACCGAACGAGTACCTACCATGGTTGCCTCGGAGAAAAAGTTCCACAGCACAACGCCAATTAACAACCAGACGCCGAAATATGTAATTCCCCTGCTGCCTTGCGGGAATGCATAGGTAAACAGTACATACAAGATACCAAATATGAAGAGTGGCTTCAGAAGCGACCATACATACCCGAGGGCAGAGTTTTGATAACGAACCTTAAAGTCCGTACTAACCATTGCGCGCAAGATTGCCCGATTTTTTTCATTACCAAAGAGATGTTTCACCCCCCGATTATACCAAATTACACCAAAAAGATATATACTTGTAAAATGAATCCGTTGCGAGTTGTTATCGTACGAAATGCCGCACCCTATGATTTTGGCGGCGGCGAGCGATTTCCGGTGTTCTTGGCCCAAGAACTACGAGAGCTGGGCCATTTGCCGGTTATTTTTAGTCACCACACAACGCTCTGTGACTACGCTAAGCACGAACGGTTGACTTACCGCCGCTCTTGGTGGTGGTCTCGACAAAACTGGAGTGGCTGGCGAGTTGTATTAACACCGCTATATGTACTATGGCAACTGCTACTCACTTTGTATTATATTATCCAATTTCGTCGCCATAAGGCTGATGTTGTTCACTTGCAGAGTAAGGATGATTTTATTGCCGGGTCAATCGCTGGTAAAATTATTGGAGCCCGTGTGATCTGGACCGACCACGCCGACCTCAAACATGTCTGGAAACAGCTCGGCGTATGGTATAAAAACCCGACTGGTAAGCTGGTTGCTTGGGCGGCGCGCCTTGCCGACGCAATTACCCTCGTTAGCCAGAGTGAGTGCCGTCTCGTTTCTGACAATCTGCCATCAACCTCACCAATTCATCGTAAACTAACCGTTGTCTATAATGGTATCAACGACCAGAAACCACCACACACACCCGCCAAAAGCCGCCCGTTCACGTTCTGTATCGCCGGCCGTCTGGTTGTTGATAAAGGAATTAGTGAAGCAATCACCGCATTTAGACAACTCCATGCTACACACCACGACACGCGCCTTGTTCTGATCGGTGATGGACCAGATCGTTCACAATTTGAAAAACAGGCCACGGGATTACCGGTCACCTTTCGTGGCCACCAAACAGATCCCCTCCCTGAAGTTGCCACCACTGACGTATATCTTCATCCAACGTACCACGAGGGGTTTAGTGTTTCACTTGTTGAAGCCAGCATGCTCCAGTTACCAATTATCGCCACTGATGTTGGTGGCAATCCAGAGATTATTCATCATAATAAAACCGGCCTCCTCGTCCCCGCAAAGAACTCAGTGGCGCTACATCACGCCATGGAGCAGCTATATTCTAACCCTGAGCTTCGCGCACGTCTAGCCACCGCTGCCCGCCATCAATATCTTGCCTCGTTTGTTTTTCACACTATCGTTAAAACACAATTTATTCCTTTGTATAAAAACGGTTTATAATATACCTATGAAGATTCGTATTGAAACCGCCGCCCTCACCGCCCCTAATATATCCGGGGTTGGTCATTACACTCGTATGTTGACCAATAGCCTCGCTCGCTATTCACCGCCAGAAACTGAGGTTTCGGCATTTTATTTTAATTTTTTGAGCAAGCATCGGGACCCTATTCTAGACAGCTCAATCAAGCATGAAAAACACACGCTCATACCCCAGCGGCTATTTGCCAAGCTCCAAAGCTATGGTTTGCCGCTACCGTACGACCTCTTGTCATCACCTGTCGACGTCGCTATTTTTCCAAATTTTGACCGCTGGACAACCAGTAAAGCAGCTATCACTGCCGTCGTTATTCACGACCTCGGCTATCTCTATTTTCCTGAGACAATTGAACAGCGCAACCTAGCTCATTTACGCCGTCGCGTCGCCCATGCGGCACGAACGGCAGACTTCATCATTACTGTCTCAGAGTCGGTCAAAGCAGAAATTATCACCGAATACAGCGTCCCAGCTTCGAAAATTATCGTCACACCAATACCAGCTGACCCAATTTATTCCCAGCCGGGTACTGTTGACGTCGCCACTAAGTACAACTTACCAACCAAGCGGTATATCTTTTCGATCGGCAATCTCGAGCCACGTAAAGATTTGCCAACGATGATCACCGCCTTTCGTGCTCTACCGAAAAAAGTCCGCAAGCAGTATTCACTGGTGTTGGCTGGTGGCAGGGGCTGGAAGACTGAGGCTACTGAGCGCGCCATTACTGAAGCTCAAGCTGCGGGTGAACACGTCATTCGTCCAGGCTACATCCCCCAAGAAGACGTGCCTGCATGTTATCAGCAAGCAGACCTTTTTTGCATGAGCTCCATTTACGAGGGGTTTGGTATGCCGATTGTCGAGGCATTAACCAGCGGTACGCTGGTTGTCGCCTCAGACATTCCCGTACTCCGCGAGGCTGGTGGAGATGCGGTTCTCTACGCTCAGCCCAAAAATCCCGATGATTTCATGAAAAAAATGCTCTCCATTATCGCTGACCCACAAAAAGCACGCCTCAATATGAGAGCTACCGCCCAAGCCCACCTCAATACCATTTCTTGGCAAGATAATACCAATCGCCTCATCGCTGCTTTCAAGGAAGCCATTGCCACTAAAAAACATCACACTAATCAGAGCTCATGAGGTATACTTATCGTTATGATTCGTCTCAAACATTACATCACCACCCATGCCACCAAACTTCGCTACCTCCTCATTGGCACCATCAATACTGCCATTGATTTTGGTATATTGTTTATGCTAACTTGGCTTATTAACACACCAAAAGAATTAGCTAACATCATCTCAACCACCATCGCCTTTAGCTTTAGCTTTGTCGCTAATCGATCGTTCACTTTTCGCTCACACACTGGTAATGTTCGTCGTCAGCTACTTCTTTTTACCCTCGTCACTCTGTTTGGTCTCTGGGTGATTCAGACCATCATCATTGCGCTACTTGCACCAATTTTCATCAGCTTCAATCTTAGTCAGCCAGCAGCGCTGTTTATCAGCAAGCTTATCGCCACTGTCGCCAGTCTCATTTGGAACTACCTGCTCTACACCAATATTGTCTTCAAAGATTAAGAACTCTTCTGCGAGATTACTAGGTGCCGTGCACGGCCCTCGCCTTCAGAGTGCGTCTCAATATCGCTATAGTCACTCGCCACATGGTGCACTACCCAGCGATCAGCCGAATTCAATTCAATAATTTTCGTTTCACCGGTCCGCCGCACCTCTTCGATCCAGCCGCGCGCCTTGTCGGCGATCTTTTCGGCGTGCTGCTTTTTATAATCAGCAATATCAATATTCACTCGAACCAGTGCCGCTTGACGATTGCGTAAAATTGCCGACACCACCGTCTGTAAACTCCGTAGCGTCTCGGCATTCCGCCCAATGAGTAGACTATTGCGCTCACTTGACGGTACAACGGCCTTGACAACATCATCTTCGACGCTGACATCAACATCTAAATTGAGATCAAAGAACGCCAGAAAGTCCTCCAGATATTTCTTGACAAATTCAATGGTCGCGATTTGATCCATATAGCCTCCTTAATCCTTCGCTTTTATCCGCGTGATATTTACTTCCGTCGCTGTAGCTGCTCGCTGAGAAGCGGCCTTTGGCCTTTTTGCTGATGCGTTAGACTTACTCGTGGATTTTGATGATCGCTTCTCATCGGCAATCTGCTGCATCTCTGTACCGTCTTGCTTGAGGATAATAGCATTTTGAATATAGGCGGCGATATTTGAAGTTGCCATATAGAGCGCCAGCGCTCCTGGTAGACTAATCATAATAAGGAACATAAACACCGGCATAACCTTCATCATTTTGCGCGTAACAATGGCATTAACCTCGGTTTGATCAGCATTTTTGCCATCACCCGCCTCCATCAATACATCACGTAGTCGCTTTTTACTATCGGAGCTTGGCGACATCTGCTTTGATAATAAATATTGCAAGACGGCCGCCACCAAGGCAAGGACGAGCAGTCCAATTGATGCACCATTTGATGACAGTGCTTGCTTTGTCAGGTCCATCAATCCCAGGAAATTTTGATTGAAATGATCTGGATGAGCGATCAGGTGCCTGACCGGCTCCCACTGCTCCATGAGATCGTAGGTATACTTGGCGAGCTCTGATCGCTGCATCACAAATATCTGCACCACGCGATAAATCGCGATCAGTACCGGTAGTTGAATAAGAAGCACCAAAATAGAACTCATCGGCTTGATATTATGCTTTTTATACACATCCATCATCGCCATCGCCCGCATCTGTGGGTTGTTCTTGTATTTTTTGTTTAGCTTGGCAAGCTCAGGCTGTATCTTGCGCATCGCTTTAGCCTGGTGGAGCTGCTTCTTAACCAGTGGCCACAGCAGTAGCCGCACAATTATTGTAAATAGTACAACGCTAACCCCAAAATCACCGCCTGGAATTAGCGCATAAATTGCCATCAGCAAATTAAAAATTGGCTGTACAATAACCACATCAAATATATTCATACGCCCATTATACCAGAGGTGGCGCTATTTATATAGCCCCGCCTGTGAAAAGAGCTGCCTTACTGCCGTCTTCAGGTCGCCATGCGGCATCAGTAGCACCTCCGATGAAAACACCATAATAACAACATCAAACCCACCCCGAATATGCGGCAACTCGAGTCGGATAATTTCGTAAATTCGGCGGCGAACACGATTGCGCTTAACAGCAGACTTGAGCACTTTTTTACTAATCACTACCGAAAACCGACCATGGCGGCGGCGTGGATTGGCGATATATTTCATGGTGAGTTGTGACGAGCGAATCGCTCGCCCACGTGTATAGACATAGCGCAAACTACCATGACCATGAAATCGGTTGATGTGACGTAACATAAGTCCAGTATAGCAAAATCCCGCCCTATTAGGCGAGGCGGGAGTTTACAGTTAGATAGCGATCTTGGCGCGACCCTTGAGGCGACGACGCTTTAAAACAGCGCGACCAGCCTTGGTCGAAACACGAGCTCGAAAACCGTGCGTCTTGGCGCGATGTCGCTTGTGTGGTTGAAATGTTCGCTTTGGCATATCGTCATTTAGTGTAGCCTTTTTTGACATTTTTTGCAAGCCATGGATAAGCTTTCCACTGTTTCAACTACTTTTTCCACATATTTATCAGGGGTGGCTCATCGCTGTGGAAAAATCACCTCGAGGGGCTACAAATTTCATGATGGCGCCTGTGCTTGTGGAAAAGTCTCATTTTTTGCTATAGTAAAGTCATTAACGTAGTTCCGAGGGGGAAGGTATTGTGAATAGTCAGGCTATTTGGCAGGGGGTGCTGGGTGAAATTGAAGTTTCAATTCCACCATCGTCATTTTCGACCTGGTTTAAGTCAACCGAGCTTGATATTATTTCTGATGATGAGGTGGCTGTTCTGTCACCCAACCCGTTCGTACTGACACAGCTAGAAAAACGCTATTACCAACGCATCGCTGATGGCTTGAAGCGAAATGGCCTTATGGTATCGACAATTCATTTTCGCCCCAAAAAAACAGCCGCCCGAAAGCAGCGCCTTAGCCGTGATGAACCAAGTTCAACAGCCACAGCCCAACCGATCATCAAACAAGCTAAAAAATCAGCAACCAACCTCAACCCACGCTATACCTTTGATAACTTTATCGTTGGCTCAAGTAATGACCTGGCGCATGCTGCCTGTCAAGCGATCGCCGCCAATCCCGGCACCAAATACAACCCGCTCTATCTCTATGGTGGATCGGGACTTGGTAAAACCCATCTGATGCAGGCTGTTGGCAATGAGATTATCAAGCGCCAACCCTCCGCCCGTGTGTTATATACTACCACCGAGACCTTCGTGAGTGAATTCCTCGACTCAATTCGCTTCAAGAAAAAGGGGTTTTCCGACAAGTATCGCAACGTCGACGTCTTGATTGTTGACGATATGCAGTTTATCGCCAACAAGGAAAAAACCCAGGACGAGTTCTTTCACACCTTTAATGATCTACACCAAAACGACAAGCAAATTATCATCAGCTCTGATAAGCCGCCCAAAAGTATCCCTACCCTGACCGACCGCCTGCGTAGTCGCTTTGAATGGGGTATGACGATTGACGTGCAGATGCCTGATTATGAAACTCGCTGCGCTATCATTACCGCCAAGGCTGGCCTGAGCGATACGGAGCTATCCGCCGATGTTGTCGAATATCTCGCCACTAATTTCAAGACTAATATCCGTGAGCTTGAGGGGGCGCTCAACCAGCTCCTCGCCTACGCTGAAATGCAAAATATCACGCCCGATGCCGAAACCGCCGAGGGGCTGCTTGGTAATATCAAGCGTTCTCGCCCGCAACATATCACCGCCAAGCAAATCATTGACAAAACTGCTCGCCACTTTGGCGTTGAGGTGAGAGACGTATGTTCGCCAAAGCGCGACAAATACATCATGCAGCCACGTCAAATTGCTATGTACCTACTGCGCAGCGAGCTCAAGATGAGTTTTCCAAAAATTGCCCAAGAACTTGGTCGCAAAGATCATACTACCGCCATTCATTCGGTCGATAAAATTAGTAAGGAAATGCTCATCAGTGTTAATGTTCGCGAACAAATTAATGACATTCGAGATAAACTCTATGCGTAAAACCTGTGCAAAACATGCGTATAACCAGCGACAAACCTGTGAGCAACTATCCACCGATTCAGTCACTATTGAGCAGACTATGCAACGTCACGTGGATAATCAGCATATTATCCACGACACTATGCCCAACAAGTCCACTACCTTTTCCACCGGTACGGTATCGCTTCCACCCCTGTCTGAACACAATCTTTACCCAGTTTCCACAGCGCCTATTATTACTAACTACTGAATAAAAATAAGAAAGGGATTATAATAGGAATATGAAGCTCACTGTCACCCAAGAAAACCTCGCCAAAGCCCTCGCCGGTGTTGGCCGTATCACTACTAGCCGCAACGAACTGGCGATACTTAACAATATTTTGCTACGAACAGACGGCTCCCGGCTGGTCGTGGCAGCAACGAATCTAGAGATTGCCTCCACCCAGTATGTTGGCGCCAAGGTCGAGAAGCCCGGCTCGATAACCATCCCGGCCCGACTAGTGAGCGAGTTTGTCGCCAGCCTGCCGAGCGGTACGGTTGAATTGGAGGTCAAGGATGAGCACCTACATCTAACCGCGGACAAGTTTTCGTCAGTTATTAATGGCGTCGTAGCAGATGAGTTTCCGGAACTACCGACAGTGGACGAGGAGACAGCAGTGCGACTTGATATGAGCGCGGATGAGTTAAAAAAGGCAGTTTCGCAAACGATTATCGCGACATCTAGTGACGCCACACGGGCGGTGCTAACCGGTGTGTATTGGCATACCCATAATGGCGAGTTATATCTAGCAGCAACGGATGGTTATCGATTGGCGGAAAAACGGCTCATGAAGTTTAATGGTGAAATTACAGCCATCGTGCCGGCATCGACGCTCCAGGAGGTGCTACGTAGTCTCGACACCGAGGCGAGTGAGGTGAGTTTGTTTTTTGATGAAACGCAGGTTGGGTTTCGGACGGATCATTTAGAGACCGTGAGTCGGCTGATCGACGGTAAATTCCCCGACTATCGTCAACTGATCCCTAAGCTCGCTGAGACCGATGTGGTTATCAAGAAGGCTGATTTCCTGCGTATTACCAAGGTTGCCAGCCTCTTTGCACGCGAATCGGGTGGCGGCATCACTCTCAAGGCTAGCCATGAGCAGGCGCTACTTTCGATCCACTCAATCGCTTCGGAGCTTGGTGAGAACACCTCTGAGGCCAGCGCCGAGGTGTCAAGTGACGGCGAAATTACGCTTAATTCTCGTTATCTGATCGAGTCGCTTGGCGTTACCGATGGAGAAACCGTCACCTTCTCGTTTAACGGCAAACTGTCGCCATGTGTCATTCGCGAACAGACCCCTACGCCAGATTGTATGCATATTGTTATGCCGTTGAAGCGCTAAAGGTCAAATACTGCTTGATTGCCGAGTCTTGGCTGTATGGTGAAGTCGAGAATATTTTGACCCTTTGATTCAAGGTGCTTTCTCACCTTTTGATACTCATGTTTTAGAGATCCATTTGCTACAAACAGGCTGTAGCTAGAATCAATTAGCTCTGAGTTGAAAATATCACGATCAAGATGGGCATTATCACTGCGGAAGGATTTTTCAAACTGCTCAGTTGAAAAATCTCTCTCTCTCGCACGAAGTATATCATATATATTGGGACCCTCTTTTATATAGAAGATATCATTATCACAAATAATATTCTCACCAAGAATGGTACTACTAGCGACAAAGTGTCGTGGTGTGATTTCTTTTTGAAGTTTTATATCATACTTATATATCATCGCTGATGTTTTTCCGTTTTCAATAACATCAACTGTGGAGTTTGTACCAAAATGGAAGTGAGACGCATATGATTCCTTGAGAATAACTGATCTATTTTTAGAGTTGATGTCAATGGCTTTGATAAAATTATGCCGTCCGTCGCTATCTATATAGAATAGCTTATCATTATTTATAGATACCTGGGCGTAAGCGAGGTCGGTATCTGAATCAAAGACATCTCTCACAAGTTCAGTAACTGCTTTCGTCTTTTTGTTGTATGACTTTAGTGTAAGCCTGCCACTCTCAAGGCTTGACAGGAAATAAAGCAAGTCACCAGTTTCAGATATTACTTTTTCTTGACTACTGTCAGTCGTGTATATTCCGCGACGAATATTTCCGTCTTGACTAATAACCCCAAATACAGTGGCGTTTGGTATCGGCAGGTCGTAAAAAAATATTTTGCCAGTATTCTTATCGTAATGGAGGGAGTTAGCTTTCTCGCTATAGGTAAGGAGAGAGACTTTACTGCTCTTGAAATCAAGATACCAATAAGCATTGCTTTCAACGATATTTATTTCAGGATTTTCACGACGCACTTTATTGAGCGCAGTATCCATCTCTTGACGAATTGCGGGGTTTGACGGCAGGTTTGTAAATGTTATAATTGCCCCGCTCCTGAGCCAGGTTATTGATGAGATACCAAGAAGCATATCAAAATTAACGATTTTTTGTACTTGTAACGATGATAGCGATAATTCGGCAAATGTATTGCCATTATAATAGCGAATCTGTCCATCACGGATAACATTATCCATGTGTATAGCATTTTTAACTACTGGATTATTTAGGTTGACTGGTGTCATGCGAGCGTATGAGAATATTAACATAATAATACCAACCAGTGATGCAGCGCACAGGATGATTATGGCTATATTCATAATATCGTCTACGGTGAGTTTCTTGAAAACAATCACGTGCCATTACCCTTTCTGTATATCAATAGTATAGTTGAGCTGCTCAAGATTTACGAGCGTTAATTTGATGGTGTAGCGTGTATTGCTAGGCTGGAATATTATCTTGAAGCTGTAATTATTATTGCTTATACGAATACCGCCATCAAGTTTTGCTCGTCGCTCAATTTTTCCAGTCTCATCATAGTGGCGTTTGTATATAGTATTAAGAACTCGGCCTTTTATTGCTGAAATATTGGCTTTTTGGAAGGGGCTATCAGTATTGGTAAGTTTTAGTGTACTATCGTGGGCGGTAGAGTCCTCGTGGGGATCGTTAACACCATGGTCGCCAATCAATTTCTGAATAGACAGGGATAGGGTTGCTATTGCTATTGCAAAAAATATAAAAATAAGAACTATTTTTATGGTGGGTGATAGGTTCTTTACAAATAATATCATAGCGCTGGATTCGGGTTATCGTTTCTACCCCCTGCCCCTCCAAGCAGTTTTTGCATCAATGAGACAAACTCATTGTCTCGGTTATTTTTTTCTCCGGCTGTTCTACCCTTCGGGAATCCCCTGTCGATATGTAGATGTGACGCTCCACCCATTCCGCATGCCACGCTACCAACTACTCCCATAACCTGCCCCGCCTTAAAGCGGGTGCCCTGTGCGGCTTTGATGGTGGTGTGACCATACCAATAATACCAACCATCGTCTCCCTTGAACTGGATTGATTTACATTCGGGATCTGAGGCGGCGGCTCCTATAGTGTAGGGCTTGGTTGAGTCTATGACGCCATTAGTGATGGCGACAACTTTTGTGCCTGGCTTCGCAATGAGGTCAAAGGCTGGTGTCCCGTCATGATGACAAGGGTTTGATGACATTCGTGGTGTGCAGGTGAGATGCTTTGGGTTTCTACTGTGGCCAATAATTGGTAAGGCATATCCGTCAGCATTAGCACCTACGTTCTCACTGGTGCCATCTTCACACGTTTCTGCAGTTGAGCCACCACCCCCGTTAATACCAGCCAGTTTCGCTTCGATGGTTACTGCGTGAGCCATGCGTCTAGCTATCTCTACTGCACAATGACCCGGTAGACATGGAATCTCGAATCTTTCTAGGAAAATTGTAATGGCCTCAGCGAGAGTAGAGCTTGTCTTGATGGGGTCAAGGACAGTGCTTTTGTAGGGTTTTTTACTGTCATTGAGCTCGTCCCATAAATAATTAACCTGTGCTACAAAATCCTTCTCGGTCATACCGTTCTTTTTGGCAAATTCCTGAAGGCCTGTACGTCTACCCCCGAGCCACTGAGCGATACCATATGCTCCGATGTTGTTTTGTAAATCTGGCTTTAGGTTGAGTGTTCCCCCGCCGGATTCTTGCATGAGGTTAGCAACGATACCAAGGGCTTGATTGCGTGACAACCCTTTGTTAAGCAAAAACTTAAACACACGCTCACCGGTACTTGATCCATCAGGGACAGACATTGGGATGTTTGTGTTCTGTGATGTCGTCACCGGCTGGCCATCAAGTGGGGTCACTGGTGTGTCATCACTAACTAATTGCACCTTGGCAACTCCCGTACCGGCCCTAAAATCAAGCAGTTTTGCTGTCTCATACCATAGATCAACGGCACGCACCTTACCCTCGACATTACCACCCCCCGTGCCGACATCGCCCTTCTCCATAACGATAGTCTTGCCGCCGTAGGTTATTTTTAGCTTAGCTTTTGGTTTAAGCCCACCCTTCCAGGCATGATTAGTTGGGGTGCGCATATTTTCAGGTACCCTGAGAACATCAGTAAGTGCTCTAAAATCTGCGCTTCTTGCGTTACTCAGCTCAGCAAACACCGTACGCCCATTTAGCTTTCCGGTCAGTGAATTACCGTTATCATCCCCGGGGTTACGCTTAAGGTTTTTACCATCCCACGTCCCACCGTAAATAGAGACGCCCACTTCGACCTCATCACCAATAGTTGTATAGCCTTGACTATTGGACTGCCCGGGCTCACATTGACTATCTTTCTTACTGAGGAAATATATGGAATTATTCATGTAAGACCTTTCGTCAAGCGCCGATACTGGTGACACCGAGCTTGTCAAAATGAGACAGGTTATACATAAAAAGATACTAAGTCGATATAGATATTGTTTGAGGCTTACCTTGTTATATTTCTTCATAGATCACCACCTAATAACACTTATAATTATTTGGTGCTTCTTTTGGTAATACGTCCATCGGGTTAAAGGAATTCTTGAGTGATCCATATGATGGATGGTCGTCTGAACGTGATACCACCATGTGTAGATGAACTTTTGTTGAACCCGCAACGCTAAGTCTACCGGTCAGGCCGCCGACACCGACCACCTGGCCCGCCTTAACAGATTGACCAGCAGACACACTATAACTCGTCAGGTGCTGGTAGGTATAGTAGATACCCTCAGGGGTTTTTATACGGACGGCGTTACCTCCCGCGCCGTAGTTTTTTGCCCAAACAACCTCACCATCGTGTGCTGCATAAACATTTTGTACTACAGTAGAGTTCATATCCATCCCCGCGTGTACACCTAGTGATCCAACATTCCTACCCCAGCATGGTCCTGGGTCAACTTTTTGATTCATTGGCCACACCCAACCGTCACGACTTGGCGCGCCGCTGAGGTTACCGCCGCCATCAGACCCTGATTGTCCTGATGACTGCTCGTCTTTTTTATTACCGGCCTCTTCTATATAGAGGTCACTTTCTTTGTCATCGGCTGCTGTTGCGAGTAATCCACCAACAACCTTTTCGAGGGCGCATGGGTCAGTTTTCTTGTAGGTATGGAGCAATTCTCCGTCTTCAAGACTAAGACTATCCTCCCTAGCCTTGGCACTAGCAGCACAGTACTCTTGGGTGTAGGTACCCGGGTCGGCGCTGAAGGTTGAACTATCAGCATAGCCGTAATTTGGAATACCGAAGGCTTTAAGGGTGTAGATGTCTGCTGTACCAGCGCTTGCCTTTTTTGTAGCCCTACTCAATATAGTTGAAGGGGTATTAAGGAGGAATTGTAGTGCCGATGTACCATTGGTTGGTATTTTCGCAAGCAGCTGATTGGCTATAGAACCCTGAAGTGATGGGCTAAATAATTTTGCCAGCATTGGCTGTGCATCAAACTCCTCTTTTTCCTGGCGATTTTTATACTGGACAATTGACGCTAGCTGCTGGTCCGACAGGACGGCTCCACCAGCGCCATCAGTTTTACCAGAGGGGTTATCTTTGTTTTGACCATGTTCCATAGACTCGTTACTGGTTGAATGTAGGGCGGCGGCAAGTGCCTCATAGTTTGACGTACCTAATGCCCCAACTCCGAGCGACGGAACCGGAATCATCTGACTGATTAGCCACTCGACAATCTGTTGGAGCTTTTCTACACCAAAACTAACACCGGGAAGATTTTTAACAAGATCCCAAAGAGGGCCCATTATTGTTGAGGTAATGTCGTCCAGTGCCTTAAATGCCTGTCCAATGGAGCCGTTCCAAAAACCAGCAACTGAGGCCAGCCCTCTCCACCAAGAATTATTTTTTATCGTTGTAAAATCACGAACCATTTTATTCTCGGGGCAGATGGACTCACCCGGTGGAAGCTTGGTATCTACCTCCTCGCCAGCCTCATTTGTACATTTTCTCGTAATACCCGATGATAGGCCAGCAAGCATTGGTGAGGCTGTCTCTGTCGACGGAAGTTGAAACAGCTGGAACAGTGGTGACCTTTCTGCTCCGTCAAACATTTTACTTGCGACTGCAAGAGTGTTCATATCTGCACTACCGTCCTTGATCTGATCAGCTGCTACTATTGGGCTGGAATCTTCATTAAAAGCGAATGCCATAACCGCCTGTGTCATGGCGTCATGAAATATAGCCTCAAGCACCCTCCCGTCAATCGCACCAACTGCCCTAAATGCCATATCAATCCAACCAACAACAGCAATTGGCCCCAGCACCTTCTTAACGAGCTCCTTAGAGATAACCTTCCCGATTGAGCTGTCTGCCTCACCATTGATAACACTTTTTGCGGATTCGAGCGACGCCTTGCTACCCTGTGCCTTTTTCAATTCTGCTTCGGCTCGTTTGCGCTCATCTGAGCCTTCTTTTGATGAGTTGACAGCATCCTCGGCATCTTTTATCCGCTTATCAACATCAAAATCGAGCTTATCGAGCAGTTGTTTGCAGGTTGCGACATTTGCTCCCTGAAGACAGCCAATATAAGCAGTCATTCTCGTGGATATTCTGCCAACAAGACCCTTGATGATTGATGCTTTGATTTTTGCGGAGACTTCCGTCAGGTTTTTGGCTGTTTTTTCGGGAATGATATTGAAGCGCTTGATACCGTATTTACGCATAAGAATTCTTTTTGATATAAAGCGTAGGACGTAGTTTTTACCATGGGCCTGTCTGACCATACCATTAACAAAGCGCCTTGCTTCTTTGTGCCCGCTTAATTCCTTTGATACGCTACGCGTGAGGGAGTTGACATCCTTACCAATGTTCTCTAACGACACCGTGAAACTAGTGGCCTTGCCCCCTAAGCTTGATTTACCGGTCGCATTGAGGGTTGCTTTAATTTTTCTGCCCTCTCTTTCGAATTTTGCGTCTAGTTGCTTGGTAAACCAATTGGAATACTTGGTTGACCCGAGATGACACAATAAGCCACCACCAGCGCAAAATACCAGGTTCTTATCGCCCGGATATGCCTCCTTCATGATTTGCATAGACAACCAGCGTGTGACAATATATTCAAATCGCTGCTCAATAGCGTGCTCGGGTACCTTGGATACTTTACCGATGATCGGTTCTATCAGAGAGCTGAGCTTAAATAAGTTAACGGTAAACGGTGCGGCTATGCCAAATGCTCCGATGATAAACACAACGGCAATAGAGGCGGTCTTGTTTTTTTTGATTTTTTTCATAAGAGCGCCGCTTTTAGTAGATGGCTTGTTTTCTTGTTGAGGTTGAGTGTCGGGGTAGTTAAACTCATTCTCCAAATCGGCTACTGTTTGGGCGGCACTGGTGCTGGCTTCTTGTTTTTTCTGCTTATCAAACTGACTGTTGTCGAGGTCAAAGCCATCGTCCCTTAGCCCCGCTTCTATCTGGTCAAGCTCTGCACTATCACTGGCGCTTAAGTTTGATTCTCCAAGCGCAGCCTGGGCTTGATCAAGCTTAGCCAGCTCAGCAGGGCTTAATCTCTCATCGGCCCTGTCGTCCGTTGTATAATCAATCCTCGGCGGTCTTGTTTTTGTTGCCATACATCTCCAATTATACTACACTGCCCCATACCCGCCGAGCGGCGTTTCTGATGGTAGTTGATGTCGAGAAATCGGCGAGGTGTTGATCAGTTCGTATTCGGTGTCGCTGGCCTGGATCTGGATGTGAACGTGGTTTTGTCCGGCAAAGAATAGCCCTTGGCCCACGGGGAAATTGGCGAGGCGTTTTTGCTCTTCCTCGGTTAATTTGAAAACGCTAGAGAGGACGTCAACGGCGCTGGTTGACTGCTTGAGCAGTAGCTGCATCGACGAGTTGGCGACAATGGCCCGACCCATCTTGCTACCCATAAAGTCCTCGACGTCCTGGGTGATGGTCGTGAGGCCGAGCTGATATTTGCGGGCGCGCTTGGCGAGAGAAAACAAGAAGTTGGCCGAGTCGTCGTAGCGCATCAGCTGCCATGCCTCGTCGACGATCAGCATGCGCTGCTTTTGATCGGTACGTGTAATGTTCCAGATGTGATTGAGCACAATATACATGGCGATCGGCCGTAGCTCGTCCTCAAGGTCGCGGATATTAAAGACCACCATGGTGTTATTGATATCAATATTTGACTGCTGGCTAAAGATACCAGCGAAAGTACCCGAGGTAAATTTGCGCAGCCGCTGAGCAAGGCTCGGTCCGGTGCCGCCCATATGAAGCAGCGTATCGTAGAGATCGGCGATAGTTGGCGGTGTCGAATGGTGGGTCAATGGGTCAGCAGTGATGCCAACGCGGGCGTAGGTGTCGATCAGCGCCTGGTCAATATCAGCCTCTTCAGCGGCTGTCAGTCCAGCGATAATCTGCCCGCCCGCCGTCGTCTGTGAGCCACCCAGCATCTGCCGCAACAGTCCATGCAGCGTCACCAAATTCGCCCTCAGTGCATCGTCCGCCTCATCAGTATCAATCACTCGCGGCAGATCAAACGGATTGATGCGAGTATCACTATTGAGGCTGAGTCGAATGTAGCTACCGCCAACGGCGTCGGATAGCTTCTGGTATTCGTTTTCTGGGTCGATAATCACGATGTCCGATCCGAGCATCATGCTGCGCAGCGCCTCGAGCTTGACGGTGAACGACTTACCGGCACCAGATTTAGCGAACACCACCATATTGGCATTCTCGAGGGAAAATCGATCAAAAATCACCAAGCCGTTATTGTGCATATTGATACCATATAACACGCCCTTGCCGTCGGTCAGGTCGGCCGAGGTAAACGGAAAGCTGGTGGAAATAGCGCCAGTATTCATGTTGCGACGAACCTGGAGCTGATCGGTCAGCTGCGGAATGGTGCTGTTGAGGCCCTGCTCCTGCTGGGCTGAGGCAACCTTAGAGAATACTAACTGCTGGCCAAAAATTGTCTCGATCTTGTGCTGGATAAAGTTGAGTTCATCAATACTGTCGGCATAAATCGTAATGTAAAGGCCAAAGCGGAAGAACTTTTCCGAGCCGATCTGTAGCTGATTGCGTAGTTCCTCGGCGTCCTGCAGGGCAGCTTCCATCGCTGGGTCGCGTACCTTGCCCTTCTCGGAATTGATGCTGAGGCTGGCCTCGAGCTGAGTCACTTTCTTGCGTAGGTTGTTGAGCACCACCTGGGTATCAACTGGGTAAATGAACATACTGATATCCAGCACCTCGTCGATATTAATCACTGAGCTGAGCCAGCCGGTGTATAGCTCGCGCGGATACCCGTAGACGTACATGGTGCGGCCGTATTTTGAGCCGAGGCGGAAGTGGTCAGACTTGAGCTCGAGGCTGCTTGGAGCGATAAAGTCGCGCAAGGTTCTCACACCGGTGAGAAAGGCTTGCTCGACCTCGGCCTGCTCGCGGGCGCGCTGTTGAGCGGCGATATCAATAGCATCTAATTTCTTTTTCCTAGCCATGTCGCGCTCCTCCATACCCATGTGGTGATTCGCCCTGACCCTTGCGGACATAGGTCGTTGCTAGCTCATCGGCGCCAACGCTTAATGGTTGTTGCGGTGCCACGTCAGGGTTGTATGAACTATAGAATAATTCACCCAGCTGCTTGGTGTTAAGTTGCGAACTCTTTACGCCCATCTGAAACAGCCCGCTCATTACCGCATCAACTCGGTTCTTAATTTCATCCTTGGCTTTTTCGTAGGCGGTTTGCTCAATCTTGGTAACGGTGTTGTCTTTCTTGCCACCGAAAAAGCTATCAAACAGACCCTTGGCCTGTTGTTTAATAACCTGTACGTCACCGCTCTGGTAGTACGGTACAACGATGTAAAAATCCTTATCCATAATATTGGCCTCTTGGGCGAGGACGTCGATAAAGTTGATATAGTCGTCCATCAACACGTTGAGGAGCATATTGTCTTGGTTGCGGCGAATATCAACGAGGCGATCAATATACGGTCCGATATCAACGCGCCGTGAACGAATGAGTACTTGAACTGGAAAATAGAGTGAATTAAGGAAGTTTTGATAGCTAAACTCAACCCCTTCGCGCTCACGACCGCTCATCAGGTCAAAGTTAATTGACTGACACTGAACGACCGCCCGAAAGCTGCCATCATTCATGATGATCATATTTTCGCGCATCTCAGAAAATAGCAACGTGTTCTGGGTGCTGGTCGGGCCTTTTTGCTGAGGTTTTGCTTGAGGAGTTGGCTGCTGGGGGGCTTGTTGTGGCTGAGTGGGTTCGGGTGCGGGTGGTAAGCTGGGTGTTGGTTGTGCACCAGGTGTCTGTTGATCTGTTGGCTGCTGTGGTGGGCTGAGCTGGTTAGAATATTGGTTTGTGTACGGTGGTGTTTGCGTAGTTGACACAGGATCTGGGCCAGAGGCGATAACACCCGGCATCACTGGCTGACCTGGATTTGATGGCGCACCAAACTGCGGCGCAGTGGCTGCGTCTGATGGATGATGATACGATTGTTGCTGCTGATCTGATTGCATAGACATCCCACCTAGTGAAGCGAAATCACCACTTCCTTGTCATGTTCTTTTTGGATGCGTCCAGCCTCCCGCTGCAGTGAGGCAACTGACAGGTCGCTGTGATTGCGCGCTAAGTCCATTATAGCAGGTGAAACGGGTGGCGTGCTAGAGGGCGCGGCTTGGTTGGCGTCGGCTGGTGTAGGTTGTCGCTCGCTGATGGGTGTAATAATAGATTGCTGCATGGCTGGGTATGGATTGAAGGTTGAGGTTTGTGGTAAGGGTGTTTGGTCATCTTGGGCGGTCTGTGTAGTTTGTGTGGTTTGAGCTCGCTGCATTTGCTGTACAATTTCATCGTGGCGCTTCTCGTCGGCCCGCTCGATGAGTGTTTCAAAAGCACGCGCTGTCTTGCTACTCGGGTCGAGTGGATCTTGGGCGGTCTGAGCCTCGTTATACCAGTCTGCTTGCATTGAGCTTCCCCCCACCGAACTGTTTGGATTGCTGACGCCACGCACCGACCAGCCGTGTGTATCTACCAGCGTCGCCAGATATGACAGTCGGCGATTAACTTCTGCTTGGTCATACCCCTTGCTATATTGCTTTTCCTCGATACGCGGAGCAATGACTTCGACCATTCGCTCAATACCATCGGCTCGCCACAGTCGTTGCTTGGGCTTAAGTATAAATGAAATAACTGCTGCGAGATAAACCTCCATTGGCTGGTCCTTGCGTAGCGGTAAGGCTAATGCCCCGAAAAATAGCGCAATTGGCACCGGGATGATCGCCAATGGCGGCAGCACCGAGAATAGGCCCCATGCTAGCGCAACCATTCCGACCGCGATGATCAAGAAAATGAACTGCTTGAAGCTAAACGGCCCGAGCAGCTTGTCATCAGCTTCCACATCCTGAGGAACTTTGTAGACGGCCATTGAGTATTATTATAGCAGATTAACTCAAGTTTCTGTTGGTGGCAGATATGAAAGGGCCGCCTCCATTCGCTTAATTGCACCGATACTTTCGCCAATACGACCACTGTACTGCGGAGCCGTCCGTACTTCATTTATTCGATCGCGCAAAATCTGAAGATGCTGTTGTGAAATTTGTCCTCGGAAGCTGGAGTTTTCAATCATATCGGCCAAGGTATTAAGATAGACAGCGTCTTGCGTGACCAGGCCTTCGGTTGATAATTTGTCCTCGCTCAGTGCCTTGATGGTTGTTTGGGTGATAAATTCTTGGCCAGACCACGGCATATCGTTAATTTTAATCTTATTGGCAGTTGAAGATCCGATCCAGAACGGTCGTGCTGGGCTGTTCTTGAGGGCGTCGCCAGCTTCCTGGGCGAGGGCATCGTCAAGATGGGCAAAATCAAGCTGGCTCGTTAACGATTTAATAGCCTTAACATTCTTACCGCCAAGAACACGACGAAGTGATGCAGCCTTGACATCCCTGGTAACGGTGATACCCTTGACCTCGCTACCGATAGCGCCAAGAGCCATATCTACCATATCAAACTCATCGGCATTGTATCGATCAAGCAAGCGATTTGCGCTCTCGACGCCCTCGTTGTAGGCATTGCTGAGCGTTTGTTCTGCCATGGCAATTGCTCGATCGGCGCCGCGACTGTCGCCGAAGTATATTTGTTCGACCTGTCCGGCCAGGTTGCGCATTGTCTCGTTTTCTTTCAGTTCATTTGCCCATCGATCATCAGCAACACGCTGCGATGAGGCGTTCTGCAGGCCCTGGAGAGCCACTTGCTGTGCTGCCCCTCGGGCACGCTCCAGGCTTTCTTGGAACGACGAAGACAACTCATTAGTCTGGGTAGGCTTGAGAGCCCGCATCGACTTATAATAAGTGTCAGCCGCTCCCTTAGAAGCCTCAGCCTGCTCAGACCATGATTGTGCTTGTGCGTATCGGTCAAAGGCGGCGGAATTAGACATCAGATGATTGCCCCAAGCGGCCTCTAACCGACCCTCGCTAGCCTTTTTATCTTCGTTAACCATCCGTCGGTATTGATCAATCTTAGCATAGGAACCAGTCCCCTTTCGTATAACATCAGATTCATCTTGCAGATCTTTGAGCCTATCCTTACGGTTTTGCGACGACTGCGCCAGCCTGCGTCGCCATGCCGTTGGGGTAAATTTGCTGTCTGGACGCTTGTTGAACTTTTTGTGTTTAATAGTCTCACTCTGCTCTTTTGCCCAGTTCTTAGATCGGTCAAATAAGCCCTTACTGCGGTCGTTAACGAGACCGGTGAACTTGCTGAGGAGTCCGCCACCCAGTTTAAGCATCAGTGGTGTCAGGGCGAGTGGTGCGATCTGGACTGCCATGCCGAGGATATACATCACCGCCCCGTTCGGCCCTGCAGCGTTTTGCATAATGACTGAGCCTGCGAGCTGTGCCCCGCCAAACGCTGCTGCAAACCCCGGGAAAAATATCAGCATCGTCAAGAAGACATCTTTCCATTTATCAAACCACTTTTCTGTCCCCGGCAGCAAGTAAGCCACAAAAGCCAGCGGTGAAATGATAATCAAAATAACAATTAACGCCTGACGGGCGGCCATAATGATAACAACGAGAAGGATAACGAGTCCAATGCCGCTCAAAAGTGGCACAATAAAAGGAAGTAGCTCGGCCCGCATGACGATTCCGGCAGCCAGCGCCGCACCGCCGGCGGCACCTCCCAAAATCTGGAAGGTGACCTCTTGCCAGGTCATTGGTTCAGATGCTGGCGCAGATCCACCCAGGGTAGCGACTGTGTTACGAATATTCATGAACATGTCTTGGAGCGCACTTCCGGCGATGTTTGATAGGTCGAGGAGTATAGCACAGACATGAAATGACAGATTAACCAGTATTGCCGCGATAATTAACCGAGGTAACATCTTTTTGATGCCATAATTGGAGATGCCCATAGAAGTAATTTGCGAATAAATAATAACTATGAACATGATGATAAAGATACTGTTAGCGATATTGCGAACGATATTCCAGGCCAGAAAGATACCGCTGGTCTGATTACCCGTCTGGAGCGGTGGCACTACGAGAAAGCTTTTGAGTACTCCAAACATCCAGTCGATGGAGCTAGCCAACCACGCCGAAACAGGACAAAGAATCCAGCCGATACCGCCAGCAACTTCACACGAAGATGCAGAGTTTTGGCTCGGTGGGTCGATTGATAGTGTGGTCGACTCTTTCTTTGTGTAGGTGTTTGGTGGGGTATACGTAAATGTTGTTAGGGACACCGAGGTCATTGATCCAAGGTCGCCTGTTGTCGCAAAGTGAATAACCCGAATATCTTGGTTGTTGGCCACGGTTTTCTTGGGCATATAAACTATTTGGTCTGTCCCGAGGTCGAGAGCCTTGATTTTATCAACATCAGAAACTCGCTCAAATGTCTCGTTGTCGTAAGATATTCTACTGCTGTCCCACTTTGCGTCCGCTGCTGATGCCTGACCTGAAATTACAACGGTACTCAAAAAAATACTGACTAGGAGGCCCACTGCCAGCAACATAAACCACTGCAACCATCGCATTGATGACCGCTCTTGTGAACGTAACCACTCCATTGCTGATAATGGTAGCATTTTTATAGAGAAAAGTCAATGGTTTTGGCCAACCATGGTTAGCGGCGTATCAAGTATTGCGATTATTTTGATTATCTGGCGGTGTCGAAGATGAAGATGGCTCCCTGCCCGTTCCTGCGACGAATGTTCTCCCTGTTGGGGTGTCCGATGGAATTGCTTCGGTAATATTGTTTGACGGTGCAGTATCGTGAGGTATTCTGATCTCATTAGTTCCTGTGCCGCCGTTTCGTATCTTCTCAAACTCGACACGAGTGCTGCCCGATATTGAAGTGTTAATGAGCTCATTATCAAGTAGGGAGGCTGCCCGCTCGGCAGAAATACCGACCATTTTCTGACCCTTCTTGGTGAATTCAGTTTCACCAGCAACCTTAACTGCAGCAGATGACTGTCGTGCCAATTTTGCATCGCTTAACCCGTGGACTCCCTTGGCGGTCAACTCGGCCATTTGTTGCTGACTAAAGCTGACTGAGGTTGCTCCGTCCTGTTCCATTTGGTCGATGGCCGTTCTACCCATTTCAAACAGGCCGGCGTGGTCATCCTTCATTCTAGTGAGAGTTTCCGCCATGCGGCGGTTACTAATGGTTCCGCCACCCTGGAGATATTCATACATTTGTTCGGCGCCGCGCTTACCAGTTGACTCTAGTTTCTTAAAGGCAATGTGTTTAAGTATTTCGTTGTCTCCAGCACCCCTCAGTGCAGCAGCTGCATCGCCATTGTACCGATAATCAAGCATACGCTCTGCTGTCTTGCGCTCTTCGTCGTCGACCGCATCTTGACCTTCGGCAGCGCTGCGAATACCATAGTCTCCTCCGAGGAAGCGGTTGTTTGCAAAGGCACTTTCATTGAACGCCTTGCTGCGTCTGGCTCTTGCATTTCTTCCAATCCAAGGTATCCGGTCGATAGCCCCGTCACCCTCCCATGCTCCGGCTCGCATGAGGGCCTTGCGGCGTTGCTGTCGCTGCCTGCGGAATTTTTCCATTTCACCAAGTCGTGAGTTGTCGTATTTGTTTTTTGCCCAGTTTTTGGCGCCGCCACCGAGGCTACCACCGGCATTATTAATGTGTTGGCCGATTGACCCAGCGACATCAATGGCTTTTTTGAGAACGCTCCATACAGCGATGAGTGGCAGAACTTTGATGAGCTCACCAACGACTTGCATGACCGTATCGTTGCCACCCCCAGCCTTAACGACAGCTCCTGCTAGTATGCCACCACCGAACAGCAGGCCGATTGTCGGAAAGACCATGAGTAAGCCTACGAAGATCGAGCGCCATTTACTAAATAGTTTTTCGGTATTTGGCAGGAGAAAAGCGACAAAAGCCAGCGGTGAGATAACAATAAGGATGACGATGAGTGCTTTACGGGCGATCAATAGGGCGGCAACAGTTACCATCACAACTAACCCTGAAACGAGTGCTCCTATCAAGACTGCAAGGGCGAGAATTCCGGCCGTGCCTGCGGCAAGGATGGTTAATGCAAAGCCTCCCCAGGTAGCACGCCCTTGACCTGATTGAAAAATTTCATTTGCTCGGGCAATCTCGTCACCGATGTTACCAAGGCCAACGCGCAGACTATAACCAAGGATATTAGATAGATCAACGGCAATTTGACAGATGTAAATCGATAAGTTCACCAGGATTGCGGCGATGATGAGCCGTGGCAGCATCTTTTTGATGCCGTAGTTTGAGATACCAAAGCCAGTGAGCTGTGAGATGATAATTGCTAGGAACATAATGATAAATGCACCATTGGCGATGTTGCGCATAATTCCCCAGGCTGCCTGGACCTCGCCTCCAGAGCTGAGGCCTGGCTCAAGCTTTAGGAAGTTATCGGCGATCATGGCGAAAGCCGCGTCTGCGACATCGGCCAGGAAGTTAACAACCGGACAGATGAGCCAACCAAGATCTTTAACGGCACACTCTGGACTTTTCTCGTTGCCATCACTTTGCCCAGAGGGGGAGTCGGCGGAGATTCCGGAAAGAACACCTTTTATCTCATCCTTGGTATAGTTTGACTGTTTAGCAACACACGTTATGTATTCGTCAGAATTTGCCACCGCACCACTTGACGGCACCTTATCTTTACAGGCACTCATCCAGCTATCGACTTGTTGTCTGCATATTCGTTCTGCTGCACCACCAGCACCAGCACCAGTTTTCTCAAGACATTTTTTTAAGAGAGCATCATAAATGGCTTTACTGGTGTTTTCAGCGGCTTCGGTTTTTGCTGATTTTGCGGCTGCTTCAGCGTTGTTTGATGCCCACTGTGCAATTTGCCCACATGACATCATTGAGCTTGCGCCTCGTGGTGCATTGTAGGGTGATGCGATATCTTGGAACATTGGAATATTTTTATTAGCATCAGGGATATAGTAATACCCATAGGCTGTTGAGCCATCGGTTAGAGCAACGGCTATTTTTTTATTACGCTGGTCGGCTTTAATATCGTTACTTGCGGCGTCATCTCCGCTGTCATACCCCCTCCACTCCGCCTTGCATCCAGCGTTTTGCTTTGTTAATAGTGTTGCCATCGCCATAGAGTAGTTGACTGACGCTGAATCAAACTTAAGACTCCTGCCGGCCTTTTTCTCAAGAACCTCAACCGCATACTTGTCTCTGTCAGTTGGTATATTCCACTTACTACCGCTATATTCTGGCTTAACGATATTGCTAATACAGTCAAGGTTGGCGTCGTCTCGCCATTCCCCTTTTAACGCACAGAACATGTCGGTAAAAGAACTGTAGCCAAAGGCGTCTCGTGCGGCTGCAACCGTTTGCTTACAATCAAACTTCGCATCTCCGTCTGGATCAAGAACCGGACTGACGTGTGGAACATGTATACCCCCCCAGTCGCCACTGGCAACATTTCCGGCGCTGAGATTATCCCCAAAACCGAGATTATTGCTAATGCAACTACCCATAGCAAGAGCAAGTGTGCGCTGCTTCACCTGGGGGAGGTATGGAGAATAATCAAGGTGCGCCCGAGCTGCACTAGCGGTCGGCGACAGCGCAAAAAACGTCATGAGCATCGGAACGACCAATAGCGCAGCCAACCCAACCAAGGTAATACGAATACGTTGCTGCGGGGTCTTTTTTTGCGTAAGCATTATGTATAGTATAGTAGCATGCTTATACGGTGAATTCAAAAAGGAGGGGCTCAATCCCCTCCTTTTTAAGATATCAATACGGCTTAACCACCCTAGGAATTGACACTAGTATAACCGGTAACCTTGTCGTCGACAATTTGCCACAGATCACCATTCTTGACTACCCTGAAAAGAGAACCAGTAGTTACGCCCTCAGTAATTGTTGATTCATAAACAAGCTGGAGGCCTTTCGTTGGTAGTGTTTCGCCAGTCTTTGGATCCACATAGGGCTCGGCTTCTGCAAACCTTACCTTTAGTACCTTAAACATTTTGGAGCCGGGTATATTTTTTTGATAGCCACTCTCTTCCTTCTTATCCTTAGCATCCAGGAGTGCCACAATAGTCTTTCTGGCGGCATATTCTGAAGTTGATATCTTTCCGTTGCGTAGCATATCATCTAGAGCCGATTTCCTTAGCTCAGGATTCCCATAAAACGCTGCAGATGTCACCATTCTTGCAAAGTCAGGATCCCATGGACCAGTATCGAAACCTGTAACCACAGGACCGAGTATTTTGGCTGCGACTTCTTCAGCGGAGTCTGTTTCCGATGCAGGCTCTGTGCAGTGTTTGCCAGGCTTAACGGCCGCCCCCGACGGATTATACAAGTCATTATTTGGACTCTTGGTACTCCCCCATGCCTCTGCCTGCGCAAGAGCCTCCTTATACGGTACCAGGCGTTTTTCGAGTGGAAGGTTGGCAAACCTCTCGGGGGTTATATCTTTGAACTCTTCCCTAACTCGATCATATCTCTCATCGGCTAGATCTTTTGGATCAACAGTTTTTTCAGTTGCTGATGGTGAGGCGGATGGCGACTCTGATGGGTCTAGCGAAGCACTCACTGATGGACTTTCCGGTACTGCTATACGATCGCCCCTACCGCAGCCTGTAACACCTAGCGCGGTGCCTACGATGGCAAAGCTGGCCATACATTTTACGACAAACTTCTTAGTCCCATCCTTGGCTTTCTCCCAAAGAGATAACCCTTCCCTTACATTATCTGAACTACTTGGGTCATGGTTGTGTTTTCCTGCCATAACGCTTGGAGTCCTTTCTCTGGCCGGTGGCCAGTCATAGAGTAGTTTTAATCCACCTCAGAGTAGATAAGTTAAACTCTGAATAGTATCATTGTAACACATTCTGTAAATTTAGCAATACCCTAACGGCAATAACGCAAACAAAAACAGCCCTTGTTCTACAAAGATGGGCTGCTCGGGTAGTAACATTCTCATTCTGGCGCGCCCGACCGGATTCGAACCGGCGATCTCCTCCGTGACAGGGAGGCGTGATAGGCCAACTTCACTACGGGCGCATAACTTTTTGTATGATAGCAAACTTTTATGGCTTTTTCAAGAAATCGTTTGCATTTTTCCCATCACTATTTTACAATTTAGGGTAAGAGATTGTTATGACAAAAAGAAATATTCTCATTACTGCTACTCTTCTCGCAACTGCTGTGTGCGGTACTGTGCTGGCTACTGATATTGCGCTTGCCCAGAGCAAATGCGGTGGGGCGGACACAGCAATTATTAATTGTAATGGCGCGACTGGCGATACTGCTATTCTCGGTATCATCAAAATGGTTATCCAGATCATGACTGGTGGTATCGGCATCCTGGCGGTTGGCACGGTGATATATGGCGGTATCCTCTATTCTGCAGCCGGTGGTAGTCCGGATAATATCAAAAAAGCCAAAGAACTTTGGGTTAACACTACGGTCGGCCTCATCATATTTGCATTTTTTGTAGCTATCACCAATTTCCTGATCCCGGGAGGGGTGTTCTGATGAAACATATTGTCATTGCGCTTGGACTAATGGTTACGGGGTCGCTGATGCTGTCAGTGGTTCAGGCAACCCCGGCCAGCGCAGCTTGTGGTGGCAACATCTTGACGCTCAAGCCGTGGTACGATGGGCTGACCAAGTCGGATTGTAATCTCAAAGCGATTGTCGACAATAACGATAAGCGCGCCCAGAATGATCCGAGTAACCACACTACACTCAATGGCTTTATCTGGCGGGCGATACTGAATGTTGTTGAGGATCTGTTGCAGCTGGCGGGCTTTGTGACGGTCGGCTTTGTGATATATGGTGGCTTTTTGTACTTGACGAGCAATGGCGAACCAGGACAGATGGCTAATGGTATGAAGACGGTGATTAATGCGGCGATTGGCCTGGTGATTGCTATTGCCTCAGTGGCATTGGTGAACATCGTAGCCGACGGATTGGGGTTGCCACGATCATGATGCGATTTGTAGCCGGTGTACTAGGATCACCAGACTCGTTGGGTATTCCAACAAATGATGCTTCGGCTGATGCACTAGGTGGTATTCTCAATACGGTGTATTTCTTTGCCGGGGCGATTGCAATTTTGATGTTAGTGCTAGCTGGTATTAACTATGCCAATTCGGGCGGTGATACCAACAAGCTCACCAAGGCAAAAAACACTATTCTCGGTACTGTCATTGGCATTGTTATCATCCTCTCCGCATTTCTCATCACTAACTTTGTCATCAGTGGCATGAAAGGATCGGCAATATGAAAAAACTCGTAGTAGTTATCGGTATTATGATAGCAGCGCTCATCACTCCGCTTGTGGTGGTGTCAAATGTATCTGCTCAAAACGTGGATATTTATGGTGCCTGCTCTGGCTCTAGTGGTGAGGTTTGTAAGAACCGTGGCGCAACAGTGCAGCCGCTATTCAAGAATCTTATTGATGCGATTTTGTTAATTCTTGGGGCCATTTCGGTCATTATGATAATCGTCGGCGGTTTTCAGTATGTAACTTCGGCTGGCGACTCTAATAAGGTTAAAACAGCTAAATCAACTATCATGTATGCAGTGATCGGTGTTGCAGTGGCGCTCCTATCCTACGCCATCGTTGATTTTGTGTTTGGCAAAATATAAGAAAAGGAGATACGTATGAAACGATATAGAAAGCCCCTCATAGCCGCCACTTTGTCGCTGGTAGTTGCTATTATGGCTGCTGTAGCGCCAATTGCCGTGCCGTCTGTGTCGGCTCAGTTTAGCAAAGGCATTGAGGTAGCTCGCACAGATGAGATGAGCACAAAACCCATCGGTACGACCATCACTGAGGTGGTTAATATTTTCCTCTACTTTGTCGGAGCAGTGTCGGTTATTGTTATGATCTGGGGTGGCTTTCAGTACATTACCTCATCAGGTGACAGTCAAAAAGCAACTACTGCCAAAAATACCATCATGTACGCGGTAATTGGCATCGTCGTGGTGGTCATGTCGTATGCTATTGTTAACTGGGTCTTTGGCTTGTTTAAGTAGCCAAATAATGATAAAATAACAGCTGAAGTGACATTAACGGTAAACAAGGAATCAATAAATGAATAAACTCAAAATTATGATCGCCGGTGTACTCACTATGACCGTGCTGGCGTTTGCAACGGTGCCGGTAGCAAATGCACAATACACCCTCAGGGAGGGTGCAGAGGCTGCCAAGGGTGAAGGTGCGGCTTCTGGCGTTGATAGGCCAAATGATCTTGTCAAGAACGTTGTCAACGGTATCCTCTACTTTGTTGGTATTCTATCAGTAGTGATGCTAATCTGGGGTGGTATCCTCTATACTACGTCGGCTGGCGACTCCAACAAGGTGACCACTGCCAAAAACACCATCATGTATGCAGTGATCGGTCTGGTGGTAGCAATCTTTGCCTACGCCATCGTTAACTTCGTCCTCATCACATCCAGTGGTGTTGGCTCATAGGGATTAGACCAAACAGTTAACCCCCGGTATTGTCCGGGGGTTAGTTTTTGTGGTTTTAAAGTCTATAAATGCTTTTTTAATTTTTATAAACTAGAGAACTTGGATTTTCTTGGCACGTTCTTGTTTAATTTTCTCGAAAGTGATGGTGAGTACACCGTCCTTGAGCTCGGCCTTGACGCCCTCTTCGTTCACTGCGACCGGCAGTGCCAGGGTGCGACTGAACTCACCCCAGTAACATTCTTGGATGTGCCAGTTGCTGACATCAGTTTCGTCGCCACTTGATAATGTGCCACTAATTGTTAGAATACCATCTGAGATGCTGACGTCCAAATCATTGCGATCGACACCAGCAGTTCGTGCCTTAATGATGAGTTCGGTTTCTGACTCAAATACATCAACTGCTAGCTGCCCCATGAGATCATCGGCTTCATCTTCCCAGTCATCGTCGGGAGCGGGCGTCGCGCTAGCCGGTGCTGCAGCAGCAGGTGTGGCTGGTTGCGGCGCGTCGTTAGCCAGATCATCATTCAAGAAGGCTGCGGTTAGCTCATCTTCAATTAACAAATCGTCGTTTTTGCGTGCCATGTTTCCTCCGCCTTTATAGGCTGATTGACAATATCACCTATTAGTATAACGGTTATGTGCGTTATAATCAATAGTGAAAGGCGAAAAAGCGAAAAATGCCTCTTGATATGCTATTATCATGCATTGCACCACATCACTGCTATGGTTGTGGTGTGACTGGCTCACTTTTATGTCAGTTGTGTCTTGGGTCGGTGAAGCGGAGTCGCTACCGGGTCTGTGTGATTTGTGGGCAGCCGTGCGCTAGTGGCAATATGTGTCGGCGACACGCCCTGCCCTATAAGGCGCTAGACTGTGTGTTGTGGCGACGAGGCGTGGTGGCGCGGCTGATTGATGATTATAAGTTTCATCGCGTGCGTGCTGTTAGTAGTGTATTGGCTCGGCTTCTAGACGAATTGCTCCCAGAATACGATGCATCAACGGTGGTTGTGCCGGTGCCGACAGCTCCTACCAACATTCGTAAGCGCGGCTATGATCATATGTTGCTGGTCGCCCGGCAGTTTGCTCGGCGGCGAGGCCTGAGGGTCGAACGGCCACTGGTCAGACAGACGAATGTAACACAGCATTATGCTCGCTCGGCGACTGAGCGTCGAAAGCAGGCGCAGTGGTTTTTCCGCGCACGTGGCGTTCGGTCTGATGTTCCCTATCTGATCTTGGATGATATTTTCACTACTGGCTCAACGATCAAGGCGGCAGCCCAAATGCTACGAGCGGCTGGTGCGCGGGATATTCGTGTGGGGGTTATCGCTCGCCAGGGGAACGATAAAAAGGCTGCTATAAACGATGAGGTAAACCCTAGTCGTGATGATACGCACTGCCCCGAGCGATCTCTTGGGCGCGGTACAGCTGCTCGGCGAGGATGAGTCGTACCAGCTGGTGTGGAAATACCAGGCGTGATAGCGACCAAATGATATCGGCTCGCTGATGAAGTGTCTCGGTGACGCCATACGCTCCCCCAATGATAATGACAATGTGTTGATCGGTATGATCGAGGATGAGCCGTGATAATTCTGGTGAACTCAGGTTGTGACCGCGCTCGTCGAGGAGAATAACGAAGTCGTGCGGTTTGAGGCGAGACATTAGGCGCTCTGACTCATCCTGGCGTGCTCTGTCGCCGATTTGGCCGGAATGTGGGATGATGATCATTTCTGCGGCGAATGGCGCTCTGAGGCGCTCTAAGAAGCGCCTAATGCCCGGCTCTACCCAGGGCTCGTGCCGCTTGCCAATGGTGAGAATAGTAATTTTCACGTGTGGGCCTTCGGCGGAGCGTTATTATTGTGCAGGATAGCTTCGGCAGTCGCTTTGGCGATTTGGCGGTGAATATAAGCGGTCGGATGACCTACATCGTCACCCTCGGCCACCACACCAAGGCCGAATGTGGCGCAGGCATCGACGTCTCTTGGCGGCTCGACCAGAGTGATGCGCGGCTCGTGCATGTTGGCTACGACGTCGCGGATGGCTTGATTAACTGTCTCAATAAAACTAGAGACAAAATGATCGGTGTCGTTATTGATAATCGTTGGACAGATGTTGCGTGGCTGGATGGGCGTGGTATAGAGGTTGATGTATAGCTGGGCGTTGGGGGCATGTTCAAGAATAGAGCGGTAGGCTTGCTCAAGCGACTGACGATATTCGTCTGAGTACAGTCGGCGAAAGACATCGATATACATCTCGCTGCGTGTGCCACACCGTTCGTGCAAACAGGCGTCGAATACTACGTTGAGATCAACCATATTGGCGCCAAGTGTCAGGGTGATGATATCGGTTTCGGGGCCAAGGGCGTTGAGTTGCGGCGGCTGGTCGTCAAACTGCTGGCTGGAGATATGTTCTGGCCCGGCGCCGCGACAGGCCACGAGGGTGATGTTACCTGAGGGAATGCCGAATGCTTTGAGTTGCCGCGCGTACGCTTCTGGTGAGCGCCGGCACTCTGTTGTTGTGTCGTCGTAATTTCCTAGCCCTGCCCCGCTGGCGACTGAATCACCCATGCCGACGACGTAGGTGTGCTCGGCTTGTTCGGGCGAAATGCTCGGGCGGCTGGACGCCGATAGCGCTAATGAAGCGAGGGCCGCTATCGTAGCGACCCCCTGCTTGACTAATGTTTCTAATCTTTCTCTCATGATATCGTGTCTGGCGGAAGGGGAGGGATTCGAACCCTCGGTACGTGTTAGCGCACGCCGGTTTTCAAGACCGGTACCTTCAACCACTCGGTCACCCTTCCAATTAATCGTAGCGACTAGATTCTGGCGGAGAGAGAGGGATTCGAACCCTCGATGGGTTGCCCCATACCGCTTTTCGAGAGCGGCCAGTTCAACCACTCCTGCACCTCTCCAAATTAAAATGGTACACCCGGCACGATTCGAACGTACGACCTTTGGCTCCGCAAGCCAACGCTCTATCCAGCTGAGCTACGGGTGCATACAGCCTTTCGGTAAAACCGATTGGCTATAACAAAAATATAAAGTGCTTTCACTACCAGCGGCAATGAACTTTTGTATTCTAACACACCCGTTAGTCCGGGGCAAGCTATAGCCTGATGATCCGAATGAGCTTCTCGAGCGCATCTGGTGCGATTTCCTGCATTGGCAGCCGCGCCCCCAGCATATCAACGATTGCTTCACCCTCGGCTTCAGAAAAATAGATGGTCAGTGCTGGTGAGAAGCGCTTGACGGGTAGTAAAATTGCCGAGTGTTGATCGCCGTCTTGACCCAATCCAAAGGCCCGAAACTCACTAAAATCATACAAGCGGTCGGCAACGTAAACACCCTTTGGACTGATCGCGTAATTGATCATCACTGATGGCTTTGATCTAAGCAGTATGAGCGCCACCGCCATAATCGGCAGCAAAATCGCGAACGTCCAGCTATTAAAAACAAAAATTGCCAGCGCCATCAAAGCAAGCACTACCAAACCAACAGCGACATACCAGCCTGTTGTGCGGTGGATTTGCACACCCTCGGGAGCCTGCCAGGCGATGGGCTGCGACAAATCAGTTATCGGTTGGGCCGTGTCTTGACGGGTGTTCTCAGTGTCGGTTGTGTGTGGCTGCTCTTCCATATGTCTAGTATACCATGAGCGGCATGATCTACTATACGTTGGTGGAGTTGCCGCTGAGACCAACTACTGTATTGAGGACAAATTGAATGATGGCGTAAGCGAACAGGGCGACGAGTAGACCAATGATAGCATAGAGGATTGTGTTCTTTGCCGAGGTGACAGCATCCTTATTGCCGCTAGAAACAACGTAGCGAAAACCACCAAAGATTAGCATTACTACGGCGAGAATACCAATGAAATACAGCATGATGTTGATAATTTTTTTCACCAGTGAGCTGTCGCCATTGGTTAGGTTGGTTGGTACACCATCACCACGCGCATCATTAATGCCGCGAGTGACGCCACCTTCGCCGAGTGCAAACACTGGAGTGCTCAAAACCACTGTGCCGACACCGATGGTTAACATGATACTAGCGATACCTGCGAAAAACCTCTTCATGCGCGTTATTATCCTCTTTATTACATTTGTTGTCAAGTTTTGTCGTTAGTCTGCTGGCCGTAGGGCTAGCCAGACTACTGCTTCTATGATACACTATTTTTAGCTCGTGGAGGAGTACCCAAGTGGCTGAAGGGGACGGTTTGCTAAATCGTTAGTACGGAGAGATCTGTAGCGGGAGTTCGAATCTCCCCTCCTCCGCCAGAGTTACGTTGTCGAGGCCTCGGTGTATCCGGGGCTTTTTTATTGATTTATTGGATGGGTAGAATGGGTAGCGACGAGATGCCCCAGTGAGAATTATGATAATAAATAAGAAAATATTATTGACAAAATAAAAACCTTATGCTATTATCCTAACATTGCTATGGCTAAATTCCATAGAAATAAACACAAATAGAATATGAAGTATTTACCACAAATTATCACCACTGCCACCATGGCGTTTGGCTTATCAACCAGCCTCGGGGTGTTTTTACACGATACGAATGTTGATAAGGCAGTCATCTCTGCTTGGCAGAGTATGAATGACACGTATCAGGTCGATGATGACCATCACAGCAAGCCTCATTCCTCGCCGCATACTCACTCTGATCACCATGATTTTTCGGGAGTGCTAAAAGACGGTCGAGCCCATCCGCGAACGACGCCTCGCAGCACTGATCGTAAGCACCTACACATCAAACTCTCCAGTCGTGGTGGCGACGGCGACATTGACGGACATCGATTAATGGTTGATCCGGTTAGCGCAAGCTGATCACTTCGAGCTCACTGATAAGGCGCTGGATAAGTTTTTCCTGCTCGGCCAGTTGCTGGCGGGTTTCCTCGACGAGATAGGCTGGTGCTTTTTCGACATAGGTTGAATTATCTAGTCGTGCCTGGAGGCCCGATAAGGTTTGTCGGGCTTTGTTGAGGCGCATTTCTAGCTCGGTTTGGTGCTGGTAAAGCGTTTCATCATCGATATCCAGCCATACCTCCCTATTGGCTGCGGCCAACCTGAGGCCACGTGGTTGATCGGTGTGTTCAATTGAGGCAAGGCGCATGAGATGTTTGATGGTGTCAGCGTTTTCTTTGACTAAACTGTCATTGCCGTACAGTAAGCGATATTTTTTATTGCCTGGTAGCTCCGTGATCACCCAGCGACCTTCGGAGACTAATTCTTTGATTCGTTCAAATTGTTCAGCCTCAATCTCGTCGTATTGTTCTGGTGTTGGCCAAGAGTCGCGCATCAGAATACCGTCGGTGTAGTTGAGGGTCTGCCAAATTGTCTCAGTGACGAATGGTGCGAATGGATGAGTAATTCTCAAGCTGGTTGCCAGCGCCCATGACAGTAATGGGCGGTTGATAGCGGTTTTTGACGATTCGATGTACCAATCGGCTAAGTCGTCCCAAATAGCGTGATAGACGGTTTCGGCGGCCTCAGAAAAGCGGTATTGCTCCAAGCGAACAGCGATGTTGTTGGCTGCGTCGTTTAGTTGACGGATAATCCAGTGGTCAGCTGGGGTTTGTGGCTCCAGTGGCACAATGACGTGATCGTCGCCAATTTGTGCTTCAACAAAGCGAGCAATGTTCCATAACTTGTTGCAAAAGTTGCGAGCAGCGATGACCGCACCTCTATTGAAGGCCTGATGTTGGGCTGGTGCGCGGCCGGCGATGATACCCATGCGGGTGGCGTCTGAGCCGAATTCCGACACCAATTCCATTGGGTTGATGACGTTACCTTTGGATTTGGACATTTTTTGGTTGTGTTCGTCGTTGACCATACCATGCAGATAAACGTCCTTGAACGGCAGTTTACCGGTGCGGTACAGACTGAGCATAATCATGCGTGATACCCATGCCCGCATGATGTCCATACCAGTTTCCATCAAGCTGGTTGGGAAGTATTTGGCTAGTTCCCCGCCATTGAGATAATCGGTAACGATGTACGGCCACTGCCCAGATGAGAACCAGGTGTCAAAGGTGTCTTCTTCTCTGATGTATGTTGTGCCATTTACAACAATACGTTTTTCTGTCACTCGAGTATCAAAGATCCAGTCGTTTGAGTCGGTTTCATTAACAAACGCTGGGATTGGGATGCCCCATGGGATTTGTCGAGAGATATTCCAATCCTTGAGTTGCTCCAGGTAGGCGATGAGCTCTTTACGCTTTGAGGCTGGGTGGAAGGTAATTTCCCCCTTCTCCAGTGCCTCAATGGCTGGCTTAGCCAGTGGCTGCATTTTGATAAACCACTGCTCTTTCACCATTGGTTCAATGACGGTGCCACACTTGTAGCAATGACCGACAGCGTGTTCAATGTCTGACTCGCCGCGGCGTAGCTCCATGGCTTCTAGGGCTGCCAGGATGCGGGTGCGAGCCTCCGTTGGTGTTAGGCCCAAGAATTGTGGTGGCACATTGATCATTGTTCCCTCTTGGCTAATGATTTGTTTGAGCGGCAAATTGTGGCGCTTTGCCATCTCGAAATCATTTGGGTCGTGTGCTGGCGTGATCTTTACTGCGCCAGTACCGTAATTCATATCGACGTACTCGTCGGCGATGATCGGGATTTCCTCGTCGGTAATTGGCAGTAAAATTCGCGTACCGATGAGATGTTTGTAGCGCTCATCATCCGGATGAACAGCCACCGCCACGTCACCGAGCATGGTCTCTGGTCGCGTAGTAGCGACTACGATCTCGCCGATTTTATCCAGCGTCGGGTAAGCGATTCGCCACAACTTCCCTTTTTCATTTTTATGTTCAACCTCGATGTCAGCAAAACTGGTTTGGTGGACAGTACAGTAGTTAACAATTCGTTCACCGCGGTAGATCAGACCGTCATCCCACATCTGTTTGAAGGTATCATACACTGTAGTGATGACCTTATCATCCAGTGTAAAGGTCAGATGTCGCCAAGAGGCGCTGACCCCCAGTGCTCGCAGCTGCAGCTCCATATTACCGCGTTTTTCTTCAACAAATTGCCAAACCTGATCGTATAGCTGTTCACGTGAAAAATCAAAGCGACTTTTCCCCTGCCTTGTTAGTTCTTTTTCATAGACCACCCATGTTTCAAAGCCAGCATGATCTGCCCCGGGAATAAATACCGTGTCGTCACCTTTCATGCGGTGATAGCGGATCATAATATCCTTCAAACTCATATCAAGCGCGTGGCCGATGTGTAGGTTACCATTGGCATTGGGCGGCGGCATGACAATGGAATATGGCTTGCCGACACCAGCTGGCTCTAATGCGCCGCTGGTTTCCCACATGGCGTAGATGGTTGGCTCGTAATCGTTTGGCGTGTATTGTTTGGCTAGCTGCATGAATAATCCCTACTTTTCACGTGAAAAGTGAGCATCGCCACTGTCGAGATTTTTCACGTGAAAACTCGGACAATAGGCATAGGTTATCTCTCCACGCGGTTATATTACCAAGTCAATTATACCACAGAAATAGGGGCGATAAAACTGCGGATGATGGCTATTTGGGGGTGTTTAACGCAGTGTTTGGTAGGCGCGGTACAGCCAGTAGCGGCTATGCTGTAATGGCAAATCCCAAGCGCCGGCAAAGGTGACATCATGTCCACCAAATGAACGTTTGAACTTGGTGAAGCCAGCCCACGGATGGCTCTTGTCGGCGCCGTCGGGGGCGATGCCGTAGAGGTCGGCTTTGGTTAATCCGCGCTGCTGAGCGTCAATGATTGCCTCGGCCAGTAGGGCAGTGCCAGCGTTGAGCTTGCGGTGAGCTGGGTCTGACGAGGCGCCAGCGTGGGCGTAATATAGTGTGTCGCTGCTGTGATAAAACAGGGCGGCGGCGATGGGCTGATCGTCAAGGGCAGCGTAGTACAATGTGGCTGCGCCGAGCGGGAAGAGGGTGGTGGCTTGCTGGCGAAAATAACTATCAGGATGCGGTGTAATGCCGCGGTGCTGAGCGATCTCGTGGACAAATTTCAGTAAGATATCAATGTCGTGCGGGTCAGTCGAGCGGTGGACGACAATGCCTTTTTTATGATAATTGCGGTACACATTACGGACTGGCTGCGCCATATGGGCAATCAGCTGGTCTTGCGGCTGGGTCAGGTCGATGACGTGCGAATGCTCGGGCTGGAGCTTTTGGTAGGTGACCTTTTTCCAACCGTGAGCTTGGAGATAAGCAGCAAGGTCGAGGTTGGTTGGCTCGACGCGCAGGAAAGTGACATGATGTTTTTTGCCAAGGTGAGCTAGGGAATTAAGGGCTGCCGCTAGCGAATGTTCGTCATCGGCAGTCGGGCCGTACGGGCAGTAGAGGCGGGAGTTGCCGGTGCTGCGCTCCAGGATAGCCAGATATTCCCAACCTGGGCCGCTATCGCGAAAGGTGGTGCGGCCGAGTGACTCTTGAAAGGCTTGCCAGGCGGTTGATTGTAAAAAATGTTGATTCATGTTGTAATCCTCACAACGTTAGATTGCTGTCATTGATAAACTTGGCTGCACTTCCAGGTCGTACGGGTCGGTGGGCTGGTCGATTTGGGCGCGGAAATAACCGAGCGCGGCGATCATGGCGGCGTTGTCGGTGCAGAGCTGGATCGGTGCATATTCGATGTTGATAGGCAAGGCTTGGCGTAATTGGCGGCGTAATTCTTGGTTGGCGGCGACGCCGCCGGCGATGACGACGGAGATAGGCTGGAAATTGTCATAGGCTTTTTTAGTCTTATCGACCAGGGTTTTAACGGCGGTGTACTGGAAACTGGCTGCCATATTATGCCTTAGACTGTCGTTTACTAGGGCAGGGAGCTCGTGCGACGGAAAGGTGAAGTCTTTGCCCACCTCGCGCTGAACGGTCCTCAGAACGGCTGTCTTGAGGCCGGAGAAGGAAAAATCGTACTCGCCGGCGAGCTTGGCGATGGGCAGGTGAAAGGCGCGGGGATCACCGAGTTCGGCTGCCTTGGCGATGGCAGGGCCGCCAGGGTAGGGCAGGCCAATGATTTTAGCAACCTTGTCGAACGCCTCGCCGACGGCGTCGTCTTGGGTTTGGCCGATGAGTTGGTAATTGCCGTGATTTTGGAAAAGGACGAGCTGCGAATGCCCGCCAGAGACGATGAGGGCGAGGAGGGGGGAAGCAGGTTGGTTTTTTGGCAGGGTCAAAGATAAGGTATCAGACTGCTGGTTGATGAAATTAGCGTACACATGAGCCTCTACATGATGTATTTTGTACAACGGTTTGTGACGGATAATGGCGAGGGTGCGGGCAGCGAGGGTACCAACAAGGAGCGAGCCAATCAGACCGGGCGCATAGGTGACGGCGATGGCGTCGATATCATTCCAAGTACAGTCGGCCTCAGATAGCGCCTTTTTGATGACTGGGTTGATAACTTCCAGATGTGAACGGGCGGCAATTTCTGGAATGACGCCGCCGTATTCGGCGTGGATGTCGATTTGTGAGTTGACCACATTAGAAAGCAGGCGTTCGCCGTCTTCAACGACCGCCGCTGCTGTTTCGTCGCAGCTGGACTCGATTCCCAAAATCCTCATTTGTTTTTATTATAGCAAATATAAGTGGTAAAATAGGGATATGAAAGCCATATTGGTGAAGTTTGTGAGGAAAGTGCTGCCTGGTGGGATGCTCCGGCGGCTAGAGAATGAGTACCGGCGGCTGCGCGTCAAGCTGGTTAGCGCGCGGTATGGTAATCCGTCAAAGCACCTCAGGGTGATCGCGGTGACGGGGACGAATGGCAAGACGACGACATCATGCTATATCAATGAGATTTTGAAAGAAGCTCACTTTACGACGGCGATGTTTACCACAGCGGTGATTGAGGTAGCGGGCAAGCAAAAACTCAACGATCTCAACGCCACGGTAGCGAGCACAGCGCGGATGCAGCGGTTTTTCCGCGACGCCAAGCGGGTGAGCGCTGACTACGTAGTGCTGGAGGTGACGAGTCATGCGCTGGATCAGCATAAACTGGACGGCGTGCCGATCGAGGCGGCGGTGATGACGAATTTGACGCAGGATCACCTGGATTATCACAAGACGATGGAAGAGTACGCGGCGGCCAAGGGCAAACTATTTCAGCTGCACCCACGGTTTATCGTGCTCAACCGCGACGACGAGTGGTATGACTATTTCAGTCAGTTTGTCGCCAGTGAGCAAAAGATGACATATGGCCGAAGCGCGGAGGCTGAGGCAAAAATTACCCACGTCAAGTTATACCGCAAGGGCACCGAGGCTGATGTGGTGCTGGATCATCAGACGCATTTGGAGCTGGCGACAAATCTGCCGGGCGAGTTCAACGTGATGAATATGACGGCCGCGACGACGCTGGCATATCTGTTGGGTGTCAAGCTGGAGGATATTCAGGAGGGTGTGGCTAATGTCGAAGCGGTGCCGGGGCGGTTTGAGCGAGCGGTTGAGGGTCTGGGCTATGACGTGATCGTTGATTATGCTCATACGCCGGATGCGCTGGAAAAACTGTTGGCGGCGGCCCGCGGCATCACCAAGCAGCGGGTGATTTTGGTGTTCGGGGCGTGCGGTGACCGTGATCAGGGCAAGCGACCGATCATGGGCGAGATCGCGGCGCGTGGGGCGGATCGGATTTTCCTGACTGACGAGGAGAGTTATAACGAAGATCCAGAGCAGATCCGGCGAATGTTGATGGAAGGAATTGAGCGCGGTCGCGGCGATGCAAAAACGACGGAGATTGCCGATCGGCGCCAGGCGATTGAGCGGGCGCTTGGCTGTGCCAAGAAGGGCGATATGGTGCTGATCACCGGTATGGGCCACGAGCAATATCGGATCGTCAATGGTCAGCGGCTGCCGTGGAATGATGGCCAGGTGGTGCGCGAGATCGTTGGTCGGGAACGGGCGGCGTGAAGTATGCGGCTGCTGCTGGTAACCAGAGGGATTCCCGGTTCTGGTAAGTCGACGTTTCTCGTGGAGCAGGGGCTTGATGCTTATACGTTGTCGCCGGACACGATACGATTGATGCTGGCGTCACCGCAGCTAATGATTGACGGACAAACGACCATGCCGTCGCGTCAGGATGCAATGGTGTGGCGGCTACTACACGAGATGCTGGAGCAGCGGATGACGCGGGGTGAGACGACGGTGGTTGATGCAACACACACGACGCCAAATTATTTCAAGACGTACGGCGAGCTATGCCGGAAATATCGCTACCGGCTGGTGGTGATTGATTTTGCTGATGTGCCGCTGGCGGTGTGTCAGCAACGTAATAAAGAGCGGCCGAGGCATAAGGTAGTGCCGAGTAGTGTGCTTGAGCGTATGCATCGGCGGCTGCAGCAGAGTTCACTACCGAAATGGGTGACGGTGGTGCGGACAGCCGAGGAGGTGAATCAGCTACTTACCAATCAGCCAGAGAACGTCGATAGATATCGGGCGATTCATCATATCGGCGATGTGCAGGGGTGTTTTACGCCGCTCAAGGAATATTTCGGGCGGTATCCGCTTCGGGACGATGAACTGTATATTTTTGTCGGCGACCTATTAGATCGCGGCACGGAGAATGATGCGGTGATGCGATTTGTTTGTGACGAGTTGCTTGACCGACCAAACGTGCGGTTCGTCGAGGGCAATCATGAGCTATATCTCTGGCAGTGGGCGACTGACCAGCCGGTTGCGGCGCGGGTGTTTAGCGAACAAACGCAGCCACAGCTGGAGGCGGCAGGCATTGATAAGCGTAAGGTAGCACGGCTGATGCGGCGGATGGATCAATATATTTTGTACCAGTTTCGAGGGCAAACAGTTTTGGTGACGCATGGCGGGCTCAGTACATTGCCAGAGCAGTTACCGCTGGTGGCGACCAGCCAGCTGATCCACGGCGTGGGGGCGTATGATGAGGTTGGGGCGGTGGATGATGCATTTATGGCGCAGACTGATGATGCGACGTTTCAGATTCACGGACATCGCAACAGGCAAAATTACCCCACGCGCTACAACGAACGGTGCTACAATTTGGAGGGAAAGGTTGAGTTTGGCGGCGAGCTGCGAACAGTGCGGCTGGACGAGAACGGCATGACGCCGATCGCTATTCAAAACCAACGGGCAACGGTACGACTGCATCCAGAAAACGCAGTGTTCCTAAGCCAGCTGCGGCAGAATCGCTACATTCGTGAGTCGATCCTGCCGGGGGACATCAGCTCGTTTAATTTTAAGCCCGAGACATTTTATCGCCAGGCATGGACGACGCAAACGATGCGGGCGCGCGGACTATTTCTCAATACGCTGACGAACGAAATCGTGATTCGGGCCTATGATAAGTTTTTTAACATCGGCGAGCGGCGCGATACTGAGCCAGCGGCGCTGGAGCAGACGATGACCTTTCCGGCGCGGGCGTGGGTGAAGGAGAATGGCTTTCTAGGGTTGGTCGGGTATGATTCAGCGGCGGGCGGGCTGGTGATTGCGTCAAAGTCGACGACCGAGGGTGACTATGCGGCGGCCTTTCGGCGGGAATTTTTGGAGCAATTTCGAGACCAGTTACCGCATATCAGTGACTATCTGCGCCGGCATAACGTGTGCCTATTGTTTGAGGTGGTGTTGCCGCGATTTGATCCGCATATTATCGCCTATGAGTCGGACAAGTTGGTGCTGCTCGATATCATCAAGCGGCAGGTTGCATACGAGGCGGTCGACCGGCAGGAGCGGGAGCGATTTGCGCGCGAGATCGGGGCGAATAGCAAGCGTCTAGCGGCGGAGTTTTCGTCGTGGACGGAGTTTATGACGTGGTTTGACCAGCTTCACGGCATGGCGTATCGGTGGCGGGGTGAGCGGGTTGAGGGATTTGTGCTCGAAGATGCTCGTGGTCATCAGGTTAAGATCAAGCTTGATTATTATAGCTTTTGGCGGCAGATGCGAACAGCACTGGCGGCGCTGCAGGCCGGTCGGCAGCCATCAACGAGGCCCGACTGTCCCGATCCGGCGCTGGCAGCACGGGTAATTGCATATATGCGGCAGCTGCCCACCGAGGACTTAGCGCGGATGGACATTATCGCGCTGCGGCGACGGTTTGAGTAGGCGAGTGGAGTACGATGATCTAGTTAATAGATTGTGGTGACATCAAAAAAGGAACGCCGATTATCCTCGCCAAAGACGTAAACGAAAAATGCTACGCCCTAAAACCAGAAGACCACCTATCGCCAGCACTCAAACCAGGATCAAACGGCTACAAGCTACGAGGATTAATAAAATTAAATACACTACCGAAGGGGGTTGGTTGTGAAAAAGAATAAAAAGATAACGCAGAATATATTATTGATGGCCGTTATGGCTACCATGCCGTTACTCGTGGTGCGAGGTGATACATATCAGATAGGGCTGATTATAGAGTGTATTGCAGCCGTGATTAGTCTGTTATTATTGTTTACTTCTGCGAATAGAAGAAAGAATTTTCCACTTTCACATCTGGCGGCTATTTTGTGGCTATTTATCCCTGTGTCATTTTTGTTTCTACTGCAAACATCCTTGTTTGGGGGTGGTTTTGAAGGGCTTTTTAATTGGGCGAGAACCGGACTCATAGTTGGTATCGTCGCTATAATATTGACAAGTATTCAGCTGTTCAGAGTGAATCGTTGATGGAGTTTGACGGGGTTAACTGTGAAGAATAGTCAATAGGTAGGTCAAAGCACCAAGGATGTGACCAGGAAATTTCATTACCATTCGGCAGCTCATTGCTCATGGTAATAGGTTGATTAACTAACACAGCCGATTTATCATAAAGGGAGGTTATGAAAGATGATGTAGCGACGATGGACAAGCCATATTTGAGCGATACGGTCGTGATTGTGCTAGTGGTCGCACCGATAGCTTTGTGCGTGCTGCTCTTTGTCATGGCGAGATGGGATACGTGGTGGATTCGTGAATACCATGTCATCGAGATAGCAGCAATGGCGCTGCCGATGCTGTTGTCGGCGGCGGGAGTGTGGATGGTGGTGTGGCTGAGGGGTGTATATAAACTCTGTGCGCTGAGCAGCCTCGCGGTAGCGGCGTTGTTCTGGCTGGCGTTTCTTTATAGGCTATCGCAGTGATTTTTTACGACTCTGGCGGTACTTGGTGTGGCGGTTGATAGTCATAAGAGATGTTCCGCAGATGAAAAGCGGCGGCATACAGAACAGGTATACGAATTCCCCGAGCCCATCAGCCAGAAAGCAGTTACCTGTAGAAAATCCACTGTCGCAGCGCCCCGGAATGCCCCACCCGCCGATTGTCACATCGAGAAGCAGTATGAGTATTGCGAGGTAAAACAGGACGCCTGTTATAACCAGTGGCCAGCGATTGCGTAGGGCCTGATGGTGGGCGGTGATTGACCGGTCCGTTATCCCCATCATCAGCAAAGTGATAAGCATGGCCACAATGAACCACATCGAGTCGTGCAAATAGTAATCATAATAATAGTCAGGCGGGCCAAATTGGTCGGAGTTGAGCTTGTGTAGGTGGTCATTATGGGCAGTTGCAAGCACGAAAACGAGAACCGTCAGGCCGTAAATAAGCCAGCGCACGATGCGAGTGGCAATTGATTTTTTTGGTGTAGTATTTTCAGTCATCAATGGTCGCTTTCAAAAAACTGCTGTTTCTTTTCGAGCCACGCGTCTGATTGGCGGACGAGCTTTTGGCGGTCAGCGGGGTTTTTGAGGAGTGGCTTGATGGCCTCCTCGAGGTAGATGCCGCCCTGGGAGCCCTTGAAGAGAAAAGTAGTGTCTTTATTGGCCAGGCGAGCGAGGAGCTTGGCAGCGTCGGTGGCCTTGGCGAACGAGGTGACGGTGCAGCCATTTTGCTGAGCAGCTGGAGCGAGGAATTGCTCAGCCAAGCGGCCGACGGTGATAACGTGGTCAAGCTGCTTTGGGTCGCATAGTGCGCCAACGGTGGCGTGTTCATCGGCTGCGGTCTCGCCCAGCTCGTTCATGTCGCCAAGGATGGCGATCTTGGTTTTGGCGGGTAGTTGGTAAAGCGTCGTTAGGGCAGACTTTACGGCGAGGGGACTGGCATTATACGAGTCATCAATGATGGTCGCGTTGTTGATGCCGGGCAAGATATTCATGCGGCCGCTGACTGGCGTGAAATTCTCGAGCATAGTTATCACGCATTCAATGTCAAGTCCAAGCTCTAACGCCACCGCCGCTGCGCCGCCGGCAACGCGGAGTTGATGCGTGCCGACAACAGGGATGATGAATGGACGCGAGGTTTGGTCAGCGTGGACGAGCTGGCAGCGATAGCCCTTGCCGCTGGTAAATTTACCGATAGCCATCTGGTAGTCGGCGCCCGGCTCAGTGCCGTAGGAAATGACTTGGCCGCAATCGGCGAAGTCCACGAACTCGGGGCGAATGTCATCGCGGTTGTAGACCACTTTTTCGCTATATTCAGCGAGCGCAAATTCCTCGCGGGCGACGGTTTCTAGTGAGCCGAAAAACTCCATGTGCTCAGGTGCGATGGAGGTGACGATAGTGATGTCGGGGCGAATATAGCGACCAAACGCAGCCATTTCGCCGGGGTGATCAATTCCGAATTCTTGGACGATAACGTCGAGGTCATGCTGGCGGCGGGCAGCACGGCGGGCTCGGCCCAAGACCGATAACCAATTCCATACCGAGCGGGGATTCTGCGGTGAGTCAACACCGAGGATTTCTAGTGGCGCGCTAAACTCAGCGTTGAAATTGCCGCGGTTGGTGCGGACTTTGTAGCTGGAGTTCAGGACGCTGACAAGGGTTGATTTGGTAGTGGTCTTGCCGACACTGCCAACGACGGCAACGAGCTTGATGTGCGGATTATGCAAAAAGAACGTGGTGACAGAGCGGGCGAGAATGCGCAAGATGAGGGTTTTTAGTAGTCTCATGGGTATAGTATAGCATCTTTTGATAAGGGTAGTGAATCAGGAACTTGATTTTTTATCAAGTTTATGCTAATATTCATGGTGATGGGCAGTAAAGAAAAATTAACAAGTCACAATGATGCTATTACAACTGGTTTAGAGGATAATGAAGCAGTTTTAAGCTATCTCGATGGGGGAGTACTAGAACAACAGGGTACTTGGGATGCTCCTGATGGTAGCGAACTTAATGGCCGGTGGGACAGGGAGTGGATATTGTCAGCCTACCTTGATCTTACAGATGCAATGATTCAGCATCTTGGTGGTTATGAGAATGAACAGCCGGATTTTGTGCCAGATGAGGTGCTGTTTCTAGATAAATCGGCTAGACCTGTTGCGTGGCTCGTCGATTCGCTATGGGAAGTAATGGCCGACAAGGGAGCAAAAAAACCTCATCTTGACTTTATTCATATTGACCGCAAAGACTGGTGGTCACGCGTGAAGCTTCCATTGGTTGGGGAGGAAAATCGTGACCCTTTTGAATTTAAAATCGAGGACGTCTCTGAGGATGTCATTAATGCTATTCGTGCTAAGTTTGTTATTGGTGACCTGACACCTGATAATTATGGAAATGAGGTGTGGAAATTACCTACTACGCTTGATGGTAAAAATGTATTGATCGTGGATGAGATTAGAAGTAGCGGTGCGACGACCTATATGGCTCGAAATTATTATCTCGTGCAGTGCCAAGCGCTACGTTTGAGAGTGTATATTTTTGGTCTACACCCTATAATGAGGGAAAATCTGTGGAGATTGACAACAAAGATGGTACAAGATCAGTACAACGCCGGATGTATAATACACCGGTATGGTATGACAAACACAAGCCGTATGGGAGGGAGGTGTCAGACCCCTCTTCGGGTGTAATGGATAGATTATACCGCGAGAATCCTACGCAAGAAAACCTCAAAAGACGAATAGCGTGGTTTGTTGAAAGTGTAACCCCAGAAGATGTTGGCGCTGATGTTGATGAAAGAACAAAGCGACTTAAGAGAGACATCGCCGTCTTAAGCTACTTGAGTATCAATGATTTCATGATGGCAAAGAGCGATACGAGGACAGGGCTGATAATGGAATTTCTAAGGAATAAACAAGGAGCATCCTCTGCAGGCAAGAGTAGTATGACACTACTGCAGGAGCATAACGGCCGTATTAAGGAGAAACAAGGAAAGAGGACTTCCAATTAGTAGAGAAAAAGAGGTCTTAATTCTCCCACTACATTATTATGCTTGGTGTCATACATCGTCAGAGAGAAGGCTTGGGGATTGGTTGTGTCGCTAGTCTCATCGTTATCTCCCTTTGGAAATAGTGCAGTCCCTTCGTAGTGTGTGGTGTGCTCAATGGGTAGCCAGTGGGTAACATTGAGCGCTACGATACCCAGGCGCGTCTGAACCTTGGTGGGTATACCATCATCATTATACTCTAACACACGAAGTACGTCCTGTACGTACTTGGGGGCTCTTCTGCCATCTGGGGTTGTTGTTTCACCTAAACACATCTTGTGAATGTTAACATAATATTTTTGTAAAGTCAAGTCGTGGCAGATGATAGCTTTGGTAATTTTCTAGCACTCACCCTTGACGAGTGCTAATTTAGTGCGGTACAATGGGTGTATTGTTAACGAAATGGAGGATGATATGAGTACACCTATTCAGCCTCTCGGTGACCGCGTGGTAGCGGTGCGCGAGGAGGCGAAGACGCAGACGGCTAGCG
>DAIMYI010000002.1:0-98143 GCA_036734565.1 Nanosynbacter sp. | reverse complement strand
ACGTTATGGCAAAAAAAGTATTTTACGATGATGATGCGCGCGCTCGCGTGTTGGGCGGTGCCGAGGCGTTGTATAACGCAGTCAAGGTGACGTATGGACCAAAGGGTCGCAATGTGGTGATCGCCAAGGGGTTTGGCGGGCCGACGGTGACGCACGACGGCGTGACAGTGGCGGAAGGCATCGAGCTGCCAGAGAACGACGATGAGACGCTGGGCTATAAGGTTGGTGCTGATCTGATCAAGCAGGCGGCCAAGAACTTGAACAAGCAGGCGGGTGACGGTACCACGACGGTGACGGTGCTGACCTATTCGATTTTGAAGGAAGCCAATCGGTTGATCGCAGCGGGTCACAATCCGATGGAATTGCGAAAAGGCATCGAGCAGGCTGGCGCAGAGATTGTCAAAGAGCTGAACAAATTAGCGGAGCCAATTGAGGGCAAGTCTGAGCGCGTGGCGGAGGTGGCAACTATTTCGGCGGGCGACGCGGAAATTGGCAAATTGATCGCTAATGTCATCGAGAAAGTTGGCAAAGACGGCGTGGTGACGGTTGAGGCTGGCCAAGGTTTGGAGCTGGAAGCCGAGGTTGTTGAGGGCTTCAGCCTGGACAAAGGCTGGGTCAGTCCATTCTTCGTCACCGACACCGGTCGGCAAGAGGCGGTTTACGAAAAGCCGGCAATTTTGATCACCGATAAGAAAATTTCTAGCGTGCAAGAGTTCTTGCCGATGCTGGAGAAATTGGCACAATCTGGTAAGAAGGATGTAGTGCTGATCGCTGATGAAGTCGAAGGTGAAGCGCTGAGTATTTTGGTGCTGAACAAGCTCAAGGGCGTATTTAATACCGTCGCGGTCAAGGCACCAAGCTTTGGCGACCGCCGCAAGGAGATTTTGCGCGACATTGCGGTGCTGACCGGCGCAACGGTGATTTCTGAAGATCACGGTTTGACATTTGAGAATGCTGGCCTGGAAGTGTTGGGTTCAGCGCGCAAGGTGATTGTCGGCAAAGATGAAACCACCATCGTTGAGGGCGCGGGCAAGCCGTCAGCCGTGAAGGAGCAGATCGCTCAGATCAAGGCGCTGTCCGACAACGCTTCCAGCGAATACGAGAAAGAACAATTCGACAAGCGAGCAGCTGCCTTGAGCGGCAAGGTGGCCGTCATTAAAGTCGGCGGCGCGACCGAGACAGAAATTGACGAAAAGAAATTCCGCGTAGACGACGCGGTGGCAGCGACCAAGGCAGCCTTGGCTGAAGGAATTGTCGCTGGCGGTGGTGTGACGCTGGTAAACTTGGCTGGTGGTCTGAAAGTGACCGGTGCAGACAGCATCGCGGCTGGTCGGCAGATTCTAAAGGATGCTCTAAAGCAGCCATTCCTACAGATTATGCGTAATGCTGGCTTGAACGCCGACGCGCTCCTAGCACAAGTTGAAGCGGGCAAGGCTGGCTTTGGGGTTAACGTGATGAAGCCTGAGAACGAATTGGTGGACGTCAAAAAAGCTGGCGTCATCGACCCAGCGCGCGTCACTAAGGAAGCGGTGCAGAACGCGGTGTCCATCGCCTCAACTGCGGCAACCATGGGCGCACTAGTCGTCGACGTACCAGAACCAGAAGCTCCAGCTGCGCCTGGTGGCATGCCAGGTATGGGAATGATGTAGTATTCCTATATCTCATTGAGAACGGAACTCCTCGCTGGAAACGGCGGGGAGTTTTAACGTGTGAATGAGGGTGTCTTCATCTCTAGTTATCGGCAGCTCCAAATAGTGCCTGCATGGCTTTTTCACCCAGCTGGTAATTCTGCACAAATGCCCACAGTTGGTCGCCGTAGTCGAAGTGCCACCATTCGTGAGGATTGACCGTAAACCCATAGGCAGTCAGCAGATTATACAGGAAGCGACGATTTCGCCGAGCGGTTATATCCTCATCCGCCAGTAGCGTTGCCTGCTCAAAATAATCAGGATTATTGCGCGGCCCGGTGTCGCCATCCATATGACCCATGTCGATAAAACTATCCGCTACAAAATCTGGTGTCCAGGGGCTCGGTTTGGCGCGCAGGCGAATATCAATCGCTCCACCTGTTGCGTGCGGCGATGGATTATCGGTAGTCGAAGGTTTGGCTATAATCTCATCGCGCCGTTTATAAATATCACCCTCCTGGAGATCAGAGTTATGGCGTCGAATACTATCTGGTATGAGTTGGTGATATAATGATGACTGCATATCGGGAGAGCGTAGCCCCTCCTCAATATAGACTTCCACAGCCCCACCAAAAAATTTGGTAACTTCGGGGCTTTGGAGAAAGCTGTTAATGTCTGCCAGTTTTCTCGCAACTGACTCTCGGATATAGATCGATTTGTTGACGCCAGGAATACGTGCACCAGTCGTAGCGTTGCGCCGAGAATAATAAGATTGGCCGGCAATGCCATGGCTTGCCAGATCAACCAATGGTTCTTTATGTAGTTCATGAAGCAGGCTGCCGTTCGCTGTGAGCGGAATGTCACGATAGCCGATACGTGTTTTGGTATCGCGTAGTTCGGTCATGTCTGGGATAGCCGTTTTGGTGTACTGTCGTATACGGTGCTGGTTTTCGATACGGGTCTCGGCCTTGACTAAAAGATTGACATAATAGGCGTATACTTTGACAATTTCATCGATGACTTGCTCGGGCTGCTGTATAGAACCACCCGCGAGGCGATCGGTTTTTTGTGGGCCAAATGCAACGACATCCGTGTTGTTTTCGAGCAGAAAGGTATCGAGTCCCGCTAGTTCTTGATACGGTATCCAAGTATCGTGCGAGACGATTGCCACCTTGCTGCCCTCGTCGAGTAGAGGAAAGGCGGCCCTAAAGGTTTCTTGGGTATTGGCACGACGTGGTTTACTGCCATCGGGCATGGTACGGTTGCTGTCAATTGGAGCCGACAAGACGCTGAGACTGATAACTTGTGTGCCGTGTGGTGTCGCTATTTTTGCCCACCCCTGACGTACTTTGGTCAAATCATTACTTTCGTATGGAGTTGGGAGTGTGCTTTCTTCCCAAGAAATGTCCCCCAAAAGGGATGCTGCAGCGCCAAGACATAGTTCAAATTCAGTTGTATCGCTTTTAAAACCCTGTGCTTCGGCTCGCTCGCGCTCTGCTTCAGTGGTTTGACGGTCACAGGTTGTGAGGATAATTTCTGAGGTGTTGATTTTACCTTCTTGTATTGCCGTGAGAGCACCGAGTAGGCGGATACCATTAGTAGCGCCAGCTCCACCTGGTACAATGATTGCAGATACATCACCGATAGGCTGCATGTCGCGGGGTAGCGCAACCTCAAGCTGTCTACCGCTATATTCTAGCTTTTTATCAAGTTCTTTGTGAAGAAAGCCCAGCTTGAGAGCTATATTGCGGATGGCTGTATGATCAGCGGAAGTTTTGGCAATATCTGAAAAATCTTTGGCGCCACCGCCGCGCAGCCCGAACATGTCACGAACGAAGCGGGCGTCATAACTTGGTATACCATACAGACCTACTGATTGGTCTGGGGATTGCTGGTTGAGGAGGTTATAGAGGGTTTCTTCGTAGATCTGGAGTTTCGTCGCAGCGATACACTGTACAGCTTCTGGACTGACACTTGATATTTCAGGAATAGGGCAATACCTGCCGCTACGCTCTGATGCGACTAGAGACATGCTGAAATTGTACAATAAAATTATGAAATAAGCAAGTTATATATGAGCGACAAGTCTCAGCTCTGCGACAAGAAATCAATTTCCTTGATGATGTCAAGCAGCGCCTGGGCTTTGCGGGTTTCGTCGGGGATGGCGACGGCAGCTTCATGCGCTGGGGCAATCAGCGAGGTATCATCAGTTGAGCGCAGTAGCAGGAGGTAGGTATCAAACTTTTCCTCGGGTGAGACGTTGAGCTTATCAACCAGCGGCCGAAGCTCACTTAGGGCATTTTGTTTAATGTCGTCAAGTGACATGTCGGTCGGGGTGATATACGACCGGCTGGCACTGTCGGTGGTTGGTCGTGATGTTGGTGCGGCTGTACTAGGCGGCGTGGTGGTTTGCGGCTTGGCCGGGCGGCCTGTTGTGTCGGCGCTCTGTGCACCAGTCTCTTCAAACCGTAGATTGTCATCGCTGCCACCAGAGACACCCGCCAGCACGTTGGCTAGATCTTGATCACTGTTGACTTGTCCGCTGTCTTGAATTGTCATACCCCACCTCTTTTCACATTACGATTATGCTTGCTTTCTATGCTATACTGTAACACAGGAAAAGGAGGAATTTCAAGATGCTTGACGACAAAAATCTTTTAGCGCAGCGCGACCCGGGTAATACACGAACGAGTGCAGTGGCAGTGACGACACAGACGGACTTTGCGGCCGAAGTAGAGTCACCGGCGATCTCTGGTGAAGTAACCAGTGTGGTGCTGGCTGGCATGGGCGGCTCGGCGCTGGCGGCAGATATGGTCAAGGTGTTGACAGCTGATCAGATTATGGTGCCGCTCGAGGTGGTGAAAGGCTATCAGCTACCGCATTTTGTGAATGAAAAAACACTGGTTATTGCTATTAGCCACTCGGGAAATACCGAGGAGACGATGAGCTGCTATCAGCAGGCTCGTGAGCATGGCTGTCAGTTGGCGGTGATGGCGACGGGTGGGAAGTTGTTTGCAGCGGCCGAGGCGGACAATCTGCCGCGGGTACGCGTCCCGTCGGGCGGCCAGCCGCGGATGTCAACGACATACCATTTGCGTGGACTACTAAAACTGCTCAGCCAGTTTGAGGTGATCGACGATAGTTTGTACCAAGCGGTCGCAACCAGTGGTGCGTGGCTGGGGGAGCAACTGAGCCAATGGGCTGAGGATGTGCCGACAGCAGAGAATTATGCCAAGCAACTGGCGCTCAAGCTCGTTGGCTCGACACAGGTGTTTTATGCGGGTGAGCTGACGTGGCCATTAGCGTATAAGTGGAAGATTAGCTTTAACGAGTCAGCAAAAAATGTGGCGTTTTGGAATCAATATCCAGAGTTCAGTCACAATGAGTTCATCGGCTGGTCGTCACATCCGGTCGATAAGCCGTATAAGGTCGTTGATTTTCGGAGTAGCCTTGAGCGTCCACGAATTCGGGAGCGAATGGAGTTAACTGATCGGTTATTATCAGGTATGCGCCCGAAGGCCGAAGTGGTCGAGCTACAGGGCGAGACACTGGTTGAGCAGCTGCTGTGGGGGCTGGCGTTGGGTGAAATTGTCAGTATCTATGCGGGTATTCTCAACGGTGTTGATCCAGAGCCAGTGGCGCTGGTGGAGCAGCTAAAAAAGGAATTGTCGTAGGCTCATTTGGGCCGGAGAATAAAAAGTGGCGCCCGGGGAGAGGGGCGCCGCTTTTTATTTTAGAACCAGGTGGATTTATTAGTGGCGCAAGCTCTCAATCGGATCTTTACCAGCAGCGCGGCTGGCTGGATAGATGCCAAAGAGCATACCGATGATCAGCGCTCCGCCGATGGTCAGGGCGGCTGCTTGCCATTCGAGAACTGGGGTGAATGGCAGATACATACCAAGGAGGAATGACGCGCCGAGGCCGATAACGTAGCCGAGAACACCGCCAAAGAGACCGATGATGGCTGATTCAATGAGGAATTGGGCGACAATGGTGCGGTTGGTGGCACCAACGGCCTTGCGGATACCAACTTCGCGCTGGCGTTCGGCAACCGAAACCAGCATGATGTTGGTGATGCCGATACCGCCGACCAATAGCGAGATGCCGGCGATGACCGCCATGGCTGTTGAGAGGGCATTTACTAGGTGTGAATTCGGTGCGGTGATCGCTTGACCGACCAAGGTGTGGTAGTCGGTGTCACCCTGATGCTGCTGGGCGAGGACTTTTTTGGCTGCATCAATTTTGGTTTGCAGCGCCGTACCGTTGTCGGCGGTGATGAGGATTTGCTGGATTTGGGCGGTGTTTTGTGTGAACTTTTTGCTGACGGCCAGTGGCAGAACGATGGAGCGATTAAAATCAACACCGAGGTAACTAGGCGCAGTTTCCGGCTCGTCGAGGACGCCGACGACTGTGAGTGTTTCGCCGCGGAGCTTGAGGACGCTGCCGAGGGATTTTTCAGTGCCGAATAGGTCAATTGATAGCTGTTTACCGATCACGACGCCGTTGGCTTCGTCGATGAACTGCCCTTCGCGCAACTTGAGGCCAGCGAGTTTTGCCAGCTCGCCCGAGCTACCGATAACCGTGATGCGTTCCAGCTTTGTTTTGCCGTCCGGTGTCGATAAATTAGCATGAAATGTTGCCAGCGGTGCGGCGCTGTTATTGGTCGCCTTGGCAATTTCTCGGGCGTCCTGCTCGGTCAGCGTATTTACCATCTGGGCGGCGTGTCCGGAGCTGAGTGACAGTAATGAATCCGGCCGCGCCTCGCTACCAGACCGAATGAGTGCAGTTGTATCAGAGATCTTGGCGGACTGATCACCAAAGAGGCGGCTCGTACCAGTCAGCAGCGATAGGATAATGGTGATGCTAGCAATACCGACCATGATGCCAAAAATTGACAAGTAGGTGCGGACTTTATTTGACCTGAGCGACTCAGTAGCGTTCTCGAAGTGATTATTGAGGAGCATTTTCATGACTTTTTCGTAGCTTTCCGTTCTTTTTTGGCTGGTTTCTTCGTTGACTTTGCGGCAGCAGTTGTTGCGTCATCGGCTTTATCGGATTTAGGGGCGGGTTTCTTTTCGGTTGGCGCGCTAGAACTTTTTGCAGTATCAGGGTCAGCTGATTTTTTACTCTGTTCGGTATCAGCTTTCTGGGTCTTTACGGTTGCTTTGGTTGAAGGAGCGCCAAGTGGCCGCTTTGGCGGGAGATCATCCGGCGATTTCACTGGATCGGCTGGCTTGTTGGATGTGGTAGACGAGACTACCTTCTCGGTCGGCTGTTTCTCAGGAGCAGTTTTTGCCGGTTCGGCCTTCTCGGTTTTCTCAGCTTTCTCTAGCTTCTCGCTCTTTTCAATTGGCTCATTTTTTGTGTCTTTGGTGGCTACTGTGTGTGGTGGAGTTGAGCTCACCGGGGTTGCTGGCTGGTCATCGCCGCCCAGCTTTTGCTTAAAGATCTTCTTGATATGATGGGTATCAGTGTCAATGCGCCCATCGAGCATAGAAATCACGCGGCTGGCATAGGACAGCAGCTCTGGATTGTGTGTCACCATGATAATCGTATTGCCTCGGCGATGAATGTCGGACAGCTCCTCCATGATGATGTGACTGGACTTGGAGTCGAGGTTGCCGGTCGGCTCGTCAGCCAGGATGATTGATGGGCTGTTGACCAATGCTCGGGCAATCGCTACGCGCTGAACCTGACCGCCAGATAGCTGATGCGGCAAATAATACTCGCGCTCGCCTAGATGGAAATTACGCAAAATTCGACTGGCCTCTTGGAGGCGTTTGGTCTTGCTGATGCCTTTATAAGTAAGCGGCAGAGCAACGTTATCGATCACCGTCAGGCGCGGGATGAGATTGAAATGTTGAAAAATAAAGCCGATATCGCGAGAGCGAATTGTAGCGTGGTGTGTCGCCGTTAGATCCTCGACTGATTTATTGTCAAGGTAATATTCGCCCTCTGACGGGTGGTCGAGTAGCCCGAGGATATTGAGCAGGGTCGTCTTGCCGCAACCAGACGGGCCAACGATGGCGATGAACTCGCCCTTTTTGACCTCGAGATTGACATTGTCCAGCGCCACCTGCTCGGCGTCACCGAACCCAAATCGTTTCGTTACATTAGTAAGTTTAATTCTCGTTGAAGGATCGTTCATCATTGCCTTTTATTATAGACAAAAAGCCGCCCTGGTTGCAACTGCTAGCGGACTTTCTGTTATAATATGCATCACGGAAGGATGCAGGAGTGGTTGAACTGGCACGCCTGGAAAGTGTGTAGGCTCTTCACGGGGTCTCCGGGGTTCGAATCCCCGTCCTTCCGCCAGAGTCGGGGTGCGTGAGATCTTGATGGTGCTGGGAGTGTATGGGTTAATTGTGTTATCATTAACATGTAGCGATCAAGCAAATTATTGGGATTATAAACGCGTAAAGGAGGTGTTGGAATGAACGAAATAATTCAGAAGAGATACCGGGTAGGCGACGATGCCGTATTTATTCCGGGCAATGAAGCGAGGGAGTTGGATAAGGTGCATGGCATAACAGACCTCAAGCGTCAAGAGGCGGTTCATGAAGGAGTGGCAGCTGCTATCCGTGATTATCTTTCGAATCCAGAGATCAGTGAGAGTCGATCTAACCAGCCCTCTCCTGCCAAGGTTGAAGCTTTTATTGCTTCAGGAGGACGACGGGAAATGTTATGTAGCCAATGTGAGAGGCCGCTGGGTGAGACAGCCTTAAGGAGTGAGACGACACGCGGGGCGAGAGCTCCTAGGCGGAAAAATCCCCCCGTTGGCTTGAAGCCATCCCGGCTTATAAATAAAGCGGCGCATACCGGACAGGGGGCTGAAAAGCAGGGTAGGGCTGTCAAGTCTGAGTATGTTCCAATTGGCTTGACTCTCCCTGAATATCTCGAGAAAGAGTTCACCATTATTCGGCTCCCAACCCCGCAAAGAAGTCTCCTCATAGACCCGCGGGAATTTCTCGGACGAGACTAAACAACCCCTTCTCCTACGGAGCGCTCAGAACATGAGATATAATTATTATATGATCATAAAATAAGTTGTAAGAGTGATCACACCAACATCCATGCTCGAAGATTTCTACCACCGCCATCGCCGCCTCGTCAAGTGCGCCATTGTCGCCGCAGTTGTTGTGCTGATTTATGTTGGGGCAGGCTTTCTCGTTACGCTGCACCCCAATTACAAAATTTATGAGCCACGCGAAGTATTCCTCAGTCGCTTTGACGTGGCAACAGTCAAGGCCGCCCGCGTTATCCACTCAGAGCACCCATTTCTATATCTGACCCGTGAGCATCCGTACGGCTCGCTGTTTGGTGTCATTACCGATGACGCCATCCGTCAGCGCCTGCTGACTATCCAGCCATTTGCCAACTGCGCCCGGCCATATCGCTGCACGGATTGGAAATCGTACAAAGAAATCGGCGTGGAGTTACCGTTTGTTGGCATGCGTGACGACGTGGCCGGCTCAGCACGACCGATGTTTGATGCCGCGACCAGCAGTGATGCTAAATGCATCCTTCGCTATGCTCCCGGCGACCAACCACTAAGCGCCACCTCTAACAGCGAGGCCTTTTGCTTCCTGCCACGAAGCGGAGAGTTTGTGTACGATTTTATGGATACTGCTCATATAAGACGTCGCTATTAGCTGGTGGTCATCCATAGCTACGGACGATACCCTCGTTGATATTGCCTTGAGGGCGACCATTAACGACCGCCTTTATGGCTCGTTGGTGGAGAATAATCAGTTGGCGAGCTGTTTTCATTGTAAAATTAACAAAACCTATTGCAAACCCTACATTTAGTGCTTATCATGGTATATATACGCTATATCTATAGCGGGTAGACAAACAAAAACCAAGAGGTGAGAAAAGCTGATACCACAGGGGAGGTGCTGTTGGTATTTTTCTTGTGTCTCTGTGACCAATATAGTTTAAGGGAGGTATAATGAGTGTCATTCATGTCGTCAAACGAGACGGGACGAAAGAGCCGTTTGATGCAAATAAAATTAACACGGCGTTATTGAAGGCGGCAGAGGGGTTGCCTGATCAAGTATCCAAAGTCGTGCAGGTGGCTACTGAACTGCAGCTGACATTGTTTGACGGCATTACGACTGAGCAGCTCGACCAAGCGGTCATCCAGACAACCTTGCAGAATGTTAAAGATGATCCGGATTATGACAAGATTGCGGCACGGTTATTATTGAAGACAATCTATAAGGGTATTTTGGGCGACTATCAGTCGGTGGATGAACTCAAGAAGTTGCACGCAAAAGAATTTCCGAAATTTGTGAAAGCAGCCGTCAAAGAAGGCCTGTTAGACACTCGCATGGCCGACGGTAGGTTTGATTTGAAAAAGCTTGGTGAAGCGCTTGATCCTGCCAAAGACAACCTCAGTAAATACCTCGGTGTCATCACCAACCGCAACCGCTACGCCCTCCGTAAGCAAAATGGGCAACCAATGGAGACGCCACAGTTTACCCATATGCGCATCGCCATGGGGCTGAGCTACAATGAAAAAGATCCGACAGCTGCAGCAATCGATTTTTACAATCACATGAGCAGTTTGGAGTATGTGCCAGGTGGCTCAACCCGCGTCAATGCTGGTGGTTCGTTCCCACAGCTCAGTAACTGTTTCTTGCTGAACGTTGATGATGACATGGAATCAATTGCCAAGAGTGTGCGTGACACGATGTGGATCGCCAAAGGTACTGGTGGTATCGGTATCGGCTTTACTAAGTTGCGGGCAGCTGGTAGTCCAGTTAAAACCACTAATACTGAGTCAACTGGCCCAATTCCCTTTATGAAGATGATTGATACCGCACTGTTTGCCGTCTCTCGTAAAGGTAAAAAAGCTGGTGCAGCAGCCATCTACATGGAAAACTGGCACCTTAATTTTGATCAGTTCATCGACCTACGCTCTAACTCCGGTGACCCATACATGCGAACGCGTTTTGCTAACACTGCGGTGTTTATCTCTGACGAATTTATGAAGCGGGTACAAAAAGACCAAGATTGGTACTTGTTTGATCCAGCAGATACGCCAGATTTGCCAGAGTTGTATGGTGAAGAATTTTCCGCGCGTTACAAAGAGTACATCAAGTTGGCTGAAGCTGGTAAGCTGCGCGTCTTTGAGAAGATATCGGCTCGCCAGCAGTTCAAGCAGATTTTGACTAGCCTACAGGCTACCAGCCACCCATGGCTTACCTGGAAAGACACTATCAATGTGCGAGCATTGAACAATAACACGGGTACGATTCACCTGTCCAACCTCTGCACGGAAATTACCTTGCCGCAGGACAAAGACAACATTGCTACCTGTAACCTGGTGAGTATCAACTTGTCAGCCTTTTTGAACGAAGATAAGACGTGGGATTGGGATCGACTCAAGGAAGCGTCGCGGGCTGCTGTGCGCCAGCTGGATAACTTGGTAGATATCACCCAGACGCCGATTCCGGAAGCTATGCACTCAAACAACCAAACGCGGGCGATTGGTTTGGGGATAATGGGCTTTACTGATGTGCTCGAGAAACTTGGCTACTGCTATGAGTCTAAGGAATCATATAACTTGATTGATACACTCACCGAATTCATCAGCTATCACGCTATCGACCAATCAGCAGATTTGGCACAGGAGCTAGGCAGCTATCCTACCTACAAAGGTAGTGGTTGGAGTAAAGGAATTCTACCGATTGACACCTTGGAGACGCTGTCTACTGACCGCAAGGTAAAGGTTAAGATTGATCACAAGTCGAGCCTCGATTGGGATTCGCTTCGGGTGAAAGTCAAGAAGGGTATGCGCAATGCGACACTGATGGCTATCGCGCCAACCGCTAACATCGGTCACATCGCCGGTACCACGCCGGGTATCGATCCGCAGTTTGCACAAATTTTTAGCCGTTCGACTCTGAATGGTAAATTCCTAGAAGTGAATAATAACCTAGTGCGCGACCTCAAGGCACTGAACTTGTGGGATGATATCAAGGAAGAGGTATTTACCAACCAGGGTGATATTCAACACATCGACGCTATCCCGCAAAAGCTCAAAGATGTCTACAAAACTAGCTTTCAGCTCAGTCCGTATGCCTTTATTGAGGTGGCGGCCCGGGCGCAGAAGTGGGTGGATCAGGCAATTAGCCGCAACATGTATCTGGAAACGCGCAATATTGATGAATATGTGGAGATTTACTCTGAAGCCTGGCGGCGTGGTCTGAAAACAACCTACTACCTGCACGTTAAACCACGTCACCAATCAGAGCAGACCACAGTGTCGGTGGAAAAATTAGCAGAACAGAAGATTCGAACTGGTGCTAAAACACGCGGGTTTGGATTTGCCAAGATTAATAAATAAAAGGAGGAACGATATGGAATATCAAAATCAACAGGATACATTGCCGGGAATTAATCTGTTGACAGAGGAGGCAGCGCAGCGAGCTATCGGTCAGGAGGCGCTATTTGCCATCACTATAGAGGAGGACAACTAAATGGGAATCTTAGGTTCAGGACTACGCGACGGTTTATCACTTCACCCAATCCGCTACCAGTGGGCGTATGACTTGTATAATCAAGCAGTTGCTAACACCTGGTTTCCTAACGAAGTTCAGTTAGCACAGGACTTGATGGATTTTGAAAAACTTAGTGACGAAGAAAAGCACGCGCTCAAAACCGTCATCAGCTACCTCAATCCGAACGAGCTACTGATTAACAAGTCGCTGGCCTTTGGTATTTACCCATACGTCAACGCCGCTGAAGCGCAACTGTATCTGTCAAAGCAGATGTGGGAAGAGGCCAACCACTTCATGACCTTTGAGTATATCATCGAGACCTTTCCGTTTGATCGCGAAGAGATTTACGCAGCGGGCTTTGGTAAAAAATCGCTGGCTGACAAGGCAGACTTCCAGAACAAGCACCTGGATGTGATGCTCGATCCAAACTTGGATATCTATACATTGGAGGGCAAGAAAGATTTTGTCCGCTCGCTGGTGGCGTATAACATTGTGCTCGAAGGCATCTGGTTCTACTCGGGCTTTATGGTTGGGATGAGCTTCCGCCAGCGTAACTTGCTGCGTAATGTCGGTACGTTGCTGGACTGGATCACCAAGGACGAGAACTTGCACTTGACCTTTGGTATCAACTTGCTGCTGACTATTTTGGACGAAAACCCAGAACTGCAAACCCAGGAATTTGCTGAGGAAATTCGCAACCTCATTTTGCAGGCAGTTGAGCTGGAGAAAGAATACAACAAGGACATGTTACCAAAGGGAATCCTCGGCTTAAACGCTGATTATGTTAACCAATACGTCATGCACATGACTGACCGCCGTTTGGTCGAGCTTGGGTTTGAGCCTGAGTACAACGTAGCCAACCCAGCCAAATGGATGGCTACGGCAAACGATACCCTGGAACTCGTCAATTTCTTTGAAAGCACTAACACCAGCTATGAAGTAAATACCACGAAGTAGGGTCAGCGAGGAGTGACAATGAACAAATTAGCAATAGGGGTTTTGGACACGGTGGAAGTCGGTGCGCTTGCGACGGTCAATCGCGACCGTACACCACTGGTGACGGCATTGCACTTTGCGCGCCTGGATGACATGATTGTTTGGGTGTCAGATCCAGCCTCGCGTCATGCGCACAACGCCTTTCGCACGGGCAAGGCAGAGTTTGTGGTTTGGGATGAGCAGAAAAATGCGGTATTCTTAACAACTACTGTTCGGGAGATTGTTGAGGAGGCAGAGTTGGCGGCTGCACAGCAGGTATATACTGATAAGTTTGGTGATTTTATACCCCAAGTTGACAAGCCGCAGTTCTACGCTATGCCAATTGGTCAGCTTGATGAAAAAACCACAACGGAAAATTGGCTGCATTTTATTGCGTAAGCGCTATCACTAGCGTACAATAGCCATAAGGCTATACTAAATATAGGGGAACATACGAATGAATGCAGGTCAAATTATTACTGATGACATGTCTCTGGAGGAAAAGCTGAGCGCTATTGATGCAGCGATGCGGGCAGCTCAGGCGGTGGCCGACGAGCAGGCAAAGAAGTCTGGCGGCATTGCAGCGCCGCTCGATCCCGCAAGTTTGACAGTGTGTGACGGTTGTGAATAAAACAACAGAGGTGCCGATTCGGCGCCTCTGTTGATAGGTTGGAGAAATGATGACAAAGAGATATATTTTTGTAACCGGTGGGGTATTGTCTGGTGTTGGCAAGGGCATTACGGCGGCGAGTATCGGCGCAGTGCTGCAGGCCAAAGGTATCGCCGTGTCGGCACAAAAGTGCGATCCGTATCTGAATGTTGACGCTGGATTATTGAACCCGAAAGAACACGGTGAGTGCTTTGTGACCAGAGACGGCGCCGAGACCGATTTGGATTTGGGACATTATGAGCGGTTTTTGGATTTGGAACTGACGCGGAAAAATACCACGCTGTCAGGCCGGCTGCTGCGTGATTTGATCGCTGATGAGCGGGCCGGTAAGTTTGGCGGCCAGACGGTACAGATGGTGCCGCACCTGACCAATTCTATCAAGGCGGCTATCCGCGAGGCAGCCGAGGGCGACGTCCACATCGTAGAAATTGGCGGTACAGTTGGTGACTACGAGGGCCTGAGTTTTATCGAGGCGATCCGCGGTTTTGCGCTGGATGTGGGGCGGGAAAATTGCCTGTTCGTGCACGTGGTGTACGTGCCGTTTTTGGAAGCGTCGCACGAGTATAAGACCAAGCCGGCTCAGAATGCGCTGGCGGATCTTCGTGGTTTTGGGATTATGCCGGACGTGGTGGCGGTGCGGACTGAGGGTCATGACAAGCCGCCGCGCAGTATCGGCGAAAAAATTGCTATTTCGTCTGGTGTGCGCCGTGAGGGAATTATTATGATGCCAAATGTTGATACGGTATATGAAGTGCCATTGACGGTGCACCGTGATTTGGGCAAGTTATTGGGCGAGTTTACCGACAATTCAATTGAGCCAAATTTACAGCGATGGAAACGTCTAGCTCAGCGCGATACTACTGAGTATGCCAAGCGGGTAACCGTCGGCTTGGTGGCTAAATATATTGATAATTCTGATACCTACTTGTCGGTGACTGAGGCGCTAAAGTCTGCCGCTTGGGCGAACAAAAGCGAGATTTCTATCAAGTGGATTAACGCCGAGACAGCCAGCAAAGCTGATTTTACCAGCGTTGACGCTATTGTGGTGCCGGGTGGTTTCGGTACGCGCGGCGTCGAGGGGAAAATTAAAGCGGCTGAATATTGTATAAAAAACAACAAGCCGTATTTAGGAATTTGCCTGGGTTTGCAGGCGGCGGTTATTGCGGCAGCGCGTTTGGGCGGCGTAGCGAACGCTAACAGCGAAGAGTTCGGCGCTGATCCTAGCGCGAATGTGGTGTACATCATGGACGGACAGCAGGGCAAGCAGTCAACTGGTGGGACGATGCGCCTCGGCGATTATCCGGCGGTGCTGAAATCTGGTTCGCTCGTTGCTAAGGTGTACGGCAAGACAGAGGTAACTGAGCGCCATCGTCACCGCTACGAAGTGAATCAAGAGTTTATTCAGGCGATTGAGCGGGGCGGTCTGGTGATTTCTGGTACGTCGCCGGATGGTCAGCTGGTGGAATTTATTGAAGCGCCGCATCATCAGTATTTCGTGGCTACGCAAGCTCATCCTGAATTTAAGTCGCGTCCGTTCCGCCCGCATCCACTGTTTGATGGATTGATCCGGGCCGCCTTGACAAAGTAAAAAACTTATGCTAACATACAGCCAGATAGTACCTAAAACAAAAAGGAATAAAAATGGCTGAAGAAACAATTGAAACACATGGTCCGCTTGATGAGACGACGTTGAGTCATGATGATGCCTCAGCGCTTGGGTACGTTTTGCATCATGTCAAGGGTTCGAGTCCGAGTTCGGTGACGCTGTTGCAGCTGGAAGAAATGGGTCAGGAGTAAAACTGCTCGCCGTCTGCTATACTGGAAGGTATGGAACAGATTATTTCTCAGGCGGTGAAGCAACTTTTTGATCAAGATGTATCGGTGCAGTTGACGCGCCCCGACCCAAAGTTTGGTGACTTTGCGACGAACGTGGCGCTGCAGCTGGCGAAACCCTTGGGTAAGAATCCGCGCGAGATTGCTGAGGCAATCGCGGAAGAGCTGCGCGGTCACCAGGAGTTGAGTGAGGTGAGCGTGGCTGGGCCGGGCTTCATCAACGTGACGTTAAGTGACCAAGCGGTGCTTGAGTCACTGAAAGTGCGACCGGCGACTAATCGTTCAGGGCAAACAGTGGTAATTGAAACCAATTGTCCGAATCCATTTAAGGCCATGCATATCGGCCACGCGCTGAATGCGATTTTGGCAGATACTATGGCGAATTTGCTGGCGGTGGATGGTGCGTCGGTACACCGGGTGAGTTACCACGGCGACGTTGGCACACATGTCGGCAAGAGCATGTGGGCGATTCTTCGCGAAATTGACGGCGATGTTGGTAAATTAGAGGCTATTCCAGCTGATAAGCGCAATGAATTTATGAGCCGTATGTACGTTGAAGGTGCACGGGCAGCTAAAGAATCGCCAGAGGTACGGGCAGAGATTGACGAGCTAGCCAAGCAGTCGTTTGTGTTGGACGATCCGCTGTACAAACAGGTGTATGAGATTTGTAAAGCCTGGAGTTTTGATGAAATTGATGCCAATGTGGCACGGCTGGGCAATGTGCCGATTGAGCGGCGCTACGTTGAGAGCGAAACCGAAGTGCCAGGTAAAGCCTTGATTAAAGCAAAAACCCCAGAGGTCTTTACTAAGTCGGACGGTGCGTATGTTTTTAAGGGCAGTCAATACGGTGCATTTGATAATGTGTTTATCGGTTCGCACGGCAACGGTTTGTACGGTGCGCATGATATGGGGCTGATTCAGTTGAAATATCAAGATTATCCGAACTTAGATTTGTCAGTTACGGTCAACGGCGAAGAGCAGGCGGCGTATTTCCGCGGGGTGATTGCTGCTAGTGAATTGGCGATTCCAGAACTGAAGGGCAAATTGTTTAATTATGCGACTGGCCTGGTTAAATTAACAACTGGCAAGATGAGTTCGCGTACTGGAGAGGTGATCACTATTGATTGGCTATTTAACGAGTTTAAAAAGGCCATCACGCAAGCTGGCGGCGAGCCGACTGACGAGGTGGTGGCGGGTGCGCTGCGTTATCAATTTTTGAAGGTGAAAATTGGTAGCGACGTGGTATTTGACATCAATGATGCGGTGAGTTTAACGGGTAACACCGGTAGCTACCTGCAATATGCACACGCTCGGGCGCGAGGAATTTTGGCAAAGTCTGAACAAGCAGCCACGTTCCCAACGGAGTTGTTCGACGAAGACCGGCTGCTTGTTAGGAAACTGAGCGAATACGCTGAGGCGGTTAACCGGGCTACCGAAAGTCTGGAGCCGCATCATATTTGTACCTACCTGTTTGAGTTGGCGCAGGAGTTCAACCGTTACTATGAGAAAAATCAAGTTGTCGGCAGCGACAAAGAAGCGCACCGCGTCGGTTTGGTGGCGGTGTATGCTGATATCTTGAAGGCGGGACTCACCATTCTTGGTATCGTTGCCCCTGATAAATTGTAAAATATTAGTAAATATTGTATGATACATCAGAGATGGAAGAGTATCTTTCTGCTAATTTGATGACGCCTAAACGGCAATTAGTTAAGGCTGAGCCAGGACTACGACGTGAGCTTTTATTAGACTCGCAGCAGCTGAAGTTGATTCGTGCGGTGTATGAACAGTCTCCGCAGACGTTTGATGATGCAACGAAAGCAGCAGTGGACATAGCACGGGTGGTACGACAAACGGTGGATTTTGCTCCGACTTTGGCTGACTCACCACCACTCGATGCAGCTAAAGTTGCCAGTCGTGAGGCTACAAACTGTTTTGGCCATGCCATTATTGCGTCAGAGTGTCTGGAGCAGCTTGGAATTGAGCATTTTGTCAGTTATGCGAATCAGCACGCCATGGTGACACTATTTGATCGGGGCAGTGAGCGAGCCTTTTTGCTCGATGTGGCGACGGAGGAGCTATGTTGTGATATGACCGGCGTGATTGGCAGCGGTGCACCCAACCCACTTGACCAGCTGGCGATGGGTGAACTGCGGGCAGTGAATACGTTTTTTTCGGGGGAACTCCTGAAACGACTACCGCCGTCGATTGATAGGCAAAAGTTTATGAGCTCAAGGCCATGGCTGTCATTTGATGCCATCGATGCGGCACAATCTCACGAATATAAGCCCCGAAATCGGATATTACAATTCTTAACACTACCTTCAATACCAGGGCGCATGTTGTTGACTCAGCAATACAATGCTGCCCGACGAGCGGGGTTGGGCGACATTGAAGAAGCGGGCGAAGAACTGTCGGAATTATCAGGGATATATCTTGATGTTGATTCACGAAATGGTCTGAAAGAAGTTGATGGGTTGTGTCGTCAGCTAATAATAGCAGGAAAGTATGACGAAGCGATTGATCTGGCGACGATGGTGGACGAGAGCTTGGTCCCAGACGACAAATCGAAAAATAAGCTATTTTTGCCAGATATCATGCGAAAAATTGCTAGACAGACAGGAAACAAGGAACTTGCCTGGCGGGCTATTAAACTATACGAGGAAAATCCACCAAACGGCCTGCGCAACGGTAAACTCGCTGCAGCCAGAAAACTTTTAGATAATTTGTAAAGTTTTATGCTACAATCAAGATATTACTTAATGTAAAGGAGTTTTTATGGTAGAGAAAAAAGTAGCCAAGAAGGCAACTGCTAAGCAAACGACTGCTAAGAAATCAATTGTGAAAAAACCAAGTGTGGCAGCGCTGAAAGAAAAAGCGGCAGCGGTCAAGGGCCATGGCGGCGGTTTCATGACATTTATCCGTGAGCAGGGCGTGGTTGGCTTGGCTGTCGGTCTGGCGATCGGTACTGCGGCTGGTGATACGGTCAAGAAATTGGTGACAGCGTTCATTGACCCATTGGTGCAACTCGTTGTTGGTTCGCAGCAGGGTCTGCAGGCAGCATCATTCTCCATTGAAATTGCTGGTCGCAAGGGTGAATTTCTGTACGGTGCATTTATCAGTTCGCTGATCACCTTGTTGGCGGTGGCCTTTGTGGTGTATGTAATTATTCACTTCTTGAAGCTGGATAAATTAGACAAGAAAAAAGACTAATTGGGCCCTGAAAACAGATCCGCCGGATAAATTACGGCGGATTTTTTATGTAAAACAATTTATATTGGAACAGGGTGCGTACCATACTCAGCAGGCTAGGAAATTAGCGTGCCGACTGATTCGCCGTTGGCGGCTCGGGCGATGTTGCCGTCGGTGAGCAGGTCGCAGATAATGACCGGCTTGTTCTCTTCGGCGGCCAGTCCGATGGCGGCCTTATCCATGACGGTGATGTCAGGATTGGTGAGAATTTGGTCGTAATGAAGACGGTCGAACTTAATGGCGTCAGGGAATTTAGTTGGGTCTTTGTCATATACGCCGTCGACTTTTGTCGTTTTGATCACGACGTCGCACTGCATCTCGAGGGCGAGGTTGAGAGCGGCGGTATCGGTAGTCAGGAAGGGCCGGCCAGTGCCGCAGGCAACGATGACGATACGGCCCTTTTTGATATGACTAAGAGCGCGGCGGAAGGTGTATTGGTCGATAAATTGATTGACCTCAACAGTAGAGAGAGCGCGGGTCGGTAGGTCGGCGTCATTGAAGACGTCAGCCAAGGCAATGGCGTTCATCAGAGTAGAGAGCATGCCGATGTTATGGGCCGAGACGGGCTGGATGCCATGCCCCATGATTTGGTTGCCGCGGACATAATTGCCACCGCCAACCATGATGACGATTTCGGCGCCGGCTGCTAAGGCTGGTTTGATTTGTTCGGCGATCCAACGAGCCCGCTTGGGATCAAAGCCGCTGGCGAACTCACCCTGGAGCTGCTCGCCGGATAATTTGAGAAGGATACGTTTGGTCATGGCATCAGTATACCATAGGATGTAGATCGCTTAACAATTTGATCTGGAAGGGAGGCAGTGAACTTGACAAAATTATATTTTATTGATATAGTAATAAAGTATGGAAACACTAATTCCAATACCGAGGGACGCTAAAAAACCTCGGTTTTCGCAGTTGCTTGGAGGCGGTAAGCGCCGTATAGATTTAGGAGGAACAAGCGCTAGGCTCAACGAATATTGTGACGAGTTCTCGGAAAATTTTTGCTGTGGACCGACCAGCAATCCAGAAACCCGGTGCAACGAAATATATGAATATGAACTATCCAATGAAGTTATAGAGAGGGCTAATTTAGGCTTTAACCTAGGGGAATTACCATTGTTTATGGGTATAAAGGGCGGTACGGCTCGTCAGACTTTAGAAGCGCTAACACACGGTGATCGACAACTAACGCAGCCGCGCGATGTTGACTTAGTGGTTTTAGAAGAGGCTGTTAGTAGCGGTGGTTATGATCCAGATGATGTTGAGGCGATAGCAAGCGAGCTTTCGATGTATTTTTCGCCGCGTGATGCAATGAATGGTTATGATGCGGAGCGCGTTGAGTCGGTGGCTGAATTTATGCGTCAGCACGATTTCACGATCAATCAGGTACTCATATACAAAAACGATAGCGGCGTCTGGAAGTTGCTAGCTAGTACACAAGCAGTATTGGATACGGCTGAGCACATAATCAGGCCAACAATATTTGAACATGACATTAGCCGTAACTATAGAATTGGTAATAAGTTGGCGCTCAAGGCGGTGCGACTTCTTTCGGAAATGCAAGTTCAAGGAATTGATGATGCGAGCATCAGGAGTGTTGAGCTGCCAGCCGGTATTTATGGAGATCCAAGAGACGCTTATTTTATGCAAGTATTACAACTAGATAAGGCGCTGGAGGTTGATTATAGGGTGGCTGAGCGCTATGTTTACAACTTAAGGTGCTATGGGATGATGCCATATGGTTGTGAAGAGATGGAAACTACCGAGTTATACCACGAGTTGATTAATCGTACGGATTTTGTTTCATCTGAGGGTGCACTTAATACTATTAGGGTTGAAGAGGAGCGGTGGCCGGAATTTAGCAGTTCCATCGAACGTTTGCTGCGGCAAGTACCAGAACAGTTTTCTCGAGATTACTGCGACGCCAAAAAGTGGTAAACTAGAAATATGAAAGCGAAATTCAAGCCGCAGCGAATTTTATGGCTAGATATGGAAATGACGGGGCTAGATCCGGTGGAGGATTTTCCGATTGAGGTGGCGATGATTGTGACCGACTGGGGGTTTACGGAAATTGCTCATTTTGAGGGTGCAGCGCATTGGTGCAGCAAGAAAATGCAAGCACGATTTGATAAGAATAAGTCGTTTTGGTACGGTGACGGTGCGGCTGCGCGTGAGCAGTTGATAGCGCAAAACAAGATCACCAAAACCACCAAGGCGCAGCTCGAGCGCGATATCTTGGCGTTTTTAGATGAGCATTTTGATGACACGCCGATTTTATTGGCGGGCAATTCAATTCATCAAGACCGCCGCTTTATCGACTATTGGTTCAAGAAGTTTTCAAAACGCCTCCACTACCGGATGCTAGATGTTAGTGCGTGGAAGGTAGTGTTTGAAGGTAAATATGGCAAGAAATTTGCCAAGCCAGAGGATCACCGAGCGCTGGAGGACATCCGCGGCAGTATCATGGAACTGCAATATTATTTGAAGAAGGTGAAACGCTAGACCTATCAGTCAGCATATTCACAGCTGCTGAATTATTTGACAAAAGTATACTTACCTGATACTCTTCTGATAAAAGGAGTTGGAAAATGCGTGCAGTAAGTTCTGAGCTACAGCAATATATGACCGGGCTAACGAATGAGATTTCGCGCGGTCATTTTGATAAGGCTGTGTACCTTGGCGAAAAAGCATTGATGATGGAGGAGCTGCGCAGCCCCGGCAATGAATCACTGCTCGGAGAGGTATATCGTAATATGGCCGCCGCGAGTGATCGTTTGGGTCGAAATGACGCGGCGCTCAACTATATTGATCAGGCATATGATATTCATGATGCAGCAGCTAATAGGAGTCGTGGGACTGAGACATTGCGAGAGCGGTCGGCCACGGCGTCGTATGTTGGCGTATTTGCATTAAAAGCGTATCTGTTGGCGGATGGTCAGGATGAAGAAATGGCAGACAAGGCGCGACTCATGACACGGCAAGCCGAGCGTGATATGGCAGAAGTAAATGAGTTTTCTAAAGGTGTGAACGTTGACCAGTACGAGATAAATATGACATCTCGCTGGAGTATGGTTGAAAGTTTGGTGGGTGAAAAACAGCAAGGCTTGGCACTGGCCTGGCGAGCGATTCGATTAGCACCGCAATCAGAGCGGGATCAGCGAAAGGGCTTGACTGGGCGAGATGCTCTCAGGGCGCGAACACGAGCGGTGCTTCGTGGCATGGCGGCTGTGGCGGTAAATGCTGCGAGCCGATTTGGTGTAACGCTAGGAATTGCTGAGAAAATTGCTCTCAAGACACTGTGATTGTATAATTAGTTCATGACCCATAAACAATTTGAAGAATTTATTCTGAGCTTGCCCGGCGTATGGCTGGATTATCCCTTTGGCGAGGACATCGCGGTATATAAATTTGGCAAGAGTAATGACGGCGCAGGGAAAATGGTAGCACTAGTGGCGGAGGGTTCGAAGCCGCTCAGGGTCAGTCTGAAATGTGATCCGTTATTGGCTGAGAACCTCCGCGAAAAGTACGAGACGGTCTTGCCGGGCTATCACCTCAATAAGAAGCACTGGAATACCATCATCTGCTCGGGGCAGCTGAGCGACGAAGAAGTTTTTGATTTGGCGCGGTTGAGCTATCGGCTGGTGGCTGAGTAAGCAGGACGGCGGGGTTAATCGCTGAGAAAAGTGGTGTCGATCCGCCCCTAGCTGGTGGCAGGGCGAGTCAATTCATGACTTTTCCGAATCACCGGTGATCGCCATGAGCTGCTTGCGTACGTTGGTGAGGTCGGAAATAGTTTTTTCGAGAAAGTCAATTGTGCTTTTGCTGCGCGAGCCCTCTTTGATACGATTCATCATCAAGAGTGTGTCGGCCAGCTCGGTATTCATGGTGTAAGCATAAGTGTTGTCGAGGTCAGCGTTGAGATAGGCCTCCTCAAATTTTTCCTCGAGTTTCGTCGGTGGGTCGAGTGCGGTGATGTTTTTGAGGTCTTTTTTGACGTCGATATTCTGGGCAGCGGCCGGTGTCTCGATAGACTTATTGGCAGTGGTGAGAACGGCGGTAAGCGAGCTATTAGCGTCTTGGAGTTGGCTGGATTTGAGGCGGGAAGTAAATTTCTCAGAGACGGTTTGGAGTTTTTGTAGACGAGCAACGAGATTATTTAATGAGGGGCCGCGGGAAGCGTTCTGGGCGGCGTTGATGATAAAGGCCAGGCCGAGTAGTCCAATGATGCCAAGAACGAGCAAGATAATCTTTGATTTTTTATCAAAGCCTTGTGGCGCTGGTGGTGCAGAAATCTGATTGAGATAATCGATACCGGTCGGTACGTCATAGTCATTATATGGCTGCATACACCCATTAAAGCATAAACAACAACAGAGGTAAAGAGTGATATAATAAAAACCATGAATGATGCCAAAGAAGAAGTGCGGGCGCGACTGAATATTGAGGACGTGATTGGTGAGTATGTTCAGCTGAAGCGGGCGGGTCGTAATCTCAAGGGGCTCAGCCCGTTTACTGATGAGCGGACGCCGAGTTTTATGGTGAGTCCGGAAAAACAGATTTGGCATGATTTTTCTTCGGGCAAGGGTGGTGACGTATTTTCATTTGTGATGTTGGTGGAGGGCATGGATTTTCGCCAGGCGCTGGAGCATTTGGCGCGCAAGGCAGGCGTGGACTTGAGCTTGTTTTCTCGTGGTGATGGACGGACAGCCAAGCGGCGAGCGCGGGCGCGTGAGGCACTGAAATTGGCCGCGAATTTTTATCAGCAAAATTTGGTGAAAAATTCGACAGCACGAGAATACGCGGTGAAAAAACGGCGGCTGAATCGGCAGACGATCGGTGATTTTATCATCGGCTATGCGCCAGATCAGGGCGATGCGCTGACGAAAGCGCTGGAGAAGCGGGGGTTTTCGCGCCGAGAACTGGCTGACGCAGGGTTGGTGAATCGGTTTGGCGGCGATCTGTTTCGGGGACGACTGATGGTGGCCTTGAGCGATAGCAGCGGCGAAGTGGTCGGCTTTACGGGGCGAGTTATTCGTGATGATCCGCGTGCGCCAAAATATCTGAATACGCCGCAGACACTGCTGTTTGATAAATCGCGCCATATTTTTGGGCTGTATCAGGCGAAAGAGGCGATTCGTAAGAGCGACGCTGCGGTGATTGTCGAGGGGAATTTGGATGTGGTTAGCAGCCACCAAGCCGGCGTCAAAAACGTGGTGGCGACGGCAGGAACGGCGATGACCCTGCAGCATTTGAAGGCACTGAGCCGGCTGGCGGGGCGGATTCGCCTGGCGTTTGATGGCGACCGGGCGGGCGTGAGCGCGACGGAGCGGGCGATCAATTTGGCGCAGGAAATTGGTGTGGAATTAGAGGTGGTGAGCCTGCCGGATGACGTAAAAGATCCGGATGAATTGATCCAAAAAGACCCGGCCTTGTGGCAAGCGGCGGTTGAGCAGGCGCAGCCAGCCGTTGATTGGGTGATCGCTCGGCACGCCGAGATGGAAGACTTAGCGACGGCCGAAGGGAAGCGGCGATTTTCGACAACTGCGCTGAGAATCGTGCGCGGCCTAAAAGATCCGGTGGAACAAGAGCATTATTTGACGGTGATTTCTAAAGAAACTGGCGCTAGCCTCGCGGCCTTGCGGGCAAAGCTGGGCGCTGAGAGACTGGCGCCGCCTGCTCAGCTCAAAAAACCAAAGGTTGAAAAGGTGACTCCAGGTAAACCTCGTGATGAATTAGTGGACATCATCGTCGGTCTAGCGCTCAGTCAGCCGTCGACCCGGCGCTGGGTTGGGGCGCTCGAGGCGGCAAGCTTGGATGAGCCAGCTCGAGCAGTGGTGACGGCGCTGCAAGCTGAGCCGCTACTTGATCGAGAAAAATTGCCACGCCCCTTGCAAAAATTTGAGCAGTATGTGAAAATAGTACAGTTAAAAAGTGAACGCCGCTACATGGACTGGGAACCAGAGGCTCTGGACAGTGAAATGGCGCGTTTGGTAAAGCAATTGATACGTAAACACCGCGACACAAAAAAACAACAATTATTAGAATATTTGCGTGAGGCTGAGGAGCTCAGCGATGAGGCGCGGGCGCGCATCTTGCGGCAGCAGCTGAACGCACTGATTAAGGAGAATGCGTGAACAACGACCAGCAATACACCCCGACCAGTGACGATCCACTTGAGCCAGATTTGACGGCGGTACATGATGACGAGGAGATGGAGGATCTCGAGGCATTAAGCACCGGCCAGTATCTGGATGATATATCGGACGATTCGGTGCGGTTGTATCTGCGTGAGATTGGTAAAATCCCGCTATTAAGTTCGGATGAGGAAATGGAACTGGCGCGGCGAATTGTTGAAGGTGATAAGAAAGCCAAGGACAAGATGGCCGAGGCGAACATGCGTTTGGTGGTGTCGATTGCCAAGCGGTATTCGGGCCGTGGGTTGGATTTTCTGGACTTGATCCAGGAAGGTAATACTGGCCTGCTTCGCGCGGTGGAGAAGTTTGATCCGGACAAGGGCTTTAAGTTTTCGACCTACGCGACGTGGTGGATTCGCCAGGCGATTACCCGGGCGATCGCTGATCAGGCGCGGACGATTCGCATCCCTGTGCACATGATCGAGACGATTAACAAGCTGGTGCGGACGCAGCGACGGCTTACTCAGGAGCTGAACCGCGAGCCGACAATGGAAGAATTGTCCAAGGAAATGGACATGGAGCCGGAAAAGATTGAGTACATCAATAAAATTCGGCAAGAGACGTCGAGTTTGGATGCTGGCATCGGGCGTGATGGCGACGAGGAAGACTCGGTGTTGGGCGATTTTATCGAGGATGAAGATACGATTTCGCCAGAAGAATCAGCGACCAATCAGCTGCTGAAAGAAAAGGTGGCCGAGGTGCTGTCGAGTCTGTCTGATCGCGAGCAAAAAATTGTGCGCATGCGATTTGGGCTGGACAATGGCGGCAAAAGTCATACGCTCGAGGAAGTTGGCCAGCAATTTGCTGTGACGCGCGAACGTATCCGCCAGATTGAGGCGAAGGCTTTGGCAAAATTGCGGAAGCACAAAGACGCTAAGAAGTTGTATGAATATTTGAGCTAGGTGTTACTTATCACCGACTTCTTTTGCGGGAGTTACCTCATCCAGCTCATGTTTCTTAGCTCGTAAAGCCTGATTTCTTTTGACGTCGCGTGGATCCACCCCCTCAGGCGGCTCCTCCATAAGAGCTTTATACTTGTCGAACTCTGCTATGCGAGCCAGCTCCTCATCAGTCAGCAGTGCTGCTCGCGCCCCCTTCTCACCGAGTTTACGTGCTATGGTATCGCCTGTCTTGTCTACTTCTGCCTGACTCGACTCGCCTTCTTGCTGCTCTACAGGTGATGTTTGTTGTGGTAGTTTGTTAGTGTTATCGTGTTCCATATTTGTAAATATAGCATATAATTTACTTTTTTGCAACCATATGCAGTAAAATGGTCTATGTATGGTAATAGTTTAGCACTGCTCAGGCGCCTTACAAAAATGCTCGTGGTGAGTGATGGCCTCTAGCTGAGTGTACAGTTCATCTAGCCCGCGGTCATTTGTCACGAAATAGTCGGCGATGGCGATTGGCCCGCCTTTTTCTAGATTTTCAATTTCTGACCAATCACGTTGGTCAACTTCGCGCGGTTGCATCGGCCGTTCGGGGCGTTTGGCCATACGCTGATAGCGCAGGTGTTTTGGCGTGACAACGGCGATGACGGACATCTGACCGGGGAATTCGTGCTTGAGGATTTTATATTCACTCCAGGTGTACAAACCGTCCAGGACGATGAGTTTTTGGCCAGCATCAATCAAATCATGCGCGGATTTGATAACGCGTTTGACCACGAAATCTTTGCCTTCGCGTCGGCGAATTTCCTCACGGAATTTTTGCTGATTATCCCAGGTTGGTTCGATACCAGCTTCTTCCATGGCTTTGTAGATGATGCCGCCAAAATAGATTTTCGGAATGCCCTTTTTGGTGAAATATTCGACCGCCGAACTTTTGCCGCTACCGGCTAGGCCAACGAGGGCGATGATTTTGCAGCTATGCTCGCTTATACTCATGGGGATTATTGTAACAGCTCCTCAGCTGGGTGGCAAACAGGTGTGGCTGCCGGTTGGTTGTGTTGATTTCTGCGAGCAGTTTGTTCTGGGTGTCTTTTGACTTCAATCTGAAACAGCCAGCCTTGGCTAGACCTCTGGTTAATTTACCACGACGATTGCCAGCAGGGCATCCTGAGGGCTGAGACCGGGTCGCAGTTTATAGCGGTCGCGTGTAGGCACCTTGTGCCGAGGGTGGAGATACTCGATTTCTTCGTAACTCTCAGCGGCAAATACCTGCCAGATATCAACAGGAGCGAGCGGTAGCTCATCGCACTTGGGTTTGTAGGTATGAAACGCCTGTAGCAGGGCGAGAATTTCCTCGCCGTTATAGTTATCGCATCGCCGAGCATGCATGTCATAGGTTGGATCAGTAGATCGTACTGTGAAGCTATCGCCTCCTCTGGCGACTATTTCCTTGATGAGTTGCTGGCGATCGCTTGTGTCAAAGTGTGCCGACTGGATGCCGCGCAGCAGTATATTATGACCCGTAAAATGTTGGCGAATTGGTGCTTCGATTGTAGCGGCTATAGTGTCAAGTGGGCGGGGCGGATTGGCATCGTAACGATATGGATTTTCGGACGTGACGCTATACTCTGGGCAATCAACGTTAACGATGAGCGGTGTCACTCCGCGGTTGCGCTCCGGTGTAGATTCGGTGTTCTCGCCACCACCGTCAAGTCGTTCCGGATCATAACCCGGATCGTATTCAAATGTCTTGCCTTCAAACATACTTACCACCGTGATTTATTGGCTCCACTGTCTTTTAGCGGCTCACACGATATCTTCATTATAGCATTATAATGTAGCCTGCTTGGACTCTTTGCGATGCTGGTTGGTAGCAGATATGCTATCGGGGTGGACGAGGTGGGTGGCGGTATGGTTGTTATTTATCGCTTGGTACAAGTGCTATACTGAGTATATGAAGCGTTTGGCGGTCATCGACGGAAAATCAGTGTTTTACCGAGGGTATTATGCCATGCCGGGGCTCAGTACGGCGGATGGTACACCGACTGGCGGCGTGTATGGGTTTGTGAGTTTGGCGATTGAGCTGATCAAGAAATTGGAGCCGGATTATGTGGCCGTGGCGTGGGATAAGCGCGGCACCAACATCCGTAAGCGGCGGGAATTATACCCAGAGTACAAGGCCGGTCGCAAGCCGGCGCCAGATGATTTTTATCAGCAAATTCCGATTTTGATGGAACTGCTAGATGCCTTTGGCTGGCCGCTGTATGAGCTGGATGATTATGAGGCGGACGATATCATGGGCGCGTTTGCCAGGCAAGCGGAGGCGCGCGGCGTGCAGACCTGTCTGCTGACGTCGGATTTGGATGCGCTGCAATTGGTGTCACCGCTTACCAAAGTCTACGCCATGAAAAATGGCCTGAGGAACATCGAGGAATTTACGGCGGAATATTTTGAACAAAAATATGGTATTCGGACGGATCAGTTTTTGGATTTGAAGGCGCTAAAAGGCGATTCTAGCGACAATTTGCCGGGCGTGCCGGGCGTTGGTGAAAAGACGGCGGTGAAATTATTGCAAGCATATGACACACTGGACGGCGTGTACGCGCATGTGGATGAGCAAACAGGCGCTCTGCGGACAAAACTAGAAAATGGTCGCGAGTCGGCGTATTTGACTAAGCAAGTGGCGGAACTGTGGACGGACGCGCCGGTGGAGCTGGACTGGGAAGTGGCGGATGTTAACGACTGCGACTTTGCTCGGGTGGCGGAGATTTTGCGGAAATTGGAGTTTCATTCGCTGATTGGGCGATTGCCGCGGGCAATGCAAGCGGCGGATGAGGCAGTGGAGACGGCGGAGTTAGAATTGCCGCGCGTCGAAAATCTGCCGACTGAGCCGCTGTTTGAGGCGGAAAATATTATCTATATTGACCCCTTAGAGCCAGACACGGTCTATATCAATTCCAAGCCTGGTGTGGCGTGGCGGGCTAAAATCAGTGAGATTGGTCAACATGTGTGGCAACTGTTGGCGCAGGGCGTGGTTATCGCGGCGGACGTCAAGGGGCTGTATCACGCGCTGGATGCTCACGGTGTGACGGTGCGGTTTCATGAAGTGTGGGATGTTGGGCAGGCGGCATTTTTGATCGATCCGCTGAGGCGTGACCGCAGTTTAGCGGCACTGGCGGGCGACTTTTCTGAGGATAATTCCGCGTCGCGGCAGCTGGCGCGACTACGGCAGATTTACCATCAGCAGCAGGATTATATGGCGACGCATCGGCAGGTTGCCCGGGTGCTTCGCGACTTTGATTTTCCGGTGATTTGGCCGCTATTTCAGATGGAAAAGCGCGGCATGAAATTGGACACGGTGCTACTTGAACAGATGGGCCAGGAATTGAGGACAGAGGTGAGCCAGCTTGAACAACAAATGTACGCGATGGCTGGGCGCGAGTTCAATGCTGCTAGTCCAGCGCAACTGTCTGAAGTGTTATTTACCAAATTGCAGCTGCCGACGGCTGGTATCAAAAAAGGTAAAACTGGCTATTCAACGGGGCAGAAAGAGCTGGATAAACTGCGCGGCCAGCACCCAATTATCGAGCTGATTGAGCGGTATCGGGAGCTGACTAAATTAATCAGCACCTACATTGAAGCGCTGCCGAAGTTGGTGGCCGAGGACGGTCGGATTCACACCACGTTTAACCAAGACGTCACCAGCACTGGGCGGCTGAGTAGCACCAATCCCAATCTGCAGAATATCCCAGTGCGCACAGAACTGGGTCGAAAAATTCGCCAGGCGTTTGTGCCGAGTGAGGGCAAGGTGTTTGTTGGCGCCGATTATTCGCAATTTGAACTGCGACTGGCGGCGGTGCTGGCGGGTGATGAACAGTTGATTGACGATTTTAATAGCGATGTTGATATTCATACCAAGACGGCGGCCGAGACCTACGGCGTGCCGATGGAGCAGGTGACGAAAGCACAGCGGCGGGCGGCCAAGGTGATCAACTTTGGGGTGCTGTATGGCATGAGTCCGCACGGCTTGGCGGCGGCCACTGGCATGACGTTTACTGAGGCGAAACGGTTTATTGAACACTATTTTGCGGTGCGCCAACCAATCCGCCACTATCTGGACACAATTTTAGTTCAAGCGCGTGAACAGGGTTTTGTCGAGACCTATTTTGGCCGGCGGCGACCAACGCCAGATGTCAAGTCGAGCAACTTTATGGTGCGTTCGGCGGCTGAGCGGGCAGCAATGAATATGCCAATTCAGGGAACGGAAGCGGATTTGATGAAGCTGGCGATGATTCGGCTGGAGGATAAATTAGCCGGGTTAGCCGAGCCAGTCCTGCAGGTTCACGACTCAATTTTAGTGGAGTGCCGAGCGGAAGATGCCGAGCAGGTCGGCGAAATCATGTGTACGGAAATGGAAGGCGTTTGTCCGGAACTACCAATTGCGCTAAAAGTGGATGTCGGCGTGGGGCTACACTGGGACGAGGTGTAGCCGAGGCAATAAATGCAAAATTGGCAGAATATGGTATAATCAACCCATGAGGCGTACATATAATTCTTTTAATTCTTTTTCTCGGTTTGTGCCGATTTTACTAGTCATCATTATCACTATCGTGACGATTGTAGCAATTATCAGCATCAGCCGGTCGATATTTGGTGGTGATGAACAGAAACAGCAGACAGAAACGACTGAACAGAAAAAAAGTGACCTACTACAAACCGACGAAGGTCGAGCAGTTAGGATGACGGTACGCGGCCCACTTGTTGCTAATGAAAAATTCCGTTCATACCAAATAACTATTGCACCCGCCTCGCGAGTGATGACGACATACGAGGGATACGTCGAGAAGCAACTGGACACCAAGCAGCTAAACAATAATTTCAAGGCCTATGAAGAATTGGTGTATGCACTGGATAAGCGCAAGATGATGGAGGGGCGAGAGCTGAGTGATGATCAGAATGATCTGCGTGGTATTTGTGCGACGGGCAAGGTGTATAAGTTCGAATTGTTGATGAATGGAACAGCGATCAAGGCACTATGGACGTCAGACTGCAGTGGCTCTAAGGGTTCAGCAGTTGCCAATGTCGAGGAAATTGTCGATATGTTTATCAAGCAGATTCCTGACGGTAGCAAAATGGCCACCGCTATCGGGCTGTACCAGCGGGATACGCTGTTCAAGTTTTAGGAGCGTCTTATGCCGGAACTTCCCGAAGTTGAGACGGTTCGCCGCGGTTTAGCGGAGTTGTTGCCCGGTCGGGTGGTGGCGCGAGTGGCGGTGTTTGACTCGCCGAAGAGTTTCCCAAATGCGCCTGCTGATGTTGAACAATTTTTGTATGGCGCACGTATGACGGCAGTGAGGCGGCGGGCAAAGGTGCTGATGATTGACCTGGATACGCAGTATTCGTTGGTGATACATCTGAAGATGACGGGACAGCTCATTTTTCGTGGTCGAGAGAGCTTTGCTGGCGGCCATCCAAACGACAGCTTGATCGGTGAGCTACCAGATCGGTCGACGCGGGTGCAGATGGATTTTGTGGACGGGTCGCGGCTGTTTTTTAACGATCAGCGCAAGTTTGGCTGGGTAAAATTACTGCCGACTGATGAAGTAAAAAACCTGCCATTCATGCAAAAAGTCGGCCCAGAACCGCTTGATCCTCAGACGCGCGCCGAGGATTTTATCCAACGGATTCGTCGTCGCCAGAGTTCGATGATCAAGCCTGCTTTTCTTGACCAGACGGTGATCGCCGGCGTTGGTAATATTTATGCTGATGAGGCGCTGTGGGCGGCGCAGATTCATCCACAGACGCGGGTAAAGAATGTCAGTGACCAGCAGCTGAATACATTATTTAAGGAGCTGCGGCAAATCTTGCAACTCAGCATCGATCAAGGTGGCTCAACCGATAAAAATTACGTTGATGCCGAGGGCCGAAAAGGGAATTATCTGACATTTGCTCATGTATTTCGCCGCGAAGGTCAGGCCTGCCATCGCCACCCTGACCAGGAGATTATCAAGTTGAAAGTCGGCGGTCGCGGTACGCATGTGTGCCCAGTGTGTCAGAAGCCACCGATATTTGACAAATAGTGGTTTATAGTGTATATTACAGGAATATGGCGGGAATAGATCAACCACCACGCAATGGTCAATTTGGTAAAGAGTCGGATTGGGAGTGGTCGGAGATATTGGGTGGTCCAGATGACATGGATACTGAACTGGTGGCCCTAGTAGAAAAAGCGGAGCAGGCTTCCGAGGTTAATTCTAAGATTAATAACATATTGGATAAACATGGCGTGCACACAATGTATCGGCTGGGATTGAGTAATGAAGAGTCGTCCAAAAGAGAGGATGCTGCCCTTGAGGTCTACCGACAAGATGTAGAAAACGGTGATTTTAGCAAGCTAGATATTTCAGCTCTTGAGGAGTATGGAGGGGATAAGTTAGCACTGGCTGCGGCGATTGATTTTCAGCTACGGGTTTACCTTGAAAAGCGTATTGCGGGTGAAATATTTGTGATAATGTGTGCGTCACCTGAGCTGGGTTCTCAACGCGTGATGGATGGTGCTGATAAAACAGACATGATCGCAGGCCATCTGCTGGTGCTTGATGAGACGTCCCGCTCGCCTTGGTTTGGTTTTCTCAATGAAGCACTTGGTGGTGAGGATGTTTCACCAGAACAGGTGGAGCGGGTAATGGATGCTCAGGCTGCTGCTAATAAAACAGGCGATCCATATGAGAAATCTCGTGAGTTTTATGACCGCATATTTATGGAAACTGGCGGTGGGCTTTCTGCGGTGCAAACAGCATTGGTGGCGTATAATATTGCTGGCCTTGCTATGAAAGAGATGACTGATCAGGCTAGTGGCGGGGAATACGCATACTGCATAGAGAAATTGCAGCGTATTGGCTTATCTGATGAGCAAATAGCCACGCTGATAACCGCATATAAAGAGATTATGCAAAAGCCGCCTAAAGCGGAAGAATAAATCAGTATACCAAAAGCTATTGCCTAAGGGGGTATTTGGTATAATTAAGTCGTGATCTATCTCTTTCATGGCGACAACGAATTTGAGAAACGGGCGGCGCTTGCGGCGCTGGTTGGTGATATGGAGGTGGTGCGGCGTGACGGTGAAGAACTGACGGCCGCCGAGATCTGTGAGGTGGTGATGGGACAGAGTCTATTCGCCGCTGAGCAGGCAGTGGTTATCACTGGTGCGAGTCAGAACGTGACCCTGTGGCGTGAGTTGCCGGAGCTACTCGGCGACACGGCGACCACGGTTGTCCTTCTAGAGACGAAGCTTGATAAGCGCACAAAAACGTATAAGTGGCTGCAAAACCATGCCGAGGTAGGGGAATATGCTTGTTTCGCTGAACGCCAAAAGCCGCAACTAAGTGCGTGGTGTGTTGAGCGGGCCAAGGTGCATGGGGCCGTATTGACAGCGGCACAGGCAACGACGTTGATCAATCGGCTGGGGTTTGATCAGCTGCGACTTGATCTGGTGTTGCAGCAGTTGGCCTTGGCTGGCGAACTGAATGATGAGCTAATTAATGCACTGGTGCCGCTGGCTTCGGCTGAAAGTGCGTTTGAGCTGTTTGCGGCAATGCTGGATGGCGACCGGGGGAAAGTGCGCGCGATCATTGCCTATCTCGAGGCGGAGAGTGGTGATGATGGGGCGTACCAGACGCTGGGGCTGTTGGTTTCGCAATTGGTGCAGCTGAACGCGCTGGTGCTATCTGGCGGTGACACGGGGGCGGTGGCTCGTGATTTTGCGGCCCATCCGTATGCGCTGCGAAAGGTAGCGCCGTATGCAGCGCGAATCACACCGGCGCAGCTTTCGGTAATTAACTCTGCCTTGGCGCAGGCTGATGAGCATATGAAAACGACCCGCGTGTCGCCGTGGCTATTGGTTGAGACGGCGCTGGTTGATATTGCTAGACATATAACATAATAAAATACTCCCGCTAACTGACGGGAGTATTATTTATGCAACCGTGAATGGCTATTTAGCTTCTTTGGTAGCTGGCTTTTTTGCGGCTGGTTTTTTGGCGGTGGTTGATTTCGCAGTGGTTTTTGCTGCCGTCTTTGCTGGGGCTTTGGCTGCTGGCTTTTTGGTCGCTTCAAGCTTAACGCCGGCTTTTTTAGCGATAGCTGAGAGGGCACTCTTGCGTCGGGCAGCAGTATTTTTCTTCAGCAGGTTCTTCTTTACGGCGGTGTCAAGCTCACTATGAGCAGCAGCTAGCGTTGCGGCGCTTGGCTTGGCCATGAAGGCCTTGACGGCTGACTTGATGTCGCGCTTGATACCGATATTGCGCTCGCGGCGCTTTAGGGTTTGTTTTGCCCGTTTGATGGCGGATTTGATGATTGGCATAGATTTCCTTTACCTCTATAAATTTGTTTCGCTAATCAAGGATGGATTATACAGAAAAACCCGATAAAAGTAAAGAGTGATCCGCGGTAATGATCAACCTATTGACTTTTCTGAAATGCTTATGTATAATCTACCTCGAAGATATAAGTAAAAATAAACAGGATATGACATAATGGCGAGCCAGTCACAAAAGCAGCAGATTATTCAGAGCATCAAAGATGTGACTAATATTTTAGTGACGGTGAGTGCCGATCCGTCAGTAGATGAATTGTCGGCGGCATTGGGGCTGACGATTTTCCTAAATAAACTGGGCAAGCACGCTACGGCTGTGTTTAGTGGTCAAGTTCCACCGGCAATTTCATTCCTCGAGCCAGGTGCGACATTTGAATCCACAGCGGATAGTCTACGTGATTTTATCATTGCGCTTGATAAGGAAAAAGCCGATCATCTGCGCTACAAGGTGGTTGATGATGCGGTGAAAATTTTTATCACGCCGTATCGGGCGATAATTACTGAGGCAGATTTAGAGTTCTCGCAGGGTGACTACAATATTGAGTTAGTAATCGCACTAAATGTTGAAAATCAGGATCATTTGGATAAGGCGCTGACGGCCCATGGCAAGATCTTGCATGATGCCGTGGTGTCAACGGTGACGGCTGGTGCAGCGAGGAGTAGCCTCGGGACGGTCGATTGGCATGATGACAGGGCGTCAGGCGTGAGCGAAATGTTGGTTGATCTGGTTGAGGAGCTACGGACACCAGAGGTGACTATGGATGAACAGATTGCAACAGCATTGCTGACTGGTATCGTGGCGGCGACGGAGCGGTTTAGTAATAACCTAACGTCCTCACGAGTAATGACCCTAGCCGCGGAATTGATGGCAGCCGGAGCAAATCAGCAATTGATTGCTACGAAGTTGGCCGAGGGGCGGGCAATCAAGGCCGAGGAGCATTCAGGTTCGGAGAAGTCAAAGCAGACAGCTGACACAGCCGAGGATAAGGTATCCGATGACGATGAAGATGATAACTCTAATCTCAAGGTTGAGCGAGGGAAGCGTTTGAAGTCGGCTGAGCCAAAAAAGGACGATGGTTCGTTGTCGATTAGTCACGAGCGTCGGGGCAATCTTGACGAGGTAGCTAAACAGACCCGGGCCCAAGAACAGGATGCAGCGGCTCGTGCAGCGACAGCGCAGCTTGACCGACTCCGAGCAGCAGCGGCTAACGAGCCTAGTAGTACGCCACCACCATCACAACCAATTAGTGCGTCAGTATCGGCTGAGCCAGAGACGGCTGCACCGCTACTGGGTGGAACACTGAACGCGACAACCGAGCAGGCGGCCGAGGATAAGCGCCGCGATCTTGATACTGATCAAAATAGAACCATCCTACATCACGGCACCTATGTCGGTGCGTCGCGTCCAGCTCTCGGTGAGTCACCGCTGAATGCAGCCATGGGAAAATCTAATGAACCACCAAGTATTGATCCGTTTGCAACCACTAACAAAGACGAAGCGGTCATTGCCGCGCTAAAGGAGGAAACACAGGCGCTGGCTACCAAACAGGCTCAGGTTACCGCGTCGCCATCACTGCCAGATTCTGAACGTGATGCCCGCGCGGCGATTACCGAGGCACTGGCGGCTGCACCACCACTTGAACCCGCAGCGTCACCTGCTCCGGTGGTCTCGTCTCCGCCACTACCGACGGTGTCGTCCGCTCCGGCTACGCTTGCTGATATAGAGTCTAATGTTATGCATGGCTTGCCACCGCTGCCTGACTTTTCTGACTTCTCAGGGTCAGGTCTGCCGCCGCTGCCACCAGCTCCGATCGGTACTGCAGATGGGGGGCTGCCAGCATTAAACACATCATCTTCAGCACCGTCCACTCCTGCACAGCCGCGAACCTTTAATCCGTCCCAATTCCAGATCCCGGGACAAAACTAACCCATGGACGAGGTGTTGCTCATTGATAAGCCGGCTGGGATGACAAGCTTCGGGGTAGTAGCGCGGCTGCGGCGAGTGCTCAGTCGGGCTGCGGGTAAAAAAGTAAAAGTTGGTCATACCGGTACACTTGATCCGTTCGCCACAGGTCTGATGATCATTGTCACGGGCAAGAAATGCCGTGAGGCTGATACATTTATGAAGCTTGATAAGTGGTATGAGGCGGAGATTATGCTTGGTGAGGTATCGACAACAGGTGACCCCGAGGGCGAGCTGACTCACGTATCGGATCGGCAGCCGTCTCGCAGTGAGGTTGAAGCGGTGCTCGGTACATTTGAGGGTGAAATCAAACAACGACCACCAGTGTTTAGTGCTATCAAGATCAACGGTCGTCGGGCCTATCAGTTGGCGCGTCAGGGTCAGCCAGTTGATATGCCAGAGCGCACTGTGTCGATTTACACCCTGGAGCTTGTCGCTTATGAGTATCCTCGCTTGGTAATTCGAGCGCATGTTTCGAGTGGTACGTATATTCGGAGCCTGGCGGTTGATATTGGTCAGCAGCTGGGAACAGGAGCTTACTGTCATCAGCTACGCCGCCAGGCTATCGCTGAATATGATGTCACTCAGGCAAAACCATTAGCGGATTTTGGGATTTTGTCTTGAAGTGCTATTATCAAATCATGGGTAGGCAGACAGGTTTTACAATCGTTGAAATATTAATTGTGATGATCGTAATTGCAATTTTGGCGGCCATCGGTGTCGTGGCATATTCGGGTGTGCGTCAGGATGCTACCGACACCAAGATCCGTTCCATCGTCAAGATCGCTGGCGATGCCTTGCAGTTGTATGACACACAGAAGCGAACATTGCCATCAGGTCAAGGTGTATTTAATAGCGCTAATAGTGTTGATTCGCTTGTGCCACAGTATATTCAGCCGGGGTATCGCGAGGGTGTGAGCAGCAAGAATGCGTCAAATCCAAACGATATTTTTGTTTGGTATCCATGCAAGGACGCATCCGGCAAGATAACAGGTGTTGCGGTGTTTGCGGCCCTTAATTCCGCCAAGCCGCAGGAGTCAGCCCAGGTTAATGTGATCAAGGCGACCTGCAACATTCCGGGCGCAGCCGTGCCGACCACCGGTAATCCAGCGTATAATTACGTACAGACATTTTAGTAGTGTAGTTGATTTGCGTTTTTAGCGTAGCATTGGTATAATGACGAGGCTATGATTAGCAAAGACGATAAAGCGAAAGCAATTGCTTTGACTCAGGTCAACAAGGACGACGTCGGCAGCCCGCAGGCGCAGGTGTCGATCTTGACGGCTCGTATCAAAGAGGTCACAAAGCACCTGAAGGCGAATAAGCATGACTTCATGGCGCGCCGTGGCTTAATCCAGATGGTTGGCAAGCGTAAGCGCCTGCTCAAATACCTGGAGCGAACTGATTTTGAGAGTTACAAAGCGGTTGTGGCTGCCCTGGGCCTGCGTAAATAGTCGCGCCTCGGCAGTTGTACAGATACCCACCTTGATATATCACGAGGTGGGTATTTTTATTTAGCGCGGTGTGGCTACAAAAACTGTCCGGCCGTCAGCCGCTCCGCCGAGGGTGCATGAATAGAGCGTGAGCTGTGGCTTGTTGGTTCGGTTTTCAATGTGAACGGCATCTGGCTTGACATCAAATAACTGAGATATGACGTAGGTATAGCGCTTGCCGCGGTAGTCAATGATTATTTCATCGCCAATGCGTAGCTTATCAATGTTATAGAATGGTGATTTTTGGATGGTTTGCTGCGGCGTCAGGCCCATGATAAATCGGTGGGCTGACAAGACAAAATTACCGCCATCAACTGGGTTGCCATTCTCTGGCTGACGCCACCATGCACCTCGCTCCATAGTCTCGGCGCCGCCAGTAGCGTACGGCACGTTAATATCAATTTTAGGAATATAGAGGCGGTCCTCGGTGATGCTGGTTTCCGGCGTAGCGGCGAGAAGCTGGGTGGTTTCATTGCGTACTGGGTCAATGAGCTGAGCACGAAAGAGTGGACTAAACACTGTGATGAGTGTGTAGCTGCCACCGGCGATCAGGACAAGAGCCAGACTCATACTGAGCCATCGGCGGCGGTTTTTAGTGTGGGTTATCTGATTCACTTGTTATATTGTAGCATGAGCGGGTCAGCCTGGCAGCATGGGTCGTTATCCCATCGCGGTGAGCTAATCTGTTTGGGGTGCTGATTGACTTTTTATAATTTTTATGCTAAATTACAGAGTATGAATGAATACGCGCCACAGGCTGATAAATTACCATCGCTAGATGTGGCTGACCAAGTTGCGAATATTAGCAATATTATGGTTACTGTTAGGGAGCGGATTGGTCCGTCCGGTGAATGGTTGAGTGATGACTTAGTGCATATCGAGGGGCAGTTGGACCCAGAGTTACGCGCTTGTGATCATAACCCAAGGTTTACGAATGCGGATGACTTTTGGAAAAACGGTATGGATCCGTCGCAAGACGGCTCTGATACGTCGAGTAAATTTGTTAATAATTTTTGGCAGTACTTCTTTCCGGATGAAATGTTTGAGGATGACTTATTGGGACCAACGGTCCTAAATAAACCGCCGCGGAAACTGCTTAAAGAAACAGGAGGAGAACTCCTCACATCGGTTCAGCAGCTGTTTGGGATGTTATTTAAGGATACCAATATTGATAGCCACAAACTTGTTACCCTGGAGTCAGCAGCTGGTGAAGAGCACCTTACCGATCTTAAGGAGGCAATGTTTATGCTCTATGTGCTGGCACTGCATACGGTTACTCAACAAAATGTTATTGAGGCTGAGTGCTCAAGTGCGTATGAGTATTTGTGCAAATAGGAGTTTGGTATGGTAAGAAATATGAATACAGAGCCACCAAAGATAAGTCGGCGCGGTCTATTGTGTGGTGCGGTTGGGACAGCGGCGGCTATAGCTGGTGGGCTACTTATGAACTGTGGCGATGAAAGTCAACGGAGATTCTTGATAGAGACGAATGCTCCGAAGCTTGACATTGAAAGGGCGTATGAGATATATGGTCAAGCATGTGATATGTTTCGGCAATGTATTGAGGGCGCACCTATATTTACTGGTGAGATGCCGCCGGTATTGCCATCACCCGCATCAATATCTGCATCTCAAGGTGAACGTCGGCACGGTTTTATGACGGGGAGTGCGCTGCTACATAAGGCTGGTCATTCTGAGCGAGGAGTGATAGGAACGGGGGTCTCTTCAGATTTGGATGATGATAGTAGGGTGCGCGTAGCCGTCGCGTTTAAGTTGTTGGCAGGTAGGCCCGAAGCTGAGATTGCTGGGCTGACGGCAGTTTGGGGGATCTCGAGGCGATGCTTACCGACAGAACGTGCCTTTCGGGATATACTGTACGAGATTAGTCCGGAAGAGCTGATGCTATCCTTTATGCCAGTATCTCAGAGACAACCGACAGCGCCAACTAGTGAGCAGCCGTATGAGTGGACTGCTATGCTGCCGGGAGTGGAGAGTTTTAATGTGATACGACAAGTCATTGGTGCGGCTGGCGGTAGCTCACCGGAGACGTTGTCGCCAACGCCAGATGTTTTGGACCAAGTAAGTGAGCGGCTCGCTGCGGTTCGGGATGCGTTTGGTCGGGCTGGCTTTCTCTAACGCGTGCGGCGCTGTGATATAATAGAAAGTACGAATATAACCCGCAGACGGTGATGGATGTGTGGTGTGTTGACGGTAAACCAGCACGCATACACCTGTTACTGTCTTTGCGAGAAAGAGAGGATCTATGGCAATTATTAACCCGAGTGGCAAGGATATTTTTAGTGTTACCACTGAATGGTGTGGTCGACCACTGACGTTAGAGGTAAATAGGGTCGGTTTTCGCACTACTGCCAGTGTGGTGGCGCGTTACGGCGACACGGTTGTGTTAGGTACGGCGATGGTCGGCTCGCGACCAGTGGAACTAGATTATTTCCCGCTGTCAATTGACTATGAAGAAAAATTCTATGCTGCCGGCAAGATTTCTGGTAGCCGATTTATCAAGCGAGAAGGCCGTCCGTCTGATGAGGCCATACTCATCGGGCGGCTGATTGACCGACCAATTCGTCCACTGTTCCCGAAGGGATATCGTCAAGAAGTTCAGGTTGTATCAAGTGTCCTCAGTATGGATCCAAGCTTCCGTCCTGATATGGTGGCGATGGTGGCGGCTAGCGCGGCGCTGAGTCTGACTGGCACCCCATTTGATGGACCGGTGGCAGGTTTGCGTGTTGGCCGAGTCAACGGTGAATTTAAGGCCTTTTTGACCCCTGATGAGCGCGCAGCCAGTGATTTGGATTTGGTGGTTGCTGGTATTGAGAATGGCATCACCATGGTGGAAGCGGGTGCTCATGAAGTGAGCGAACAAGTGATTATTGATGCAATGGCGTGGGCGCATCAAATGATGCAGCCAGCCATTCAACTCCAGCGTGAGTTGGCAGAAAAAGTCGCGCCAGCCGCGCAGCAATACGAACTGGTTCTGCCAGATGAAGCCATCCAAGCAGAAGTTGACGCGTGGGTTGCTGGTAAATTTGGCGCAGCTATTCGCCGTGCCTACCCAGAGCGCAACGAATTGATCGCGGATATTCGTCAGGCGTTTCATGACGAATTTACGACAAAGCTCGGTGAGGATTATGATGAGTTGCGACCTCAGTACGATGAGGCCTTTACCTTGGCGCTCCACAATGACGTGCGCCGCGGTATCGTTGAGGACAATGTGCGTCCAGATGGCCGTCAATTGACGGAAATTCGACCACTCAGCTCAGAAGTTGGTTTCTTGCCACGAGCACACGGATCGAGCTTGTTCACCCGTGGTGTGACCCAGGGTATGAACATTGTTACCTTGGCACCGCTGAGTTACGCGCAGCTGGTAGACACCATGGAACAAACTGATTATGAACGACGTTATATGCATCACTACAATGCTCCAGGCTACACGGTTGGTGAAGTGCGCCGTTTGGGCAGTCCGGGCCGTCGGGAAATTGGGCATGGCTACTTGGCGGAGCGGGCATTGACGCCGGTCTTGCCAAGTGAAGAAGAATTCCCATATGCCATTCGTTCAGTGACGGAAATCATGAGCCAGAACGGTTCTACCTCAATGGCGGCAACCTGTTCAAGCTGTTTGGCGTTGATGGATGCGGGCGTACCGCTCAAGAATCCGGTCTCTGGTATCGCCATGGGTTTGATGATGGACGAGGGCACGCCATACGTGCTGAGCGACATCGCTGATGCTGAAGATTTTGCTGGTGATATGGACTTTAAGGTGACGGGTACGGCCAAGGGAATTACTGCTCTTCAGATGGATATGAAGGTGCATGGATTGCCGGTTGACATCTTGGCGCAAGCAATTGAGCAGTCAAAAGCTGGCCGATCGCATATCTTGGAGCATATGTTGTCAGTATTACCACAACCACGCCAGGCATTGAGCCCATACGCGCCGCGAATTGAGAAGATTAAGATCAATCCAGACAAGATTGGTGCGGTGATTGGTAAGGGTGGTGAGATGATCAATAAGATCACCTCGGAAACTGGTGCTGAAATTGATATCAAAGAAGATGGTCTCATCACTGTGGCCAGCCCAGACGGCGCATCAATTGAAAAAGCTATGAACTGGATCAAGAGCTTGGTAGAAGAGCCGGAGGTTGGCAAGATTTACGAGGGTCGAGTTGTTAGTATCAAAGACTTTGGTGCTTTCGTGAATATCTTACCGGGAGTTGATGGTATGGTACACATTTCGAAGCTAGCCGAAGGTCGGGTGAATAAGGTAACTGATGTGGTTAAAGAGGGTCAGACTGTTCGCGTAAAGATAACTGGTATTGACGAGCGCGGTAAGATCAATTTGACGATGATTGGTTTGTAACTTTTGCTTTTTGGTAAAATACGATACAATGGAAAATGTAAGAATAACTGAGGGGGATTATGGACGATAAGAATAATAAGAATGTACCACAACCGACAACACCACCGTCCGTGGCGGCTGAGCAGGCTGCACCACCGACGCCGCAGCCGCAGCAACCATTACAGCAGGGTACGCCTGTACAACCTAAAAAGGGTCTGAGCAAAGGGGCGCTGTGGGGTATTATCGGCGGCTCAATTGGCTTGATAGTGATTATCGTTGGTATCGTGCTGGCTGTTGTGTTTCTCGGTGGACCATCAAAGGCTGACTACCAAGAGGCTGCTAAGACACTGAAAGAGTTTGATGGTAATAACCTTAACTCAGCGCTGAGGTCGGCAAATGCTGATAATGCAAAGAAGCTGATTGAGGAAGGAGTGGAGCGCGCCGACTCGATGATGAAAAAACTTGACTCATCAAAGATTATGCGTGACGAGGAAACCAAAAAATCTTTTGGTGAGTATAAGAGTGCTTATGAAAAGGTGCGTCCAAATCTGCTTGCCATTGCAGGCCTGATAGGAGAGGTGAAGGACTTCTCTAAGAAATGCTCGCCAAGCTACTTTGGCTATAGCGGCAAGTCAGCCGAAGAGGTAAAGAAGCTCTATGCCGAAAAAATGAGTGACTGCTACAAGCTGCTTGATAATGTTGCCAAGTCAGAGCAAAAAGAAGTACAAGACTTTGCCAAGCAGATGAAAGAATATTACGAATCACTGGGTAACTATTTTGTAGCACGTGCTAATAAAGACTACAGCGTTCGGATACCACGGCTACCGTCGGGTAGTGTAAACCCACTGGCTAATTTTGCAAAAAAGATCCAAGAAGCAAACCTACAGAAGCACGAACAGGACTTCATTAAGCTCGTGAAGCAAAAGGCTGAAAAGTAATTTTCACCTCAATATCAAACAAAACACCTCGCATAGTGACGGGGTGTTTTGTATAATAAGGGTATGGATGAGGTGGCGCAGCTGGAGGTTTTAGCAGCGGAGATTATCACTCATGATGTTTGTCATGAGTTGGCAGAGCAGGCGACGCAGCTGGTGATGGGTGACGGTCGAGCTGATGCGGATATCGTGCTCATCGGTGAAGCGCCAGGAAAGAATGAAGATCTTCAGGGCAAACCATTCGTTGGGGCAGCTGGTACATTTCTTGACGAGATGTTAGCTGCAGCCCAGTTACGTCGCCAAGACGTCTATATCACCAATATCGTTAAGTATCGGCCGCCAAACAATCGTGATCCATTACCGGAGGAGAAGCGTACCTTTTGGCCGTATTTGATGCGCCAACTGCAAATTATTCAGCCAAAGGTAGTCATCACATTGGGTCGACATAGCGGTATGGCATTTATTCCTGACTTGGCGATCTCGCGTGATCATGGTAATCCGCGCTGGGCGCAGTTCAACGGGTTGAAGTTCTTGGTAATTCCACTGTATCATCCAGCGGCAGCGCTGTATAACGGGGCGCTTCGACAGACGTTGATTGATGATTTTGTGCGGGCGGCACAACTGGCCGTCCAGGCCAGCGCTTAGGCTATTTTGACAAGAGCTGGCATCTTGTGCTAGAATGGTCTTAATTGTTAAGGGATAGATTTGTCGTACGTTGCCCCCTATGTCTATCACTTGTCATTCTAATTTTGCAAGGTATTTATTTTTATAAAAGGAGAACAATACGCATGGGCCAGAGACGACTTGCGACGCCGAAGGGCGATGATCAGTCAAAACGACCAGCTACAAAAAAAAGTAATACGGCGGTGATGAATAGCACGAGTACTCGTAAAGGTGAGGTCTTTCGCGCGCAGCGACGAACGAGTGAGAATGTTAATCTGAGGGCGTCGCAGCATGTGATTAATATCCCGGTGAACAAATCAGTTTACAATGGCTATGGTGGCGAGCAATTTAGTGCCAAAATGCAGCCAAAACGGACTCGTGGCGGCAAGCCAAAACTACGAATCATTCCAATCGGTGGTGTCGGCGAAATGGGCATTGGTAAAAACATGAACGCCATTGAATATGATGATGAGATTATCGTCGTGGACATGGGCTTCCTGTTTCCGGGCAGCGACTATCCAGGAATCAACTACATCACCCCAGATATCACCTGGCTGGAGGAAAATAAGCACAAGATTAAGGCGCACGTGTTCACTCACGGACACCTCGATCACATCGGTTCCTTCCGACACTTTATCCACCGGATTCCGGCGCCAGTCTATGCGTCGAAGTTCACCATCGGCATGCTAGATAAGTCGATGGCTGATGCCGATACTGATTTTCAGCCAGATTTTCGAGTGATGGATCCATTGAGCCACGAAATTGTTCAGGTGTCGAAGCACTTTTCGGTGGAGTTGGTGCGGGTGAACCATTCCATCCCTGACTCGACAGCGGTGATCATCCGGACGCCATTGGGTGTAGTGATTGACTCTGGCGACTGGCGATTTGAAGAAAGTCCGGTTGATGGTCAGAAGTTTGACCTCAAGCGCATGACTGAAGTGGCGTCTAAAGAAGGCGTGTTGATGTTCATGAACGAATCGACCAACTGTGAATCCGCCGGTACGCATACGCACACCGAGTTTGATATCCAATATTCAATTGGTCAAGTAATGGACAAGTTTAGTAACAGTCGGGTGATTTTGAGCTGTTTCTCATCGCAGGTGCACCGCTTGCAATTGATCTTGGAAGAGGCGCATAAGCACGGACGCAAGGTGGCGTTTGCTGGTTTTTCAATGATCCAGAACTTGGAAGTGGCGCTGCGTTCAGGTACTATCAAGATCCCTAAAGATACCGTCATGAAGATGGAAGACATCATCAAACTGCCAGATGGCCAAGTCACGGTGGTCTGTACTGGTTCACAGGGTGAGTTTAATGCTGTGCTCAATCGCATGGCGACTGGTGCGCATAAACACATGAAGATTAAAGGCTCTGATGTGGTGGTATTTAGCTCCAATCCGATTCCGGGCAATGAGAAAAACGTGGTGCGAACGGTTGATGGTTTGATGCGCGAAGGGTCTGATGTGATTCAGAATGGCAAAACACACTTGACGGGCGTTGGTCCACTGCACTTGTCGGGCCATGGCTATTATGACGATCACATTAAGCTGATTAACGCCCTCAACCCAACATACTACATGCCAATTCACGGTGAATTCCACATGTTGGTGCACAATGCGCGGCTAGCAGAAAAAGAGTGTGGTATTCCGAGGAAGAATATCTTTGTGTGCGACGCTGGTGATATCATCGAAATTGATATTGAGCGGCAGGCTAAGAAAGCTGGCCGGATTCAAGTTGGCGGTGTGATGTATGATGATACGGGTGCTATTGTATCCGAGGTGGTATTGAAAGACCGCATTCATATGTCTCAAGAGGGAATGTTTGTGGTGGTGCTGACGGTACAACGTGGTACGGGACGGCTGTTGACCAGCCCAGATATTATCTCCCGCGGTTTTATCTATCTGCGTGACTCTGAGGAATTGATGAACATGATTCGTCAGTACTTGAAGCAGAAAGCGGCACGTAGTTTCACTGGCAAGTATGATCTTGATGTAGTGAAAAAGGAAATTAAGGATGAAGTCACGCATATCCTGTACGACCAGACGCGTCGGACGCCAATTGTCATCCCGGTTGTTAATGAAATTGGTGGCTTGAAAACAGTAAAATCGACTGTCGCTTCGAATGCTTCTACCGTAAAGATGCCGGTGCGTAGCAAAAAACCTGGGGCTGCGTCGGCGACGGAATCGAAAATGACTCTGCCAACTATGCCGCGCCGCCGCTTCCCGCGCCGCCAAGTACCAGATACTGAAGCGAATGATACCAAGGCTCGAGAGGTTGGCCAGGTACGGGCATACTAACAGGCTCTTGCTAATTGTTGTAAAATATGCTACAATACGAATATCAGTAAAGTGATATAATGAGAACAGCTATGCCAAAAAAACGAAAACCCTCACGCAAGAAATCAGCCTCTACAGCTCCAAAGCATGATGTGCCGAGTGGTTTTTGGACGCAAGTCGGTGCGGTGCTTCTCGTTATGCTGTCACTTCTTCTGGTGGTAGCGTGGTTTGGTGTTGGTGGTCCGGTGTTAGAGTGGCTACATAAGGCGACTCTGAGCACACTTGGCTATGCGATGTATGGGCTGCCGATTTTGCTGATATATATTGCCGTAGAGATTTTTCGAGCAGAGAATAATCGGTTACCACTGGCAATGAAACTAGCCGCTATCCTCGAAGTAGTGTGGCTGTCGGGGCTGTTTGGGCTGGTAAAAACACCAGCTCGACCGGAGGCTGGTGGGTTTATCGGCGATATGGCCAATCAAGCAATGAGCGCCATGGTCGACCCGGGTATTGCTGCGTTGATATATGTAGTACTCATCATTATCACTGCACTATTCATTACCCAGACGTCGCCGTTCACAGTGATTAAGAAAGTGGCAGAGGCATTTAAGCGTGATCATTCCGAGGATGATAACAATGCGGCAGTCATGAAGAAGGCGGCTCGCGAGGATGCGGCCAGCGCCAAGTCATCAAGCGATATCAAACTCAACGCCGGTGTCCCAACCGTCGATCCGGTTACACCAAAGGATAAAAAGACATCGCCGCTGAGTAGTTTGCGGGGCAGTGTGAAGCAGGACAAATCTGCTGAGGAGCAGGCAGCATTGGTTTCGGTGCATGATCCAAATTGGCAATCACCAAGCCTGGATCTACTAGAAAAGAAGCAAAGCCCAGCTGATGCTGGTGATATTCGGCAAAACGCCCAGATCATTCACGATACCTTGGCAGAGTTTAACATTGATGTGGAGATGGAAGACGCCAATATTGGGCCGAAGGTGACGCAATATACCCTGCGGCCGCCGAGCGGTGTGAAATTGACGCGGATCACGGCACTGGAGACAAATATTGCTTTGAACTTGGCGGCGCAGAGCTTGCGTATTGAGGCGCCGATTCCTGGGCAGAAAGCTGTTGGTATTGAGGTGCCAAACCGGCGAGCGGCTGATGTGCGGCTGTATGGTGTGTTGGACTCGAAGCAGTGGAAGCACGCTCGTGAACCATTGAGTTTTGCCATCGGTAAGGATATCTCTGGTGAAGCGGTGGTCGGTGAGCTTAACAAAATGCCGCACATGTTGATCGCTGGTCAGACCGGTTCTGGTAAGTCGGTGATGATTAACACCTTATTGACTAGTTTGCTATACCGCAACAGCCCAAGTGATATGAAATTGATTTTGGTTGACCCAAAGCAGGTGGAAATGGCACCGTACGAAGATATCCCACATCTGTTAACGCCAGTGATTACTGAGCCAGAAAAGACTATCTCGGCCTTGAAATGGGCGGTCAATGAGATGGAGCGGCGCTATAAGCTGTTGGCAGCTGAGAAAATTCGCGATATCAAGAGTTATAATCAACGCCTGGCAACGCGAGCAAAGAAGATCCCAGTGGCGGATGCTAACGGTAATATTCAACAGCACGAAGATGGGGCGATGCCGTATATCGTCATTGTGATTGATGAGCTGGCTGATTTGATGATGGTGGCGGCGCGTGACGTCGAGGCGCTGATCGTTCGCTTGGCGCAGAAAGCTCGAGCGGTGGGTATTCACCTGGTCTTGGCAACGCAGCGGCCGAGCGTTGACGTGATTACCGGTTTGATTAAAGCGAATGTGCCAGCACGAATTGGGTTTACCGTGGCCTCACAGGTGGACTCGCGGACTATTCTGGATCAGATTGGGGCTGAGAAACTGCTTGGCCAGGGTGATATGTTGCTGTATACGCCGAGTATGAGTAAGCCAAAGCGTATTCAGGGTGCGTGGGTGACTGATGACGAGGTTAATAAAATCACTGACCACCTGCGGATGCAGTCAGCACCACAGTACAATGATGAAGTAGTAGCTCAGCCAGTTCAACTGAATGGCAAGGGTGGCATGGCGGTTGATTTTGGTGGCGGCGGCGAAGATGAAGCATTTATGGACGCGGTACGGGTGGTGATCGAGGGCGGCAAGGCCTCTACCAGCTATTTACAGCGGCGGCTGCGGATTGGCTACGGCAAGGCGGCACGGTTGATTGAAGAGATGGAAGAGCGTGGTATTGTCGGCCCAGCCAACGGCTCAAAAGCTCGTGATGTTTTGGTTTCAAGCATAGACGAGCTGGGCAATAGCTAGCTTGATAAAATTAGTAAGCAGTGGTGGCGTGCCTAGCGTCTTGCCTTCTCAGTAGACTAACGTGCCGCCAGATATTCACCGAGTAATATTATTTTGTGACCAGTTGCGGTGATTTTATTGATAGCGCGCTGTAATGACGGGCCAGCAGCATCAACGGTTATGAAGAATTTGTAATTCCAGGGTTGGCCGATGATGGGTTGGGACTGGAGGCTGGCGAGGTTGATTGACTGATTGGCAAAGGTACGGAGTATCTCGAGCAGGCTACCTGGTTGATGGGTGGTGGTGACAACAAGCGTTGCTCGATCGGCGTCAGTCACTGTGGCGTTTGGATCGAGGACGAGGAAGCGAGTGATGTTGTCCTGACCGTCTTGGATGTGCCGCTTGAGAATTGGCATATTGTGTAGCTGAGCGGCGGCTTCACCAGCAATGGCTGCTAGGTGTGGTGAACCGTGCTGTTTGATGAATTCGACAGCGCCAGCGGTATCAAAATATTCAATTTGCGCAGCGTGCGGTAGGTGTTCTTGGAGAAAATGCTGGCATTGTGACAAGGCGACAGGATGTGAATAGACAGAAGTAATGTCCTCAAGCTTTGTACCTGGATTGGTGATAAGGGTTTGTTGAATAGTAAGCGTCACTTCGCCGACGATGGGAGCGCTGCAAGATTCGATGTGACGGTAAGTTTCGTTGATAGTGCCGTAAATAGTATTTTCTACTGCCACGACAATGGCGTCAGCCTGGCCGCGAGCATAGGTTTGAAAGACATCGCCAAAGGTCACACACGGAACGATGGTGGCGTCAGGCCCGTACCATCGTTTTGCCGCTTGTTCGTGAAATGATCCGGCTTGTCCTTGAATAGCGATACGCATGAACTATATTGTAGCATGGTCTGGTGGGCCTACCGCTGGACTTTTATATCAGATTACCGTATAATACAAGGGAATAATAACCTAAGGTTATGTGAGATAGCATAACCATCCGTGAAGGATTCCGAAGGAGGAAACATGAACGAATACGAACTGACCGTTCTTATTCACCCAGATTTGGAAGCAAATTTGGACGCGGCGCTGGACAAGGTTCGAGCGTTAGTCAAAGACAATGGTGGTGAAATCACCAAAGAAGACAACTGGGGTAAGAAAAAACTGGCTTACCAAATTCGCCGCGAAGATTTCGCAGTGTATGTTTGCCTTGAGGTGAAGCTGCCAAGCAGTGCGCCGCTCAAGATCTCAAATGTTCTGAATATCACCGATGAAGTACTGCGCTATTTATTGGTTAAGACCGATGAAAAAACGCGGCAGGTACTCGCTGAGCAGAAAGAGCGCGAAGCTAAGGTCGCTACTGAAGCGGCTGACAAAGAAGCCTAATATTTGACGCGATATATAATAAAAAAGGAGGGTCATCATGGCACGAAGTATCAACCAAGTTATTTTACTAGGACGGTTAACGCGCGATCCAGAGCAGCGAACAACGCCATCTGGTCGGACAGTTGTTAGCTTTAGTATCGCGGTTGACCGTGCCGGACAGGATGATCAAGCTGACTTTTTCGACGTTACAGCGTGGGAAAAGCTCGGTGAGCTGGTTATGCAGTACCTATCAAAAGGCCGACGCGTGTTGGTACAAGGACGCCTTCGCCAAGACAGCTGGGATGATAAAGAAACTGGCAAGCGCCGCTCACGCATTGAAGTAACAGCGACCGACGTGACATTCCTTGATGCCCCGAGTGGCGACAGCGCGAATACGACTGCGCCGCGTAACACCACTAATACTAAGCAGGCTGAGGTTGTAGCGGATATCGATGATAAACCGATCGACCTTAGCGAGATTCCGTTCTAAAGGAGAATAAAATGGCAAAACGATTAAAGAAAGATACCCCAACGGTTTTTGACTATAAAGATGTTAAAACATTGATGCGCTATATTAACGCGTATGGTCAAATTGAGCCGGTGGCAAAGACTGGCCTTAGTGTTAAGCAGCAGCGCAACTTGGCAGTGGCGATCAAGCATGCTCGCCATCTAGCACTGCTGCCATTTGTAGCGCAGGGACAATAAGTGTATGCGCCGGGGAGAGAATTTTCTTCCCATCTGAGAATAGTAAAAGAAAGCATTGAGTAGTCTGTGTAGGGTAAGACACAGACTACTATTGTTTGTGGGACATCCCATAGTGAATGTTTTATGCTAAGCGAAAAAAAGGGGTATTATGATTGTTGACCATGTTCATGAGGAGTTTGAGTAATAAATATGTTCGGCTAGCGAAAAATACTTTGCCCTTCGAAAGAATGTTAGAATTAAGTACGGTAGCGTAATAGTTATAGGAAAGGAAATAGCATGTATCAACCGACAGATCTTAAAAAAGGCACAGTTTGTCAGATTGACGGTAAGCCGTATCGTGTCATTGAGTATGGACAGAAAGTCATGGGTCGCGGAGGCTCTATTGTCAACGTTAAATTAAAAAACCTACTGGATGGAAGCGTCATCCCAAAGACTTTCAAGGGCCAAGATAAGATTGAGCCAGCTGAGGTTAGTAGCAAAACAGTTCAATATTTATATCATGACGGAGATATGTTCTACTTCATGGATCCAGAAAGTTTTGAACAATTTGAACTAACTAGCGATATCGTGGATGATGCAAGAGATTATTTAAAGGAGGGCTGTGAGTTGAGCCTTCAGACATTTGATAGTCGAGTAATCAATGTTGAATTACCGAAAAATCTCTATCTTGAAGTTACATATACTGAAGACGTCGTGAAGGGTGATACGACCTCAAGTGTACTCAAGGACGCAACACTTGAAACGGGCCTTGTTATTAAGGTGCCAGCATTTATCAAGCGAGGTGATATTGTAAGCATTGATACCGCGACAGGTGAATATCGAGAGCGTAAAAAATAGGGGATGAGTTTCCCTCTCAGGGCACCGCCCAGGATATTGGGTGGTGCTTTTTGTTGTCGTATATACATCAATAATAGTAAAGAGCAGAGGGTGTCTCTTAACTATTGATGCTAAAAATACAACATATAGTACACATAATTAGTACAGCATCTTTGATAATATATATAGGGAGTTATTCCTATAAAAATTACAGGACTATTTGCAGGAATAATAAGTAATCCCCCACTAATAACAGGGGTGGGTATAGCTATAAATGTATAAAATACATCGATGTTTATTATACAACGTTGTATAATAAGTAACATAAAACTAATGATCAATGGCTTTGGTCATTAGGCGAAAATAACATAGTTTTTGATGTGCTTATAACAGCAGTTATTCTATGGCGGTAGATTGATAATGATTGAGAAAAATATGTATTCACGCTACAATAAGAGGCAATATGAAACAGCGATTAGATAAAATGATGTTGGAGCGTGGATTGGTTGAGTCGCGCTCTGAGGCAGAGAACTTGATCGGCTTAGGCCAAGTTACAGTCAACAGTAGAGTGGCTGTACGTCCTGGATGTTTTGTTGACGACACGGCGGATATTGCACTGCTGATCCGCGAGCGATATGTTTCACGTGCCGGACTCAAGTTAGCAAGCGTGGCTGATGCTCTTCAGCTGAGCTTTCAGGGAAAAGTGGTGCTGGATATAGGTTCGAGTACTGGTGGTTTCACTGATTTTGCGCTGCGTCATGGTGCTCGGCGAGTGTATGCTGTTGATGTTGGTACGAATCAATTGCATCGTAGACTGCGTGATGATCGGCGCGTAGTGCTACACGAGAAGACAGATATTCGTGATTTTGAACTTGATCGCTCGCCAGACATTATCGTCGGAGATGTATCGTTTATTAGTCTGCGAGACATTCTACCCCATGTTGCAAAACGACTAATGGGCAGCGCAACGGTGCTCGTAGCAATGGTAAAGCCACAGTTTGAGGCGGGCCGCCATTTGGTACAAAAGGGTGTTGTAAAAAATGCGGCTATCCGGCGAAAGATCTTAACCGATTTTGAGCAATGGGCAAAACAGTATTTTGTAATTCTCGATAAAAAGGACAGTACTGTTGCTGGCAGCAAGGGTAACGTTGAGCGCTTTTATAAACTACAACTAAAGAAATAACAGAGGTGATAGTTGCAGTAAAAATAACATCGTTGTATTTAATTTAGTGTAGTATAATATACAACAAAGGCGATAAAACTAGACATTAAATCGGAATTCGACAACATCATCAGGCTGCATGATGTAATTTTTACCCTCGGTGCGTATTTTGCCTGATTCGCGAGCCTTAGCTTCTGAGCCTGCTACAACAAGGTCGTGGTAGCTAATAACTTGTGCGGCGATAAAACCACGCTCAAAGTCTGAGTGGATGACACCGGCGGCTTGCGGGGCTGTCCAGCCCTTGCGTATTGTCCATGCTCTCACTTCTTTCTGGCCAGCCGTGAGGTAGCTTTGTAGACCGAGTGTATCATATGCGGCGCGGATAAGCTGTGACAGTCCAGTTTCGGACACTCCATAGCTACTAAGTAATTCTGTGGCGTCGCCACTCGACAACTCTCTGAGCTCCTCTTCAAGCTTGGCACAAATAAATAGGGCTTTGGTTGGTGCAACGAGCTTGGTGAGATCTGCCCGTAGGGTCTGGTCACTAAGCCCCGCCTCATTAACGTTAAATGTGTAAATAATTGGCTTGGCGGTAAGTAAGTGGAGATCATAAATTATATCATATTTGATATTCTCTATAGACGCTATTGGTATGCCTGAATTAAGTGATATAAGGAGCTCCTCAAGATATGCAACCGTCTGTCGCACCTCGGGTTTAGCCTTGGCTTCTTTTTGGAGACGAGGTAGGCGATGTTCTATGGTTTGAATATCGGCAAGGATAAGTTCAGTGTTAATGATGTCAATATCGGCCTGGGGATTGATTGGGGCATTGTCATGTCGTAATATATCTGAGTTTTCAAAGGCGCGGACGATATGGACAATAGCGTCGCATTCGCGGATATTATGAAGGAACTTGTTGCCAAGCCCCTCTCCTTTTGATGCGCCAGCTACTAATCCAGCAATATCAACAAATGTTACAGTTGCAGGGATAATTTTTTGTGTATCATACATCTCCGCAAGCACATTAAGCCGTTTGTCTGGAACTGGCACAATGCCAGTATTTGGCTCAATGGTGGCAAATGGGTAATTTGCTGCCAGGATACTATTGTTGGTAAGGGCGTTAAATATGGTCGATTTACCAACATTTGGCAAACCAACAATTCCGATTGATAGACTCATATGGTGTATTATAGCAAATGACGCGAGCTTGCCCTGATATAAGATGTGTATTAGAATAAGCAGTATGAATAAGGTTGTTATCTCGCGTATATTTATGGTAGTGGGTATAGTGTTGAGCATAGGAGCAATCGCCGTTATTGCCATGATGGTGATGGGGCGACTGTATATCGGGCTGAAGGAGCCGGGTCATGACATTGCGCCGGCTGCCAGGACGGTATGCAGTGAGGATATTATCAAAGAGTATCAGTTAATTATCAGTGCGCCAAATGGCTATGGCCCGACAGCACTTGAGGGGCTCGTCAAGAATATCTCAGAGCGTGGCGGACCCGGCGATGATACAGCGTGCTACTATATTGCACTTCACGATGCATCATTGCGAAATGACCGTCAGCGGATTGATCAGATGCATCAAGGATTGACCAACTCGATGAAGATGCGCCAGGCAGTCGAGCTATTTTATCGTCTAGGCGTTAGTCAGGATGTAGTAAAGGCACTGGTCGAGATGGGTAAATCTGATGCGGGTGCGGGGAATAAGGATGGTACATCGGGTCAGGGCTAGGGCGAGAATACGGTTTGTTATCGGCTATATGCTGGCGCTGGTGGTTGTTGCATCAGCAATGGTGGCCACTTGGGTAGACAAGGCAGAGGCACTAGACTGTAGCGGTTTGAGCGGCCGACGTCATTTGATGTGTATTAATGCACGTAATGATGGTGAGCGGTTCGCGGTGCAATATATTTGCAGGGGTGGCGGAACACGGTGTGGTGCGATGTGGATGTCGTCACCTGGAACGTCATATACAAATGATGTTATTAACACTGTCGGTTGGGATGCGACATCATTGTCACTTGATTTAAGAGGCTCAGTGAACGGTAATGGCCAGTCACAAGCGCGAGTTTGGGCGACAAACGTGACGGTTAGTCAGAATGGTCAAACATTAGTTTCAGGGGGGACACTTGATCGTGGGACGCATCCGTCCGGTGCATATCATTGGGTTGATGGCGGTAGTAGTATCAGGGTGAATGGAATTAATATATCTGGGGTGATAGCACCAGGGGGCTTTGGCCGTATCGTCTTGCAGGTGCGTCGCTGTTTTTATAGCAGCCCGGGCGGTAGGGGCGATTGTGCAACACAGGATGTGGAAGTGTGGATTAGACGCGAACAGGCACCTAACCAGTGGACGGTTGAGGGACAGTCGAGGGTATCGGTCAATGGCGGTAATTTAGTACAGAATACAACTGCCGCACCAGGGCAGCGTGTGCGATTTTTTCACTATCTACGAAATAACTCTTCGTATACAATTCCTCCCTATACTATAAAGCGTATAGGTATTAATCAGGATATTAACGGCACGACGACATATCATGCGTGGGCATCACCATATACACATAGCGCTAGCCCGTGGAATACATTTTATGCACCGAACGACGTTAAGCCATACAATAATGTCTTTGGAGCTGAGGGAGTTGTGAGACAGGATGATGTCGGAAAGACGGTGTGTCAAAAGATTGTATGGCTGCCGGGTGCGTGGAATACTGATGGCTGGGGTGTCTCGTCAAGCGCTTGTGCATCGGTGCCGTACAACTATGAGCTTCGACCAGAAGTGCAAGCACCAGACTATATTAACGAGGGAACGACTGAGGTGAGTGGCGTGACCGCGCGCATTAATCATACGGGGTCAACACGGTCGAATCGGGCGAACTATGCTGTAGCGCGGTTTGTATTGAAGGGTGGTGGAAATTATACCGTGCCAGGTGGCGAGGGCGTTATTGTGCCGTATGATAGTCGGTCACCAGGTAATTTGGTAGGAGACTGGGATTGTTATATTGCTAAGAACACGATTAAAAATAGTCGATCAGGTTTGCAAGTGGCAGATTGTACATCAAATAATTTGGCGCGTAACGGTGCGGGAACAATTATCCAGCGAGGTGGATTGGAGATTCCGCTTGGCAAGGATAATTTGAGCGGGGTGACGATGACGACAGGTGACCAATTATGCTATATGACCATTGTGAGTACGTATAACCAGAATGTGGATACCCGTACATTTCGCTATGCGGTCGATTGCGCAAGGGTTGCCGGGCGGCCGAAAGTTCAGTTTTGGGGGGCAGATGTGCGAGTTGGTGTCGGGGTAGACGGTAGTGCGGGGAACAATAATGCGGAAGTCAGGACATTACTGACGAGGGTGAGGCGATAGATGGCGTTGCAGCTAAAAACCCACAGGTGGTGGATAGGTGTTGGCACTATCGGAGTAGTGATACTTGGAAGCCTTGGAGTATATATCTGGCGTCATTATATCAGTGTAACGGCGCAAGTAGCGCCTGACGTAACTCACGTCGAGAGGGCGGTGCTAGCAGCAAGCACAACAACACCACCAGGCGGTAGTAGTTATGGTCCAGCCACATCGCATTACATGCCGTGGGAGAAATATCCGGTTGGCGAGAGAGAGCAGATTGGCGGAACATCAGAGCGGGTGAGCAGTTGGCCAACGGCTGGGGACGGTGGATCTGACTGTCGTGTGAATGCAAATGCCACGACAGTGGTCGATGGCATTGGTGGGACATTTAATTACGGTGGATTTATGATGATGCCATCACCAATATCTGGCAATCGGACGGCTGGTCAAGATAAGTGTAGCGGGTCGGTGTCAATATGGACGGCACCGGACGGTGAAAATAGCACGTCTTCGGCAACGCCAGCACCGAGTTGGTTTGACGATGTGGTGGCGGCCAATAGTGGCGGTCTAGCGGGCGGAGCATATGTTAATCCACGAGCGTATGGTGGCTGGGCGACAGATGCTAATACTACGACGAAAGTGCCGTTTGGCGTGCCAGCCCAGCGATCGGGCGCGGCTGGGGCGGCTGAGTTTGCCGAATGCGGTGGGGCTGCTAAGGAGTCAGGAACATCTGCGTGGGTGACTGATGGGGTGTTTCGACAGTCGATATATGATCAAGGTGGCCAATCAAAGCCGCTCTGGGGTGCGCGCTGCAAGGATGAGACGAAGCTAAAGGAGTTCTTAACTCGACGCCATAATGCGCCGCAAACTGATACTAATGGTGGAAATTACGTGAAGTCGTCTGGCGTGACGCTATTTCGACAGAAATTTCAACTGACTAGCCAGCAGCTCGAAGAGATTCGTCAGCTGGATTTGTTGAACGACGGACGATCGGGACTATACTTGCGTTTGGCGGTTGATGATTATGCTGCGGTGTACGTTAATGGCAAGCCAGTCTTTGCCAATCCGAAAGCGTCGTCTAGTGTCGAGATGAAGAGAATCATCGCAGATTATTTACGGGTTGGTGATAATGTGATTGCTCTAGAGGTGCAAGATGCGATTGCTTCAACTAGCCTCGCCAACGCTAATGCGGCTGCTCGGTGGCTGCTTGGTGTGTATGCGCCAAAGGGGTGGCAGCCAGTGCCGGGGGAGCCGCGGCTGTACGGATCATGGGCGGAATATGCCATCAGTGCGCCTGGACAAATTATTTCCTCCTCGGGAGCAGGACTATCGTCTGCGCCGACAGGACGGACAGGAGCGATTGAGGCACGACAGTATAATGATCTGACGTTTCAAAACACTAACACTCCATTTGGTAATTTCCGCGACAAGATGCCGACCGTGCGAACGCCTGATGCCTATTTTACGAACACGGGAAGTTTGTCTGGGGCGATGTCTATGAGCGACGTGGCTGGTGGCGTGTATCAGGCTGGCAACTTGACAATTACTGGTGGAGAAATTAAGCGTGGCCGGCAAATTGTTATCAAATCGGGCGGCGTGGTGATTATCAAGGGCGATGTAAAGCAGGAGGGTGGTAACTATTCGGCGGCTCGGGATCTGCCGCAGTTGATTATCAGTGCTCAGCACATCATTATTGAGCCAAATGCTACACAGGTTGATGCTTGGCTTATCGCTAGGGGCGGGGCAGTTAACACCTGCGATACCATAGTTCGCGATAGTCGTCAGTGGCTGTCGGGCTTGGACGCGAAAACGTGTGAAAAACAGCTGCGCATTAATGGTCCAATTATCGCGAAGCATCTCTTTTTACGTCGTACATTCACCAAGGGTGGCGATACCCCTGGCAATAATCCGGGTGAGCCGGCAGAAATATTGAATTTGCGTGCCGATGCGTATTTGTGGGGAAATGAGCGGTCGAAAGAGTCAGGCGTTATTAAAACGATGCATCTAAAAGAGCTACCGCCACGATTTTAAGGGTTTTACATTTTAATATGCTTATGTATAATAGAATAGTATGAAATTAGCTAAAGGGCTGGGCGACTTTTTCGGATTAGACATCGGGACAAATGCGGTGCGTGTCGTTCAGTTGGCGCGGACGAGCAATGGGTGGAACCTGCTGCACTATGGCTATGCGCCTGTCGACCCGAAGGTTACGGGCAGTGATTCACCGGAAGCACAGCGTAAGCTTGGTGAAGTGATTATGACCGCTGTTGGACAGAGTGGTATCAAAACACAAAATGTAGCGATTGGCTTGCCGTCGAGCAAGACCTTTACGGCAATTATTGATGTGCCAAAAGTGTCAGACCAAGAGCTAAAGGCAACCATGAAATACCAGGTTGATCAGTATATTCCTATGGCGATTGAGGATGCTAAAGTTGATTGGGCGCTACTCGGCGACAGCTTGCGCGAGCAGGGGCAGTATGAGGTGTTATTGACGAGTGCGGCGATTAGCTATGTCGAGGAGCGACTGGAGTTTATCGAGGGGCTTGGGTTTAATGTGATTGCTGAGGAGCCAGATCCGATCGCAATGCTCCGGGCATTAGCGCCAACTGATGGAGCAACTGCAAAGCTCGTGTTGGATATGGGCGAACACTCGACTGACTTGGCGGTCATTTATGGCGATATGCCGCGGCTAGTGCGCACGGTGCCGAGCGGATTGCAGGCGTTGGTGCGGGCGGCGGTGCAAAATCTCAACGTGCAGGATGATCAGGCTCGTCAGTTTATTATCAAGTTTGGCTTGGCACCTGACCGGCTCGAGGGGCAGGTTCTCAGGGCAATTGACAGCGTGTTGGATAATTTTGCGACTGAACTTACCAAATCAATCAAGTTCTTTCAGACGCGCTATCCAAGCATTTCCGTGTCAGGTATTCTGCTGTCGGGTTTTGGTGCAGCGATACCGATGATGGATAAATATATTTCTGGTAAAACTGGTATACCAGCAGCTACGGCTGATCCGTGGCAGCATGTTAGTCTTGGGCAGGCCGATCAGCAAAAATTAGCACCAATTGCGTCAGAGTTTGCGACAGTTGTTGGTTTGGCGCAACGGAGGAATGGGCATGATTGAGATTAACCTGATCCCCGATGTTAAGCGCGAGCTACTTCGAGCAAGAATGATGCGTAACGCTGTAACCGCGATGTCGATAACTGTTGGCATGATTGCGGTTGGGGTGGCGGTTGCGCTTGGCTTGATCTTTGGCGGTCAAGTAGCCCTGGAGGCGCTGCATGATGGGACAATTAAGAGCAAGACACGTGAGCTGACGTCGATTGAAGATCTCGATAAGCTCGTAACTATTCAGCATCAGCTGGTAACAATTAACAAGTTATCAAGTGAGCGTCAGGCTGATTCACGACTTTTCGATGTGATGACGGCGGTGAATCCAGTGGCGCCAAATAGTATTAAAATCGCAACACTAAAGCTCAAGCCAGAGTCGCGGACAATTACTATTGAGGGCTCAGCTGAAAATGGCTATATTGCACTGGAGATATTTAAAAAGACGATTACCAATACGACTGTGCAAACAACGCAAGATGGGCAAGAAGTTAAACAACCGCTGGCTGAGAATTTACAAGCGGGTGAGGCTAGTTTTGGTGAGGATGCTAATGGCAGAAAAGTACTGCGCTTCTCATTCACGTTTACGTATCCAGCGGAATTGTTCTCAAAAACGAGTGGTTCAGTGGTGATTGCAACACCAAACGGTAAAGTCGACGTGACCGATTCACGGCTGGGTGTGCCAGAGAGTTTGTTTGCCAAGAAAGCAAAAGACGCCTCAAGTAAGGAGAGAAACTAATGCCTGAGAATAAAGATGTCGCTATTCGTAAACGCCAGCAGATTGATTCATCGAAAAAAACCATGTTTCTGTTCGTGGCTGGTGCGGCATTCGTTAGCGGCGTGGCAATTGTAGTGTCGTTTTTCCTCGTGCGGCAGATTTTATTTCATAGCGCAGTTGTGCTCGCGAAGCAAGACACTATCAACACACTTGAGAATAATAAAAAGGCGGCTGAGTCACTTAAGGACAATGTGCGCTCACTAGAAGCGAATGAAGCGCTTAATTCGGTAAAATTAACAGATAGCAGTAGTCCATTGCAAACAATTCTTGATGCACTACCAGCTAGTGCGAATGCTGATGCGCTGGGTGCGTCCATACAGAAGAAATTCGTCAATGGCATCGCCGGTCTGTCGCTGGAGAGCATCTCGGTCCACTATACGGCGAATGAGTCTGGTGCTGAGCAGGAGGATGCTGGCGATGGTCGTTCGGCGGTGAGTTTCACCATGACGGTGAGTGGTACGTCGTCAAGCCTTAAAGAGCTGTTGACACGCTTTGAGAAGTCGATTCGGGTCATTAATATTACTGAGATCGAGATGCAGGCCAGTGAGGACGGCAAGATGACTATGGATATCTCTGGCAAAGCCTATTTTGAACCAGCGCAGAAAATTGGATTAGGAAAGAAGGTGATCAAGCCATGAAGAAGAGCGATATTGCGATGATTGTGTTGATAGCTAGTCTCGGTGTTATAGTTGCGTATTTTGTTGCCAGTAATATCCCATTCTTGCGCGTACCATCATCGGGTGTAGAGGTCCAGACGATACCGAAGATTAGCCCAGATATTGAGCAGCCGGATAAGGCAGTGTTTCATCGTGATGCTATTAACCCAACGGTGGAAGCAATTGTTGGTAATGCGACTGGTAGTTAGCGCGGAGGTGATATGGCGCTACTGACGGATGACATGCAGGGAAAATTGATTGGCTTGCTGACGAGCGAGGGCTTGATTGAGCGATCAGTTGTTAAGGAGGCGCAAAAACGTGCCAGCGAGTCGGGTAAGCCGTTACTGTCACTGCTAACTGAGGAACACCTTCTGGAGAATGAATTGTTGGTGCATGCGGTGGCACAGTTGTCTGGTGTGCCGTATGTTAATCTCGCAAGTAGCGTGATTGAGCAGCACATCTTGAACCTACTGCCAGAGGATGTTGCTGAGCGATTTATGGCAGTGCCGCTGGCTGAGGTGCAGGGGCGTCTGGCGGTAGCGATGATCGATGCTAATAATGTCCAGGCAGTTGACTACTTGGCAAATCGTATCCAGCGGCCGCTGAAGGTATTTATGGCTTCTGAAGAAAGTATCCGTCATGTCCTTGGTCAATACAAAACAGACTTATCATCGGTCAATGAGGCAGCGGAAGACTCGCAGCGTGAGGCGCTTGATGAGTCGTCACAGAACATTGTGACGATCGTTCAAGATTCGCCGATATCGCGAGCACTCAGTACGATTCTGGAGTATGCGGTAAAGAGCCATGCGTCGGACGTACACATTGAGCCGTTAGAAAAGGCGTTGAAAATTCGCTGCCGCGTTGATGGTGTGTTGCGGGAAATTATGCAGCTACCAAAGAGTATCGAGCCGGCGCTGGTCAGTCGTATTAAAATTCTATCAAATCTCAAAATTGATGAGCATCGAATTCCGCAGGATGGCCAATTCGCGGTCAATGTGGCCGGCAAGGACGTCGACCTACGTATCGCGATTTCGCCGGTGGTGTGGGGGGAGCAAGTGGTGATTCGTCTGCTTGACAAGACGGGCAACTCGTTTGATCTGACTGATATGGGGTATGCTGGGCGCGCACTGAGGGCCATCCAAAAAGGCATTAAGCGGCCAAGCGGAATGATTTTGACATCTGGGCCAACTGGTTCGGGTAAGTCGACCAGCCTGTACGCACTGATCAAGGAAATTAAGGACGACTCAATCAATATTGTGACATTGGAAGATCCGGTGGAGTACAAGATTGACGGGGTGAATCAGATTCAGGTGCATGCTGATGTTGGACTAACCTTCGCATCGGGTTTACGGTCAATCCTCCGGCAGGACCCAGATGTGGTGATGGTCGGCGAGATTCGTGATGCCGAGACGGCAAACCTAGCGGTGCAGGCGGCCCTGACTGGACACTTGGTATTTTCGACGCTGCACACTAATTCGGCGGCGGGCGTGCTGCCACGGCTGCTGGACATGGGGATTGAGCCGTTCTTGATTGCTAGTACTGTGAATACGATCATTGGTCAACGACTAGTCAGGCGGGTGGCGCCAAAGTATGATTCCTATCAATCATCGCCACTCGAGACAGAAACAATTAACTCAACGGTTGGTCATCTTCTACCTAAGACCCAGGCTGATATACCAGCTGTCTCGCAGGATTTAGGCTACAAAGCCTTGCCATTAGCTGGTCAAGCCGCTTATACTTTAGTCAGGGGTCGCGACATGCCACAGACGCCACAGGGCTATTCGGGGCGGTGCGGCTTGTACGAGGTGATGGACGTCACTGAAGAAATTCAGAACCTGATTGTCAAGCGAGCGACCAGTGCTGAGATTCAGCGGCTTGCCATTCAGCAGGGGATGATAACGATGCGCCAAGATGGTTATCTCAAGGCGCTGGACGGCGTGACAACATTAGAGGAAGTAAATCGGGTAGCAGCTGATACAGCGTAAAAGAAAAGGGGGACAATTATGAATAATCAAGAGTTACGCATCGAGATTTTGCTAGAAGAGGTGGTTAAGAAGCGGGCCTCAGACCTTCATATCCAGGTGGGCCTGCCGCCAATGCTGCGCATTGATGGAGCATTAACTCCAGCAACGGGTACGCAGCCACTTGACGAGGCGACAGTGGAGCGGCTAGTGTTTCAGATTCTTGATGAGGATCAGCGGCAGATTTTGCTTAAAGACAAGGAGTTTGACTTTTCATTTGCGTTCGGTACATTAGGACGATTTCGGGTGAATGCCTTTCACGAAAGGGGTAATTTGGCAGCGGCGCTGCGCTTAATCCCGAACGAGATCAAGACTGTGCAGGAACTGGGTATGCCACCAATCGTTAATACATTTGCTGATTTTCCGCGCGGCTTGGTGCTGGTGACGGGGCCAACCGGTTCTGGTAAATCGACGACCCTGGCGGCGCTAGTTGATAAGGTTAACTCCGAAAAGTCGCAGCACATCATTACCATTGAGGATCCGATTGAGTTTACGCATAAATCGAAAAAGTCAGTGGTGGTGCAGCGCGAGGTCCACTACGATACCTATTCGTTCTCGGCAGCACTGCGCTCTAGCCTCCGTCAGGATCCAGATGTGGTGTTGATTGGTGAGATGCGCGATCTCGAGACGATCTCGGCAGCGATTACTATTGCCGAGACCGGGCACTTGGTGTTTGCGACGCTACACACTAACTCAGCGGCGCAGTCGATTGACCGTATGATTGACGTCTTTCCGCCGCATCAGCAGCCGCAGATTCGTGCGCAGCTCAGCAACATTCTGATGGCAATTTGTTCCCAGCGACTAGTGCCATCCATTGGTGGCGGCCGGGTGGTGGCAGCCGAGATCATGATTGCTAATCCAGCGGTGCGTAACATTATTCGCGAGGGCAAGAGCCATCAGCTGGATGCTGTCATTCAGACGGGTGCTGATCAGGGTATGCAGACGATGGATCGAACGCTAGTGAATCTGGTGCAGAACGGTACGATTACGTATGATAGTGCTCGTGAATTTGCGGTTGACCTAGCGGAGTTCGAGCGGCTTATTCGAGGGTAGCGCATGAAAAAATATCATTATGAGGCCAGGGATTCAGCTACGCAAAAGATAACCAAGTCGGTTGTGCAGGCTGAGAGCGAGGTTGCCGCGGCAAAGTTGCTGAATGCTCAGGGCTTTGTGCCGCTGAAAATTGAGCTGCAGGATGAGCGTGAAGGCTTCTTTCGGCGATTATCAAATAAAATATCGCCTAAGGATAAAATTGTCTTTACTCGGCAATTAGCGACATTGATCGGTGCGGGCTTGCCGCTAGCACAGAGTATGCATACGGTGCTGGAACAAACCCAGAATAAACAGATGCAGGGTATTGTCCAGGAGATAATTTCTGATATTGAGGGCGGCCGGCAGCTATCAAGTGCATTTGAGAAGCACCCAGAAGTATTTGACAACGTGTATGTGGCGCTGGTGGCGGCTGGTGAGGTATCAGGAACATTGGACGAAGCACTGAAGCGTATAGCGTCACAGCAGGAGAAGGACGCAGCGATGATTGGTAAAGTGCGCGGTGCTATGGTCTACCCGGCGATTGTGCTATTGGTAATTATCGCAGTGGTGGTGTTTATGCTCGTGATGGTGGTTCCGCAAGTTGAGGGGCTGTACGGTAGCCTACATAAGGAGTTGCCGTTTACGACAAAGGCTATGGTTAGCGTTGCCGGCTTTTTGGCACAGTTTTGGTGGGCGTTGGTTATTTTACTTGGCATCGGTTTATACTTCTTTCAGCAATATCTCAAGACCGAGGCTGGTATTCGTGCCAAAGATACGTTCAAGTTAAATGTGCCGGTATTTGACGCTATGTTTCGTAAGCTGTATATGGCGCGCTTTACTCGGACTGGTCAAACACTGCTTACTAGTGGAGTGGCCATGCTGGATATGTTGCGTATCACCGCTCGCGCAGTCAATAATTCAATCATTCGTCAAGGTATTGAGCGTGCCAGTGAGAAGGTGAAAGGCGGTAAAGCGCTGTCTGTATCCTTAAAAAATGAGGATTATATTTTGCCAATGGTACCACAGATGATCAAGATCGGTGAACAGTCGGGTAAAATTGATGAGATGATGGGTAAGTGCGCGCAGATCTACGAAGACGAGCTAGATGAGGAGATTAAGGCAATTACGACGACGATTGAGCCAGTACTCATGGTGGTGCTTGCAGTAGTGGCTGGTGTGATGGTCGGTGCAATAATCTTTCCAATTTATAGCCTAGTCGGAGATATTAGCCTCTAGACAATGCATAAGCAGTACGGTACAATAACGAGAGAAAGTTAAGTCACAGGAAAGGTGGGCAACTTCATGGCTCAGCAAGAAGCAAATAAAGGATTCACAATTATCGAAGTCGTGCTGGTGCTAGCAATCGCTGGACTGATATTTTTGATGGTGTTCTTGGCATGGCCGGCTCTGCAGCGTAGTCAGCGCGATACGCAACGACGGGGCGACGTGACCAGGTTCGTTTCGCAAGTGAATAGTTATGCAACAAATAACAAGGGCAGTATTCCGAAGACTGACACAGGATCAATTAATAGTTTTCTTGATTCGTATATGAAGCGTGGCAATGGCGAGTTCAAGGATCCGCAGACCGGCAATAATTACAGTGTGGTGACTGGTGTGGCTCAGCAGGGTTCAGCGACAACCGAAAAGATGGTGTATGCCACGAGCGCTCAATGTGATGGCGAAAATATTGTTGCCAAAAGTGGTTCACCGCGGTCATTTGCTGTCAAGGTACAGCTAGAAGGAAGCGGTGCGTTTTGTAAAGACAACCAGAACTAACCAGGGGTGACGAATTACTGGCGGCCTCCTATTATCAGGGGGCTGCTTTTTTCATGATTTCTTGCTACCATTAACAATATGATGTCAATGACAATACTGGTGATTGTAGCTGCTCTCGGTGCGGTGATGGGGAGTTTTATTGGTGCTCAGGTGTGGCGAGTTCGTGCTCGGCAGCTTGTCGAAGATAAACAGGCTGGTGAGCCAGTTGATACGCTGGAGCTTCGCCGCCTGAAGCCGCTGCTTAGACCTCTCAAGGATGATCGATCGCGGTGTCTTTCTTGTGGGCACGATCTACGCTGGTATGATTTGTTGCCAGTGGTGAGCTGGCTAGTTACTAGGGGTCGCTGCCGGTACTGCCGGGCGCCGATTGGCTGGATGGAACTAGGACTCGAGCTGGTGATGGTGGGATTGTTTGTCGCGGTAGCCTGGTATGGCATGACGACGTTTACCGCGCCATTAGTGATAACAAAGGTTGTGATTGCGCTAACAGGGCTATCGTATTTAGCATTCTTGTTCGTATATGATAAGCGATGGTTTTTGCTCCCGGATGTGGCGAATTGGCCATTTGTGATGCTGGGGGTACTATTTGCTGGGATTCATGCAGTAACTGGGCAATTACCGGGCGGAGTGCTTGGACTGGTGGCGGCAGTCATTATCCTCAGTGGTGTATACGCGCTGCTCTATATTGTATCAAGCGGTCGCTGGATAGGATTTGGTGATGTTAAGCTGACACTCGGTCTCTCACTCTTCTTGATGGATTGGCGGCTAGCATTTCTTGCGCTATTTCTAGCGAATTTACTCGGTACGCTACTCGTGTTGCCGGGGATGATTCGAGGCACAGTACAGCGTGGAGCACGAATACCATTTGGGCCATTATTAATCATTGGTTTTCTTATCTCGTGGTTTTTTGGGGTAAGGATCATGGACTGGCTTATCGTGATTTGATAGTGATTATGCTATAATAATGAGCATATGAAGCGGTGGCAATCCGGGTTTACAATCGTTGAAGTGGTATTGTTCTTGGCCATCACTGGTTTGTTAGCCGTTGGTTTACTGGCCGGCGTGAGTGCTGCACTGCGTCAACAGCAATACCATGATGCTGTCCAATCATTTGCTGGCTTTATTCGTGATCAATATAGTCGAGTGATTAGTATCGAGAATGATCGGGGCGATCGTGACACGTGTCCTGTTGAGGGTGCAATAAATGATGGGGCTCGTGGTCAATCAAGTTGTGTTGTTGTTGGTCGTTATGTCAAATCTACTAACTCTGAGGCACGTTCATTTGCTGCCTATCCGCTGTACGCTCTGAAACGCTCGGGGGTGTGGACGTATAGCTATAGTGAGAGCGAAGCAGACACCTATACGGTTGGCTGGAATGCACAGGTGCGCTCACTCACGGCGACTAATACCATCGGTAGAGAACTAGCTTTATTAATATACCGCGATCCGGATAGTGGACAGGTTATTGTACGCACGAACGACACCCCCTATTCACCAGCTAATATCAGTAATTTTATCCGTAATATGCAGCCAAATGGCGGCATGTACACGGCTGATCTACAGTTGCGGCAGCGAGAGTTTTGTGTCTATGATACTGGCTGGTCAGTCGGGCAGAGGCTATCGGTCTTCTTGGGGGCAAAGGCTGGCTCGAGCGAGGCAGTGACGGTTGGGCATGCGACAAAGAGGTGTAATAATGAAGCGACGGCATAGCACACGAGGCGACACGATCATCGAAGTAGTCATGGCAGTAGCGATATTTAGCATGCTAGCGATCGGTATCATGGCGCTCATGAACAGTGGTATTGCAATGGCCCAGCGATCATTAGAGCTAACGCTTGTGCGACAGCAGATTGATAGCCAAGCAGAAATGCTGCGCTATATTCATGACAAGTCATCTCAGCCCGGCGGCTCTTTTATTGCCCTTTGGAGTGCAATAAAAGGTCGCACGATCGACCACGCTAATTCTATCCTGAATGCTGATCGATGCCCAGAGACGATGCCGAGCGGGGGATTTGTGCTGGTATCAAACAAAAATACCTTTCAGTTGATTACTAATAAGTATGAATTATCGCCGACATATGCCAAGATCTCAACTGACCGAAATCCGATTTCTCAAGGTATTTCAATCCAATTGGTACGTGTTGAAGGCGGCCGCGCGTATGATGCGTATATTCAGGCCTGCTGGATGAGTGTTGGGACCGACCGACCAATGACCACTGGGACGATTGTGAGGATATATGACACGGCAGTGTAGACGACACGGATTTACCCTGATTGAGCTGATGCTAGCGATGGCATTTGTATCGGTGCTATTGCTGGCGATTGCCACAATAGCAATTCAGGCCGGTAAGCTATATAATCGAGGCCTTACACTCAAAAGCATTAATCAGTCTGGTCGTGAGATTGGTGATACCCTGCGGCGTGATTTTCTGCAGGCTAATGCTGGCAAGATAAGTGGCAATGCTAATTCGGCCGTTGTGATGGTACAGGCGGGCGGTGCTGATCGAAGTGGCCGACTCTGCCTAGGGGACTATTCATATGTCTGGAATGTGCCAAAGGTGGTCTCTGGAGAAGTGAAGGCTGGTGCGGGTATTATTATCGAAGTTGGTGGACCCCATTCTGGTCGTCCGATTAATTTTGCTCGGGTAATCGACCCAGATGGTATGCTGTGCCAGAAAAATCAAACGACAGGGGCGTACATATCGACAGTTGCGACGGATAAGGTGACGCACCTTCTCAAGCCGGCCGGGTCAAACGATGTAGTGTTGGCAGTTCACCGCATGAAAGCAGCGCGAGTAGCAGGTGATAGTGGCGCAGATAGCCTGTATCGTTTAGAATTTGTCCTTGGAACCAGCCAGCTTGAGGCGGTCAACACGGCTAATGGTACCTGTAAGCCACCGGCAGATGACAGTGAGAATCTCGATTTTTGCGCAATAAATAGCTTTGAGATGATTGTGAGGACAAATGGATAAAATAGAGAGAGATAATCAATCGGGCGCGGTATCGTTATTTGCAGTGATCTTTGCGACATTACTATTGACAGTTTTAATGCTTGGCTTTATGCGGCTGATGATGGCTGATCAGCGGCAGGCTCTGAATAATGAGTTGTCACAGAGTGCGTATGATGCGGCCCTGTCTGGTGTTGAAGACGCTAAGCGAGTCGTACGTGCTTGTCAAAAACGAGATAATGGAGGCAGGGCCTGCGAGCAACTACGACTACCCAATGACTGTAAAGTAGTCGCGCGTGCGGGTGTTGCCGGTAATGTGGCCGCTAACGAGACACTGATTCAGTCGCGTCGCTCAGGGCATGGTAAAGAGTTTAATCAAGCCTATACCTGCGTTAATATTACGATGGACACAGAAGACTTCCTGATAAGTATACCCGAAGGGTCGTCTCGTCTTGTGCCGTTGAAGGCCAAATCTGAGTTCAATAAAATTGTTCTTGAGTGGTTTACCAAAGAGGATGCGAACGGCAACGTTGCTGCTGGGCGAGTAAAGAATGCTGCTGCAGTAGCAACTTCATTGCCAGCATACAGCGACTGGGATGAGTCACCGTCTCGGCCCGCCCCCGCGCTGTTGCGTGCCCAAATGATTTTCCCTGGTGATACATTTGACCTTGCTAGTCTTGACAGCTCTCGTGTTGTGACAATGTTTCTCTATCCGCGAACACTGAGCCTCCCGGGGCCGACAAATGGGAGCGTATCGGCAATTAATTTACCGCGAGCGAGCGGCGGCGGGCAGTTTAACAATACCCCAACACCGGTGAGCTGCTCTCCGGATTTTGCGAATAGTGGCTACTCATGTCGAGCTATAATTGATATATCACCTGTTACGACTGCCGCCAGTGTTAACTCATTCTTGCGTCTGACACCACTGTACCGTATGTCACATGTAAGAATCGCTCTATATAATGGCGCAGAACCTGTCAGGCTTGATGGTATTCAGCCGGCAGTTGACGCGACTGGCCGCGCTAGTAATGTGTTTCGACGGGTTGAGGCGCGCCTTCAGATAGGCGATGACTTTCCGTACCCTGAAAATGCCGTTGATCTTGAGAATAGCCTTTGTAAGGATTTTTCGGTGACCGAAGGCAGTGTGACACCGGGTAATTGTCGACCGTAGTTCTTTGAGCCTATCTCGTATCGCTATGAAAGCGTTCGTGAATATCCTTGAGGTGCTGGTCGGTGACGTGTGTGTAAATCTGGGTCGTGGCGATATTGCTATGGCCAAGCATCGATTGTACCGCCCGTAGGTCCGCTCCGTTCATCAGAAGGTCAGTGGCAAAGCTGTGGCGCATAGTGTGCGGGCTAACGTGCTTGGTGATGCCAGCAAGTCGGGCATAGTGCGATACCATCCGCTGAATCGAGCGAGCACTGAGCCGACGATAATCCCCAGAAACTGATGGTTTTGCTGATCGCCGGCTATAGCTGATAAACAGAGCTGGCAGACTATCGGTTCGTGCGCTAAGGTAATTTTTTACGTGTTCGGCGGCTGATGCCGAGACGAATACCGGTCGATCTTTCTGACCCTTGCCGCGTACCATAAATTCGCGTCGAGCGAGATTGATGTGGTCGCGGTTCAAGTTAACGAGTTCTGACACGCGCAGCCCACTCGAAAACAAAAGCTCTAGAATTGCACGGTCACGAAGACCCGATTCATCGTCTAGTGGGACCTGCTCGATGAGCCGCACCACCTCGTCATAGTGAAGAAATGTGACTTGTTTGCGGGCGGTCTTTGGTAGGGTGATCTTGTCGGCTGCCAGTGATGAGATGTCCCGTTGTGATAAATACGTCAATAATCCACGCAGAGCAATCAAATGATAATTTTGTGTAATTAACAACAGCTCCTCACCGGTGTTGTTATTTTTATAACGATTTAGCCAGAGGCGATACTTACGAATTGTCTCTGATGTTATTTTTGCAACATCAATATCACCGGCAAAATCAATGAAGCGCTCAAGGTATAATTTATAATTCTCAATAGTGCGAGGGCTGCGACCACCTTCAACTTCTAGGTGCTCTAAGAAATCTGCTAGTGCTTCAGAGAGATACATAGTTTAATTTTAACAACATCTATATCGTTTATCAAATGGATACTTTTTGCTATGATGAAGAAAAATAAATGCACGAAGGAGGCATATGGATAATTCAAAGAATAATATCTGCGGCATTGAACGAACACTGATTGTGTTCAAACCTGATGCAGTACAGCGGGGGATTGTTGGCGAGATCTTGCAGCGATTTGAGCGTGTTGGTCTTAAAATCATTGGTGTCAAGATGGTGGCTCCGGGTCGCGACCACTACTTTGCGCATTACGAGACAATAGGCAAGATGGTGACCCGTCGTGGTGAAGAAATTTTTGATATGACGCTCGATATGATGATGGACGGACCGGTGATTGCTATGGTGCTTGAGGGGGTTGAAGCGGTCGCTGTAGTGCGCAAAATCGTTGGTCCAACTGAACCAAAATCTGCCGACATGGGTACAATCCGTGGTGACTATTCACATGTTAGCTTTGGCTATGCCAACGAGTGCCAGAAAGGCGTGCCGAACCTGATTCACGCATCGGGTGACCCTGACGAGGCGGCGCAGGAGGTTGCTCACTGGTTTAAACCTGAAGAATTGATGGATTATGCGACACTAAACGAAAAGTTTACTCGGTAGCATTCTCGTCACGGATAACCACCCGTGCTATAATTAGCATGGGTGGTTTTGTGTGTGCCTCGGTAGCTCAACTGGATAGAGCAGATCCGTCCTAAGGATAAGGTTGTAGGTTCGACTCCTGCCCGGGGTACCAAAGAATTATGACGAAAAAAGCCAAATTAACCAAAGCATTTGACGGTCAGCGCGATGGCGAGGAGCTGTTATTTGTATTTCGTCGACATATTATTGCTATGCGTAAGGGTTTTTATCTATTGCTCATTCCAATGACGGTTGGCGCATTACCGTATCTCATCTGGCAGGATAATCTCAATCTCCTGTGGGTGTTTCTCGGTAGCTTTATTGTTGGGCTCGTTCTCTTTAGCTATCATTTTTTGATGTGGTTTTATACGTATTACATTGTGACAAATCAGCGGCTTCGCCAAATCACGCAGCATGGTTTTTTTGGTAAGGATGTAATTGAGCTTAAGCTAGCTAAAGTCCAGAATATCAGCTATGTCGTACCTGGTTTTACGGGTGAAATATTCAAATTTGGTACAATAGTGATTCAGACATTTGTTGGTGATCTTGTCATCAAAAATGTTGAACACCCGGATGAGATTTATAATAAGCTGCAAGATGCGGTAGACCTTGCTACTGAAAGGAGTGATCATGCTAAAGAAATCGGCGAAGCTTAAGAAAAAGGATAAACGCTCACTGCCATCACGAATTACCAACGATACGGTCGCGGAGCATCGTGAAAAAGTATTGGCCGGTGGGCGCAAGCATAAATATCCGATACAATACTCTAAGCATAAATTGGTCTGGAACACTATTTTTATTAGTATAGCCGGGCTTATAGCAGTGATAGTTCTGTTGTATCTTCAGCTCTATGTCTGGAAAGATACGAGTGACTTGGCATATCGCATTACCAAGATACTGCCATTGCCAGCTGGTTCGGTTGAAGGCGAATTTGTACGATATAGCGACTATCTGTTGTACAATCGTGGCAATATGGCTGTGCTTAAAACTCAAGGCCAAGATCAAGCCGGCGACAAGGTTGCCTTTCAGCGACAGCGAGCAATGAATCAGGCAGTGCAGGATGCGTATGTGCGTAAGCTAGCGAGAGAAAAAGGCGTATCGGTTGATGATCGAAAGGTAGACGAAGAGGTGGATCGCCAGCAAAAGGACGCTGGCTTGTCAAAAGAAGCTTACCGTTCGGCAGTAAAAGACATGATTGGTTGGTCGCTTGATGAGGTCCGTGACGGCATCAGGGCGTCGTTGCTGCGTTGGGAGGTATCATTCGCTGTTGATGAAGCGGCGGCGAGCCTCGTTAGGGAGGTAGAGGCGCAACTCAAGGCTGGTAAGTCGCTGGCTGATATCACAGCGTCATTAGGTGAGCGAGTACAGCTAATGCCGGAAACCATTATACCGAAAACTAACAAAGATGGCGGTTTGACCGAGGCGGCGATCAAGACAGCCGATGGTGCGATCTCAGGAGTTATTAAGCCACTCGGTGGCGATGGCTATTATTTTGTTCAGCCACGCTCACGGGATGATAACTCGGTTACCTATTCGTACCTCAAGATCCCTCTAACGATGTTTAAGGCCAACTTTGATAAGTTGATCAATGACAAGAAAGTTACCTATTACGTTCATCTTGGCCAGCCGGCTGAACAAAAATCGGGCGAGCGGAAATAGCTTTCGGCTGCCTCTTGCTACCTTTGCGAAAGCCCCATTTATCTGCTATAATCCTTGAGGAGATATGCCGCTGTAGCTCAGCTGGTAGAGCGGCGCTTTCGTAAAGCGTAGGTCACCGGTTCAAATCCGGTCAGCGGCTCCAGAATAGTATGAAGAATCGTATCACGAGCACATTACGACAGATGATGAAAGACCGCTGGTTGTTTGGTCTCGTTGTTGTCAATGTTCTGTTGGCGTTAGTAATCGTCATTTCCTTTGCAATTACAATCAAGCCCAAAGAAACCCAGGTCATTGTCCAGCATAGTGCGTTTAGCGTGACGGGACTATATCGTGGCCACTGGTACTCGCTTTGGACGTACGGTGTGCTGCAGTTTATGATCACTGCTGGACATATTATATTGAGTGCCAAGCTTGCTGCGGTGCAGCGTCGTGATTTAGCACTAGCGTTTCTCTGGCTAACGATTGCTATATCAATCATATTAGCGCTATTTGCTTATTCAATAATCGTAATTGCGTCGGTGGTGTAGGGTGATGGATATAGAAATACCAATTGGCAAACGAAAGTTATTCTATCGTTTTTTGGAGGTTCTGCCTGGCCTATTGAGCTACGGTGCGGTTATCCTCCTTGTTGTATTGTCTATCTTTAGTCCACTACTTGCGTCGCTCTATCTACTTATCGTTATCTTGTCGATGATGGTGCGCGTCGTCGGTATTACGTATCATATGGTTGCCGGTCGTGCTAAAATGGATAAAGCGTGTCTGGTTGACTGGCATGCACGTCTTGGAGATCTCGAAGACCCACAGACGGTGTATGCACGTATTCGCGATCAGCGACAGAAGGAGGTGGGTTCTGCAGAGCATAAGGAAAACTTACGTCTCATTGCTTCTGCGCAGCCAGGCTTTTTCCCAAGGCCATCAGAAATCTATAATGCAGTCATCATGCCGGCCTATAATGAGAGTATTGAAGTGATTGAGCCGGCTCTCAAATCAGTAATCGCTACTACGTATGATAAGAAACGCATGATCATGGTGTTTGCGTATGAGGAACGGGGTGGTAAGGACATCGATGCAACTGCCAAGACACTGCAAAAACGCTATGGCAAGTATTTTCACGCCTTTCATATCGTCAAGCATCCAAAGGATATTCCGAACGAGGTGATCGGTAAAGGTGGTAATATTACGTACGCTGGACGCTGGCTGAAGGGGTGGCTTGAGAAGCAGCACATTCCGTATAGTAACGTTATTGTTACGACGATGGACTGCGACAACAAGCCACATGAAGCTTACTTTGATTATCTAACATACGAATATATTGTCCGCGAAGATCGTAAACACTATTCGTATCAACCGGTTTGTTTATTTACCAGTAATATTTGGGATGTACCAGCGCCGATGCGCGTGGTTGCGACGGGCAACTCATTTTGGAATATTATTAGCTCAATGCGTCCTCATTCACTACGTAATTTTGCTTCACATGCTCAGCCGATGGATGCACTCGTGGAAATGGATTTCTGGAGTGTTCGAACAATTGTTGAAGATGGTCACCAGTATTGGCGTAGCTATTTCTATTTTGGCGGTAACTACGGAGTTGTGCCACTTCATGTACCAATTTATCAAGACGCAGTACTGTCAGCTACGTATATGAAGACACTCAAAGCACAGTTTATTCAACTTCGTCGCTGGGCGTATGGGGCGTCTGATATTGCATATGTTGGTGAGCGGGTCTTTACTAAACAGCGTAATGTACCGTTTTGGGCTGGCTTTTCACGATTTGTGCGGTTGCTTGATGGGCACGTGACACTGGCCTGCGTTTCCATTCTGATTGCTTTTGGTGGCTGGGTGCCGCTCATTATTAATGCCGAGGCTACTCGTAGTGTTGCTGCACATCAGTTGCCTGATACGGTGAGCACGCTACAGCAAATTGCGTTAATTGGCATGGCGATAGCGATTTTTAGTGCCTTCAAGCTTTTGCCGCCACGCCCGATTCGCTATACACGCCGTCGGAATATTTGGATGCTTCTACAGTGGGTGCTGATGCCGGTCACAGCCATTGTTTATAGCTCTACCGCAGCATTTACCGCACAGACCCGCCTACTAGCTGGTCGGTATCTTGATAAGTTTGACGTTACCGAAAAGGCTACAGCCGCGATTAATGCTCGCCAGAAGGCGACTGCACGTAAACGGTTGAAGGCCTCCCGCGCCGCTGAGAAGTGATGAGATGGTGCCGAGCGGCGTACTGGATTGCTGCTACTGGATCGTAACGCTGTAGAACCATGTGTGTCGCCTGGGCAATAACTTGTGCGGATAGTGACTTGCCCTGACCGATAATACGCTCCTGCACAGTTTGTGCGAGGAAGTAGCTGTCGCAGGCGGCAGCGCGCTCATTATGCTGAAAGCTACGGCTAATGCTGATAATGAGCTTTCCGAGATTAAATGGGCTAGTTGATCCATCCTGTGCTCGTACTGTATGCTCATCCAATGTGGCTCGTTCGTATGTCGTAAAGACTGCACCACATTCTGGACAGGACCGTCGCCGCCAGACGCTGGGGTGTTTCGTGTGTTTGCGGGAGTTTTTGGTAGTAGTTTTGTCGTGAAAACAATTTATACAAATCATATCAATATATTGTCATATCGCTATAAAAAATACTAGTGGAAAAGTATAGAAAAATGTGTAAAACAGAAGAAAACCCTCCATATTGTGAGGGTTCTATATCGTATACAATGATGGTGGGCAATAGAGGATTCGAACCTCTCACCTCTTCAACGTCAATGAAGCGCTCTAGCCAAATGAGCTAATCGCCCGTATCCTCATGATAGCAGGAATAGGCAGTGAATGCAATTATTTCTCATGTAGAGAACATGACGGCCAGAGTATCATATTGTTTCTGCAAGCTACTTTTAACATCCTCAAAACATATCTTATTATGAAAGTCACGATTGAGTTTATCGGTAGCCCATCGTTTTATCTCATCAAGACCTACATTGTTTGTACCACCCGACCATATCGCGTGGATATAGAAATCAGTTGTCAGATGAGCCATGGCATCAGCCGTAGCAAGGACTTTACCTTCAAGTGACATTGGTCGGTCGCCGTCATGGCAGCTATGCTTCGCAATAGCATCATCAACAATAATTGTTACTTCTTCGTCAGAGAAGCCACTTTCTCGCAAAAAGTGTCGTGCCATAGAGAGGCTTTTTATAGCATGGTTTTCATGAAAACGAGACATTACCGCGTCTGCTATGTCATGTAGCATACTCGCTGCTATCACTAGTTCGCTATCTGCGCCATATTGTCTTGCTAGCCGATTTGCATAATCAGCTACAATGAACACATGATGCTGATAGAGCCAATCTGCCCAGTCAGTTCTTGTGGGGTGTTTTGCTTCATATAATTGCCGCACCTTGTTTTCAAGCAGCATGATTCGGCTCACTGCATTCATTTCTTGATTCTTCGCCATAGTATTCATAATACGCCATCTAGCATTACTGCGTAAGGGTTGCTTGGAACTTTTAACTATGGTACGGTGAAGGGTAGCAAAGACAGAGACTAACCACCTCTCGAGCGACGTGAAAGCGGTTGCGGCGCACGAAACCAGCCGGAGCAAGAGTAATCGCCAAGGTGGAACCTCCTGGTTCACTTCCAGGACCGAGGCACGCACGCTATATGCGTTGAGCGTGCTTTTATAATTATTCAAAAAGGAGGTTCTATGAGCGAAGACAAACTCTATGCAATGCGACACAGCCTAGCGCATATCATGGCAGCAGCCGTACAGCGATTATGGCCAGGTGCAAAATTCGGAGTTGGCCCGGTTGTTGAACATGGGTTCTACTATGATATTGATCTTGGCGAAACGAAGATTAGTGAGCAACAGTTCAATAAAATTGAAAAGATAATGCGACGTATCATTGCAGAGAAGCAGGACTTTGTCTGCACAAAATGTCCAATTGATGATGCCATTCAGTGGGCCAAGGATAATCATCAGCCATATAAAGAAGAACTTCTTAACGACCTGAAGCGCGCCGGAACAACAGTCGCAAGAGACCTAGATGCTGCAGAAATGGGCACGATTGCCGAAGGCGATAGCGCGCTTGATGAAGTTTCGTTTTATACCAACGGGTCGTTTAAGGATCTGTGTCGCGGACCGCATGTTGCAAATACCAGTGAGGTTGGTGCGTTTAAGCTGATGCGGGTTGCAGGCGCCTATTGGCGGGGTAATGAAAAGAATCCTCAGATGCAGCGACTATACGGCGTGGCTTTTGCTACGCAGGAAGAGCTGGATGAATATTTGAAGAAATTAGAACTGGCCAAACAGCGTGATCATCGCAAACTAGGCAAAGAACTGGATCTGTACACAACCTCGTCGCTTGTGGGGGTTGGTTTGCCGTTATTTACGCCTCGTGGAACTATTTTGCGCGATATTGTGGCGCAGTATTCAAATCAATTACGGCAGAAGTTTGGGTTTGAAAAAGTCTGGACGCCACATATTACTAAAAAAGACTTGTATGAAACATCGGGCCATTGGGCTAAATTTGGTGAAGAGCTGTTTTTGGTTAAAAGCCAGGAAACTAGTGATGAAATGGCGCTAAAGCCGATGAATTGCCCGCACCATACGCAAATTTTTGCTTCACAGCCACGCAGTTATCGTGATATGCCAGTGCGCTACCTGGAAACAACCACTGACTATCGTGACGAGAAAACCGGTGAGCTTGGCGGTCTGAATCGTGTGCGCTCGCTGACCCAGGATGATAGTCATGTCTTTTGTCGTTCAGACCAGATTGAGCAAGAAATCAATAATTTATTGTCTGCTGCCCAGGAATTGTACGACACTATTGATATGAAGCTGCGGGTTCGACTCAGTTACCGCGACGACTCTGACGCATATTTGGGTGAACGTGAATTGTGGGCTTCTGCACAAAATCAGTTGAAATCAGCAGTTGAAAAAGTTGGCTTGGACTATTTCGAGCAGGAAGGTGAGGCTGCTTTTTACGGACCAAAAATTGATTTCATGGCAACTGACGCTATCGGTCGTGAGCACCAAGTTGCGACAGTGCAGCTAGACTTCGTGCAGCCGCAACGGTTCGGTTTGGAATACACAGATAGTGATGGCGATTTTACAACACCTGTGATGATTCACTGTGCATTGCTGGGCTCGATTGAGCGATTCCTGAGCGTCTTCATCGAGCACACGGGTGGCTGGTTCCCATTCTGGGCAGCACCAGAACAGGTACGTATTTTGACGATCAATGACACTGTTCTGGACTATGTTGATGAAATAACAACGATATTATCAGGGGTGACTTTGATGCAACCAGTAAAATATAATGAAGTCAGATTTACAACAGATACTCGAAATGAATCAATTGGTAAGAAGATTCGTGAAGCAACTGTTGTAAAAATACCAACGCAGATTATTGTTGGTCCAAAAGATAAAGAGCAGCGGATTGTGAGCGTGCGTACACAGTCTGGCGAAGAAAAAGTTGAATTAGTAAAGCTAGCTAAGTATATAAGGGGGTTGTAATCTTGTGCGTAGGCTAAGAATTGCAGTCGATATTGACGATGTTCTAGCAGAGAATGCAATCGGGTTTGTGACGTTTAGTAATGAACGGTGGGGTACACGACTGAGCGTTGACGACTACAATGAACATTGGTCAGAGATGTGGCGTATTGATAGCGAGGAGGCGGAACGGCGTGCCCATATCTTTCATGACTCTGGTGTGATAAGGGGATATGCCCATATAGGGGGGGCGGAGGAGGTGCTTAGAAATATGTCGCAAGTGCACCATCTTATGATTACTACTTCGCGTCGCTTGCAAGTACAAAGCGATACACTGCTTTGGATTGAGGAGCATTTCCCGGGGATTTTTGCCAGTTCCGCGGTCTACTTTTCTGGCCTATGGGATACAGTGCATGAGGGCTCTCATAAACTGACAAAAACGGAGTTAGTCACGCAAATTAATGCCGATGTTTTAATTGATGATCAGTTGAAACATTGTTTAGCTGTTTCCGAGACTGGTCGTAATGCCATCTTATTTGGTGATTATACTTGGAATAGGGCAGATAGCTTGCCGGATAAGGTGGTGCGATGCCACTCGTGGTCAGAAGTGGAGGTGGAAATTGAGCGAATTGCCAATAGCTAGCTTGCGAGACCGGATCTATATTCTCATGGCGCAGCTGCCTGACGACAAGGTGACGACGTACGGTGACTTGGCAGCATGGTCTGGACACCCGTACGCAGCGCGAATTGTGGGTGGGATAGCGCATGGCGGCCCAGAGGATTTGCCATGGCATCGCCTAGTGAACGCGAAAGGTGGTTTGGCGGTAGGTTTTCCGGGTGGGCAAGGCGTGCAGAAACAGCTGCTTGAACAAGACGGTATTTATTGCGATGAGAGGTGGCGGATAATTGATTTTGAGGAACGACGATGGCGACCAAAACTATAAAAGCAAAATTACCCCTAGTTATTATCACGGGGCCAACTGCTAGCGGTAAAACCTCGCTAGCGATTCGCCTGGCAAAACAATACAATGGCGAGATAGTCTGTGCCGACAGTAGGACGATATATCGAGATATGGATGTTGGTACGGCAAAGCCAACCAGAGCCGAGCAAGAGGCAGTGCCTCATTGGGGCCTTGATTTAGTTAGGCCCGGCGAGATGTTTAGCGTCGCACAGTTTAAGGAATATGCTCTGCAGAAAATAAGTGAAATTCGCTCTCGGGGGCGGTTACCGTTTCTTGTTGGTGGTACGGGTCTTTATATTGACGCAGTACTCTTTGATTTTCAATTTGGTGGACCTCCTAGTCCTATTTTCCGGAGTGAGTTAGAAAAAAAGACACTAGCTGAGCTACAATATTATTGTAGTATACACAACATAAAATTACCAGAAAATGATAAAAATAAACGCTATCTTATACGCTCTATTGAACAAAAAAATAATATTAACAGATGTAGTGCAGGAATTAGAGATAATAGTATCGTTGTAGGAATTGCTACGAATAAAGATGTGTTGCGAACAAGAATTATACTCAGATCTGAACAATTATTTTCAAATAATGTTGTAGATGAGGCAATTCGACTAGGCCAAGAATACGGATGGGACAGTGAGGCTATGACAGGTAATGTTTATCCGCTGGTCCAGGAGTTTCTGAATAAAAATATTACTGAGAGTGAATTAAAGCAGCGATTTATCACAGCTGATTGGCGACTGGCGAAGCGCCAGATGACATGGTTGCGACGCAACCCGTTTATTATGTGGGTGACTCTTGACTCTGCTGAACACTATTTGTCACAACTTTTGGCTCGGGCGTAAAATTTATGGTACAATTTCTAGTACATGATTGACGCGCTATTTGGCTCAAAGACGAGGGTGAAGTTACTACACCTTTTTTTGGCAAACCCTGAAAAATCGTTCTATGTCAGAGAAATTACGCGACTAATTGGTGAACAGATTAACTCAGTGCGACGTGAGCTGTCAAACATGCTTAGTGTTGGAGTTATCGTTTCAAATAACTACGATAATAAGCTGTATTATGCTGCAAATCAGCAGTATGCATACTTTACACCACTGAGGATGATTTTTGCTGATGAGCGACCAGGTGAGCAGGCTGAAAATAATAAGAAGAATAGTATACCGTGGGTGAGTGACATCGCTCGACTGTCGGGATTGAAGATTGCCGTAGTTGCAGGTGTGTTGGTGCGTGGATCAACGAGCCGGGTTGATATGCTATTAGTTGGCCGACTGTCAGAGTCGAGGGTTAGTGTTGCTATTAAGAAAATCGAAAAAGCCGAGGGGAGAGAGCTGAATTATGCGATGATGAGCTATGATGATTTTTACTATCGCCTGAGTGTCAGGGATAAGTTTGTGATGGAAATAATGAATAGTAAGCACTCTGTTGTAGTAGATGTAGAGGGTATATTAGAATAAGGAGGAATGTATGTTTGAGGTAGAATATAAAGGTGCAAATAACGTTATTTTTACAACGAAAATGGTAAAAATTGTATTTGATCCAGCCCTGTCACTCGTTGGCCTTAACGATAGCCTTGGGGCTCAGGATGTTGAGGTGTTAACAGAGGATAGGTTTGCTGTAAATGGCGTAGTGCCACGACTACTTTTTAGTGGCCCGGGTGAATATGAGGTTAGTGATATATCGCTAAAGGGGATTGCAGCCTTGAGGCATATTGATACAGAAATCGATGTTAAAAGATCAACAATTTACCGTTTAACAATTGGCGGCGTGCGTGCTGTGATCATAGGTAATGTTGCCTCGGAGTTATCGGAGTCTCAGCTCGAGGAGATTGGTGTTGTTGATATTGCCGTGCTACCGATCGGTGGCGGTGGTTATACACTTGATGCAACGTCTGCGGCTAACATAGTACGCCAACTGGAACCAAAAGCTGTTATCCCAGTGCATTATGCTGATACTGCGCTACACTATGAAGTGCCACAGGACGATCTGTCGGTGTTTGTGAATGAGATGGGGGTAGAAGTCATTAATGTGGGGCCAAAGTGGAAAGTAAAAGGGAGTGCGTCCCTGCCTGAACAGCTATCAATTGTTACTATTGCGCGAAGTTAGACTGGTTGATGGGTGGCATCAATATCAATAAAACCCCTCCTTATGTGGAGGGGTTTTGAGTTTAGGCAGTTTTCGTCTGTACCGGGCGCAGTAGCCCCTTCTTTTTAAGAGTACGAATTGCCTGGGTACTCACAACCAAGGTAACTTTTTGGCCATCTACTACAAGAGTTTTTTTCTGTAGATTTGGCTTAAAAGTGCGCTTGGTACGGCGAAGGGAGAAACTAACATTGTGACCATATTGCTTGCCCTTGCCGGTTAGTTCGCATCGTGATGCCATTTCCAACCTCGCTTTGTATTAACTAAACAATCTATCGTATTGTAACGGTATTTTTATAATTAGTCAAGGTGTTATAATGGGAAATATGGATTTGGCATATTTGGGCATAGTACTAGGGGTTATTCTCGTCTCGATGACACTGCACGAGGCGATGCATGCGCTTATGGGCTATTTTCTAGGAGATGACACAGCAAGAGTGGAGGGGCGGCTAACATTGAATCCCCTGAGGCACATTGACCCATTTATGACAATTTTATTACCAATATTACTGGCAGTGTTGGGGTTGCCGATTTTTGGTGGTGCTCGGCCGGTGCCATTTAATCCCCGGCGCGTGCGATTCGGTGAGTGGGGTGCGGTGTTTGTGGCACTTGCTGGACCGCTGACTAACTTATTTCTAGCATTTCTAGCATTTGGCGCAGGTGTTGTCGGTGGAGCAATTACAAGTGGGGGATTGGTTCAGAATACCTTAGTGGGGCAAATCGTTAGTCTTACTGTGCTAATTAATTTAGGTTTTTTTGTATTTAATATGCTACCATTGCCGCCGCTTGATGGATCGCGATTGCTATACGCACTTGCTCCAGAGAGTGTGCGTCGTGGTATGGAGTGGATTGAGCAGTACGGCGTGATGGTGGTGTTTATCATTGTTATGATCGGACAGGCGGCGATTGGGCGAATCATGACGGTTGCTACTAATGGTATTATCCAACTCTTTTGTGTGATTTTTGGTGTATAATAGAAATAGCCTCAGGCGTGCAGGCGCATATGATTTTCCTAACATCATATGATAGGGAGTCCTAATGATTAATCATCGTGGTGATTAGTTGCGGATACCCACCTTGCATTTATGCGGGGAATATCACGTGTTTGTACTGTCTGAGGCTTTTATGATGTATAATAATATGGCAGTCTACTAAGCGATCGCTTGGCAGTGAGGCCAAGAGGAAAGTCCGGGCAGTAAAGGACACCGACAGTCGCTAACGGCGACCGGGGGTAACCCTAGGGAAAGTGCCACAGAAACAAGACTACCTTTGTGGCGATAGGCACAAAGGAAAAGGTGAAACGAGTAAGGTAAGAGCTTACAGTCCTCAGTGGTGACACAGAGGAGAGGTAAACCCTGTCGACTGCAAGGAGGTCTACGGATGAGCTGTCCGCTCGTAGGCCGATAACCGCTTGATTTATCTGGCAACAGATAAACTAGATAGATGATCGCTCGCGACAGAACCCGGCTTATCGGTAGGCTGTAAACCAAAACCTTCTCCGCAGGGAGAAGGTTTTGGTTTATTCAGCAATAACTCTACTTTATAAGGCTGCTTTAACGACTACAGTAAAGGCAGCAGGCTCGTTGACTGCCAGTTCTGCTAGTACTTTGCGGTCAAGTTCAATATTCTTTGCCTTGAGAGCACCCATGAGCTTGCCATAAGTCGTGCCTTCCTGGCGAGCAGCTGCGTTGATGCGGGTGATCCATAGGCCGCGAAGGTCACGCTTTTTATTGCGCCGATCGCGATAGGCATATTGCAGAGCTCTGATAACACCCTGCTTTGCCAGGCGAAAGCTACGAGTTCGATTGTGCTGCATACCCTTAGCGGCTTTTAGTATCTTCTTGTGCTTTGCATGTCCAGAGACGCCTCGTTTTACTCTCATAGATTAAACTCCCATTGCTCGTCGGGCATTTTTTGCCATAGAGCCTGTTATCTTTGCTGTTGTATTAATCGCACGTTTGCGGCTTTTTGACTTCTTGGCCAAGAAGTGACCGCCAAATGCGCGTTGACGAGTCAATTTACCAGAGCTCGTTAACTTAATGCGCTTCGCGGTACCTTTGTGGGTCTTTAGTTTTGGCATTATTTACTCCTTATTACCACACTCAGATTGCGACCAGCCATCTGAGGCTTTTGTTCCAGAATTGCTTCCTCCTCAAGCTGATCAGTGATTTTTTGGATCAATTCGTAACCGATTTCTTTATGTGCCATCTCGCGCCCTTTGTAGACGACTTGGATACGGACTTTATGTCCATTGGCGAGAAAATCTCGTATTTTGCGTAGTTTGACCTCAAGATCGCCAGCGCCAATCTTTAGGCCGAAGCGCATTTGTTTCAGATCACCAACTTTTGCTGCGCGTTTGTTACGCTGCTGGTCTTTGATCTTTTGATATTGGAACTTACCCCAGTCGATAATCTTGGCAACCGGTGGATTGGCATTTGGTGATATCTCAACGAGATCGAGTCCCGCATCCTCCGCCGCCTGAAGGGCGTCATGCAGGGACATTATTCCCAGTTGCTCACCATCAGAACCAACAACACGCAGTTCCCGGGCACGGATCGCTCCGTTGATACGAATTGATTTATTAATCTCCTAGCTCTCCTTTTGAAGCAATTTTAGATTAATTTCATCAGTCATTGTATCAGGTATAGGGGTGGAATTCAAGCGCTAGGTTGGGATAATCTGTCGGTATTGCAGACTTTCGGCGATATGGGGAATGGTTATTTCTAGTGACGACTCAAGATCAGCGATAGTGCGAGCGACTTTGATAACTTTGAAATAGCCACGAGCGCTTAAATCAAGCTTTTTAGTGGCTGCAAGGAGAAACTGTTTGGCCTCGGCCGTCAAGGTGGTTATTTTATCAACACTATTACTGCCTAAAGAGGCGTTGTATTTATCACTACTTCCATATCTGTTTGCCTGTAATGTACGAGCTATTTTGATCATATTTTCAAATTGTTTGTGTTGTGAATTTGACGATGATTTATGAGACAATAAATCTTTGTGTGCAACGCGGGAAACGTTGATTGTTAGATCGATACGATCAAGAAGCGGGCCAGATAATCGCTTCTGATAATTCAATATTTGGGTCGATGAACAACGACAGCTTTTCTCTGGATCGCCTAGATAGCCGCATGGACAAGGATTCATTGTGGCAACTAACATAAAATTAGCGGGGTAGTAGTATTTACCTTGGGCGCGGGAAATTGTAATCTGCTTATCCTCGAGTGGCTGACGAAGTGACTCTAGTGTTGTTCGTGGATATTCGAGTAATTCATCTAAGAAAAGTATCCCATGGTGTGCCAGACTAATTTCGCCAGGTGTGGCCTTTGCGCCGCCGCCAATCATCGATATACGGCTTGCGGTGTGGTGCGGTGTACGAAATGGTCGGTCGGTAATAATACCGTAGTCACCTCGATTGCTGTCAAGATTATGGAGTTTTGTCACCTCGATAATCTCAGAATCAGATAGTGGCGGTAGAAGTGAGTTCAGCGCGCGTGCTAGCATAGTCTTGCCAGAACCCGGTGGGCCAGACAGCAGGATATTATGCCTACCTGCGACGGCAATGGTGATGGCTCGCTTAGCTTGTTCTTGGCCGCGGATGTCGTCAATGATTATGTCGCGTTTTGTTTGATGATATTGCCGCTTTGTTTTTACTGCAGGCTGGATGATTTTTTCTTGTTTGAGATGGAGAAATAATTCTGTTAGATTGCTTACGGGGATTACGGTAATATTAGGAACGAGTAGGGCCTGTTCGCCATTGGAGGCTGGTAGGTATATGGTTGAGATATCGTGTTGCTTGGCGGTTTCGGCAATGGTAATGGCTGAGCGAATAGGGCGAAGGCTACCGTCAAGTGCTAGTTCGCCAGCAAACAAAGCACCCCTTAGGGCGGCTTGAGGAAGTTGCTTGCCGAGGCAGAGAATTGCAAGGGCTATCGGCAGATCAAATTGTGTGCCGTCTTTTGGCAGTTCCGCTGGAGCGAGATTGATGGTTATTTTACCTTTTGGGAAATCAAGGAGGGAGTTCTTGATGGCGCTGCGAACGCGATCGCGCGACTCATCAATTGCCTTGTTTCCAAGTCCGACAATTTGTAGTCCGGGTAGTCCCTGTGATATATCACCTTCAATTTCAATAAGCTGACCGTGAAAGCCATATGGTGTCGCTGAAACTACCTTGCTAACCATATACATAGTAAAGCATAGATGGCTAGACTTGGAAAGGGAGGCTTGCTATAATTGAAGCGGATTGATGGGGCTGATATAGCTTTCGACAATTGGACTTTATCAAGATATTCTGCGAGCCGACGATACGCGTAACGTATGATTTAGTTGCAAAGTCTAAACTTGCAGGTGTATTTGCTAGCCTGAAGAGTGCGTTTACTCCGATGGTCGCTGCACCAGTCGCTGCTTAATTTAAGCGACCGTCCTTGCTTTGCGGCAACAGGCAAAGCCTAGGGTGTTATAGTTATGTTGCTAGCTGCATGCTCGGAAGCGGCGGACATGCGGGACTTTCTCCGCGTAACGAGACTTGGTTTTTTTGACTCATTTTTTAGTCGGGTAACGTTATAAAATTTTAAATGAGACTATGCTCGTAGACGAATATCATGATACCAGTTGGACCCGGGGGCGGTACCCGGCAGCTCCACCACATAGTTACATATCGACCCGAGGAGGTCGATTCTTTTTGTCATAAAACTAGTGACAATGTGGCTATAAATACGTTACTAAAAATGAAAACAACCACCTGCGAGTAGTGGTTGTTTTCAAAAAGTGGAGTTTTACGTGTGCTGTTTATTTTTGGCCCCTGACAAGTTTGTGTATAACTTTTTTATTCAGAAGCTACCCCTATAGTAAATGATAAAAATGGTTATGTCAACGATTTTTCGGAAAAAATCTAGGTAAAAAATACCACATAATTGAGAAGTTTGGTGTGGTAGTTTGATGAAAAATATGGATTACTGCTGAGCAAAATGGTTGAGTTCAGGCAGCTCCCAGTTGACACCCTGCATGGGTCGGTGCTTCACTTGCGTGATAGCAAAGTGGTATACATTGAGGTCTTGGCCGCTCTGGTGCTATGAATAGTAATGATTCAGTAGACTGTAACAGCAACCAATTATTTATTGGATTGTGACACTGCATGGGGTGGTTATCTAGAAACTATGGATTGGTGGCAGGATATTAACAGCGAGTTTATATTACAACGTTGTGTATAAAACTTTTTATAGAATATAACGGATAAAAATATAGCAATATTGTTATAAAAAAGTTATAAATACAACATATTTTTTATGCAAAGTATTGACCGATAAGCATATACATGATAGTATTGGTACAAGCTTTTGAGAAAATAAAAAGCAAAAAACTGAATATAACAATAACAACATTAACAAATTTATATGGCTCAGCCCGCAGTAGCGCATGTCGTTTGGCGTATAGTCGGCAGCAGTATGAAGCCGGAATAATAAAAATTATTCGGCCATAGTGTTGCCGATGCTCCGCCGAACTTTATAGCCTAACGTTCAGTTAGTGGCTATACCGTGACGCGTTGAGCGCGCGTATAATTAGTACCACTGCGCATCCAGTTAATCCTTGTTAGAGGATTAGCAATGAGACTACTGGATGTGCAGGATGAGGAACGTTGCGCAAGGACATGCTCCGAAATTCGGAGCGGTCAGTTGCCCTGAGCGGCGGACTTTGAACAGGTGACCGCGCCCTAATAGTTATTGAATGCGGCGGATGGTTCACTTGATCATATAATGGTTCGTCGCCTGGGCTCCCTTGGTCTATGATATAGTGTGAGTATGAAGTGTCGGTATGTTGCTATAGTCGCGGCGCTTGCTGTAATAGCGGATGTCGTGATAGTACACGCAGTGACGCCAATGGGTGTTGGTCCGTTGGGAATTCTAGCATTTTTTTTGTGTCTATATATAGCAACTGCGTCGACCTGTTATTTGGTGATGGTCGCGGCGAGGCGTACGGTGATGCGCCTTGTTCGGCATGACATGCACCGTAGGTTGGCCGCGGTAACACCATTGAAACTATATTACTACGCGAGTATCGTTGGGTTAATGCCGGTTATTTTGCTTGGTATGCAGTCAATCGGCGGTGTTACGGCGTGGGATATTTTGCTCCTGACGCTTTTTTTGGGTCTTGGTTGTTTTTATGTACACAAACGATTTTAGAACGTAGGAACTCTACTGGTAACGTGGTACAATATAGATATGAATCCAGAGTTGCCTCAGGTACGTCCATCGGTCGAGAGTTTACCGCCCGCTTCAAGCGGTGAGATTCGGCTGGATGGTGATATAGGTCAGCTAGAGATCGAGGGGCGCTCCGCTGAACGCCCGGCAGCAAGTGTGGCAGATTCACAGATACCAGCGACAACACTACCGACTATTCCAGCGCCAGCGCCTCCAGCGGTGCAGGCTCCTGCGTCGACGGCGGCGTCAACTGACGATACGCCTCTGATAGCTGGTGATGATGATTTGATCGAGAAGGAGTGGGTTGATAAACTGAAGCGGATTATTACCTTGACAAAAGATGATCCGTACGAACGGGCGCGAGTAATTGCACAACTGCAGGCTGATTATCTCAAAAAGAGATACAACAGGGAGATGGGCCAATCAAACGGATAGGAATATGGATAGTGGGCCGTTAATTACTGGTTTTATTGTCGTCGTGGTGCTAGCGATCGGCGTGACGATTGTTACACTGCAGTACCGCAAGATGCTGCGAGAGGCAAAGAATTATGAGCGTGGGCTAAAAATGGTGCCACTGCTAATTCATTTGCCGCCATCAAGTGAAGATATTGACGGGGCGAGCCGTGACCAGCGTGATCTAACGGAAGAGATTCTGAGCCAGGCGCAGGTGATGTATAACATTATATCAAGTACGGCAACGAAAGGATTTAAGAGTCGACTCTACGGGCAGCGTCATTTGTCATTTGAGATTATCGCACGTGGTGGTTTGGTACATTATTATGCTGTCGTACCGACGGTGCTGGTCGATGTGATTCGACAAGCGATCGCAGCAGCCTATCCAGCGGCGCGGCTGGAGGAGGTGGCTGATACAAATGTGTTCAGTAAAATTGGCAAGATGAGTGGGACAATTGGTGGTGAATTCTCGCTTCGTAAGTCATTCGTCTACCCTATCGCAACATATCAGGAGTCAAAGCGAGATGCGTCGCGAGCATTATTGAATGCTATGTCGGCGGCAACAAAAGACGACGGTATCGGCTTGCAGTTCTTGGTTCGGCCAGCGCGGGAGGGTTGGTCGCGTGCTTCAGAAGAGCACGTTGAGAAAATGAAGAAGAACAAGGGCAAGAAGTCAACGAAGGTGGCGGGTATTGATATCTCGATGGTCGGAGACATTTTTGAGGCACTGTGGAAGCCGCCACAGTCAGCGAAGGAAAAAGAAGGCGAGATCAAGCCTGAGGATAAGCAACTGTCGTCGCTCGAGCAGGCAGAAGTTGATGCCATTAGCGAAAAGACACGCTATCCGGCGTATGAGGTGCTAGTGCGAGTAGTCATTTCATCAAATACAGCCGCTCGCTCGCAGGTGCTACTTAAAAATATTATCGCTGCGTTTGCGATGTTTGACTCGCCACGCAATAACGGCTTTCGTTTTTCGCTGACAAATAATATTGAGGAAATGACTACAGCGTATATTATGCGGTTTTTCCCGCAGCATATTCGCAGTAATATCCTCAATAGTGTTGAGATGGCGACCCTGTTTCATTTGCCGAGCGCAACTGCCATTCCAACTTCACAGGTTAAGCGGCAGATGTCCAAGCAGGTTGATGGGCCGACTGATGTGATGGATGAGGGGCTGCTGATTGGCTATAACGAATTTCGTGGTACGAAAAAGCCGATTCGTATCGGCACAAAGGATCGTCGTCGCCACGTTTACATCATCGGTCAGACTGGTGTCGGTAAGTCGGTATTGCAGGAAAATATGGCATATCAAGACATGATGGATGGTCGGGGATTTGCACTGATCGATCCGCACGGTGATTTGGTCGAGTCGCTCATGGGGAAGGTGCCGAAAGAGCGAGTGGAAGATATTATCTATTTTAACCCTGCCGATATGGAAAATCCGATTGGCCTTAATATGTTTGAATTCGACAGTCCGGATCAAAAGGACTTTCTGGTGCAGGAGGCGATTAATATGCTGTATGGTCTGTACGATCCGGGGCATACTGGTATTGTGGGGCCACGGCTTGAGCATATTTTCCGCAACTGCGCACTGCTGTTAATGGCGGATCCGGCGGGTGGAACATTTATTGATGTGCCAAAGTGCCTCATTGATCCAGAGTTCGTAAAGAGCAAACTAAAGTACGTCACTGATCCGCAGGTGATTGATTTCTGGACGAAGGAGTTCCCGGCATCGCAGCGATCAAATGAGGCTGGTGAAGTGATATCGTGGGTGGTCTCAAAGTTTGGCCCATTTATCTCTAATGATTCGATGCGTAATATTATTGGCCAGACAAAATCAGGATTTAACATCCGTGAGATTATGGATAATAAAAAGATTTTGTTAGTTAATCTGTCGAAGGGTAAGCTTGGTGAGCTTAACGCCAAGCTACTAGGAATTATTTTTATCATGAAGTTTCAGGCGGCGGCTATGTCGCGGGCTGATATCCCAGAAGAGCAGCGCGAAGACTTTTCGCTATATGTTGACGAGGTGCAGAACTTTGCGACTGATAGTTTTGAATCGATTTTGTCTGAGGCACGAAAATATAAACTGAGTTTGATCATGGGTAATCAGTTTATGACGCAGCTAACGGAGAAGATTCGTGAGGCTATCATTGGTAACATTGGTACGGTTATCTCGGGGCGTATTGGTATCACCGACGCGGAATTGATGGTTAAGAAGTTTCAGCCGGTGTTTGACGTCGATGATCTATCAAAGCTGCCAAATTTCCAGTCGATCGCTTCGGTGATGATCAATAATGTGCCGTCAGCGCCGTTTAGTATGAATTGGGTGCCGCCAATGGGGCAGGTGAACAATCAGCTTCGTGATGCACTGGTACGACTATCGGCAGCGAAGTATGGCAAACCACGTGCAGTGGTTGAGAAGGAAATATTTGAGCGGCTTGGTCGTAATAAAAAGCCAGCGGCTCCATCAGCCGGACCATCGCTCAATCGTCCGGCCGCAAAGAGTGGCTCGTCCTTCCTGGATGAATGGCTTTCAAAACGTCAACAGCTTGGCGGTGGCAAGCCAGGGACTACGGGCGCTGCTGCTCCGGGGGCTGGGCAGCTTCGATTGGGGGCATCGTCTCAGCCAACTCTGCAGCCAGCGCAGTCGGCTATATCGCGACCAACATCGCCAACCTCTGGTCTGGCGGGCACGCAACAGCACCCAGCTTCTATGCGCCCACCTCAGATTAGGCAGGACATTGCACCGCAGGGTGTTGCTATGCCTATTCAGCCAAACAACAGGATGCCGGAGGGGGCTAATACTTCGTTGCATGTGTCACCGGGGCGGCTGGCGGGCGGGTCTCATGATGATTCACATTCACTAGACCAACATCCGTCTTCACCGTCGAATCTAGTCGACTCAGGTACGACACCACCGGCCGCATCACTATCAATTGCTGACAGGATGGCAGCAGAGCTACGACAGGTAGAGTCCCAGGATCGCCTTGATTTACGTGGTGATAATAGCGATAACGGTGAGATATCGGTTAAGCTGCGCTAAGTGTGATCTGTATTATCTCTTGTTAAGAAAGCCGATACGAGCATATTCGACAATGGCGCCGACAACCCAACCACAGATGAAGAGGATGATTGTTTCTGATCCAGAGAGAACGTAGCCATAGCGGCGAGCAATAAAGTAAACGATAACCGAGGCAATGGCGCCAAGCGCACCAGCGATGATAAGATTTGGTCGGGCAACAGTACTGCCAATGACCTCACTGGTTTTTTCAACAGCCGGGTTGTGAATGACTTTACTAAAGGTGCGTGACGCTGGTGGTAATTCGCTCTGCATTTTTTTCATAGTTTTCCGGTAGCTATCGACACGGTCGTCTTTAGTGATTTGGCGAGGTGTTTCTGGGGCTGGCGGCTTCTCTGTTTCGGTTGTCTGGCTCGCTTCGGCTTGCTCTAGTGCTTCACGGTGGGCTTCATCGATACCTTCGTGTTGCTGTTTGACGGCTCGTTCAGCCCGCTCCTCTAATTTTTTAGCCACTGAGCGTTCTACTTCGCCGGCTGATCGCTCAAGTTCGCCAGCGTTTCTTGCTAGCTCTGGATTAGCCCCATGAATTTTTTCTGACATATTTACCCTCCCTATGTTATAACGTTCCTGCTGTGATGTTGCGGCGAATGATGCGGACTTCTTTATTCAGTTGCTGTGAACGGCAATAGAAGAATGTCACGACAGCCGCAACGATACCGGCAAATAGCATGTTTTCTCCGGGGCCGGTTCGTGGTAGGGTGGCAACGGTCTGCTCAACGACTTTTGGCGTTGGACAGTTGACAGTGATTTCAACGCCGGTACCAAAAACGTTTGTCATGCGACAGTCATACGATGATGGATCGCTAGTACCGCGTGGTTTGGCGGAAAGTTGACCCTTGAGCTGGACAACGTAGGTCATAACTTTTTGTTCGCCTGGTTTGAGGGTGACTTGTGGCCAAGAGAGAGTTTGCTTTTCTTTATCAAAAGTGCCGCCGCCATGGTCATACATATCGGCGTATTCCAGTACGTCAGATAGTTCATCCCTCAAGTCAACTGTTGCCGGGGCCTTGCCCTCATTTTTAGCGGTTAATTTATACTCAATGCGGTCGCTGGCGTTGGCTTTCTTCTGGGTTGCATCGCCGCCAGAAGTGAGGTTATGCGCTGCTTTGGTACGGATGACCTGGGCTTTACAGGTTGTGTCTTTAACCCAAATGGTGGCATCACCCGGGCATGGCTGGCAATCGGGGTGGTCTATCGGCAGGCTTGGGTTGAGTGGGCAGCGCGGCTTTGGACTAATCGTAAAGGTAGAAGCACAGGCATTATTGGTCTGGTCACCGAGGCTGGTGTGGACAATAACTGATACGGTGTATGTACCATCCTTGTCTAGCGTATGTTGTAGTGAAGTGCTTGTGGCTGCGGTATTGACACGCTTACGGAGCACTTCTGTGCCAGCTGAATTTTTAATGATGAAGGTGTAGCCAGCGATGGTCGCGCCGTTCTGGACATCACCATACGCTGTCATCGAGACCTTGGTGCGGTCAGTAACGACGGGTCGCTCGAGTAGTTTACAGGCGGCAGTTGGTTTCGGTTTTTGTTTCGGCAACTCCTTGAGCATGATGTTGGCACAGGCCTTCATGATGGCAAACGGTTTGCCCTCGCTAGTCGTGCCAACGAATGATTTATACCATGAGCCTGAGCCGCTGCGATTGCGCCCCGTATCAAATTCAGCTATTGGTCGTGAATATAGCGTCAAGCTGCCAACCTGAAATTGAACCTCTCCACGCTGAAGGCCAAAGCGTGAAACTCGACTCCATGACTGCCAGCCGTTGTCGCGGCCACTAGTACGGGTGCCGATCTCGGAGTCACGAGCACTCACTAGGTTTTCTCGTGTAATACCGGCGTGCTGTAGCATATCACGGTAATTTTGCGAGTTATTATCCCAGGCGGCGAGCAGCTGTGATTTGGTATGAATACCGCCATAAACAAGGTCTGAGGCGTTTGCGGCATTGGCAGATTCAGGCGGCTGGAAGACAGCAAATGACTGTACGATGAGCGCCAGGGCGGTCAGGATGAGACCAGTTTTGCGAGTGATTTCCTCTTTACGGAGGCGTTTTGCGTAAAAACCGAGCTCTTGGATGAGGCTTGGGCTAAACGCGAGGTGGGAGACAATTTTTTTGAACATACCGCTCCTTAATTCTTTGCATGATTTTATGTTTTCGTAAAAATTCCGTCTCCACTATAGCATAGCGATCGCTTTTGTGCAAATAGCTTGAGTGAACACTTTTTTTGCGTTATAATGGGGGAGTTGTAAATAGCTGACAAATCAGAAATAGTGAGGGAAGCATGACTAAACAAACAGATAAGCAAGCCTATGATGGCTCGCAAATCCAGGTTTTGGAGGGTCTCGAGCCGGTTCGTAAGCGCCCGGGCATGTATATTGGTAGTACTGGCTATGACGGCGTACACCATTTGATTAAGGAGATTGCCGATAACTCGATCGACGAGGCGATCGCTGGGTATGCTACAAAAGTTGAAGTAGTGCTGCTGGAGGATGGTGGTGTGCAGATTACTGACGATGGTCGTGGTATACCGGTTGATAAACATCCAAAAACAGGTCTAAGCACGCTTGAGACGGTATTAACAGTGCTGCACGCTGGTGGTAAGTTTGGTGGTGGTGGCTACAAGGTGTCGTCTGGGCTTCATGGTGTTGGATCGAGCGTTGTTAACGCCCTCTCTACTAAAATGATCGCTGAAGTGGTACGTGATGGTCAGCTGTACCGCGTGGTGTTTGCGACCGGTGGCATAGTGGAGCCGCTCAAGAAGGTTGGCAAGGCAGATCGGCCAACTGGTACGCGGATAACTTTCTATCCTGACCCAACAATATTTAAGGAGACAGTTGATTTTGATTATAAATGGGTGGTTAACTATTTGCGCCACCAGGCATACCTAACGAAAGGTGTGTACACCTCTGTTGTGGATGAGCGCACAGGTGATCGTCAGTCGTTCTACTTTGAGGGCGGCATTCAAAGTTACGTGAAGCATTTGAACTTGGGTAAAGATGTTTTAGCCGATGCGCCATTTTACGTTGAAAAACAAGTTGAAGATTGTATGGTAGAAATTGCCGTGCAATATAACGACACCTATATTGAGACGGTGAAACCGTTCGCTAACAACGTGTTGACGCCAGACGGCGGTACACACCTAGTCGGTTTTCGTTCAGCATTGACAAGGGTCATTAATGATTATGCGCGTAAGAACAGCCTGCTAAAAGAAAAAGAAGATAACCTGACTGGCGACGACATTCGCGAGGGTTTGACGGCGATTATTTTGGTTAAATTGCCCGATCCGCAGTTTGAGGGTCAGACCAAGAATAAACTTGGTAATCCAGAGATGCGTCGCTATGTTGAGCAGGTGATGAACGAATACTTCTCATACTATCTGGAAGAAAATCCTGGCGTCGCCAAGAAGATCGTCGGTAAGGCGACTTTGGCAGCGCGAGCCCGCAAGGCAGCGCGAGCAGCCCGCGACAATGTGATTCGTAAGGGTGCACTTGATGGTATGGGACTACCAGGTAAGCTGTGGGATTGTTCAAGCAAGAGTCCGAGCGACAGTGAAATTTACATCGTTGAGGGTAACTCGGCAGCGGGTTCAGCTAAAGAGGGCCGTGACAGTAAAACTCAGGCGATTTTGCCACTTCGTGGTAAGGTGTTGAACACTGAGCGAGCTCGGCTTGATAAAATGTTTGCCAACAAGGAAATTGTGGCGATGATCCAGGCGTTTGGCGTTGGTATTGGCGATCAGTTTGATATTAATGGTCTGCGCTATCACAAGATTATCATCATGACCGATGCCGATGTTGACGGCAGTCACATCGCGACGTTGCTTCTGACCTTCCTATTCCGCTATATGAAAGAGGTGGTCGAGGGTGGCTATGTGTATCTTGCTAAACCACCACTGTACTCAATCAACCGCGGCCAGAAGAAAATCTACGCATATGATGAGGCGGAGAAAGATAAAGTCTTGGCAGGTCTCATCGCTGAAAAGAAGGAACGCGGTACGGTGATTGATGATGAACAGGATATTACCAAACAAGCTGGCGTGACGATTTCACGGTTTAAGGGTCTTGGCGAGATGGATGCCGACCAGCTGTGGGAGACGACGATGAATCCAGAAAATCGTGTATTGATTCAGGTTAGAGTAGAAGACGCCGAGGAAGCGGACGCAATCTTTACGCGACTGATGGGCGATGATGTGAGCTTGCGTAAAAGCTTTATTCAGAGCTGGGCAAAAAATGCTAACTTAGAGGATTTGGATATTTAATCATGAGTGATCAGGACAAACAGATGCAACCAACCAGTGAACATGAGTCAATTGAGGCAACACCAGATATGGTGACTGAAGTATCAGCAGGATTAGAGCGACGCCGACTTGAAAATGTGATGCAGGATAATTTCTTCCGCTACTCGATGAGCGTTATCGTTGACCGCGCATTGCCAGATGTGCGTGACGGTCTGAAGCCGGTGCATCGCCGTATTTTGTATTCGATGAATCAGAACGGCAACCGTAGTACTGCGAAATTCGTCAAATCAGCGCGTATCATCGGTGATGTGATGGGTAAATATCACCCGCACGGTGACTCTGCCATCTATGATTCGATGGTTCGTTTGGCACAAGATTGGGCGATGCGCTATACCTTAGTGCAAGGTCAGGGAAACTTTGGTTCGATGGATGGAGATCCACCAGCTGCTCACCGTTATACCGAGGCGCGACTCGATAAGCCAGCTGAAGAATTATTGACTGATATCGAGAAGGAAACGGTTGATTTCAAGGATAACTTTGACGGTTCAGAGCGTGAGCCAATCGTGCTGCCAGCAAAGTTACCAAACTTGCTATTGAACGGTCAGATCGGTATCGCTGTTGGTATGGCGACGAGTATCCCAACGCACAACTTGGGTGAATTGGTAGATGCGACGATTGAATTGATTGATAATCCTGAAGCAACGGTTGATGACTTATTGCAACACGTGAAAGGTCCAGACTTTCCGACAGGGGCAATCGTCTACGGTGGTGCGCCGATGCGTCAGGCATATGCGACTGGTCGTGGTAGTGTGATGATGCGAGCGGTGGCAGAGATCCAGGAGACGAAACGAGGTCGACACCAGATTGTTGTAACTGAGATACCATATGGTGTAAATAAAGCAACACTAATTGAAAAGATTGGTGAATTGCATAAAGAAAAGCGGGTACAGTTGGCTGACCTACGTGATGAAAGTTCTCGAGGTAAGGTCCGCATTGTCATTGAACTAAAAAAAGATGCGTATCCAAAGAAAGTATTGAACCAGTTATACAAACTGACAGCGCTCCAGACGAGTTTTAATTACAACATGTTGGCGTTGGTCAACACTATGCAGCCACGGATCTTAGGCCTGCACGATATTTTGAGCGAATTTGTCAAACATCGTCAGTCTGTGGTGCGTCGTCGCACAGAATTTGAGCTGAAAAAGGCAAAGGCACGGGCGCATATCCTGGAAGGCTATAAGATTGCGCTGGATCATATCGATGAGGTGATTAAAACCATTCGTGCTTCAAAAACTCAGGATGAGGCAGAGAAGAATCTGCGTGCTAAGTTTGGACTGAGCGAGATTCAAGCCAAAGCTATCTTGGCAATGCAGCTGCGACGCCTGACTGGACTTGAGCGTGAAGCGGTTGAGAATGAACTGCGCGAGCTCTTGAAGCTGATTGCACGACTAGAAGCCATCTTAGCTGATGAGCAAGAGATTCTGAATATCATCAAGACCGAGCTTTTGGAGATGAAAGAGAAATATGGTGATGAGAGGCGTAGTAAAATTATCAACCATGAGCTGGGTAAGTTCTCTGATGAGGAGCTGATCCCAGAGGAAGATGCTGTTGTCCTTTTGACAACTGAGAATTATATCAAGCGAACTCTAGCGAGTGACTATCGTAAACAGAACCGTGGTGGTAAGGGTAAACGTGGGATGACCACAAAGGAAGAGGATATCATTGCCCAGATTATACCAGTAAGTACGCACGACTATTTGCTGTTCTTTACTAATAAGGGCCGTGTATTCCGGCTCAAGGCATATGAAGTTCCGGCTGCTAGCCTCAGCGCTAAGGGTGTTGCTGCAGTGAATCTGCTCCAGCTTCAGCCAGAAGAGAAAATCACCGCTATCATTAAACATGAGAAAAATGCTGGTGATCAAGGGTATCTGTTTATGGCAACTAAGAATGGTACGGTCAAAAAGACACCACTTAGTGACTATGCGAATATTCGAACAAATGGACTCATTGCTATCAAGTTGGACGATGGTGATGAGTTGCGCTGGATTAAGAAAACAGATGGCAAAAGTGATGTAATTATTTCAACATCAGCTGGTCAGGCGATTCGATTTAACGAAAAAGATGCCCGACCAATGGGTCGAGCAGCTCGTGGTGTGCGCGGCGTGCGCCTGCGCCCAAATGATTGTGTTGTTGGTATGGATATTGTGACGAGTGACGACCAGACACTGCTAGTTATCAGCGAAAAAGGCTTTGGCAAGCGTACAAAGGTGACGAACTTCCCGAGCCATAAGCGTGGCGGAGTGGGTATTAAAGCGGCGATTGTGACAGCAAAGACGGGCCCAATTATATCCGTTCAGACAATTGATCCGACGATGAGTGAGGCATTGTTAGTATCGCAAAACGGTCAAACAATCCGTTTGGGCTTGAGTGACATCAAGCTGCTTGGCCGAACAACGCAGGGTGTGACGATTATGCGGTTGAGCGATGGTGATGCGGTGTCGTCAATCGGCCTGATGGAGAGGCGCTCGGATGAGGAGGGCTAACTAAGTGCCGATGCAATATATCCTGATACCGGGTATTGCATGGTTCGTGGCGCAGTCCTCAAAGCATCTAGCTCGGCTGCTTGGTCGTAATCGTCGAGTTACTCAGTCAAACCCTCGCTCGCCGGTACTGTTCTCGGGCGGTATGCCGAGTGCTCATAGTGCAACAGTAGTGTCGCTTGCGCTGACTATTGGTTACTATCAGGGCTGGGGAAGTCCGCTATTTGGTTTGGCTGCGTGGTTTGCGGCAATTGTATTGTATGATGCCGTAATGGTGCGATTTTCTTCTGGACAACAGGGTGACCTACTAAACAAAGTGGTGCGAAAAGACCATCCAAAGCTATCGACTATTAGGGTGGCGCATGGTCATACGCTACCAGAAATGCTTGCTGGGGCCGCTGTGGGTGCAGTTGTGACGTTTGTTGTAATTTTCGCTACAAAATAATTGCAAATAACTCTTGACCTGACCACTAATATCAGGTAAGATGAGTATCAGTCTGGTCGTGGGGATGCGAGCGAAACGACAATTACAATCTGTAATGATCAAGTTACGTGAGGATTTTTGGCCAGTCTATCGAACTTTAACAATTTGATTGTGCAATATCATCGTCAGTTTATATTTTTGTAGAGC
>DAIMYI010000001.1:0-228399 GCA_036734565.1 Nanosynbacter sp. | reverse complement strand
TGACCCGCGAGCGGCCGTACTCGGATGAGACTGCTAAATTGATCGATCAGGAAGTGTCGCAATTGATCACCGAGGCCAAGCAGCGAGCGATGCTGGTGCTTAAAGCCAATCGTCCGTTCCTCGACAAATTGGCTGAGGCGCTACTCAAAGACGAAACCTTGGAGGAGGCGGCGGTGGACGAGATTCTTTCAGGAACGAAACTGCCAAAGGAAGCAAAACTGCACGCATAAATTGCTATGGGGCGTGTTCGTAACGTTGTCAACAAGATCAATCAGCGGCTGACAGTCAAGTTGGCCGCCACGATTTTAGCGAGCTCGATGTTGCTGTCGAGCTTGCTGGGGCTGCTGCGCGATCGCTTTTTGAATGCGGCGTATTTTCCCAACGAGAAGGCTCACTTGGCTGGCTATCCAGTCGGGCTGGACGCCTATACGGCAGCGTTCATGGTGCCGGATTTTATGTTTGCGATTCTAGTGTCGGGGGCGCTGAGTGTCACCTTTATCCCGGTATTTAACGAGCGGTGGGTCAAGGGTAACAAGCAGTCAGCCTGGCAAATCAGCTCGAGTATGATCAATTTGATGGCATTGGTGACGCTGGTGACCAGCGTGCTGATCATTATCTTTGCTGATCCACTGATGAAATATCTGATCGCGCCGGGGTTGAGCGAGGCGGGCCATGCATTGGCGGTCAGTATGATGCGAGTGATCGCCGTAAATCCGCTGATCTTTGCGGTGGCGGCGGTGATCGCCAGCATCCAGCAAGCGGTTGGTCGCTTCACCTTCTATGCGCTGGCGCCGATGCTGTACAATGTCGGGATTATCATCGGTACGCTATGGTTTACCAATGGCATCAATCTGTTCGGTTGGCAGATCTTTGATGGCGGCATTATGGGCGTGGCGCTCGGCGTGGTGCTCGGGTCGGTGCTGCAGCTCATCGTCAGTGCGGTTGGATTGATCGGCCTCGGTTTTGATTATGATTTCAAGATTTATTGGCGCAACCACGGCTTTCGTAAAGTTTTGTCGCTGCTGCCGGCGCGCTCAATTGATCAGGGGATGGATTATGTGGTCAGTCTAGCCGAAGTTAACTTGGCGTCGCGGATGGGGGACGGTGTCATTCGTCGTTATAATCAAGCCTTGACGCTACACATGATGCCGATCAACCTCATTGGTGTCGCTATTTCCAACGCTGCCTTTCCGCAGCTAACTGAACGCCTTGCCTCAGAGCGGCCGGATCTATTTCGCAGAGACTTGCGGTCATTTCTCAGGACGGTGATCTGGATGATTATCCCGATTTGTGTGGTGACATTTTTCGCCCGCGGCTACGTGGTGCACTTCATCAATAATAACGGCGATCCGGTCATGGCGAATATTCTCGGCTGTTTGGTAATGGCGATTTTATTCAGGACGGTATACCACATGGTGGCGCGTGGATTTTATGCGCAGCAGGACACCAAGACGCCGATGTATGTGTCGATTTTTGCGATTGTGCTGAATGTGGCGCTGGCGGTGATACTTGGCTACTATGCGAAGCTTGGCCCGTATGGTCTGGCGTGGGCGCAGTCGGTCGTGGCCTTTATCGAGGTGGTGATTTTATGTGTCATTTTAGGTCGGCGCATGCCACAGCTGTTTGACGCGACGTTCATCAAGGCGGTCGCCAAGATGGCACTGGCCGCGGTGCCACTGGCGGTGGCGTGCTACGTCAGCGTGTTGGTAATTCCATTTCGGGCGTCGGATGACAGCTTTTTGGGGGCACTGCCCAAGTTTGGGGCAATTACGATTTTCAATTTTGTCGTGTACGGCGCGCTGTCCAAGTGGCTAAGGCTACCAGAAATCGACCCGGTTTTGGCACGAATTAAACGGCTGCTGTTTTCGCGATTTGATATGAGTAAGTTGAGGCGCTGATGAAACCACTGACTAGTATTCGTAATTTTTGCATCATCGCTCACATCGACCACGGCAAGTCGACGCTGGCGGACCGAATGATGGAGATGACGGGGACGGTGGAGAAGCGCGAGATGAAGTCACAGCTGCTGGACAGTATGGATCTCGAGCGTGAAAAGGGTATCACCATTAAGCTCGCGCCGGTGCGGATGAAGTATCACTACTGCCAGCCAGCGGCAACCGCTTCCTCTCAATCGAATGTCGCAGGCAATACCAGAGACAGGGCTATCGATTCATCGGAAGGATTGCCACTGGCTGGAGCTTACGACCTCAACCTTATTGATACGCCCGGTCATGTTGATTTTAGCTATGAAGTTAGCCGCTCGTTGCAGGCTTGCGAGGGTGCGGTGCTGGTGGTTGATGCCAGTCAGGGCATTCAGGCGCAGACGCTGGCGAATGTGTACTTGGCGATGGAGCAGGATCTGACGATTATCCCGGTGCTGAACAAGGTTGATTTGCCAGCTGCCGATGTGCCGCGAGTATCCAAGCAAGTTATCAATTTGCTGGGCTGTGATGAGAGCGAGATTATTCATATTTCCGCCAAAACGGGGCAGAATGTTGATCAAGTTTTGGAAGCGATTGTTGAGCGAATTCCAGCGCCGACTTCGCCGCTTGCAGTCGAGCATCCTGATATCACACTGACTGATCTTCCGACCCGGGCGCTGATTTTTGATAGTTATTATGATGATTATCGCGGGGTTATTTTGTATGTGAGGGTGGTTGATGGGCAGATCAAAAAAAGTGAATCGATTCACATGATGGCAACTGGCGCGAATGGTCTGGCACTGGAAGTTGGCCATCTCAGCCCCGGTATGATCCCTGACCCGTCGCTGGATACCGGTGAAATTGGCTACATCGTCACCAACTTGAAAACCACGCGTGAAGCGCGAGTGGGCGATACGGTGACGTTGAAAAAGTTTCGAGAGCGGACACATGCCGCGTAGCCAGCTAACCCTCACCGATCAAGACTGGCATCACCTCCAGGTATTGTGGGAGTATCTTTGCGTTGAGAGTCGGCTGCCGGCGCGGGCAGATGCTATCGTGATCGGCGGTGCGGGGGCTATGATCGATAGTGCCGAGCGAGCGGCCGAGTTATATCATGCGGGCGTGAGTCAACGGATCGTGGTGTCGGGATTTGCTAATCCCTATCATAGGGCCACGGAAACCGAAGCGACACTGCTGGGGCGGCAACTCCAACGTTTGGCGGTGCCAAAATCGGCAATCCTGTTTGAACACCAAGCCGCTAATACCGGCGAAAATATTACTCGTTCGGCTCAGTTGCTGGCGGGGGCGGCGATTCAGGCTGAGGATATCATTTTAATCCATAAACCGTATATGACGCGTCGATTTTTGGCAACTGCCGAGGCTCAGTGGCTGCACCCGCAGCCGCGACTGTATGTAACGAGTCAGCTGACAACAGTAGAAGCATATTATCGCTTGTATGAGGCAACTTATGAGAACGCCGCCATGATGCTGACGTTAATGCTAGGCGATTATGAGCGAATAAAAATCTATCCCGATAAGGGATTTTCAACACCGCAGCCACCATCCCTCTCAGCGGACACGGCTTGGCAGGCACTCGTAGCGCGCGGTTTTTTGCCGAAGGCGCAGTGAGCTAAGGACGAGCCACCACCATTTACAAAAATAGTATAAGATGCTATAATATCGTACATGGAGCGACTCGGTAGTATTGATCATGGCAAGGACTTTGCAGGCAGCGTAGAGGAAATTATTAATCAACCGTTGACGGTTGAAAATGTCGATACTTACGCTGAGGCTGCCTTGGATAAGTTGATCCAGCTAATTAATGATATGGTGCAGGCATACGAACACCAACCGACGATTTGGCTAGACAGTTCTGGTGGAAGGGAGGATGCGGCGTTTGCTTACTACGGTATGGAGGAAATCGGCGAACTACTTGGCCATATTGCTGCCAAAGCGGAGCAGCTCATAGCTATTGATACGGTTATTGGCCAGATTGAATCGACTGACCACGTCTTTGTGCCACCCGATGAGCGGCCCGGGCCCATCACTAGCATGTCCGAGACACCAAACCGTGAATGGATTACCCGTCAATCGCGGCTGAAAACACTGCTGTTTGTGTTGGCAAATGAATTTGGTATTGAGCCGAGCGGCGAAGCATTACAGATTCGTCGCGGGGAAGTGGGGGCAGTGATGATGTGCCAGGAGCCCTACCATGAGGTAACTATCCCATCACTCGAGCGGACGGTGCTAATTTGTGACGCCTATGGCAACGGTACCTTTGTATTTGATACAACGCAGCTACCAGAAGAAGAGCAGGCAAAACTGGCTACCTGTACGAAAACGCAGCTTGCGGGGGTGATGGAGCAATATCCAGGCTGTGGCGTATCGGTGCGCTGCGATCAGCAGTTTGTGCCGCATCTGGTGGCAGCGTTAGCAAACGATATTCAGCAATCAATTGGGGTGGATACCCGGCGCGGGGGTAATTATCTAAATCCCCCTCAGGCGAGTGAAGAGGGGATGATGAATACCAATCAATTGGCAGCTAAGTTTGGAGTAGTGTATCGCACCATCGTAAGACACATCGCTGAATTGAATCAGGAGGGTTTGTTGGGATGTGTAGCTAAGCGAGATTGGTATGGAGAAGAGCAATCAATTTTTACTGAAGAGCAGGCTGAAGTAATACGAAAAAGGCTTGAGGAGAGAGGGTTGTTTACACAGCCGCCCCCAGAGGGGTATTTGACAATCACTGCTCTCGCTAAAACTGTAGATGTGACAGTGATGGCACTGATAAGGATAGCAAGAGAACTTAAAAAAGCTGGTGTCCTATCTGATGGTATAGAGTGTCGTTCTGGTCAGGTGCACGAGTTTTATAGTCCGGAGCAGCAGGCAATGATTATGAGAAAAGCACAGGAGAATGGGTTATTTGCGCCTCCACCACCAGAGGGATATGCCATGATAAGTACGGCAGCAAAGTGCCTTGGGGTGGGTTTGAAATTGGTGAGAGATGCCATGGACTTGCTGAACCTACGGCCTGAAATCTATAGATTTGTCGCTGAAAGTGGTCAGGTGAGAATTCGTGAAGGCTTGTCACCGGAGCAAGTTGATAAGATAGGTGAGTATCTCAGAAGTGAAGGCTATACGAAGTTGGCTCCTGAAGGGTATCGAGTAAAAAAAGAGATCATGCGTGAGTTACATTGTAGCGCCCCTCGATTTGATAGGATAATTGATAGTTTAATAAGGAACGACCCCAATTTTGGACAGCCGTCACGATACCGTGCTAAGGGGAAAGGCGGTGGCATGAGTAAAGCGTTAGGCTATTTCTACAGCCCCGAGCAACAGGCGAAGATTGGTGCAATGCTTGAGAAAATTCGCCAGGGCGCTCAATGATAAGATTACTGAGTTATATCCGAATCAATCACTGTCCAGCCCAGTACTACCAGCACTAATTGCTCAGTGAGTTTGACAAATGGCGAAGCACGTAATATCAAATCGATCACTGAACCACCAATAGCTATGATTGACAAATAAATAATATTATGATAAAATTAAGATAATGAGTCAACTGAATTTTAATCGCTTGAGAAATGATATCGGAGAGTCTGTTGTCTATGATGTAGTCCCAGATTCAGAGAGAGAGTTATAAGTATTGGCGTGGCTTGAGTTTGGCGCGATTGGCGCTGGAGCTTTCGCGGGGTAATCGTACCTTTCAGTTTGGTATGGATGGCGTCCATTTCGCAGATTTTCATTTATATGCGTACAATGTAGCGCGTGACATTGCTGCTGGTGCAAGTCCTTTGCAGACTCAGCCAGAAGATTGTTCCGCCATTCAGCAGGCTATTGGCGAACAGTTCACTAGTAAAACACCTCACCCAGCACTAGTCGTTGCATATGCGCGACCAAATGCTTACACAGTACCATCAGATAAGGGTGAGTGCCATGGTGTTAAATTGTACGGTCAACTGACCGATTTGGATAAGTATTCCCAGGAGTTTATTCAAGATTATTTTGGCCTCAGCTCGCTTACATCGGAAACGAGCGAGCGGCGGTAGTATCTCACCCAGTAATTGATGGTATAATTATCAGTAAATGTCTTATATTACCGTCCAACCATTGCCAGGCTACAAAGAAGTCAAACCCTTCGTCTATGCGGGGTTTTTCCCGGTGAGCAACGAAGATTACAATGACCTGAAAGAGGCGATTGAAAAGCTTAGTCTGAGTGATTCGGCGCTGCAGTTTGAGCCGGAAAATTCGCCAGTGCTGGGCTACGGCGTGCGGATCGGTTTTCTTGGGCTACTTCACATGGATATCATTCGTGAGCGGCTGGAGCGCGAGTATAGTCTGGACCTCATCGTCACCAATCCGAGCACGGATTATCAAGTCAGCCTAACTAACGGCGAGGAACTGGACATCAAATCAGCCAGCGAATTGCCCGATCCAGCGCAGATCACGGAGGTTCGCGAGCCGTGGATTGATGGCGAAATTGTGGTGCCGCAGGACTATATCGGTGCGGTGATTCAGCTGATTGTCGCCAAGCGTGGCCGGCAAAAAAATCTTAGCTACATCGATGAGAGGGCGCTGATTTCGTTTACCGCGCCGCTGGCAAATCTGCTGACGGATTTTTATGATCAACTGAAGTCGGTAACCAGTGGCTACGGCTCGTTTAATTATAAACTGGCGGGTTATCAGCCGGAAGATTTGGTGCGCGTTGATTTCTATGTGGCGGGCGAAATGGTCGATGCACTCAGTGTGATGTGTCACCGTTCGGAGGCACCAGGCTTGGGCCGGGAGATCGTCAAAAAGCTCAAAGAGGTGGTGCCACGCCAGAGCTTTGAAGTGGCATTGCAGGCGGCGATTGGCGGTAGATTCATCGCCCGCGAAAACATTGGTGCCTACCGCAAGGATGTTACCGGCTATCTGTATGGCGGCGACGTCAGCCGTAAAAAGAAGCTCCTCGCCAAGCAGGCCCGCGGTAAAAAGCGCATGAAACGTTTCGGCAAGGTTGACATTCCGTCAGAAGCGTTTACGGTTATGCTGAAGAGGGATTGATTATGAAGAGACCAATTATCTATATCGACATGGACGGCGTACTGGTGGATTTCACGTCGGCTTTGACAAAGGTTTCGCCCGAGATGCTCGAGAAATTTGCGGGTGAGTACGACAATATCCCGGGTGTTTTTGCGTTGATGGATCCGATGCCAGGGGCTCTTGAGGCAGTTGACAAACTAAAGGAAAAGTATGATTTGTATATTCTGTCATCATCACCATGGGAAAATCCGACGGCGCTGGGTGATAAGTTAGCGTGGGTAAAGAAGTATTTTGGCGGCGAGGGTCAGGAAAATATTTTCTATCGTAAGGTTGTTTTTTCGTCGGTCAAGCAGCTGAGTCGAGGCGATATCTTGATTGACGATCGGACAGCCAGGGGTGCTGCTGAGTTTGTTGGCTGGCATATTCATTTCGGTACTCCGCAGTTTCCTGATTGGCAATCAGTGCTGGATGAATTGCTCTAGCGGCTCGGCGGTGCGCTGCTTGAAATCACTGAGCATAACCAGTATAATGGTGACAGAATCAATCAGAGGAAGGAGAGTCATATCGACCAGCTGACCGTAACCATTTTCGGTATCGACATCTCCCAAGGGATGAGGTGGCGCTGATGAAGTTGACAAAGCTATTCAAAAAAGCTCGGCTCGGTAAACACCGTAAGGGTGAGGTATCGGATATTGACACTGAAGCATCAGTGCCGCGTCAGCGTCCGGTGACTGCCCCGCCATCCTCCGTATCTCCCGCATCAACTTCGCCACAGCTTCCTCCTCGCCCCGCCATTACTTCGGCTCGGCGTCATAACGCTCAACAGCAAGCTGTAGCCACGCAGTCAACTCGTGGTGCGGCTACGGCTCGATTGGCCCCGTCACCCAAGACCGTCGCCCATTCATCTCGGAAGACTACAGTCGCTCCGACCACCAAATCCCATCCTCACAAGCCGGCAGTCTTTCATGATATTATGCCACCGCGTGGCACCCAGCGCTCACGCAAATCATCATTTACCAAGCCGTCCGCCAAGCCTCAGCCGCCACAGCACATCCTCTCGCCGTCACGCGCCTCGCTGATCAAACCGACTGCTGTGACGCCAACTCCCGTCAAGCGCCCGCTCAATAAACTCTCTTCTGTTAAAGCTCAGCCGGTCAAGCCGCTATCATCACATCCGCCACTGACAAGGCCACCACTCTCATCACACGCCTCGACTCCGAATCGTCCGCTCAATCCTGCGGCTGCTGCATCATCTCGACGTTCAGTACAACCATCAGCCGCGTCTACCAAGGTAATAGCCAAACCGCCCATCGGCCATCCGAGCACCAATCCCCGCACCGGCACATCGCAAGCTGATGCGCAATTAGCTGCCAAGCGCCCACTATCCCAGCCGCACCAGCTGCCAACCCAGCCAGCATTACCACCGCAGCCAAAGGAATTGACTCATCCACGAGCTACCGCTCATTCTCGTGCTCACATCGCTGTGCCGTCTCGTCGTCCTCAGCTGACGCACCGCCCGCCGCATATTCGAGCGATGGATATGGTGCACAGATAGAAGTCTGCGACTACTCCGGAGGCGCAGCTGATAATCTGGTATAATACTCATATGTTAGATCTTGAACATATCATTAGGGAATATCAGCCGACCGAGGCAGCCGTAGCGCTGGTACGAGATACCAAAATTGCACTACTCACCGGTATTTCCGGTGCGGGCAAGGATACAATCAAGCGGCAGTTGCTGCGATCACCCTCATTTCGTGATATCGTATCACACACGACACGTGCACCGCGAGTGAATAATGGCCAGCCGGAACGTGATGGAGTTGAGTATCATTTTATTGATCAAGCTACGGCGCTGACTATGCTCAGAAATCATCAGTTCATTGAGGCCAAGTTTGTCCACGGCAAGGTATATGGCACCTCGACAGCCGAGCTACAGTTGGCGCACGACCATCAGCAAACGGCGATTACTGATATTGATGTACAGGGCGTGGCTGAGTATGAGCAATTGGCGCCGGGCTGTATCGCTATTTTTATCGTGCCGCCGGATTATCCGACATGGTTGGAGCGATTAAAGCAGCGGTATGCGACGGAGGCGGAGTTTCAGGCGGCCTGGCTGAAACGCCGTCAGTCGGCAATCGCCGAGCTTAGTCACGCGCTGGAGGTGCCGTATTACCACGTGATTATCAATGATGATTTGAGCCGAGCGGTGCGGGTTTGTGGCGAGATCATTGAGCGCGGTGATATATTTAATCGGCGTGATGATGAAGCACGGTTGATAGCGCGGGACCTCCTCGATTATTTGATAAGTGAGGACGCGGCCTAGATGGCGACGAAGAAGTCGTCGTTTTCGCTGAGACGACCATTTTGGTCATTATCGGGATTGCTTGACCAGATATTTTTCTTATTAGCCGGTGCGGCGTCGTTCTGGCTAGCATGGCTCGTGTGGCGTGAGGGCTGGCATTCGGGTGGCTGGTGGATGGTCGGGCTGTTTGTGGTGGTGTGGCTGATTACGGCCTACTTGGCACTGCCGCGGCTGCATCGTATCCTGAGTAGTTTGTACGTACCAAATTATTTCATCGGGCGGACGCGGACGGCGGACGGACTATTGGGTGATCCAGTCAATCTAGCCTTGCGTGGCTCGGAGGCGCAGGTCCATCAAGCAATGACCGCGGCTGGCTGGACATTAGCGGAGGAAATAACTGTGCGCTCATCGTGGCGGATGATGGTGGCAATAGTGACGCGGCGTAGTTATCCGCAGGCGCCGGTTTCGTCACTGTTTTTGTTTGGTAGGCGCCAGGACTTTACCTACCAGCAGGAAGTTGATGGCAATCCCGGCAAGCGCCATCACGTACGTTTCTGGCGTTGCCCGCAAGGTTGGCTGTTGCCGGGTGGTCATCAGGTGGATTGGCTGGCGGCGGGAACGTACGACAGAAGCGTTGGCTTTAGTCTGTTTACTCTGCAAATTACCCATAAGATTGATGAGAATACCGATATTGAGCGGGATTATATTGTCCAGTCAGCCTTGAAAGCGCGCGCCTCAATCGAGGTGACCACTCTAAAAGATTTTTCCACCGGGTATCATTCACGTAATGGTGGTGGTGACACCATTCAGACTGACGGCGATTTGCCAGTATTAGAGGTCGGGCGAGTGCGAGCCAGGGCCGTTACAGAGGAGCGTGATGAGGTAATCCTCGATGCCACCTCACATGAGGTAACGCCAGAGGTGCATAACACGCTGATACAGCAATTGTGGAGTCGGCGGCCGCCACAGATTGCGTTTGGTGTGGTAGCGGTGTTTGCGGCATTGGTGGTCAGTATTATTACCACCGCCATTGAGCTATTCGCGATCGATCAATTCCACAGTCAGACGGTGGCTGAATTGATGGTGGATGGCCAGGTGAATGATGCGGCGGTGATTGCTAACTGGCTGATTGGTTCATCAATTATTATCGGCGTCGTATGGGTGATTATCATCATCGTGCTGGTTGGCCGGACATTTGGCGGCAGCAATCGGCTGCGGTTGGCACTGATGGCAATGTGCGGGCTGGCGGTTATTGCTAATTCGTTCACATTAACCATTGGTAAAATAACGTGGTCAACGGTTAGCGCATTGCTGTTCATTGGACTGAATATTGTAGCAGTGCTGATGTTCTCGTCAGACGCTGCCAGGCGATTTACTCGAGCGCGCAGTCATGCCAGACGTGGGGCAAGGCTGCGTTAGCACTCGCTTGCGATGAGTGCTAGATACATGCTACAATGATCCTATGACTGAACGCCAGCAGGCCATCTTGGCCGCCATTATCGAACAGTACGCTGAAATTGCTGCGCCAGTTGGCAGTGTGACACTCGCCAAATTGTTTGGCGTGTCCAGCGCCACCATTCGCAGCGAAATGGCCAAATTGGAAGAGATGGGATTTATCGAGGCGCCACACACCAGTGCTGGCCGTATCCCGACTGATAAGGGTTATCGGTTTTATGTCAATGGTATCACTGCCGCTCAAATGACTGAACTACCAAGTGGTATCGATCGCAGTGCGAGAGCGATCGAGGCGCATGTTAATTCGCACATTGATACGTCTGATCGGGCGATTCGTAGTGCCGTTGACAGCCTGGTGGAGTTGACGGGCAACTTTGGTTTTGCTTCGTTTGGTGATCATCTATATATGAACGGCATGACACAGCTGTTTTCTCAGCCAGAGTTTGTTGAAGGTGGGCATGTTCAGGCGATTGCCAGGTTGATTGATAACATTGAGCCGTGGCTACGTGAAGCGGCACCGAACGAGCCGCTGAATGTATTTATCGGTAGTGAAAATCCGATTGGTAAAAGTTCTGGTGCGACGTTGATTATTAGTAGGTTTTGTTCACGGTTTAGTGATAATAGTTACATCGGCGTGATTGGTCCGACTCGGCAGAATTACCGTCGAACGATAGAGCTGGTTAGGCGAACGGGTGCGATGTTAGAGGAGGTATTGTAATGGCTGAGTGGATCGGCGGACTACTGAGCGGCTTGCCAACGTGGCTAGTGGTGATTATTTTGATTATTATTTTCATGGCTATGATCGCGTTCTTTCCCTGCACATATGGCGACAAGCCGTTTTGGCCGTTTAGAAGGAGGAAAAAATGACGAAAAATAAGACCAAGAAAACTGAAGATTTGGAGCAGCAGTTGGGCGAGTTGACGCTGGATTTGCAGCGGACGCGGGCCGATTTTGAGAACTATCGCAAGCGTGTCGAGGCGGAAAAGCAGTCAGCCCACAGCATGGGTCAGGCCAAGTCGGTGATGAAATTATTACCAGTGATTGACACGATTGAGCGAGCGATTACTAATGTGCCGGAAGAACTAGCGGATAATGCCTGGGCGAAGGGTGTGGCTGGTTTGGGTAAACAACTTGATAAGCAGCTCAAAGAAATTGGTTTAGAAAAAATTGATGCCAAACCGGGAGCGTTGTTCAATCCTGAGCTACACCAGGCGGTGCAATTTGACGAAGAAGCTGACGGCGATAAAGAAGTCGTCGCCGAGGAGTTACGCGCTGGCTATACACTGGACGGCGCGGTGATTCGCGACGCAATGGTCAAAGTCACGCGGCAATAATTTATGTGATGCCAGCCCAGTTATCCGTAGTCTTATTTACAACAAAACTTGCAAATAAAAAACATTGACGTTATAATATTTGCCAAGAGTTTTTAACATAAACACGGGGAGAAAAAAGGGGGATGGTAAAACGATTGTTCGTAGCACTGGTAACAGCTGGCGGTATCTTATTGCTGGCTTTACTATATAACGGTAGTACTAACGCTAGTCAATGGGGCGTTGTATGGAGTGAGGAGTTTAACGGCACCTCAATTTCTGATAAATGGGACGTATTTAAGCAAAATAAAGACAATTATGGCAACACCCACCTGGCTTACAATCCAAGCAATGTCAATGTCGTTGATAATGACCATCTGGAGCTGAAAACACAGCGTCACTGTGTTGCCAATCTTGATGAACCGATGAATGACTCTAATGCTAGCGAAACGCCATGTCCAAGTGGTAAGCTGACACGATACCTCAGCGGCCGCATTACCAATAAGACTAAAGTCGTGGACGGCACAAAGCCCTTCCGCGCTGAGATTCGCGCCAAATTTAACTGGAATGGAAAAAACGGTACACGGCCATCACTGTGGATGGTTAACGGTGTCTCATTGCGAAATTGTAATGATAATCCTAATGCTAATGACCCATACGGTGAGCTAGACATCATCGAATGGTACTCCTACACGCCGGCATATACCTGGTCAAGCACGCATGCTACCTGTTACCATCATGGCGTTTCTGGTAATTGGAAAAATGGCTGGCGAACCAGGAGGATTATCCACAGCGATGAACACCGAGTAGGTTCCAAACCAGGCACATTGGCCTATGAATGGCACACCTGGGCGGTCGAGTATGATGGTGAGACGGTTAAATATTTCGTGGACGACAAACCAATCAAGGCCTATCATTATCACGCTAGTCCTAGTGATAGCAAAGAGATTGAGCGCACGCCAGCCGCTAATCTGACAAAATTAGCTGACGCATCATTGATCAAAAGAACGTTTGATGAGGGATGGCGCTTTATCTTGAATGACTATGTGGAGAGAGATGCAGATCAAAAACCAATAGCTGACTCAGACAATTTTCCAAAACAAACAGTGCTAGTTGACTATGTTCGGGTCCTCCAAAAGGGCGCGGGGACGCAGCCAGTTGAAGCATCAGGACCAAGTATGGGTGTTGCATGGTCTAAGCGTGACGCGGCAGGTTCTCGAAATTGGTCCTCAATCGCCGGGTCTACTGACGGCAGTAAATTGGTCGCAGCAGCCTGGGGTGGTAAGATTCATACCTCATCCGACGCTGGCGCGAACTGGACTGAGCGCCCTGGGGCAGGCGACCGCAACTGGCTAGCAGTTGCCAGCTCTGCTGACGGCACTAAACTGGCTGCACTATACGATTGGGGTGGCTATATGTACACCTCATCCGACGCCGGCGCAACGTGGATAGCACGTGATATCCCAGGATCTCATAACTGGACGGCAATCGCTAGCTCCGCCGATGGCAACAAACTAGTGGCCGTAGCCAAAGACAGTACAATCTTTACCTCATCCGACGCTGGCGCAAACTGGACTGCACGGGCAAGTTCTGGCTCTCGTAAATGGTCAGCAGTTGCCAGCTCCGCCGATGGCAATAAGTTGGTAGCAACGGTTGAGGATGGCACAGTCTTTACCTCATCCGACGCTGGCGCAAACTGGACTGCACGGGCAAGTTCTGGCTCTCGTAAATGGTCAGCAGTTGCCAGCTCCGCCGATGGCAATAAGTTGGTAGCAACAGCAACTGGTGGCAGAATTTACACCTCTACTGATGCTGGTGCGAATTGGACTGAGCGTGCAGTTGATGGGCCACACAACTGGACCGCAGTCACTATCTCTGACGATGGCCAGAGGCTTTCGGCAGTCGTCGGTGGTGGCGGACATATCTATACATCTACTGACGCTGGTGCGAACTGGGTCGTTCAGACGTCTGCTGGTGTGCCAAACTGGTCATCAGTGACCGGGTCAGCTGATGGTTCGAAAGTTGTTGCGGTCGCCTATGGTGGGGCTATTTACGCAGCCAGTAATGCACCAGTTGGCCCGAGTGAGGAGGAGCAGAAAGTTACCGCGGCTGAAGCAGCAGTAGCCAATGCTGAATCAACCAAGCGTCCGTCTGATGTCAACGCCGCCAAGGCTAAAGTTGCTGCGGTAGGTGATGCCGGCAAGAAGGCCGTCTTCCAGACAAGGCTCGATGCCATAACCAACGCTATTTCTGGTGCTCGCTCAGCCCTCACTGCATTGATCGCTAAAGCAAAAGATCCGGCCACGGTTGCCGGCATGAGTAGTAGCACTATCGCCGCTCTCCAGGCGCAGGTCACGGCAGCTGAAGCAGTTATAAATAACGCTAATGCCTCAGTATCTGAGTTGGACAATGCACGTACGGCTTTGCAGGGCAAACTTGACGCGCTGAAAATTGATAAAGCAAGCTTGCAAGCAGCCATCACTGCCGCAGAAGCGACACCATCATACATCAAGTCTGACCCGACAGTTGCTTCGGCTCTCGCTGCTGCCAAGACCGTCTTGAATCAAGCAAATCCATCTGCGTCAGACCTTCAATCAGCGATTGCTAACCTCAATAGCGCCGTAGCCAGTGCCAAGCAAAAAGAGCAAGAGGCTCAGGATGCTGCTCAGGCTGCAGTTGCCAAAGCAGAAGCTGATAAAACACAAAGTGCCGTTGATGCCGCTAAGGTTTTAGTAGGTAAAGTGCAAGATCCTGCTAAAAAAGCAGCACTGCAAGCAAAATTGAACGCCGTTGTTGTCAGTCCAGCGCCAACACCAACCACGCCAACCACTTCAGCAACTGTTGCACAACCAGGTGGTGGCACCGTGACTGTCGCTACGGCTGGTAACCAGTGTTACAACATCGCTTCAGCCGCAGTGGCAGCTGCTCCGAATGATTATGACGGTCGTGTCTTGCGTGACATCGTTGGCTTTACTATCAACTGTAATGGACAGACTGTCAAGGTTGGCTACACAACGCGCGTGACATTGACGTTGAGCAAACACTACGCTGATCATAGCCAATTAGCCGTGGTTAAGATAAGTGGCGGTGCTGTTAAAGAAGATATCACTAATCGCGTTACATTTGGCACGACTGCTGACGGTAAACACACGACAGTGACGTATGATCTGACGGACGGTGGCTTTGGTGATGAAGATAAGGCTGCGAACGGCACCATCGTAGACCCAGTCGGTGTCTACGAGCGCCAACAGCAGACCAACCCTGGTGTTGGTGGCGGTACGGGTAATCCTGCTAGCCCTGGTGGTACGACGACGAATGGTACCGGTAGGAACGCGCAAGCGACCAACAAGGGCGGCTACTTGGCAGATACCGGCGCTAGTGTTATCGCTGTAACAGTAGTGGCAGTAGCAGTTGGTGGTGCCGGAGTTTGGTTCATCCGCAAGAAGATGTAACAAAGACAAGAAATACATAATTAGCACTCTTGACATGGGAGTGCTAATTATTTATACTGAAATAGTTGGCACTCGACATAAAAGAGTGCTAAAATGGATATAAGCAAAAACCAGATGTGATCAAAACAAGAAAGGGGAATCATATGGGTAAAATTATCGGAATTGACCTCGGTACAACTAACAGTGCTTTTGCGTATATGCTGGCAGGTAAGCCAGAAGTTATCGCTAATGCCGAAGGTAACCGCACCACGCCATCAGTGGTGGCGATTAATAAAAAGGGTGAACGCTTGGTCGGGCAAGTGGCGCAGCGCCAACGTGTAACCAATCCAAAGAATACAATTTATGGTGTCAAGCGCTTTATTGGCCGTAAGTTTGATGACAAAGAAGTCCAAAAAGACCGTGGCCTCATGCCGTTTAAGATCGTCAAGAAAGGTGCGGGTGTGGCCGTGGAAATGGGTGACAAAGAATACACACCAGAAGAAGTTTCAGCCATGATCCTCAGTAAAATCAAAGCTGATGCTGAAGCGTTCCTCGGTGAAAAAGTTACCGAAGCAGTTATCACCGTGCCGGCCTACTTTGACGATTCACAGCGTCAAGCCACCAAAGACGCTGGTAAAATCGCCGGTCTGGAAGTCAAGCGCATCATCAATGAGCCAACGGCGGCAGCTTTGGCGTACGGCCTGGAAAAAGGTAAAAATGACGAAACCATCGTGGTGTTTGACCTTGGTGGTGGTACTTTCGATGTTTCCATCTTGGAGCTTGGCGACGGTGTGTTTGAGGTGAAAGCGACCAATGGTGACACCCACCTCGGTGGTGAGGACTTTGACAACGTCATCGTTAACTACTTCTTGGATGACTTTAAGTCTAAAGAAGGCATCGACCTACGCAAAGACAATGCGGCTATGCAACGCCTGAAGGACGAAGCTGAGAAGGCTAAGAAGGAACTATCAACGGTTACTGAATACGAAGTTAACATTCCATTTATCACCGCTGATGCTGACGGGCCAAAGCACTTTGAGCTGAGCCTGACACGGGCCAAGTTGGAAGATTTGGTGAAGGATTTGTTGGATCGATTGGACGTGCCAGTTGAAAAGGCACTCAAAGACGCTAAATTATCAAAATCTGACGTCAATGAAATCGTCATGGTTGGCGGTATGACCCGCATGCCAGCAGTGGTTGAGCGAGTGAAGAAGCTGTTCGGTAAAGATCCAATGCAAGGCGTTAACCCAGACGAAGTGGTGGCGGTTGGTGCCGCTATCCAGGGTGGCGTGTTGGCTGGTGATGTTAAGGACGTGCTGCTACTGGACGTGACACCACTCAGTCTTGGTATCGAGACGATGGGCGGTGTGTCGACCAAGCTAATTGAACGCAATACCACCGTACCAACCAGTAAGAGTGAAGTATTCTCGACGGCAGCGGACAATCAGCCGCAAGTGGAGATCCACGTCTTGCAAGGTGAGCGTGAATTTGCCAATGACAACAAGAGCTTGGGTCGCTTTGTGCTTGACGGTATCGCGCCAGCACCACGCGGTATGCCGCAGATTGAGGTGACGTTCAATATCGACGCGAATGGTATCCTCAATGTGACTGCTAAAGATAAAGGCACTGGCAAGGAGCAATCAATTACCATCCAAAACTCTGGCAATATGAGCAAGGAAGACATCGAAAAAGCCCAGAAAGAAGCCGAACTCCACGCTGACGAGGATAAGAAAAAGCGTGAAACCGTTGACGCTAAAAACCAGCTAGAAAACGCCATCTACCAGGCAAAGAAAATGCCAGATGAGTTCAAAGACAAAATCTCTGAAGATGATAAAAAGGCGATTGACGAAGCGGTCAAGGAAGCGGAAAAGCATAAAGACGCTGATGACAAAGATGAGCTAGAAGCGGCAATTAAGGCCCTGCAGGACGCCATTATGCCAATCGGCGCCAAAATGTACCAGCAAGCTGCTGAAGACAACAAGGCTGATGAGTCTACGGGTGATAAAAAATCCGACAAAGATGAACCAGTCGAAGGTGAGGTGGTTGACGAGAAGTAGTCTCGGCGCCAACTCATAATAAAACTGCCCCCGATAGAAGGGGGTAGTTTTATATTCTCGTGGACTCAGAGTATGCTATCTGTTGCCGGTTAATTGTCTGCGGCTAATGTGGAAGAGCCGCACCCTCCAACAAATCACTATACGAGCCAACCACTAAATCCGTATCCTGGATACCAAGTTCACGCATGTAGTGTGAGCATTGTTGTTCCAGCTCCTCGGCGTTTCGTTTGCCGTTGGTATCAATAGCTTCAATTTCGACAAAATTCCCGAGGCCCTGAACAGTGTCGATATGAAACTTGACATTATCGATAAAGTAAATCTCACGCTGCTTATCAACAACCACACGCACACCGAGTGCCGCCGTCAGCACCTCGCCGATGGTCGAGTCCGGCGCCACGGGTGATAAGTTGATAGTCGATTGCTTCGGCCCGTCAGTGTCCGCCCGCTGATAAAAGATAAGGTTATTTTCGATCGGCCCTTGACGTAGTTTCAGGCGCCCCTCGGGTACATTGAAATACGTGTCAATTTGATGGTCAGTCCCCGTAAAGTCCGCGCCATGCTCGCGTAGATAGTGGCGCACTGCTTCTTGATCGGCGCACCGAGCCTTGATTTCTGAATTGATAATTGCTGTTCGTTCCATCATACCTCCTCTATGCTCAGTATAGCACGGCCAAGGCTAGCACTCTTGCATGTCGAGTGCTAAAAGCGTATAATAAACACATATGAGTAAGCGCGATTATTATGAAGTATTAGGTGTATCGAAAACCGCTTCTGAGGATGAGATCAAGAAGGCGTTTCGTAAGGCAGCGGTGAAGTACCACCCCGACAAAGAGGGCGGCGATGAAGCCAAATTCAAAGAGGTCAACGAGGCATATGAAGTCCTAAAAGACAAGCAAAAGCGCCAGCGCTATGATCAGTTTGGTCATGCTGGTGTTGGCGGCGCGGCAGGCGGTGGCTTTGGCGGTAATCCGTTCGAAGGATTTGGTGGTTTTGGTGGGCAAAACGTGCAGTTCGACTTTGGTGGTGATGGCGGCATGTTTGGCGATATTTTCAGTCAATTTTTCGGTGGCAGCGCAGCTGGTTCACGGGGTGGTTCGCGCCGTGGTCGTGATGTTGAAACCAACGTGACGCTAACCTTTGAGGAGGCGGTGTTTGGCGCAGAAAAAAACTTGAACATAACCCTAGACGCCGAGTGTGAGCATTGTCATGGCGATGGCGTCGAGCCAGGTCATAGCCTAAAAACCTGCGATGACTGCAAGGGTTCTGGCCAGCAGACTCGTGTCATGAACTCGATTTTTGGACAGATTCAGCAGGCGGTCACCTGTCCAACCTGTCATGGCCGTGGCAAGATCCCAGAGCAAAACTGTTCAGTCTGTGGCGGCAAGGGTACGACTCGCCAGCGTCAGGAGATTACGGTCAAGATCCCAGCCGGCATTGATGATGGTGCGACGATCCGCCTGCGTGATCGTGGTGAAGCTGTCCAAGGTGGCCCGCGCGGCGATCTATACGTTCACATTCGTGTCAAAGCGCATAAGAAGTTCACGCGTGAGGGCGATATTATCCTTTCAGAAGAGCATATCTCGATGGTTGATGCGGCGTTGGGAACGGAAATTGATGTCGAAACCGTGGACGGCACGGTGCGAATGAAAATCCCAGCCGGCACTCAGTCGGGCACCGATTTCAAGTTATCGGGTCACGGCGTGCCACACCTGAGAAATGATGAACGCGGCCCGCATATTGTCGGCATCATTGTCGATACGCCAACCAAGCTCAGTAAGAAACAGCGAGAGTTACTAGAGCAGTTTGATGGCGCACGGAAGCGGGGGTTATTCTCGTAGCAAAATTTCTCCATGAAAAGCTCTCCCATGCTATACTAAATACAGCGTAAGGGGCAAGCATGGAACAACTAATTTTTCTGTTAGTAATTGCCATCGTAATAATTAAGGTGGCGCAGAGCGGTAATAATCGGTTGCCCCGTCAATCTGATGACTATCAGCGTGGCTATTGGGACGGTGTGCGCGATGCGCAGCATGGCCGTGCGAAAATTGAAGAAGATAGTGATGGCCAAACCAAGCTCATTACCGAGAAACAAGCTATAGCTTCACAATCTACCGGACTTGTGTCAATTGGTGATGAAGAGAAGGAATCGAATGGTTCATCAGCTGCTAATGCCGCGCCAAGTGAAGAAAATACGAATATTCCCGACAAAAAGATACAGATTGTCAAGTGGCTGTCCCCAGTCAGCAATAAAGAAAAAGAGAAACATCGCCAAACGACCATCAATGTGGCGCTCTACACCGCATCATTACTACTGACCGCTGGTATATTATTGTTGGCGCAAACGATCGAACTTTCAGCGCCGCTCAGATTTAGCTTGGTTTGGCTGTTTATTTTTGTCTATTATGTCATTGGTCAGGTGTTATATGTCCGCTTGCCGATTTTGAAGCCAGCCTCGACGGCATTTATTGGTACGGCGCTGGCTGCCGTTCCAATTGGTGGGTGGAGCATGCATTTGCTTTTGGGGATTGACCCGGCATTGTGCTGGCTTATCACTTCCTTCATCGGCACTTTCTTGTGCGTTGATGCTACGGTCAGGCTCAACAGCCAACTGCTTGCCTATATTTCGCTACTGTCGATGTTTACGCTGACAACTAGCTTGCCGGCTGTTATGCACGCCCAGCTAGTGTGGTATTATGCCGTGGTGTTATTATTCGGGTGCCTGATGACCTTGGCTGCATATTTTTCGAATCGTTTTCCGCGCCAATTCACCGAGCCGTTGACGCTGGTTAATCCATTTATCGTACCATTGACTTTGCTGATTGCTCTTGGCTCATCGGCGTATATGGGCACACTTGATGTCAGTGTGCTGCTGCTCACGAGCGTTACATATTATTTTACTGTTGCTCTCATCGAGAAATCAAAGAAGATGCGTACCCATGAGTTGACAACGGCGAGGGTGTTGCTGATGGGTATGACGGTCAGTTCTTCCATGTACCTGTCAAATAACGATGGGCTGGTCACGAGCATAGCGCTGGGGCTAGTGGCGCTTGGTAATATGATCTGGTCTATCAGATCAATGCATGTCCAAAAGCAGCCTGACAAGCAGCACGAGATAGTATTGTGGGTTAGTTTTGTTGCGTCGCTGGCTGCTTTCTCGGCTATAGCTGGTGTCGAAAGTCCGCTGAGAGAGGCAATTTCGTTTGCCTTGCTGAGCATGATTGCGGCGGTAAGTTTTGCAGCATTAGCATTGCTGCGCCGCACTCGTTTTGGCGGTATGGTGGTAGTATCTGGAATTTTGTTGGTACCGACTGGCACCAGGCTATTTGATATTGATTCCATAACAGCTCTACACCTGCAGTACTCCATCTTTATGCTGATGGCCTTACTACCGACTGTGTGCCGATTGCTGGTTTTGAAGCGCCCAGAGATTACGACGAGTCAAGCAGTATTAGTATACGGCGCTGCGGCTACTTGGTTATTAATGACGGTGCTTATTTCAAGCATTTTTTGGGTTGCTTATCCAGCGGGAGAAGGCATGCTATATCTATCAAGTTCGGTAGCGGTTGCTGCTATTATCATGGGTATTGCTGCGTGGCGCGAGAAAGTCTATGGTTTAATGATTGGTATTCATGCCTCTCTGCTTCTAGTGGCACTGCTGATAGCTTCGTATTTCAAGATGGCTGGTGAAGATATTGCTATTTTGATGGCATGGCTAAACGGCTTGTCGTTGCTGCTATTAGTAGAGTGGCTGTACAACTATCGTAACGAGGCGGCGGTTAAGTGCCGCGAATTGTTGTTATATTCTGCCATTGGCGCGGCTATCTTGATCATCTTTTCGTCTATTCATCCGGCGGTCTGGTTGCCATTAGTAGCGCTGCTGTACTATGCATTTTACCGGCGGCATGAGGATGGTTATCTGGGTGGGGCATACTTGACGACGATCGCTTGGGTATTATTGTTTTTGCATTGGCTACGCGTGCCACTAAGTGATAATTTTACCATCACTGCTTGGGTGATGCTTATTGGCTTTGGGGTAGTATATTGGTCGTTGGCGATGAATAAGCGAATATCGACCATCAGTGACGTGACCCTGTTGGCCGCTGCAGCACCGGCAGTGCTATTACCAATGATAAATCTGTCGACAACATATGGATTGCCGTTCAAAATCTTGGGCTGGCTGGCGGCTGTCGCGGCACTCTATATGGTAGTATGTGCCAAGCGGGATTGGCGGCTGATGGCGATATTGGCACATCCAAGTTTGGTGCTACTATGTTATTTAACGGCGCAATGGCTCGGCATTAAACTTGAGTTTATGTCGATTATTTCACTAGTCCTCTTCGCGGTATTTTATGGCGCCGCTGCAGCTGTACGAACCAGGAAACTGCCAACTAGTTGGTATTATGCATCATTTTGGAGCGCTATTGGCTGGTCGATGTTCTTGCTACTAATGACGATGTCAGCTAGCGTCACAACGGAAGCAGTACTATTGGTGGCATTGACGTGGGTAGTCAATGGCAGCGCCCTGATAGCCGAGGGGATGCCGAAGAAGAGTCTTCTATACTTCGACTCGGGTGTTCTTTTGGTGCTGTGTGGTATTCTGTTTGCGGTTCATATGCTGATTGTACCGATTCATAGTATCGTAATGCCATATCTCTGTTCAGCAGCAATTTTCTCGGGGGCGGTGATGTCCTGGCGTTGGCTAGGGTATGCTCAGATATCTACTACTACACACTTGGCACTAGCGCTCGCTGTATCTAGCTTATCGACCCTTGTCCTGGCACTAGCAGGAGATAATGCTATGGAGGTATTGTTCCTGGCCGAGCATTCGCTAATGGTTGTCATTGGCTTAGTGCTTGGCAAGCGGCTTATCAGTATGTGGGGTGCTGGTGGCGTGACGCTGGCTTTAATTTATTTGCTATCAGGGTATGCTTATGCGCTGGCTATTCTAGCAGGGCTAGCCATAATAGCGGCAGTGATAGTTGTGGTGGTAAGAGGACAGCGGGGCAAACAGAAATAACTTAAATAGCGTCATCACAACGTTGTCAGCGTTTGTTGTATAGCGACTAAGCTAATCAAAAAGTAAGGGCGATTGCTAGGGTGGTTTGACGGTGCAAGGAGGGGGGGATTTCTTAGTTAACTACAGAGTGCGCTCTACGTAATCAAATATTCTAGCTGCCACATCACGAGGCTTTCCATCTGCCGGACATTGATGGACTCGAATCCCGGGGCTAGCATTGACCTCCAGAATAACACTATTTGAACGGTCACCATCTGTAATTGAGTCTGTCATAATGTCTACGCCAGCAAAATCTAAAAAGCAAGCTTTTGCTGCAAGAACTGCAAGTTCTTTTAAGTGACCCGATGTAATGTCAGTAAAATCTGTTGACTCACCGCCACGTGATATATTTGAGGTTTTTAATAGCTCTACTTTTTCATCTAGAGTGGGGATGGTATCTAAGCGACTTCTTCCGAGAAAATATGCCACTTCCTCTAAATCTATTTTTACTAGTGCTGCTAAATGTCCACCGCTACGTCTTGGATCGGCATTTTTCTCTTCTATTAATTCACGAATTGTCTTAATCCCATCACCTTTGACAAAAGGTGGACAACGATGAGCTACAGCGATAACTTCGTTGCCAAGGACGAGAAAACGATATTCTTGGCCAGAGACCTGTTTTTGTAGTAGTATATCTGCCGTTTTGGAATTACAAATAGCATAGTTTACAGATTTCTCGAGGTCCTCTTTGTCTGATATTCCAATGGAGACGCCATTACCATGTGCTGTATTTGATGGTTTTACAACTATAGGTTTATGGGTATTCAGAAACGTAACTATCTCAGGAGTTAGCTCTTTTCCTCTTGGAAGAACAATAGTTTTCGGTATGGGCAAACCATTATCTTGAAGCATTGCATAAGTTCTTATTTTGTCATTAGCTATTTTATAACCAAAGTGAGAAGTCAAGTGTGATACGGCTTCAGACAATAAAATTTTACGATCTCCCTTTTGTGCTAACATGAGGGGAGCTTTAGGGTGGCTTGAGGGTAGCGTTCGTAAATGATAACCACGCCTCTCAGCCTCCTTGACTAGTAACAGTGTGTGGATGTTAACTTGATTAAGGTCAATTGGTAATAGCATGAGTGCTCCTTGCTAGATGTTTTGCTAATAAGTTGGTAAATTCATCAGCTGCGGGTCCATCAACGCTGGCAAGCGCTAGACCTGGTGCCGAATTAATCTCAAACAATTTCCAGGACTGTAAGTCTTTATCAAACCCCCAGTCAGCAGAGAATAATCTTGGTACATCTATGGCAAATCTTCTGTCAAGCTCCTGAGCCATTTCTATGAGACTTCGCGGGATTTCACTTGTGAAAAGCCCTCGTACCGACCCTCCTTCGGCGAAGTTTGACTTTAATTTATTAGGTGCAGCTTCGCGTACGAGCCCGTGGATTGGTTGACCATCAAACAAGACGACGCGGATATCATGATGTCCGCTTGCTAGCTCCGGGAAACCGCCAGAAGTGTCAATGAAGCGCTGTCCTAATAGGGGAAAATTGAGAGTTTGATTATAATCTTTTGCAGGCCCAACGTATACTTGTTTACCGCCGTGGCCCAGCAGTTCCTTGATAACGATATTGTCGTCTTGTTGTGTCTTACAAAAGATGTCTAGTTGTGACTGATTCACTAATAAAAAACTTTGTGCATGAAAATCTGGTGCAAATAGATACGACAAATACTTATCCTGAGCAATTTTTGCAATCCTGTCGTTGTTGATTTTATTTGTGATAGCGAAAGGAAACTTTCCCTTATCAAACAGAAGAGCAAATTGACGGGGGCGGTCATCTACTTTATGCAATAAAAGTGAGCCTCCAGCATATTCGGTCTGCCAATACGATTTAAACTGAGAATCAGGCATGTAAGTATCTTTAGCATTGGTTGCAATAATAACATCTACGTCATATTCGATAACTGCTTTAATAAGATTTTTATACGCATCTTTATAGTATGCATCTATAAACGTGAGGTTGCCGTCATTATCAAAATAGTCTTCGTCAAAATACACTGCGATGGTTGGCCTTGCCATGTTGTATATATTATCATAATATATCATAATAACAAATATGAAACGTATATTACTTATTCATCATCAGTCTAGTCTTGCGAAAAAGGATAAGGCCGTCAAATTTGCAGAGTCAATCAGGCGGTTGATCTCGAAAGACATTGAAGTCATGAGCGCTGATATAGAGGATTTTGCTTTTGAGGTATCTTCGAAGGTAGCGAGAGTTTATCATGTATTTCATGAATTTGATATAAAAGAATTTGACCTGGTCGTATTTCGTCATGTGAGTACTTTTGTTGAAGAGGCGCGTGCAATAGCAATATATTGCAAAAAACTAGGGGTTAAATTTATTGACTCATATATTAATAGGCCGGTACTGGATAAAGTTAGCGCCTCCTTCTTGCATTGGTCAATAGGGCTACCCGTACCGCGAACAGTTTTTGGACCAAAAAGTGAGCTCATTGCTAGGTTTTCCGACTTTGGTGATAGGGCAATTTTTAAGGATAACCATGGGTATAAGGGTAATCTCAATTTTGTTGTTGAGTCGGAATTTGAGGTTGCTGATATTGTAGACAAGAACCCAACCCGAAGATTCTTGTTGCAGGAGTTCATTCCTAATGAGGGCGATTTGCGAGTATTGATATTTAATTTTCAGCCAGCTCTTGCTATTGAGCGATGTGGTGACGGCTTGAGCCATTTGAATAACACATCCCAGGGTGGTCATGCTCAGTTGGTACCTCTAGAGCGTGTTAGTGAGGCGATACTGCAAGATTGTACCAGGGCTGCTTATGTTGAAGACCTCGAAGTTGCAGGTGTTGATATAATTATGGATAGCAGGACGGGGCAACATTTTATTCTTGAAGTGAACCAAGCGCCACAAATTTCTTCAGGCAGTTTCGTGAGGGAAAAAACTGCAGAGTATGTGAAGCTGCTGGAGTCGCTCGTTGACAAATAAAAATTAGTATAGTATAAATTATGTGAACAATGGTTGCTGATAAAATTGTTATTGGTCGTGATGAATATATTTGGCTCGTGAAGGCAAATATAAAAAAAGTTCCGGCCCGTATTGATACGGGTGCTCGGACAACCTCAATTTGGGCATCAGATATTAGGGAACGAAATGGTCGTTTAGAATATACTCTTTTTGGTAAAGCTAGTTCTTTCTATACCGGAGAGGTGTACAGTACTGAATATTTCAAGAAAATTGTTGTTGCAAGCTCAAACGGTACTACACAGATTCGGTATTACATCCCAATAACGATTCAAATGAAAAAACGCAGAATCCTGACACATTGCACACTATCTGATCGTTCAAGCCAGGCTTACCCAGTGCTGATAGGGAGAAACACTTTGCGGGGTAAATTTATTGTTGATGTTCAGCGTGGTTCGCGTATTCTTGGGGAACTTGATAAGAAGCGATTTGAAGATCTCCAAACATTGCTAACAGAGGGGGTTGTATGAAAATCGCAATTCTCAGTAATGGCAACATTAACTATTCTACACTCCGTCTCAAAAAAGAGGCGGAAAAGCGCGGTCACTATGTAAAGATCGTTAAGTATAAAAACTGCTATGTATCAATTGATGAGCGACATCCAAAGGTTATTTATCGTGGTAAGGAGATCGGTAATTTCGATGTGTTCATCCCGCGGATTGCCAGCTATATGACGCGTTACGGGACGGCGGTGGTGCGGCAGCTAGAGATGGCGAATCCGCAGGCGTTTTTTATGAATCGGTCAATTGCCATTACGCGGGCGCGGGATAAACTGCGCTCGACGCAGTTGCTAGCCCGGGCTGGCGTGGCAATTCCAAAGACGGTGTTCTCGCGCAATGAAACGGACATCGATGTGCTGCTGGACGAGATTGGCGGTACGCCGGCGATTATCAAGCTGGCGCGCGGGACACATGGCAATGGCGTGGTGCTAGCTGAGACAATTAAAGCCGCCAAGTCGGTCATGCAGGCGTTTTATCTCAGTAATTCTGACGGCACAAACGTGCTGTTGCAGGAATTTATCAAAGAGTCAGCCGGCACCGATATTCGGGCATTTGTGGTCGGTAGTCAAGTGGTGGCCAGTATGAAGCGGCAGAGTTTGGATGATGATTTTCGCAGTAATTTACATAAAGGCGGCGAGGGAACGGTCGTTAAGCTGACGCCGGACGAGCAAAAAATGTGCGTCAAGGCCGCCAAGGCAATGGGCCTAGTGGTGGCCGGCGTTGATTTTATGCGCTCAAGTCGTGGTGCATTGGTGCTGGAGGTGAATGCTAGTCCAGGGTTTGGTATTGAAAAGGTGACGGGTCGTAATGTGGCTGGTCGGATTATTGATTATATTGATCGCAATGCCAAGCGCGGCAATAAAAAAGATAAAGTCGGCGCCTGAAGATAAACTTGCTATAATGAGGGTATGAGTGCAAAGTCGGCGTCGATAGTGCAGCGGATCATCGTTTGGGTGATCGTGCTCGGTGTGCTGGCCGGGGTCGGCTACTGCGTATGGACGGTGGCGAACCAGATGAATAAAAAATACACGACTATCGACATCGGCAAGGGTACATTTCGGGCAGAGGTCGCCGATACGGACGAGGCGCGGGCGCGTGGCTTGGGCGGTCGGCAAGAACTGGGCAAGAGCGAGGGAATGTTGTTCGTGGCCGAGAAGGATGGCGATATACCAATGTGGATGAAGAATATGCGTATCCCAATCGATATCATCTGGCTGGACGCCAAGAAAAAGGTGGTGCACGTCAAGCGTGATGCCTGGCCTGATAATGAGCCGCATGAGGTATATCACACGCCAGTTCCGGCGCGGTATGTACTGGAACTACCAGCAGGTAGTGCCAAGGAGCATAGCATCAAGCCGGGCGTCACCGCGCGGTTTAGTACGGAGGTGCAGTGATGAGCGTGGTGTTGTTATTCGGTGGCGTGGCCGTGGCGGTGGCGGCACTGGTGTTCGTGTTGAACCGGCGATTTGGCGTGTTGGCACTAGCGCTGGCGGCCGGCGTATTGCTGGCGGAATTATGGGCGGAGTGGCTGGCCGGGGTGATCGGCGGGCTAGGTGTTAGTAGCGTAGTGGGATTGCCGAACGGTGTTGTCGCAACAATTATCCTGACGGTGGGGCCACTGGTGCTACTATTAATCACCGGGCCAAAGGGACCTGGCAAGTTGCTACGGCTAGTCTCGGCGGTGCTGGTTGGTGTACTAGCGGCGGCGGTGCTGGTGCGGCCACTGGGCAAGTTTATGACCTTGGACGCGGAGGCGATGAAGACGTACAAATTGCTGAGCGACTGGTGGTACTACGTGGCAACTGTCGGGCTAGTGGTTGGCCTGGTTGACATGATCGTACCGCTTAAGGCCAAGCCACCCGCAGCCAAGAAACCAAAGCGTTGAAAACGCCGTCCTTCTGTGATAAAATGTGAAAAGTCGCGTTCTCGCTTCGTTGCGCTGCACGGCATACACGGGCCCATAGCTCAGTTGGTTAGAGCACCTGCCTTTTAAGCAGGGTGTCCCGGGTTCAAGCCCCGGTGGGCCCTCCAAGTGGAGAATAATCCTAGTTCATGAACTAGGATTTTTATTGTATCCATTTCAGGTGATTTGATGTAAGTCTGGCCGCATTTCGCGTATACTGAAAGCATGAAGTCTCTCGGCCTCACTCAGCGGTTGCATGTGTCGTGGCTGTTGGCGGCGGCTGGTGTCGGCATCGTCATCGGCGTTATCGGCGTGATGCGAGCGCCGTACGGGTTGTTTGCTGGTTGGACGTGGTTGCTGGCAGGGATGGTGTTAGTGGTGGCATCGCTCGTCGGGGCGCGGTGCTGGCTGGTCATAGTGGCTCTAGTCGGCGGGGTGCTCATTGGGCTGTGGCGAGGTAGTTTTGGACAGATTGGCCTGGAGCACTATCAAGCGCTGATCGGTCAAACGGTGCGGCTGAGCGGGCGGGTGCTGGAAGATCCTGACGTCGATAAAAAGGGGCAGACAGTGCTGCGCCTGGGTGACATTGTGAGTAATGATCGGCGGCTGCCTGGCAATATCTGGGTGGTGACAGCGCATAACCAGGCGATTAAACGCAGCGATGTGGTCACCGTTCGGGGCGCGCTGACCGATGGGTTCGGGGCGTTTGCGGCGCGGATGTCCAGAGCAACAGTTGAGCGAGTGACGCGCGAGCAGCCGGGCGACGTGGCGGTGGGCGTCCGTGATTGGTTCGCGGAGCGGGTGCGGCGGTATGTGCCGGAGTCGGAGGCGGCACTGGGCCTCGGGTTCTTGATGGGCTTACGGCGAGCATTGCCGCTGGAGTTGATGACGGTGCTGCAGGTGGCGGGTTTGACGCACGTCATCGTGGCCAGTGGCTATAACTTAACGATTTTAGTGCGGCTAGCGCGGCGACTGTTCATCAAAGTGTCGAAATATCTGGCGGCGCTAGGTGCCGGCGTGATGATCATCGGCTTTATGGCGATGACCGGCCTCAGTCCGAGCATGTCGCGGGCCGGGCTGGTGGCGGGCCTGAGTCTAGCCGCGTGGTATTATGGCCGGACGATTCACCCGCTAGTGCTACTGCCGGTCGCTGCGGCGATGACGCTACTTATCAATCCGCAGTTTGGCTGGAACGACCTTGGTTGGCAATTGAGCTTCGCGGCGTTTAGCGGGGTGATTATCCTGGCGCCGCTATCGCAGCGATACTTTTTTGGCACGAAGTCGCCCGGGGTGATCCGGCAGATTATCGGTGAGACGGTATCGGCTCAGATCATGACATTACCGCTGCTCGTAGCGTCATTTGGTGTGATCAGTAACGTGGCGCTGATCGCGAATGTGCTCATTCTGCCATTGGTGCCGCTGGCGATGCTGCTGACATTTGTGGTTGGCGTGTGCGCGGATGTGCCGGTGGTGGCTGGGCTCATCGCCGCGCCGACGACGTGGCTGCTCCAGTATATGGTCGGCGTTGCCACGTGGCTGGCAGGGCTGGACTGGGCGCAGTTGGAAGTGGGCTTGAGCTGGCTGTGGGTAATCATTACCTATCTCATCATTATCGGGGCAATGTGGTGGATGCGGCGACAGACCGGGCTGCAGCTGCGTGAGAGTAATGTGGTTGAGTAGCGTGGATGGTTATGGCAGGTCACTTATCCCACTCATGCTTGAGGAAACCTGATGGATGTACTACCATGGGTTCATTCAGCTAATCCCTCGGGGTGAGTGAGCGCGGGTTCGGCCCTCGCTTGGGCAGCGGCTGGTGAGTACTAAACGATATTTTGTTTGGAGGAATGAAATGGGCAAAGAAAGAGTAGGTGGAGATAATGGCGATCAAGTCCCAATGAATTCATGGGAGGGGCTGGCAGCTGCATCGACTAATGATGGTGAGCAGCAGCCTAGTGGGACCGAGGGCTATAGTGATATACAAGACGATGAGACGCAGGAACTGAGCGAGCCAATGACGCCTCGGCGGTTAAACGCGATATGTGATGAAATTACCAAGGTACGTAATGAATACCTGGAAGAAGTCACTAGGCAGCGCGCTGAAAATAAGGCCCCGACAGATGGAGAGGACCTGCACACTAAAGAAGCATTACAGACTGCTCAAGCCGTAATTAAAGAAAAGTACTTAGAGAGGATGCGAGAGGTAATAGCGCCTCTTGTTGAATCCGATAAGCTTAGCGATGCAATTATGTATCAGTTTATCGGTGACTTGAATATGCGGCGAGGGCAGGCTGGGTTGAGCTCCTATGAGATAAGCGTATCGGATCTTGTGGTGGGGATTGCTGAGGATAATTCTCGGCGTCGAAAAAAGGTCTTACGGAAGGTTATGGATCTCGAGCACGATGATTCCAATATCTGGGGGTCGAAGTTAGATGGATCACTTCCCAAGGCATATTTAGTAGGTTCTGATGTGGCTTTGCCAGAGGATGCTCACTGTCCTGCCATACAAGTCTCATGTGAGATTTTGCAGCAGAATAACGACGGTAGAGTCATGGGATATGTTGCAGGGATGCTGGGTTTGTGTGTCTATAGGGGAATCATCTCCTCTCAATATGGGTTGCGCATTAAGGACGAGAAAGGCTTCAATGATATACTCGTTAAAGGGGTATATATAGAATCAGATTGCGGCGGCTTTACCTTTCCAGGAAACATTGGCGACCGGCTCGACAGTTAACCCCTCGCCCATTTTCTGCTATACTAAAAGAAACGAATTTTCTGGAGGCATAGACACATGGCAGGACACAGTAAATGGGCGACGACGCACCGGCAGAAGGCGATTGTTGATGCGAAGCGTGGCGCGATTTTCACGAAATTAGGTAATCAAATTGCAATTGCGGCGCGCGGCGGCACTGATCCGACATTAAATGCAAGTTTGGCAATGGCCATTGAAAAAGCCAAGGCTGCCAACATGCCAAGCGCTAATATCCAACGGGCGATTGACCGCGTGGCTGACAAAAGCGCAGCAGCGCTGGAAGAGATTGCCTATGAGGGCTATGGTCCGGGCGGCGTCGGCATCATCATCGAAACAGCAACTGACAATCGCAACCGTACTTTGCCAGAAGTGAAAACCGCGCTGGTCAAAAACGGCGGGCGCATCGCTGACGCTGGCAGTGTGGCATTTCAATTCACCCGCAAGGGCGTGATCACCGTGGAAGGCACGGGTGAGGAATTGCTCCTCCAGGTTTTGGATGCTGGCGCTGAGGATGCGGTCGAGGAAGACGGCGAGATTATTGTCTATACCGAGCTGAAGGATCTGGCGAGCGTCAGGAATCAGTTGGTTGAGCAGGGCTTGAAGGTGAAAGACGCCGAGCTGCGCTACATCGCTAATACGCCGGTCGAGATTGCCGATACGGAAACCGCACAGAAATTGATGAAGGTGGTTGATGCGCTGGATGACCTGGACGATGTGGTGAATGTGCATACCAATGCCGACATCACTGCGGAGTGACCTGCGTTTAGGCTATATATTGACTATGTATTGAGCGCCCCCGATGGCGCTCTTTTGCGTTTGGGAGGAATTTCTTTTACAATATAATCAGTCAACATAAGCCAAGCAGGGAGTTCACAATGAAGGTTTTGACCCGCCTACTACTTATGTCAACGATAATTGCGCTGGTGTTTCAGCCGGTGGTAGCGTTTGCGAGTGACTCCCCGCCAGAAGCTGCGTCTCCTGCTGGCAGCTCGACACCGGTTGCGCCAACAGATACGCCCGCGCCGCGCCCAGCCAATCCAGTACCCAGCCCGGCAGCTCCGACCAGGCCATCAGCTCCAACAGCAGTTACACCGGACACGACTTCTGGCGGTACGTCTGCATCTACGTCAACGCCCGCCCCGTCAACGCCGCCCAGAGATCCATCAACATCCGCACCAGTTAAGCCAACGCCCCCTGAACCTCCTGCGCCGCCAGCTGTGGCTCGCATGTCCACCAAACTCCTGATCACCAAAGTTGGTCTCGATACGGCGCACGGCACGTACGTTGAACTCTACAATCCGTCGTCAGGGCCAGTCAATATCGCTGGTTGGACGCTGCAGTATATTAGCCAAAAAGGGCATGTGACGACGCTCAAGACAATGTCGACCGATCTAATGGTGCCAGCGGGTGGGGTATTGGTGATCGGTGATAGTCGGCTACCTGCTGAGCAGACCGATCTGCGGTTTGACGGCAGGAAAGTGCTGGCAGCAACCGGTGGCTCTGTCAAATTGGTGATGAGTGATGGGCGGTTGTCGGATCTGGTCGGCTGGGGTGCGGCGTCAGAGCGCGAAGGCAGCCCGATCAATCTGGACGATAAGCTACACGCCTGGCGCTGCCAAACAAATGGTGTGGTGACTGATACGGATGATAACGCCAGCGATTTTTCGGTCGGCGAGGCGCCGCGTCTGCGTGAGCTGCCAGCTTGTACCGAGCCTGATAAGCCACGTCCGCCAGCTGATCCGGCGCCACCGATCAATCGCTGCAGCGGCTTGAAATTACATGAGATTGCGACCAATGTCGACGCGCCGTTTATCGAAATCATCAATGCTGGGACGAGCGACCTCGACCTTACGGGCTGCACCATTCTCGTGAAAGGTCGAGGCAAGAATAAGGACACAACGCACACGTTCAGGGGTATTGAGTTGGCAGCCGGGGCGCTGCATGTCGTTCGGCTGGCAGAGACAAACCTCAAATTAACAAAAACCGGCGGTGGCGAGGTGCATGTACTGGATGCTGGTGGCGATGAAATTGACCAGACGTCGTTTGTCGGTCTAGCTAAAGACTCGTCGTGGAGTTTGTTTAATGGGGAATGGAAGCAAACATTTGCAATTACTGAGCATGCCGCCAATGTGTTTAAGGAATATGCGGATTGTCAGAATGGATATGAGCGTAACACACTGGGTAAATGCGTGAAAATTCCAACGCCGTCTACTGAGTCTGATGTGTTAGCGCCGTGTCCAGCTGGTCAATATCGGCATCCTGAAACTCGTCGCTGTCGGAAGATTGAAACGGCAAAGACCGTGATGCCGTGTAAAGAGGGCTATTACCGCAGTGAAGCAACGGGTCGGTGCCGTTCGATTGCTTCGGCGGCCGCCAAAACATTGAAGCCATGTCCTGATGGTCAATTTCGTAATCCAGCGACTGGTCGCTGTAAGAAAATTGCTGCCGCAGAGGACATTTTAAAAGACTGTCCAGAAGGCTTTGAGCGCAACCCAACCACCCGTCGTTGTCGGAAAATAAAAACTGCCAGCATACCAGTCGTTGGATCGGCGACAGCGGGCGTTCAACACGTTGCTAGTGCAACCTGGGGCTGGTGGGTGTTTGGCGGCGTTAGTTTATTGGCGGTAGGATACGGCGCATGGCAGTGGCGCTGGGAAATCGGTCGGGCTGCCGCCTGGCTGAAACACACCATCACGCGCGGTAAGTAATAACTCGGCGAGGAGCTCGTCGAAATGGCCACTCGCACTAATTACTAATACCGGCCAGATGCTATAATAAACACATGAGAATTATTGGCATTGATCCGGGGACTGGTATCTTGGGCTTTGGTGTGATTGACGCGAAGCAGGGTGGCTACCGGCTGGTGACGGCTGGTGTGATCAAGACGCCTGCGCACACACCACTGGATGAGCGGCTGGCGGAAATTTTTGATGGCCTGACGGAGATCATCGCTGAGACCAGACCTGAGGTGATGTCAATTGAAAAATTATTTTTTGCGCGCAACGTTACTACCGCTATTTCTGTGGCTCATGCTCGCGGCGTGGCAATGCTGACTGGACACAAGGCGGGCCTCGTGATCAGTGAATACACGCCGCTACAGATTAAACAGACGCTAACTGGCTATGGCAAGGCCGATAAAAAGCAGATCCAAGAAATGGTGCGCCTCAACCTAGGCCTTAGCCAGGCGCCTAAGCCAGATGACTGCGCCGACGCGCTCGCGGCGGCCATCACCCACGCAGCGACGGTGCGCCTTGGCGTGGTATAATTGATCTATGGTGCAATTAGGCAAGGGAAAACGAGCTCCGATAAAGAAGCAGCCGCCGCACATGGGTCGGTATGCCAATCTCGGTCAAGTCAAGGCAAAACCTGGTAAATTATCGCGTCAACACAAACACTTTTTGTGGTTTTGGCGGCTGAGCCGGCCGAAAAAAATTATGGTGTGTCTGCTGCCAATTCTACTGTTTTTGATCATCGTGCCGATTGCCAGCTATCTTTACTATGCCCACGACATTGCTGATCAGGAGCGGCTGATGAACCGCAATAATACCGGTATCGTGCTGACCGACGCCAAGGATAAGGTGATTTATAGCGTTGGTAATGCCGAGCGGCGGAATTTGGTGCAGCTGAATGATATCTCTGAGAGTATGAAAAAGGCGCTGATCGCTAGCGAGGATAAGGATTTTTATAAGCACAGCGGCTTTAATATTTTCAGTATTTTCCGGGCGGCAATCACGCGGCACGGTGGCGGGTCGACCTTGACGCAGCAGCTGGTCAAGAACAATTTGCTCAGCAATGAACATAGCTTTATGCGCAAGTACCAAGAGCTATTTATGGCCATCGCCATCGAGCAAAATTACAGCAAAGAGCAGATCTTGATGATGTACCTCAACTCGGTGTACTTTGGTGAAAACGCCTTTGGTATTGAGGAGGCGGCCAAGGTGTATTTCAATAAATCGCCAAAGGATTTGACACTGGCTGAGAGTAGTATGCTAGTTGGCGTGCTGCCGGCACCAAGCCGCTATTCGCCGATCAGCGGTAATGCCGAATACGCCAAGCAGCGCCAAAAGACGGTGCTTGGTCGGATGCAGACCGAAGGCTTTATCACTGAGGAACAGAAGCAGCAGGCGGAAGCCACACAGCTGGCATATACTGGCGGCGGTGCGGCTCATGCAAATTCCGAAGCGCCGCATTTTGCCGAGATGGTCATCAAACAGCTCAGTGACAAATACGGTTACGAAAAAGTCATGCGTTCAGGCTACCGCGTCAAGACCTCGCTGAATCTCGACACGCAGCATCTCCTCCAGGAGAATATCACCAAACAAATGAAGCAGATCAATCGCCTCGGTGGCACCAACGCCAGCGGTATCGTCATTGATCCAAAAACTGGCGAAGTGCGGGCTCTGGTCGGTAGTGCTGATTACAATAATGCCGAGTGGGGTAAGGTCAATATGGTGACCACGCCGCGGCAGCCTGGCTCGAGCTTCAAGCCGCTGTATTATGCACAAGCGATGGCTGATGGCGTGATTACGCCGGCAACAATTTTTGATGATAAGTTAACCGACTTTAATGGCTACGTACCCTACAACGCTACCCGCCGCTGGAACGGCAAGGTGACGACGCGCAAGTCACTCAGCTGGTCGCTGAACATCCCGAGCGTTCTGATTATGCAAAAGTATGGTGTCAATCGCTCCATTCAAGCCGCCAAGAAACTCGGCATCAGCACGCTGGATGAAAACAAAAATTACGGATTGTCACTGGCGCTTGGCTCAGCCGAGGTTCGCCTGAGCGAGATGACCAACGCCTACGCGGCCTTTGCCAATGGCGGCACGCAGTACGAATCGCTCAATCTCATCACTGAAGTTAGGGACAAATTCAACAAAAACGCTTCGTGGAAAACAGCCAATACGCGCCAAGCGATCAGTCAGGGCGGCGCCTATCTTATCTCCAGTATCTTGTCGGATAATGCCGCGCGGGCGGGAATGTTTGGTAGTAGCCTCACAGTGGGTGGTAAAACAGTCGCGGTCAAGACGGGTACCACCAATGATAACCGCGATGCCTGGACGATTGGCTACACGCCGCAATATGCTGTCGGCGTGTGGGTTGGTAATAACAACAATAAAGTCATGAACAGTGGTGGATCGGATGTGGCAGCGCCGATTTGGCGGGCGACAATGACCAAGCTGCTGGCGGGTGCGAAAACTGGCTTTGACGTGCCAAACGGCGTTGTCCAGCGGAGCGTGTGTAGTAGCAATGGTGGCCTGGCTGATGATTCCAGCCCTGGTGCCTACAAAGAATATTTCCTCTCGAGCGTCATCCCAACTGAGAAATGCGACCAGACCAAGCCAAAGATCGAGGTCTGTAACCTCGCGACCAAGCAAATGGAGTCCATCTTTGAAGATCAATTTGACGCTGCTAAATATTCCAAGAATGCTGCTGACTGCCAGCAAACATCTACTACCAAGCAGATCACCGTCTGCGACCTAGCTACCAAGCGTCTCATTACCATCACCGAAGATAAATTTGATGCGACGAAGCATTCGCGAAAGACGACGTCGTGTGGCAATACGGGCAATGATGACCAAAATCCGGGTAGTGGCAATGGCAGTGGTGGTGGCACGGGTGGAGGTAATGGCGGCACTTCGCCCGATCCGACAGATCCTCCGGGTGGTGGAGATAGACGACCGTGATCGCCCACCTCTCTGGTACAATCGCTGAAAAATTTGGTGCGTGCAGCATCGTGATTGACGTTCACGGCGTTGGCTATGAAGTTAGTGTGGCGGCTGGTGATTTTGAGGCGGTAGTGCTGGACCAGGATGTCAAGTTTTATACCTATCATCACGTGCGCGAGCAGGCAGAAGAACTATTCGGTTTTTCGAGTCTGGCGGCAAAGAAGCTGTTTGAGATGCTCATCACCGTTCAAGGCGTCGGCCCAAAGGCGGCGCTAGCCATCCTCAGCCTGGGCGACGCGGAGCACGTTCGCAATGCCATCGCCAACGCCGACAGTGCGTTTGTGCAAAAAGCTGCTGGCGTCGGCAAAAAAACTGCTGAGCGCGTGGTGGTTGATTTGAGTGATAAAGTTGGCTTGCCAACGCAGTATGGTCGAGCGGCCGCACCAGTCCAGACTGAATTGAATACTTCCGATGAAGCGTTAGAGGCGCTGATGGCACTGGGCTACACCTTGGCTGACGCCACCAAGGCGCTGGAAAATATCGATGTCAATCTGCCGACGGCCCAGCGGGTAACTGAAGCGCTGAAGAAATGAGTAGCGAGAGCCCATTGATACAGATTGTTGATGAACACGATCGACCATTGCGTGGCGGAACGATGGATGAAGCGCAGTTACAGGGGTTGTGGCATCGCATGGTGGGTGTGATGATCTACTCGTCGCAACAAGGTTTTCTTTTGCAGCGTGTGCCGCAGAATCCATACTATGATGGTGGTAAATGGAATCTGACGGCGACTGGGCATGTTGATGTTGGTGAAACATATGATGAAGCTGCAGCGCGTGAATTGGCTGAAGAAATGGGTATAACAGGATTACGACCGGTGAAAGTCGACTATTATCAGACAGAATTAATCATCTCTGGTCGTACGTATCGTCGCTTTAATCAAATATTTGTTGGAGAAACCAATGAGCATGTTGCAATTCACCCAGCTCCAGACGAGGTTGCAGAAACCCGTTGGTGTACTGCTGCAGAACTAGCTCAGCTCGTAGGTGACCCGACATCGCAGGTAAACGATATGCTACATCGGTTTATAACCAAGATCAGTCATGACAAAAGATACAGTGGATAAATTAAATAGCCAATTCAAAATTTTGTAACAAGTAGCTGTGTCTCACCATTTTGGCACCGCACCTGGACCCTCACGCCGGTAGAACTATCATTAAAATAGACCAGCCATCAAAGCTATCTGACAGACAGTAGCCTGGGCTACCCTGGTATGGGGCAAATTAAGTTATCATTACACAAATAATGCATAATGCAGCGCGGATTACGAATAGGTATCCCTCGTCAAATGATATAATCGTATCATGAATATGTGCGCTGCAAAGAAAGAATGTGGAATCTGTCCACTGCTCGTTGGTCAGACGGCGGCTGATGGCAATGTCATATTGCAAACCGAACGTTGGGTGGCAGTGCTTGACAGAAATCAATGCTATTTAGGCAAGTCATTTATCACTCTGCGCCAGCACAAGCAGACATTGTCGGAGCTGGACGAGGCAGATTGGACGGAGCTACATCACGTGATTCGTCAAATTGAACGGGCAGTCAAAGAAGCATTTGGCGCTGATGTCTGTAACTGGGAGTGTCTGATGAATAATGCGGTTAAGGCTGGCCGGCCAACACACGTGCACTGGCATTTGTATCCGCGCTATCTCGACGGCGTTACATTTGCTGGTGAGGAATTTCCTGATCCGAAATGGCCGCGGCACTTAGAGAATGCGGTCCATATGGTGAGTGACGAGACATTTCGCGAAATTATGCAGGCGCTGCGTAGTCAGCTTGCAAGCGATTAGCTCGGTCCGCTATGGATGATATAATGGGTACATGGCAATTGAGAGAATAGTCGATACTAGCTCGCATAGTGATGATACCGAGGAGCAGCGGATTGAAGTCAGTCTGCGTCCGCAGAGTTTTAGTGAATATGTTGGTCAGGAGCGATTGAAGCGCAATTTACGGTTGGCGATTGACGCGGCCAAGAAGCGCAGTGAGCCGCTGGATCACGTGTTACTGTATGGTCCACCAGGGCTAGGCAAGACGACCATGGCGACGGTGATTGCTAACGAGATGGGGACGAATTTGCGCATCACCAGTGGCCCGGCTATTGAAAAGGCTGGTGATTTGGCATCAATCTTGACCAATTTGGCGGACGGCGATATCTTGTTCATCGATGAAATTCATCGGCTCGGCCGGGCAGTGGAAGAGATTTTATATTCGGCGATGGAAGATTTCAAGCTAGACATCGTCATCGGCAAAGGCCCGGCAGCCCGGTCGATTCGGCTGGATTTGCCGAGGTTTACGGTCATCGGTGCGACAACGCGGACGGGTAGTTTGGCGGCGCCGCTGCGCGATCGATTTGGGCATATTTACCGCTTGGAATTTTATGAACCAGAGGATATCGCGAGAATTGTGACGCGGAGTGCAGCCATCCTGGAGTCATCGATTCGGCATGAAGCGGCGAACTTACTATCGACGCGGGCCCGCCTGACACCGCGTATTGCCAACCGTCTGCTCAAGCGCGTACGTGACTACGCCGACGTGAACGGTGATGGGATAATTGATGTGAAAACGACAACGAGCGCCTTGGAAATGTTGGAAGTGGACGAGCTGGGCTTGGATCCGGCTGACCGTAATTTACTACAGTCAATTCTGGAAAATTATGGCGATAATCCCGTGGGACTGACGACCATTGCTGCGCTGACGGGTGACGAAGCGACGACGATTGAGGATTTTTATGAGCCGTATTTGCTACAAATTGGCTTTATCGAACGCACGCCGCGCGGCCGCCGGGTGACGCCAAAGGCGAAAAAACACATCAATATGCTATAATAACAGATATGAAAAAGAGAGTTTTGGCGATACATACCCCTGATAGTGTTGGGGAAATGATTACCGTGGCTGGCTGGGTGCATTCCCGGCGCGATCACGGTGGGCTGATTTTTATTGACCTACGCGATCATACTGGGTTGGTGCAGCTGGTGATTAATCCTGAGCAGGCGGAAGCGTTTCGTTTGGCGGAAAGCTTGCGCGATGAGTTTGTGATTCGTGCTAGCGGCGTGGTGACGGAGCGTGGCGAAGGTTTGAAAAATCCAAATATCGCCAGTGGTAATGTGGAAATTGTGGTGGAGAATCTGGAAATTCTCAATCGTGCTGAGACCTTGCCAATCCAGCCATTTGCCGAGGAAAACCAAGCGGGCGAGGACTTGCGTTTTAAGTATCGTTACCTCGACCTGCGCCGTCCGAAGATGCAACAGATGCTGAAAAAACGCGCTGAAATGTACCAGCGGATGCACCAATACATGGACGACCGCGACTTCATTGAGATTCAGACGCCGATTTTGGCAAATTCTAGTCCCGAGGGTGCACGCGATTTTCTCATCCCCAGTCGTCTGCAGGAAAATAAGTTTTACGCGCTGCCGCAAGCACCGCAACAGTTCAAGCAGCTATTGATGGTCGGCGGCGTGCCGCGCTACTACCAGTTGGCGGCGTGTTTTCGCGATGAAGATCCGCGAGCTGATCGACTGTACGGTGAGTTTTATCAGCTGGATCTGGAGATGAGCTTCGTTGAAGATGGCGAGGAGGTTCGCCAGGAGGTTGAGCCGCTGATGCGACAGCTAGCGACTGATTTCGCTGGCAAAAAAATGCTGGATCTGAGCGACCTCACGGTTGGTGATGGCAGTCCAATTCCGCGCATTTCCTACCACGACGCCATGGAGACGTATGGCTTGGACAAACCAGACCTGCGCTTTGGCATGGAGCTGATTGAATTGACCGACGTATTTGCCGAAACTGAATTTGGCGTGTTTAAAAACGCTGAGTGTATCAAGGCGATTTGTGTGAAACATGGCGCTAGTCTCAGCCGCAAGCAAATCGACCAATTCACCGACATTGCCAAGAGTGAAGGGGCAGGCGGTTTAGCCTACATCACCTACCAAGATGGCGAGGCGAAATCACCAATTGCCAAGTTCTTGAGCGAAGCAGAACTGTCTTCAATCCAACAAAAAACTGGCGCAGTTGATGGCGATGCAGTTTTCTTTGGTGCCGACACTCGCTCAGTCGTCAACGCCGTGCTTGGTCGCTTGCGAAACGAATTTGCCGCTCATTTCAACCTGAAAGACCCGAGCGTAGTGGCGTTTGCCTGGATCATCGATTTTCCGTTTTATGAATGGGATGACCACGGCAAGAAGCTTGATTTTGGACACAACCCATTCGGTATGCCAAAGGGCGGCCTAGAGGCGCTGGAGTCGGCGAAGACTGACGCCGACAAGCTCGCCATCGTGGCTGATCAATTCGACATGGTGATGAACGGCTATGAAATCTGCTCCGGCGGCGTGCGAAACCACAACCCAGCGGTACTGTACAAAGTATTTGACCTGCTCGGCTTTAGCGAAAGCTACGTCGAAGAAAAATTTGGCGCCATGCTAAACGCCTTCAAATACGGCGCGCCGCCACACGCTGGCTGTGCCTTTGGTGTCGACCGCATCCTTATGGAGCTCATCGACGAAACGAACGTCCGCGAAACCTTGGCCTTTCCAAAGAACGGCTCTGGCGTCGACGTGATGATGGATTCGCCATCAACGGTTGATCCAGCGCAGTTACGAGAATTAGGGTTATAACATACATCACGGCGGAACAAACTGCCGTGATTATTCTATAGTGACAAGTAAATTATTTTTGCCGCTTTTTCTGGCTGATAAATTGTGCAATAAGACCGATAATAACAACCAGAACTGCAACGTAAAGCAACCCGTTAATCAACCAGGCGGCAAGGCGAAACACCATGCTCAATACCCAGGCGATGATGACCAGGACTGCGATACTGTAAATTAATTTAGGAAAAGACATATACACATTGTATCATTTACCATTGTTACTGTCTATTGAATCATCTACCGCGAGCTAAGCATACCGTTAAACCACCCCTTGCTGTAGCAATCGCGAAAGTTCCAGGCCCCGGGGTTCTCGGTCTTGTAGCTCCAGTAAAACCAGGCATCAACGCCTGAAGGCACAGTCAATTGTGATTGGCAATGGGTGTATTCATTACTATCACTGGCGGTGCGTGGCGGCAGGGCAGCACTCCATTCGCCGATGATCAGTGGCTGTTGCTGGGAGTAATCGCGGTACTCGCCAGACCGTTGGTTGAGTACCTGACGGTGGTGAGTTAGCGACGTCGCTTGATTGTCTGTGTCGGAAAAGCACTGATAATGATGTATATCCAGCGTATTAGAACCGACGCGTCCCGACCACCAGGCTGGCTGATAGCAATCAGAGGCTACGAGGCGCACATGAGGCGGCAATTTACTACGCAATGTTCGGCTCGTTTTGCGTGTCCACCACCACAGTTGCCATCGTTCGCGTCGTGTTATCACCAACGGTTCATTAAGAAGTTCGATGCCCCACAGCGCTGGATGCTCGCCGTATTCACTGGCGATATCCAGCAATATCTGTGTGGTTTTTTGCTGATTGGCGCGTTGATACCATTGAACATTACCGGTATTGCCGCTACCGCTGTGGTCACTGGCATTTTGAGCACCAGGCGCGGCGTGAAGGTCGAGGAGAACCTGTAGGTCATACCGCTCTGCCATGTCCATCAGCCAATCAATCTGTGGTTTTGCTGATAGATACGGCGGCTGATCCTCGAGCGCCCAGTAGCCAATCGGCAGCCGTAGTAGTCGTATGCCAGCGTGCGCCAGCCACTTGAGATCAGCTTCTTGGATGAATGTTTGTCGATGCTGCTGGATGCGCGCTCGACCATCTGCGGTTTTAGATAATTCATATTCATTGGTCGCGTCTGTTCCGGCAAATACACTTGGCGTCATCCATCGTTCGAGCACCAGCCAACCGCCCAGATTGACACCGGGCATGGCAGGCGAGGAAGGATGACGACTCATGGTTCTACTGTAGCATGAATAAATTGCCGAATCATAGCGAAACGGATATACTGGAGGTAATGTATGATCGACATGAAGTCAGTGTAAAAGTGGCGCTGTATAGCCGTGACGGCAAACGCACCTTGTTGATGCGGCATTGGGGTGATGCGGGGTTTGGTCTGCCGGGCGGGCATATTGACGCTGGCGAAACGCCTGACGTGGCACTAGAGCGAGAGCTGCGCGAGGAGCTGGGTATAACAATTGACGCCACTCCAGCTGACTTTTATGTGCGCGACCCATATGATACCACCGCCAAAAACCATAAAATCATCCTTGGCTATACGGCCACAATTGACGGCAGTATTGAAATACCGGATCAAGCGTGTGATGGCGGCGAGGAGCGCCCGGTCTGGCTCGCTCGAGCAGAGATCGAAACTACTGACAAGCTCGCGCCAGGTTATCGAGATTTTTTGCTGAAGTGGTGGCCGTAAGGGCTATAACTGAACGCCCAACCACGCCGCCAATACATCACCGGCAAAGTAGGCCAGTCCAGCGGCGACTGCTCCGAGGAGGAGGGTGATGGTGGCTTCTCGCCATGGCGACTGATTGCCAACTTTGCCTTTGATGAAGCCGATCGTCAGGAAAGCGACCGCCGTCAGTGCGGAGCTAACATAAAATAGGCTGGTGCTTGGCGTTTTTAAGCTGGCGACCACGTCGACCAGGTAGGGTAATACTGGCACGCTGCCCACGGCAACAAAGGCCAAAAATGTAACCGCGCCAATGATTTTGGGAGAAGCTCGTTTTTGGGTATCGCGGGCTGAATCTTCGTGCTCAGCGCTGGCTGCCAGGTAGGCACTGGCGCCCATCGAAAAGCCATCGGCGATGAGGTTTGCAATGCCTAAAATGAGGATAACCGCGCTGGAGATACCAGCTCCGGCTGAAGCTGCCACGACAGCAAAGGTTGTCACGGTGCCGTCAACTGCCCCGTATACAAATTCTGAGATGTATCGTCTAAAAAATATCTTCATAACCGTGCCATTATAGCACAATTAGGCGTTGTCAGACCTATTCGCGTATACTAAAGCAATGACGACTGATAATTTCCGGGAGTTGATCCACCAAAAAGGTCGCGAACTGTACCGGCCAATGCCGTGGCGTGATCAGCCAACCCTATACTATGTGCTGGTGAGTGAGCTGATGCTGCAACAAACACAAGTTGCTCGCGTATTGACGAAGTTTAGAGAGTTTACTGCGAAATTTCCGGACATTGAGTCACTGGCAGTGGCCGAGCTGACCGAGGTGCTGCGTGCGTGGCAGGGGCTGGGCTATAACCGTCGTGCTCAGTATCTTCACCGAGCAGCACAAGCCATTGCCGCTGGCGCCGCAGCGACCACACTAAATGACCTCGTTGAACTACCAGGCATTGGTGTCAATACCGCCGGTGCCATCATGAATTATGCCTACCAAGTGCCGACACCGTTCATTGAGACCAATATTCGCACGGTCTATCTCAATCATTTCTTTGCCGACCAGACAGCGGTAGCAGATCGTGACATACTGCCCATCATCGAGCAGACGATGGACCAGGCAAATCCGCGCCAGTGGTTTTGGGCGTTGATGGATTATGGCAGTGAGCTGAAGGCTCAGGGCAAGGGTAAATTGTCCGCTAGTCGCCACTACACCAAACAATCGCAGTTCACCGGCAGTCTCCGCCAGATGCGGGGCGAGATTTTACGTCGGTATATTGGCGGGCAGCCGCTCGCTGAAATCACTGCTGAGTTGCAGGACGATCCACGATTTGCGGCGGCACTGGATGGCTTGCGGCGGGACGGTCTCATCAGCCGATGATATAAGTATTGACATTTTAAATCGTCTATGCTATCATAACAGCAGTCAATACGACGAACATAAAAATTATAATAATAAAGGAAGGGTATGGAAGATATGCAAACAGTTATTATACTGATGAGCGCGGTGATTATTATTCACTCGGTGACGATTATCGTCTTGTTCGGTGTAATAATTGCACTATTGACGAAGCTCAAGCGCCTCGTCAATCGGGCTGAGGCAGTAACACACAATATTGCGCAGGCAACCGAGTGGCTGTCCCCAGTAAAAGTATTTACTGAAGTCGCGCGGCTCTTTCGTAAAAAATAAATACATTATTTTGATTCATAAAACCCAATAAAAGTAAAAGGAGATATATGAAAAAAGTATTAACAGTTCTCGGTGCAGCGGTAGCAGGTTTTGCAGCTGGTATTTTAGCCGCGCCAAAAAGCGGTAGAGAAACTCGTGCCGATATCAAGAAAAAAGCTGGTGAGCTAAAAACAGCAACTGCCAAAATGACCAAGAAAGCTCAAGCTGCTGCAAAAGATGACGCCAAGACAGTCAAGGCTGGTGTCCAAAAGATAGGGGACATCGCTGCGGGGACTGCCCGTACAGTTAAGGCTGATACTGAGAAAGTAGGGGATGTTGTTGTCGAGACTGCTCGTACAGTCAAAGCTGATACCAAAAAGCATTTTAAGAAATAGTAGCAACAGTTTGACCTAAACGCAAAAACGCGAGATAATACAGAGGATGAAATACCTTCGTAATCTCGCGTTTTTTGTATGTGGTGTTAGCCTGGCCGGCTTGGTAATATGGCCACATATCGCCGCGGCACAAACCACACCAAATTCACCGCCACTCCATCTAGTTCGTAGTCAGTGCCAGTCTATTCGATCAATATTGCAGCGAATTCAGCACAACGATGCCTTGCTGCGAGTTAATGCTGGTCAAGCATATAACACAATCTCAACCAACCTTATCGCCAAACTAAATAGTCGTTTGGCGCTGGCGCAGATTGATAGCTCACGGATGGTAGTAATCGCTCGCGACTACGAGGAGGCACGCAAAGCATTTGCCCAGCAGTACAATGAGTATGAATCAAATCTGGCGACGCTGGTCAAGATGGACTGTACTGATAAGCCAAGTGAGTTTTATGCGCAGTTGATCAAGACGCGTGATGCGCGCCAGCAGGTTAGTGAGTCAGTAGTAACGATGAGTAAACTGGCGACGGATTATCGTGTCGCGGTGGAACAGCTCAAGGTGAAGCTGTCGGGTGGAGGTGGTCGTGGATAAACTTAAACAATTCAGCAATTGGCTACTTCGGCTCATTACTCAGTATAAGCTACCAACAATGGTAGTCAGTGTTATCATGGTATCCATCGTACTAGTCAGCATTTCAATGTACTTATACTATTCGTCAGATGCCTTTCGCGTGGACTTGAGCCGGCCGGATTATGTGCCGTATCGGGCACAGATTGATAACTCTAATGATCATAGTCGGGATATGTTTGAGGCACAGGGTGAGGTAACCGGTAAGGTGTTGGATGATTTTTTGCAAAAATACAAGCAAGAAGAAAAGAAGGCAGATGGCGCGCGGGTGTTTGCTAGCGATGTCTTGAGCGATGACCAGTTGGGCATTGGTGGCAGCAATGGCACGGGCGGTGCAACAACGCAGGGTCGAGACGGTTCGCTAGAGTAGCTCTAAATTACCCCCCCTAGTTTTTATGTGTTATTGCCGTTGGGATAACGGCCAGCTCAATCTCTTGTTTTTCAAACTCTTTGAGGAGGCGGCGGCGCATCTCTGAGGTAACCGCCCATTGATCTGATGGCTGAACTTTTCCAGCAACGATCAATTCAACTGATCGACCAGTGATATCGCCGACGGAAACAAATTTTGGTGGCTCAATAATTTTCTTATCCCAAGATTTTTCCTTGCTGAGTTGTTGACCGGTCTCGTTAATGATGTCGGCCGCGCGGCTAATATCGCTGCTGGGGTCGAGTTGTAGGGTGAATCGTGACATGCTATACCCCATCGTTTTATTGATGACATGCTGGATGCTGCCGTTCGGTAAATAATGGACGTTACCATCAGCATCACGAAGCACTGTTGACCGGGTGCCGACACGCTCGACAGTACCGCTTGCACCCATGACATCAATAATATCGCCGACTCGGTATTGATTTTCAGCGATAATAAAGATGCCAGCCAGAAAATCTTTGACAAGTGATTGTGCACCGAATCCGAGCGCTACGCCAATGATGCCGGCGCTGGCAAATAGTGGCGACAAGTCGAAGTAGAATAACTTACTGGCGACCATAGCGGCGATATAGGCAATAATAGTGATGCGCCAAAAACTACGGATCAGCTGTGTTAGGGTATTTTCACGCTTTTCAATGTCTTTGCGGTGCCACGAGCGGTGCTTGGCGGTGGAGTGGATCGCGTAGCGAATTGCCCAAGTAATGAAGATGCGGCCAAGATAATAAACGATAACCGCGCCGATGACAATACTGACCGTTTCAACCATCCGCTCGCTTACCAGCCAGCCTAGTCCATGCTCGGTCATCCATTCATCAAAGTGCGACGAATTTAACAGTTGTTTGATAAGCGTATCCGTCATGAGTTTAGTATAATGAAAAGTATGAGTTTTGTCGATCCAAATCAATTCGTTATCACTCGGCGGCGCAAGAAGTATAAATTTGCACTATTTAATAATTCGCCGCTTTGTTTTGAGTATGATGAGTGGACGCCGCGGCCGATTGACGTGCTGGAGGTCGGTGCGGGAACGGGGCTGTTTAGCGTCGAACTGGCGGCGCGACATCCGGAGCAGCAATTTTTGGCAGTTGACGTCAAGGCCGATCGACTGCAAAAAGGGGCACGTGCGGCCGAGCAGCGTGGCCTCGCGAATATCTGGTTTGTGCGGGCACGAGCAGATCAGCTGGGAGAATTGTGCGAGGCTAGATCGCTCAGCCAGTTGTGGATTACCTTTCCTGATCCGTTTCCGCGCCAGCGCTCCAGCGGTCGGCGTCTGACACACTCGCATTTTTTAACACAGTACGCAAAGTTGCTTGATGAGAGGGGTGAGCTACTACTCAAGCATGATGATCACAACTTTTTCTGCTGGAGCTTGGAGCAGCTGGTGGCGATTGGCTGGCGACTCCGCGAGCTGACATTTGACCTCCATGAATCGGTGCAACTTGATGAGGAGAGCGATGCCCGGATCATGACAACCTACGAACAGCGGTGGGTCGGCGAGGGGAAGGCGATCGGGTTTGTGCGAGCAGGGAAGTCCGTTAGCCGAGCTTCATGAAACCATGTTGCATTGAGGCGAGGGAACGGTTTTTATATCGCTTGTCTTCGCTGACATCATTACCAAACCACTTTGGTGGCGTGAAGGCATTCGCACGAACCGATGCATCCGTTTCGCGACCGCTGAATTCAATCTCTGCCGTGACTAGTCCTGATAAATGTCCCGCATACACATCAAGCTCAATCGTATGCTGGTTATTGTTACTGTCAGTGAAGGGTATGTAGTATCTAGTTTTTTCAACGCGATTGCCTTCAGTCTGCGGCCAGAGTGCCTTGAACATCTCGCCAGTTATCTTAATGTTTTGCTCGCCGCGCACAACTGTACCGGCAGTCTTGACAGTTAGTTCAAACCGCTCACCATCACCGAAGCTACGAATACGTGTTTCGGATCCATCACCACTAACTGCTAAATATCCTTGCTTAAGATCGGCATGAGGATAGTTCTCTAGATCATCAGGAAGATTATCTGGGTCGATGAGCCACTTTCTTTCGACTTCTTTCAGTTGGTTTGGTCGTTCCGGTATGTGAGTTTCTTTTTGCTCCTGACGTTCTTGTTCATACTTATTTTCAAAAAGATAGGCAAGGACAGCGTAGAGTTGTTCAAGTTCAGGGAATTCGTTATGGAACATGTCTCGCCACTTAATGGCTAGCTTATCATGGGAACTACGAAGGTCGTCGATACTTGCGACGCCGAAGTCTTCTTCGACAACTCGAGTACCCTGACCAGTGATGTCAACCACAGCCGGAAGAAGTTTGTCAACGAGGCGGACAAAACGAGCCTCTGGCGTATCCTGCTTCTCATATGACTCTAACGCTTCGGCTTCAAGTGGCGGTAGTTCCTCTAGTAATTTTTCTAAGGCTATCTGTTCGCGACGTTCTTTCTCGGTCTGCTCGTCTGGTGATAGGTTAAACGTTGCGACATCACCGACCTCAATCTCTATCATGTCGTGAACAAGGCTGTAGTGGCGGATACGATCTATATCAAGATTAGGGTAGAGTATTCGTGCTAGATTTGGAGCTAATGTCGCCAGTAGAAAACTATGTTCTACATCCGTTTCACGATCTCCATCTTTTCGTCGAGGTATGCGCTCAACGCCCGAAAAGTTATCCACTAAGCAAGAGGATTCAATTGCCAGACTTGACATTTTCAGAAGCAGTGACCATCGCTCCGTATCATATAGAAGCGTGTCGAGAGCCTGACCATTTGATGACTCTGCTGATGCATATTTTTCTTGGCGTAGCGCCTCTAGCAATTCCACAGGTTTGATATTATCCACCCCAGCTTGAGCTTGTCTTGCTTCGCTAGTCATTTTTCCTCCTTACTACTAGACAATTATATCACTCATTAACTGTATTTACTTGCTAATCATAATTCTAGCAAGTATAATTTGACTCAACCATGATTGACCAATTTATCCCCGAACATCACATTCAAAAGTATATCCTCGGTGTATTAATGCATATGAAATATGCACGGTTTCGAGATATGCGGCCATCAAAAGTCGATACTAATCTCTATACTTACCACTTAAATATATTGAAGAAGCGAGGACTCATCATCAAGACTGATAATGGATACTGCCTTGGGCGGGAGGGTCTGTCGTACGTCGATAGAGTTAGTATTAAATCACTCAAAATTCGTACCCAACCAAAAATTATTACTATGATTGTCATCCAAAATACCAATGGCGATGTGCTGCTCCAGCGGCGCACCAAACAGCCGCATATCGACACCTGGACGCTACCATATGGCAAGTTGCACATTGATGATGAGTCGGTACTCAGCGCCGCTCAGCGGGAGGCGCGCGAGAAATTGGCGGTGGACAAACTGCCGCTAACCCATGCAGGTGATTGTTATATTCGTGTCCTGATTGAGGGGGAGATATTATCATCGACACTGGCGCATGTATTTTATGGTGAGACCGATGAAGTCGTGGCGAGCGAAGAACTCGTGTGGGCTCGCCCACATCGATTAGCAGATTATGACTTGGCGCCAGCGGTTGAGCAAATCGTAGCACGAACATTCTTTCAGGACCCGTTCTTTTTTGAGGAATTTGTGGCAGAATTAAAGTAAGTAATTGAAAGGAGAAACTATGACAATTGATGGGTATGCCAAGAAGGCTATCGCGACACTAATTGGTACGCATGAATATGGGGATGTTGATGCGCGACTGATGGCACAAGTGCTTGGGCTGGTTGGCGAATCAGGCGAAGTGGCTGAAAAGTTCAAAAAGCTGGTTCGCGACAAGCAGGGCATATTAACAGACGATGACCGCACAGAAATTCTCAAAGAATTAGGCGACGTGCTGTGGTATGTCAACGCGGTGGCGCACCTGCTCGGTTCTAGCCTCGAGGAAGTTGCCCAGATGAACAACCAAAAGCTCGCTAGCCGCCAAGCCCGCCAGCAGCTGCATGGGCAGGGTGATAATCGCTGATCATAGCACAACGCCAAGGGACAGCAGTTTATCGGTTATTCCCATAATGATCATTTGCTCAGTTTGCGCCTGTGTTGCTTGGCGCACTGCGAGGAGGGTATGCATACCGCAAGCCGCCGCTGCGTCGAGGTTATTTTGATGATTGTCAATAAACAGTACGTGCTCTGGATGGTCAGATAGGTTTAATGCCGAGAGGGCAGATATAAATGCACCCCGTTCAGGCTTGTGGTGGCCGATCTGCCACGATAAAAGACATGGCCTAAAACCGTCATAGATACCTGCTTGCTGCAAGATAGCAGAGTGGCTCGGCATAGCATTACTGAGGATACCGATCTGTAGTCCATGCGTTGTCAATGAACGTGCAAATGTAATGACATTTTGGAAGTATACTTGATGATCACGGAATCCACGAGTTAGCCGGTCGTATTGCTCTGGGGATGGATGATCACAACCTAGCCTCCGTAGAAACATGCTCTCGTCTATGAAGCCACTTTCGTAGTCGTGCAAGGCTTTTGGCCATTGTTGGTCGAAATGTTCGGGGTTATGCAGGGCGTTTCTCAGATCGCTTTGGATGTCGTAGTCGCTTACAAGTACACCACCAACATCAAAAAGGATTGCTGAAATTACTGAATCGTTCATATCTGATATTGTAGCATGTACTACTTTTTCTCTTTTCATTGAACTCCCATACAATATGCGCTATACTCAAGCATAAGGGTAATTATGCGCATTTCTGACAGTAGTATTGAGAAGATTTTGCGCCAGGGTGAGGTAATTTCTGAGTCACGGCTGGCTGAGTTAAAAATGGAGGCGGAGCGCACGCACCATTCATTGCAGACGATTATCTTGGAACATAAGGTTCTGAGTGAGGTACAGCTTGGGCAAAAAATTGGTGAATATATCAATGTGCCGTTTGTGACGATCGAGCCAAAGGATATCCCTGATGACGTTCTCAAGCGTATCCCCGAACATATCGCTCGCCAGTATAATGTTGTACTGTTCGCGGTTGATGATAACGGCGTCTTGAGTCTGGCAATGGAAGATCCCGATGATGTGCAGGCGCTGAACTTCATCCAGAAAGAGATTGGCTACAACATCAAAGTGTTCCTGGCGACAAAAAATAATATCCTTGATTGCCTGGAGAATTATCGCGGTAATATTACCGATGAGCTGGATGAGGTGGTGTCAATTCAGAGTGGTGCTGAAGCAGAGTCGCAAAATGTTTCTGAGGAGGAAATTTCTGAGAATTCGCCGATTGCGCAGACGGTTAACTTGCTGCTGGAATATGCTATCAAGTCGGGTGCCTCGGACATTCATATCGAGCCGCGTGAAGAGTTTGTTCAAGTTCGCTATCGAATTGATGGTGTGCTCAAAGAGGTGAATAAATTGCCACGCAATGTTCAGGGTGCGCTGGTTAGTCGTATCAAAATCCTGTCAAATTTGAAAATTGACGAACGCCGCGTGCCGCAAGACGGTCGCTTCAAGATCAAGGTTTCTGGTAAGCAATACGCGCTGCGTGTCTCGACGCTGCCGATCGCTGATGGTGAGAAAATCGTCATGCGTATTTTGGACGAGTCCAATCAAGCGGTTGCCCTCGATAGTCTCGGCTACTGGGGGTTGTCACTGAGTACACTTAAGGACGCCATGGCACAGCCAAACGGTATGATCCTGGTGACCGGACCAACTGGTTCGGGAAAATCAACTTCCTTGTTTAGTGTGTTGTCTGAGCTCAACACGCCTGACGTTAACATTTCGACAATTGAAGACCCAGTCGAGTACAAGATCCCTGGCGTCAACCAAACTCAGACTAACGCCAAAGCTGGCATGACCTTTGCCTCGGGATTGCGCGCATTGCTCCGTCAAGACCCGAACATTATCATGGTTGGAGAGATCCGTGACGGCGAAACTGCCAACTTGGGCGTGCAAGCGGCGCTGACTGGACACTTAGTGTTCTCGACCCTCCACACCAACAACGCCGCGACTTGTTTGCCGCGTCTCCTTGATATGGGAATTGAGCCGTTCTTGATCGCCTCGACGGTCAAGGCAGTGATTGGTCAGCGCTTGGTGCGGCGGCTATGCATGCACTGTCGTCAGCAGTATGTGCCGGATGCCGAGGAACTAGCCTATATCGTCCAGATGTTCAATCTCAAGCAGGGCTCGATGCAGCGATTACATGCGTTGGAGCAGCAGGCGGCGGCTGACAAGATTGGCGGTAGTACGCCACTCGGTTCAACTGACGTAACGATTCAGTACTTGTGGCGACCAAATCCTGAGGGCTGCGACGAGTGCGGCCATAATGGCTTCAAGGGGCGTGTTGGTATTTACGAAGTCCTCGGTATTTCGATTCCAATCCAAAAGATGATCACCGCTAATGCTACTAGTAATGAGATCCAGCAGCAGGCGATTACCGAAGGAATGGTGACAATGCAGACAGATGGTTTCATTAAATCGCTGCGCGGCGTGACAACGCTAGAGGAAGTTTTGAGAGCAACAAGGGAGCAATAAATGACAAAATTTAAATACATAGCAACTAAAAATAATAATCAGCCGATCAATGGCGAGCTAGAAGCTAGTAGTCGCGCCAGTGCCATCCAGCTCATTCAAGTCCAGGGTATGAAGCTCGTCGACCTCAAGGAAGCGGGTGATGAAAAGAAGGGCTTTCGCCTTGGGGGCGGTAAGAAGTCAGTACCAACTGAGGAGCTGGTTGGTTTTACCAGGCAGCTCAGTACCATGGTGTCTGCTGGCGTGCCGATTCTTCGGTCACTCAACTCAATGGCGCAGCACGCTGAGAGTCCGCATTTTCGCGAGATTTTGAATGCAGTGTCCAAGGAAATTGAGGGTGGTACTTCGTTTGCTGATGCGCTGAGTAAGCACCCCGAGGCCTTCAGTGATGTGTATGTAAATATGGTGCGCGCTGGTGAAGCGGGCGGTATTCTTGATGATATTTTAAAGCGGCTGGCCCTGCAGCAGGAAAAGAACTCATCAATGAAAAAGAAGATCAAGAGTGCTATGACCTATCCAATGGTGCTGATTGTTATCACCATTGGGGCATTCTTTGGCTTGATGATCTTTGTCCTGCCAATGATTGGTAAGACGATTAAGGATCTGGCGGGTGAGGACGCGGAGCTGCCGGCGTTGACGCAGATACTAATGAGCTTGAGTCAGTTTATGGTGAGTTTCTGGTATATTATTTTCCCGCTATTGTTTGGCGGTGTGTATGCTCTTCTTCGCTATATCAAGTCGCCAAAAGGCAAGGTTAAGTTTCACCATTTTGTCCTGAAGGCGCCGATCATCAGCAAGATTATTCGCAAGGTGGCAGTAGCGCGATTTACGCGTACCTTCTCGGCGTTGATTGGTGCGGGTGTGTCGGTACTGGAGGCACTGGAAGTGACAGCTCGGGCAGTTGGTAATACGGTGTATCAAGATTCGCTGCTTGACGCTGCCAAGCGCATTAAAAATGGTGAAGTTTTGTCGAGAATCATCAATGAACGCGAGGATCTCTACCCGCCGATTGTTGGCCAGATGCTGTCAGTCGGTGAGGAAACGGGGCAGACAGATAAGGTGTTGGTCAAGGTGGCGGATTTTTATGAGGAAGAGGTCGATGCGGCGATTAGCGGTTTGAGCTCAACGATTGAGCCAGTGATGATCGTCTTTATGGGCGGTATGGTTGGCTTGATCGCGGCGGCGGTGATGATGCCGATTACTGGATTAGCAAATCAAATTAAGGCGTAGTTGGTTTTTCAAAATGCTTATGCTATACTTAACAAAAAGAAAAGATGTGGGCAAACGATAGTGGCAAATATTTTCTACAAATCAAAGCCGATCATCGGGCTTGATATTAACAAGGCTGGCGTTCGGGTGATGTCAGTCGATATGGCACGGATGACGGTGCATGGATACGGCGCAATTGAGCTGGATCCGGCGAAGGACGAGAGTGATGATCGGGCAGAGTATCTCTGTGGCAAGATCAATCAAATGTTTGAAAAGAATATTGTCGGGCGGCTCGGCAGTAACCGTGTGGTGCTGGGGTTGCCGACGACCAAGACATATGCGCGAACCTTTGCGCTGCCGATCAAACAGGAGAATAAGATTGAGGAGGCGGTGAATCTCGAGGTTGAGCAATATGTGCCGATGCCACTTGACTCACTCTATGTTGACCATCAAATTATTAAGCGCGGCAAAGAGAACTTATCAGTATTGATGTGCGCAGTGCCGCAAAAGATCGTTGATGAGCAGCTGGCAATTGTTGAATCGTGTGGTATTGAGGTGGCGATGATTGAGCCAAGTATCAATGCGGTGGCGCGACTGCTTGAGCGAACTAAAGAGGGGGCGCTGCCAACGGTTATTGTCGATATTGGTCCAGCAACAACTGACATTGCTATTCTTGATGCGGCAATTCGTGTGACCGGTGGTTTAAACATTGGCGGCAATACGCTGACCCTTGATATCGCCAAGAAGTTAAATGTGCCACTCGAGACAGCACACCAATTCAAGGTGCTCAACGGCCTTAATACCGGCCCTCGCCAAGAAAAAATTACTGAGGCATTACGGCCAAGTTTGCAGCGCATCATTGGTGAAATTCAGAAAGTCATTCGCTACTATACTGACCGCTTTCCAGATGAATCACGCCTCGAGCAGGTACTGATCGTTGGTAGTGGTAGTAGTGTGCCGGGGCTTGGTGAGTACTTTACGGGTGAGCTGACCTTGCCAGCGCGGGTAGCTAGTCCGTGGCAATCGCTGAACTTTAACAACTTAGCGCCACCAGCCAAGCAGCTGCGGCCACGGTTCATGACGGCGGCCGGCTTGTCGCTAGTACGAGCGGAGGAGATTTGGCATGATTAATCTATTACCGCCAAAAGTTAAGCGAGAAATTATCGCCGGTCGATCAAATGTACTGTTATGGCGCTACTGTGTTGTGTCATTAATCCTTGGCTTCTTGCTCATTGTAGCAACAGCGGGTATCTACTTGATCATGGCGCATGCAAAAACGACTGCCCAAGAGACGATTGAGACGGGTAATCGTCGAGCGCTACAATACCAAAAGGTTCAGCAGGCTTATGATTCGTTCAGTGCAAACCTTAAGATCGCCAAGGCAATTCTCGATAAGGATGTACGGTACTCAAAGGTGGCTCTCAAGATCGCCCAAGCAATGCCATCGGGAACAATTCTGCAAACCTTGACATTGGATAGCCAAAAAATTGGATCACCGATGGTTATCAGTGCACGTGGTAAAACATATGGTGATGCGTTGCGGCTCAAGGATAGCTTTCAGCAGTCAAACCTCTTTAAGGATGTTAATCTCGCCTCAGCAGTGGCTGAGAAAGAGAATAAGGATAGCTACCCGATCAATATTACAATTAATGTGACGATGGTGCCGGAGGTGGCGAAGCAATGAGTGAGAGAAAACGAGAGAAAATGACGCCGGCAGTGACTATGCGGATTGTCTTTTCGCTGTCACTGGTACTAATCCTAGTCGGTATGGGGGTGATTGTCTACTTTGGCTACACCATGCTACAAGGCACCGCCGAGGAAGTTTCCAAGGTGCAGACCGAGGCAAAAGCGGTTGACGCTAAGGTACAAGATCTAGCACGGCTAGAAAAAGAAATGGAAAAATATAAAGATAGTGTTACCAAGGCGCAGCAGCTGGTGGCAGAAACCCAGCAGTATCAGTATCAGAACCAGATTATTAATGACCTTACCGCCTACGCAAATAAGTCTGGGGTGGGCATCGCCGGGTTTACGTTTGCATCAGGATCGGCCGGAGCAGGAGCGAAGTCAAGCTCGGGCTCATCAGGTGGTTCGGGTACGAACACCGGCTCTGGTTCAAATAATACTGCTAGCACCGCTGGGCCAAAGAGCATGAAGGTGTCTGTTCGCCTCAACGAAAAAACAGACTACATGGCACTCCTTCGATTTATGCATTTAATTGAGCAGAACTTGACACGGATGCAAATTGCTAGTGTTAGTATGTCCAAGACCGAAGGGGCTGGCCAAGTGAATACACAAACTCTGGATGTGGAGGTATATGTTCGATGAAAAATTCACCTGATATTTCACAAATTGGTACGCTACTCTCACACTTTTTCCGCCGCTATCATGTCATTCTCTACACGTTAACGGTGGTGGTCGGTGTGTCGGTGGCGATCTTCCTCCTGTATAGCCTGCTCGCCTCATCAAATCCGAAAGAAGATACTATCCAGCAGCAGACGACGCGATTTGACCAGAAGACGATTGACCAAATTAACAGTTTCCGCACACGCGACACCGCCAATGCTAATTTTAGTCTACCGGCCGGGCGGACAAATCTGTTTGCCGAATAGCGTGGATATCGCTATAATGTGAGAAGTATGCTAATTTCTGCTGAACGATTTGATAGAGCACCAGTAATGAGCCTGCAGACCGGCTCGGAGCTGGCGCGGACATCGCGGGCGGTGATCGACCCGCGCAATTTATCAATCGTGGCGTACGAGCTAGAAGGGCCGACACTTGACCAATCGCCGACTTTGCTGCGGATCGCTGATGTGCGGGAAATTGGGCCGCTAGGTCTGATCATTGATTCCGCGGACGAGCTGATTATGCCAAGCGATGTCCTGAAGATCAAGGAAGTGTATGAATTTCAGTTTGCACTCATCGGCAAGCATATCATTGACGAGAAAAAGCGTAAGGTCGGCAAGGTTATCGGCTACACGCTGGAGGCCGGTAATTTTGTGATTCAGCAGCTCCGGGTGCGACGGCCGTTACTCAAGAGTTTTGGTGATACCGAACTACTGATCCATCGTTCGCAGATCGTTCGTGTGACTGATGAACATATCGTTGTCAAGACGCCAGAGATTCGCCACAAGGAGCCAGTCGTGCGACCACAAGCAACGTTTGAAAATCCATTCCGAAAGGCGCATCCTGCGGCCGAAGCTGACGGCAGCGATAGCAAATGACGTTAGTGATTGCCAGTTCGTTAGCGATGCAGCGGCTGGGTCAAATAATTGGGTCTCGCCTGCGAGGTGGCGAGGTGATTGAGTTGGTCGGGGACATTGGTGCTGGTAAGACAACACTGACGAAGGGTGTCGTCAAGGGGCTCGACATTGCCGAACCGGTACAGAGTCCAACGTTTACTATTTCCCGTGTGTATCAGTCACCGAGAGGCCTGACGTTGGCTCATTATGATTTTTATCGATTAGGCGAGGCGGGTATCATGGCAGAGGAAATTCGCGAGGTGACCATGCAGCCACAGACCGTGACAGTGGTTGAATGGGCTGGTGCGGTTGAACAGGTGCTGCCGGCCGATCGACTCACGGTAGAGATTATAGTGATTGACGAACAGTCGCGGCGTGTCACGCTGAGTGCTGGCGGGCCGACGAGCCAAGCGCTCCTCGCAGCAATCAGCGCGGCAGACGAGGAGTTGGCGTGATCATTCTACTTGATACATCAACAATGACGTGTCATTTGACGATCGTTCAGGGCGATACCCGGCGAGATGTAATTTGGGAGGCAGGTCGTGGTTTGGCCCGAGGGCTGCTCCGATTTCTGGACGAGCAGACAGGCGGCATTCACCACATCAGCGGTATCGGCATCATGCGTGGGCTGGGTAGCTTTACGGGACTGAGGATTGGCTGTGCGGTGGCAAACACGTTGGCGGGGGAGCTTGGCATTCCGATTGTTGGCAGTAGTGGCGATCATTGGAGGGACGACTGCCTGGAGCGGTTGAAGCGTGGTGAGAACGACGTGGTTATTCTCCCTGAATATGGTAGCGAGGCTCACATTACAACCCCGCGTAAATAGTGGTATTTTCATCAGCAATATCGTACAATAAAAGTAGGCGGTTTTAGATTAGTGGCTGAGCCGCTCTATTGCATCAGTTGAATATGGTCGGTCGTTGATATATTTCTCGAGGCGTATACTCGAGGCGAGTGACCAAAAAAGAAAGGAAATCATATGGCAGGAATAGTTATTGGCGGCTTGGTTGGCGCAGCACTTGGCGCGGGTGGATTTTACGCCTATCAGCGGACACGGCAAGCTCGCGGTAAGTCGCAAATTGAACGTGACATTGCCGAGGCGAAAAGTAAGGCTAGCGACATTGTCCTCAAGGCTAAGGACGAAGCCTTAAAAATCGAAAATGAGCGCCGCCGCGAGTGGCAAAAGACCGAGAATCGGTTGGCAGATCGCGAGCAGACGCTGGATCGGAAATTGGATGAGCTAGATAAGCGAGCAGAGAAGTTGCGCGCACACGAAGATGAGGTTGATAATCTCAAGGAAGAGATTCGCACTATTCGTACGCGTCAGCAGGAGAAGCTCGAAAAGATTGCCGGTCTAAAGAAAAAGGATGCTGCCGACAAGCTCATGCAAATGACCGAGCGCGATATTAAGAATGATCTGGTTGGCTTGGTGTCGAAATTACAACACGAGGCTATAGATGATGCCGAGGAACGGGCGCAGATGATATTGCTCACCGCGATGGAGCGGATGAGCAGCGAGGTGACGGCTGAGCGAACAGTCACAGCTGTCAAGCTGACCGATGATGAGATGAAGGGCCGAATCATCGGTAAAGAGGGTCGCAATATTCAGGCGCTGCAGCGCGAGACCGGTGTTGATATTTTGGTGGATGACACACCAGGTATGATCGTGTTGTCGAGTTTTGATCCGGTTCGTCGGCAGGTAGCTCGCCTTGCCTTGGAGATGTTGATGAAAGATGGTCGTATCCATCCGGCCCGCATCGAAGAAGTTGTTGCCAAAGCGAAGAAGCAGATTGATAAAGAAGTCAAACAGGCTGGTGAAGACGCTATGCGCGAGACCGGCGTTGTTGGTATCCCGAAGGAAATGCAGCGGCTGTTAGGCGAGCTGAAGTTCCGGACGAGCTATGGGCAAAACGTCCTGAAGCATTCCACCGAGATGGCGCAGATGGCGGGGATGATTGCCGAGGAAATTGGCGCTGATGTGCGCATCACGAAAATTGCGACACTGCTGCATGACGTCGGCAAGGCGGTGACGCACAAGATCGAGGGCAAGCATCACCACATCGGTGCCGAGCTAGCGCGCAAATACGGCATGGACGAGCGGATCGTTCACGCCATCGAAGCGCACCACGATGATATCGAGGCGACAACGCCTGAGGCGCTGGTTGTGCGGGTGTGCGATGCCGCCAGTGCTGCTCGGCCAGGAGCACGCAACATTTCAGCCGAGAACTTTGCCGAGCGGATGCGTGATCTGGAAAATGTGGCAACCAGCTTTGATGGTGTTGATAAGGCCTATGCGATTTCTGCAGGGCGCGAAGTGCGGGTGATTGTTCGGCCAGAGGACATTGATGATCTAAGCACATTCAAACTGTCGCGCGATATCGCTACTAAAATTGAATCAACCATGCAGTACCCTGGTACTATCAAGGTTAACGTCATCCGTGAAACGCGGGCAACCGAGTACGCAAAATAATGAGAAATGGTTGGTTGCCGCATGAGGAGTGGCTGAAGACGCAGGACACTCGGATCGCCAGTGCTGCACTACTGATCGAAAATCCCGCGGGTGAGCTGCTCGTGGTCAAGGCATACTACAAGACACACTGGAGTCTGCCTGGTGGTATGGTTGATGCTGGTGAAACGCCGCTACAGGCAGCACTTCGCGAAACTCAAGAAGAGGTCGGGTTGGTCGTTACCGAGGATGAGGTTTCATTTTTTGCGGTGGCCTCACGCTCGAGTGAGAAAGGATTGGCGCATCAGTATGTGTTTAGGGCTGTGCTGGATGATGAGCGGCTGGAGCGAATTGTCTTGCAGCAGTCAGAAATTGATGCGTATCAGTTCCTGAGCCGCGACGCGGTGCTGGCAAGCAATGAAGGATTTGCGTGGTCGATACCACATTGGGCTCATCGTCGGCCAGGCGGCTATGTCGAGACGCAAATCGTCGACAGCGATGACAAACGTCAAGAGGCGGTTACGCAATTTGTGGGATTTGGCTCGTGGGAAAAATAAACGGAGGAGGAATGATGGGGATATTAGTTATCAGTCGACACGGTGAAAGTGAATGGAATCTGCTCGGCAAGTGGACGGGCTGGACGGACGTGGGACTTACGGAAAAGGGGCGAGCTGATACGGTGCGGTTGGGCGCACTACTGAAGGATATCAAGTTTGATAAGGCATATACGTCGGCGCTCAAGCGGACGCACCAAACGCTGGAAGCACTGCTTGAGGGGCGCGGTAGGGGCAGTTTGCCGACGACACAGGCGGCCGAGCTGAACGAGCGTGACTATGGTGATCTGACCGGTAAAAATAAGTGGGAAGTCAAGGCTGAGATTGGCGAGGAAGCGTTCAATGGCATCCGACGCGGCTGGGACTATCCGGTGCCGGGCGGTGAAACGCTCAAGGATGTTCATGCGCGGGTCGTACCGTATTTTGAACGAGAGATTTTACCAAAATTACAGGCCGGTGAGAATATTCTACTAGTGGCGCATGGTAATTCTATCCGCGCGCTAATGAAGCACCTCGACCACGTACCAGAAGCAGACATGGCACACGTCGAGATGCCGTTTGGTCAGTTGTTGGTCTATACCTTCGAGCCGACGTCTGATCTACCGACGAATAAAGACGTATTATCGGTGGAGATTGAGGCGGTGAACGCGTAGCTAGCCCGTATTACTCATGCGGCAACTGATTGACGTAACGCTTGGTGTCCGATCGCTGTTTTTACGTACGTTTTATATTCTTCAATTTTATCAATCGGGCCTGTGTGCTTACCTTCAACGTCGCTCAGTTTAACTGTCGGTACGCCATCAACCGCCGTGGCTTTCATGACGAAATTATTCGCCTTAACTCCGAGGTCGTTTGTCAGTGTTGTGCCCCAGCCAAATGTCACCTTGATACGATCCTTGAAATAATCAGCCAGTTTGATAATTGTCTCGACATCCAGCCCGTCGCTAAAGACAATTGTCTTTTGGCGCGGATCAATGCCATGCTGCTCGTAGACGTCAATCACTCGATCGCCAAATTCCATCGGGTCACCAGAGTCATGACGCAGAGCCTGCCACAAAGCCATTTGCTCCGGCGTGAAGTCAGCGAAAAAGAACTCAGTCGTAAATGTATCAGTTAGAGCGGTTGATAAACCTTCGCCGTACAGCTGCTGCCAATCCTGGAGTACCTGATGGTGGCCATCTAATGGATTGTTACCAGCCTTGTCGGCCAGCGCCGCGTAAACCATCGGTAATTCATGCGCGAATGTACCAATCGGCTGTAAGCCAAGCTGATTGGCCAAATAAATATTTGAAGTGCCAACGAAATTGTCAGGCAGTTCACTGGCAACACGCTCGATGACGTGTTTCTGCCAGGCGTAGCTAAACCGTCGTCGTGTGCCGAAGTCAGAGAATTTAATATCTGGGCGATGTCGTAACATATCAATTTTCTTGCTTAATCGGCGATCTCCTTCGGCGTATAGTTCTTGTAGCGAGCCACCTTCGCGGGCAAGTTTATTCTGGAAATATAATTCATTCAGCTCGCTCATGACCACTGTTTCCCAGAACGTGACCAGCGGCCATTTGCCCGTAGCACTAACCGCTAAATCGCCGTGCTCATCGTAGCCAATGTCCACAGGTGGCAGGGGATTGTCGCGTAAAAAGTCAAGGTATTCTGGCGTGAATTGTGCTGTGCCGTCTTGATTTTGTAGGCTGGCGAGATAGGCGATCTCATCGGGCTGCCAACCATGTGCTACATTACCGAGCCGGTCGTGTAATTCTTCTGCGCTTACAAATTCCGATAGCAGGGTATGGGCGCGATTCTTCAAGGTGAAGGTGACCTCGGCATCAGGATGCTTGGCGTGCTCCAGCTGGCCCATGGTCGCCTTATAATAATCTAGTCCTTGTGATAATTTAGGTTCACGGTTCATTGAACACTCCTTTCGATCATCGTTTTAGCCTCACTGGTTGAAACCGCGAGAACGTGGGCCTCTTTCATGGCGGCTAAGGCCTCTTCTTCATCAGTTGGTGTGAGCCCGACAGCACGAATAGCCTCTCGCAGTAGATAGATGGAAACTCGCGCATCATCTCGGAAGTGGTTGGCAATATCCAGCGCAGTTGCCTTTACGCAAAAGTCAGTTGCCAGCCCGCCGAGAAATACCTGAACCTTCTCGCGAGGTGTTCGTGGTGTGATGATGGTCTCCAGCGTCTCGCCTGTGTCACTTTGACCCTCCCAGCCAGAGTAACCGTCAGTCTGACCCACGCCTTTGTCGATAATAGTGTCACCAGGCTGCGCGTTTAGTTTATCGTGAAAGCTAGCACCAGTTGTGCCAGCCACACAGTGGACTGGCCACTGGCCACCGCAATTAACAAAATGTGGTGTTTTTGCGGGGTGCCAGTCACGGGTAAAAACGACCTGCCCAGCATGGTGCCGCACGGTCTCGGCGATGGTATTGAGCGGGGCAACGACCTGCTCGCCCTCGGCAACTGCCAGGCTACCATCGATAAAATCATGCTGCACATCAACGGCAACAAGTATATTTCGAGTTGGTTTTACTGTTTCCATGGATTACCTCCTTACTTAATGTATAAATTACACTTATTATATAGTCTAACAACTAGTTATTGTGTAGTCAACACTAATTAGTAAAATACTATGAAATTATTACCCTACTCTACCTGGCTGCTATTCACTAGTCGAAACTTCGTGATAACGTCTCGAGATTTTGGGAATTAAACTCGTATAGTTTTGCTGGACGATGTGCGCCGTCACGCCATAACTCGTTGGTTTCATGAATGAGGTTGAGGCTGAGGAATTTTTTGCGAAAATTACGCTTATCAAATTCACGATCAAAGATAATTTCGTAGGCGTTCTGTAGTTGGGTCAGGGTAAAACGCCGCTCCAGAAATGCCGACACAGCATTCGTATATGTTAACTTGGCGATTAGCCGCTCTCTGGCGTATTCAATAATGCTGGCGTGATCATAAGCCAGTGGCGGTAGATTATGTATATCAAAAAATGTCGCGTGTGACTTCGCATCATCGAGCGGGATAGTACGCCCACACCCGAGGTATGTCACCGATACAGCATGTCCTCGTGGGTCACGGTCGACCGTGTCAAAGGTGTAGAGCTGCTCAATGTAGCTCAAGTCATTCTTAACATCCACGCCCGTTTTTTGGGCAACGATACGTCTCAGTGCGGCTGTCGTGGTCTCGCCCTTGGCGTTGTATCCGCCGGGCAGCGCCCATTCACCCTTGAACGGTTCGTTGGGGCGTTTTATCAGCAGGACTTCCAGTGCGCCACTATTAATCTGAAATATCACGGCGTCAACGGTTAGCGTCGGTGGAACGTATGGTTTCGTGTATTTCATACAATATATAGTACCCTGAAGCAGCTAGTTTGCCAAGGCGTATTTACTGACTACTCCTGTATGCTATCGGTAGGTTTCGTTTGTGTTGAGTCTTGTCGTAGCGTTCTTCTATCTTCTTGGCAATCTTGGAGTCAACTTCTTTACCCTCGAGATAATCATCAATATCGTCATAGCTTAGGCCCAGTTCTACTTCATCAGGTTGAGCAGGGTGATCATCTAATAAATCAGCAGTCGGCACTTTACAGAGGAGGCGTTCGGGAACGTGTAGTGCATTCAGCATGGCCCGGCCTTGACGTTTGTTCAAGCCATATAGCGGCATAATGTCGGCGGCACCATCGCCAAACTTGGTGAAAAATCCCGTGACTGATTCGGTGGCATGATCAGTGCCAACTACCAATAACCCGCAGGCACCAGCAATGGCATACTGTGTCATCATACGGCTACGAGCCTTGACGTTGCCTTTGTCGAAATCACTAATTGCTTGACCATTTTTGCGTAGAGGGGTGACAAGTGCGTCGACACCAGGTTTTATATTAATGTCATGTTCTATGACACTCAATTCACTATAAGACTTGATAGTCTCAACAGCTAGCTCGGCATCCGCGCGGTCATGTTGAACGCCGTAGGGTAGTAGCATAGTGTGGAGGCGGCAATTCTGGCCGCTTTGGCGTCTCAGCTCGATGGCGCGCTGAGCCAAGATTCCTGCCAGTAATGAATCTTGGCCACCCGAAACTCCCAACACAAAACCGTTCAAGCCAGCTCTTCCTAGATAGCCAGCTAGGAATTTAGTACGCTTCTCGATCTCTTCCATCGGTTGAATAGTGGGCTTGACGCCGAGGGCGGCGATAATTTCTTGTTGCTTGGCTCGCATATATACCTCCTTTATTATTTCTGCAGGCAGCTTAGGGCTGTACGTAGAGTGTAGCATAGTTAGTGTGTATTTAACAATAAGCCATAAGAAACGAGTACAGATATGTCAATTATTTGTTAGGCTAATTCTTGTGGATAGAGACACTATACCGTACAATGTGCGTATGATAGATCAAAAGGAAACGATTGAAGTTAAGTCACTTGCCCAGCCCTATTTGGTTAAGCAGGGTGTTGATTATTTTGAATATCAATTGCCAATTTCTGTTAAGGCAGTCATCTACCTTAATGGCCAGATTCCGCTCTTGCGAAATGAGCGTAATGAATGGGAGCTGCCGGGAGGAAAATTAGATCTCGGGGAAAGTCCAACAGCGTGCGTGCAACGTGAAGTTCATGAAGAACTGAACATTGATATATCAGTTGGGATGAATGTTCACAATTGGGTGTACACAATTTTTCCGCATCGTCACGTTTTTGTGGTTACATATTTTGCGAAAGCGGTCGAGGGTGCAACACCGCACTTTAGTCACGAACATAAAGAATTGATGCTTGTTTCTCCGGATGAGGTCAATAAGCTCAACATGCCTGAGGGGTATAAGGTTGCCATTGGTCGTGCTTTGGAGCTTGGTTTGTTCAAGCAAAAATAGTGTCTGCGCTCCAACGTGCATGAGGGACGTATCGGTCTGTGTGGATGAGTTCGTCGACGCGATCTCGCTCTTCGAGGACGAAGGTGCAGACTTTTAGCAAATCTTGATACTTTTCTTCTAGTAGATCATACTCGCTTTTTGACATTCTCTTGGTAGTGCGCTCCTCGTATGCCAAAGTCATCGCTTTGATGGTTCCAAGCTGCTCGATTAAATGAAAATACAAATCATTCCAAGCATCTCTCCGTTCTTCCATCTCTTCGCGAGTTGTTTCCGATTGCTTTAGCCCTGGAAGCAATTCCGCCGGGAAAGGGTACCGATAGAGCGAGTCATCGAGATTGATATACGGGTATTGAATATCCTCTTCTGGCAAATTTGAATCTTACCCAACCGCATTATCAGCTGGATTTTTGACCCTCCCGAGTAGGGCACACTTCACCGCTTCGGGGGAAAACTCGGATATCTGCCTGCGCTTTTCCCTCCTGCACCCAAGCAGGCTACCCATTGCTCGTGCCGCCCATCGTACTAGTCTTAGTGCTTGATTTTGCTGTGCCTCGCAGTTCAACGGTGATCTCTCTGGTTCCTGGGCTTGTTCCATCCCTCTCATCTTGTTTACTATTAAACAAAATGGGGGGTAACTTGTCAATGTTAATCAATAATCCCCAAAGCAATCGTCATCACGCCAAGTACCACGTGACTTATCGTTACGCCGATGAGGTTTGATGAGCGCTGGTACGCTCGGTACCAGAAAAGGCCGACGATGCTCATGACAACAACAGTGAGCATATCGCCGTAGATGATATGTACATAACCGAAAAGAGCGGCTGCTAGGCCAAGCTCCAACGCCTGGTGTAGCCGTAGTTCTTGCAGCATACGACTGAGGATGCCGCGAAATAACAGTTCTTGCGCTGGGCACGAGATGAGAACATAAAATACATAAAACCCTATTCCTTCGGTTGGTGAGAATCGAGGTTTTTCGAGGAGTAGAAACAGCCCGGCTGCGATAAGGAGAACTATAGTTATCGGTAGCACGGTTTTGAGTGAATAGATGGTGCGTTGCCACGTAATGCCGATGTCACTATGCGTATGGCCGAGAATTCGCATCACTATGTACATCGCCACTGCGCCGACGACGAGTGCCACGAACTTCATATTCCAGGGGATAACGCCGATACAAATCAGGATAGGCAGTATGAGATATACGCAGACAATGGCATAGAGATATATCATTTGTCGGCGGTGAGTTGTGCGGGCAGCGTGCTTAATGTGGGGCATAATTATTCAGAAAATACACTTTATTACCGAGACTTTGACCGTGGTTGGATCTCATGTACACCGTTCCACGAACAACCGCTCTAGCGATTTGCGGATACGAATTTCGTCGCCATTGATCTCGTAGGCTATGCGTGTTCTGTCAAAACACTTCCGTAGACTCTCGGCATTATCTTGTGGATTGCTAAAGCGGCCAGCGGTAATATAGTCACCTGTTGGTATACGGGGAATGATTTCAAATACGGTGATAAAGCCAAGTGCGAGGACACCGATGGCGCTGAATATAATAACAAAATGGTATTTCGTGCGAGGTTTATGTGAGGGTGAGGCTGGAGCTTTTGTCATATGTATATTATAGCATGAGCAGCGAGATGACATTAAAATGTGGCCTGATTTATTGCTCTATACTTACTGCGTAATATGTGATAGAATGGAGCGGAGTGAGTATCGAGATTAGCTTCTCGGGGTGTGGCGCAGTTGGCTAGCGCGCGCGGTTTGGGACCGTGAGGTCGAAGGTTCGAGTCCTTTCACCCCGACCACAACACTCATCTTGTTCGAACACGCGCCCTCGGAGTTCCTCTCCGGGGGTGTTTTCAGTCTGTCGTGGCTATGATACACGCCCGTTCCTGTAATTTTACGCTATTAACCAGCCTCTGATATAATCAAATAGTGACTATAATGGAAGGAGTGTAAGAATGAATGGAGGTCGTGAGCAGATTTCTAAAAACCCCAATTTTAAGCGGTTTGTCCCGACGGATGAATCACGCACTGAACTCACTGAATTGGGCATTCCTGAAGAGGGGCAAGATCAGCAACTGAGCTGTAAGGCGGCAGAGGAAGCCTTAGGTAGGGTTGCAGTTGGGGATCAGAAAATAACTGTATGTGAGCATAGAGAGCGCCAAGCGACTGTTCGAAAAATATTACAGACCAACGGTGGAAGCATGTATTGGTCAGATCTTGTAGGCGTAATGACTAAGCCTCCCTACAGTTTTCTTAGAGGAGAATCTATTATGGCGCTCATTGATAGTCCTAAAGGTTTTAAGGTTGATCATTTTAACCTCATCGTCTCCATTAGCGACCGCTAGATCACACTGAGATTTACCGCCCCCGCTCCATCGCCACTCGCTGCGCGTGTGCTGCAGTGCGGTCGATGGGCAGCGCGCTGAGCTTATCGGTATAGCCTTTTCGCGTGAGTGCCGCGGTGATCAAAAAATCAGCAAGCCGTGGATTCTTTGGCAAGATTGGCCCGTGCAGGTATGTCGCCACGATATTGTGTAGCCTCGCGCCTTCAATTTGGCCAGTCTCATCATTACCAGCGCCGCGCACCACGCGCCCGAGCGGCGATACCCCGTCATCGAGCAGCGTCTGGCCGCTATGATTTTCATAGCCAACGATCTGCCCGAACTCCTTGCTCTCGAGTGTAATGTTGCCGATCAGGCGTTCTGCCTTGGCGTATGTCTCTAGCGGCAAGATCCCCGCACCGCGAATCACGCGTCCATCATGTGTGGTGAACGCTCGGCCAAACAATTGATACATACCACAGATCATCAACATCGGCACGCCGCTCTCGGCTAAGCGCTGTAGCTCATCTGCTCGCGCCAGCAAATCGTCCTGGATAATTTCTTGCCCAGCATCCTGACCACCGCCGCCGATGAAAATATCTCCCGCCATAAAATCAGTCGTATCGCCCGGATTATGATCAATAATATGCACCGTAAAGCCGCGCCACTCCAGCCGCTTTTTCAGCGCCAGCGTATTACCCCAGTCGCCATATAGATTCATATCGCGTGGATACAATTGAATAATCGTGATCGTCATCGGATGGCCTCCACATCGGTTTTGATTGATAATAATTTACGCAGTCGCATCATCGCTGTGTAGGTACAGTAAATGTGTTTTGGTTTGCGTGGATGATGGGCCAGTAATTTCTCCAGCGCCGCCGCTAAATCTGGCTCAATGATTTCTGGCGTAATATCATCATACTCCAGCCGCAGCGCCATATCATGAGCGCGCACGCCACTGACTACTGCCACCTGTTCGAGGCGTGAAACATCCACATCCCACAGCCAACTAACGTCGCGTCCATCAGCATAATTATCATTGATGGCAATCATCGTATCGGCCGTCCCGTCAGCAAATGACAGCAGGCTGAGCCGAAAGCCGCTCGGATTTTTTACGAGAATCAGCTCGATCGGCGTGCCATCGATCACGATAGTCTCGCCTCGACCAAATGCTGGTGCTACGTCTGACAGGGCGCCCAGTAGTGTCGTCAGCTCGGCTTTCTCTCCCATAATTTGCCGCACCAAACTCAGCGCCGCCGCTGCGTTCAATAAATTATATACGCCATTCAACCGCATCGGCACTGCATGCTTGGCCCCATCAATCTGAAAGGTCGCCGTTTGCTTATCAATGTCCGTGAGCAGCACGTCAGCCGGGGCTGTCTGGTTGGCCTGAGCCTGGCCGGCCTTGAGCGCATCATCAGTCGGCATCAGCTCCAGCAGCTGGTCGGTCGTGCCAAAAAACGCTACGTTTGCCGCCGTATTTTGGTGCAGGCGATAGATACGCGGGTCGTCGCGGTTGAGCACCACGGTATCGGTGGTTGCCTGCGCGATTTTTGCCAAGAAACCAGCTGCCGTGTCGATCTCGCCAAACCGATCTAGTTGATCACGCATGACGTTGAGTAGTAGGCTGTAGCGCGGTGGTACTAGCTGGACAAACTTGACTGCCCAGGCCTCGTCAAGCTCCAGCACCGCGATGTCGGCATCCAGCCGCCCGCGCATATCGACCTCGCCGAGCAGCGCTGCCGCCACGCCGCGCGAGAAATTACTGCCCGTGCGATTGGTAAAAACCTTGAGGCCGGCCGCCTCGAGCAGCTCAACGACGATTTTAGTGGTAGTGGTCTTGCCATTCGTGCCGCTGATAACCACCACACCTCGCGGTATTTGTGCTAGGGTGCGAGCGATAAAGCCTGGATCGATCTTTTCGATAACTAACCCCGGGAGTGCCGAGCCGCCGCCGCGCAGTCGAGCAGCTTGTTTGACGGTTTTGCCGATGAGTGTGCTGAGAATCTGTCGTGACATATTTCGTATTATACCGCGCCCAAGCAGTGTGCTACAATAGAACTATGTTTTTGGTGGGTATTTTCCAGTGGTGGTATGGCGCAGGCTGGCGGCGGCATATGCAGCGCGTTGGTCTCGGTGTGCTGCGGACGGCCGATTTTTTCTCAATTGGTTTGTTGGTGCGGACATTATTTGATCCATTTCGCCAAATTTCCGCAGGGCAAGTTCGTGCTCAGGCACCGCTCGCTGTCAAGATGCAGGCCTTTTTTGACCGGCTGTTCTCGCGGGCAGTTGGTGCGGTGGTGCGGCTTTTGGTGCTGTTTACGGGGCTGGTGGTCATCAGTCTGCGGGCGGTGTGGGCGGTCGGCAGCATCGTGGTGTGGGCGCTGTTACCCGTAACGCCGGTGATAGGAATTATCTTGTGGCAGATGAGGGTGCTAGCATGAACGAGGTGCGGCCGGAGTTTCGCTATCACAGCTTGCGGGCACAAAAGTCGCGGTTCACGGCGCGGTTTGGTACAGTTTGGCATGTGCTAGTGGTACTCGTCGCTGCTGCATTGGGTCTGGGTGGCGTTTGGCTATTGATCAAGCACGGGCCGATTGGTTGGTTGATGATTGGTCTGGTGGGGCCGCTGGCGATGCTCAGCGTGTGGTGGCAGGGTGATCTCAAGACGATGGCGGTGAGTGCGCGGGCGGAGACGATTGATGATGTGATGGCGGCGGATGTGCTGGGCCGCCTGAGTCAGCGACCGACGCCAAAAGAGATTGCCCTGGCGGTTGGTCAGTCGCGGGCCGGGCAATTCCTCGGAGTGCGGTTGGGCCTCACACCGAACTTTTTGGCGAATATCGCTTCGGATGATCCTAATAACACGCCAGCTGTATGGCAATCAGCGCTGCGAATTTGGCGTGATACCAATAGCCCGAAAGTAACAGGTGCGGTGCTAGCAGCAGCGATTGTTGAGCAGTTTCCGAATCATGACGCTCTGCTTGCAAATCTAAAAATTGATTTTCGTGATGTGCTGGGTGGCATTATGTGGTATGAGCGCCTCAAGTCGTTGATCGAGCAGTTCAAGCAAAAGCCGCTTCACACCGGCGGTATCGCCCGCGATTGGTCGTTTGGCTATACGCCGCTATTGAGCCGGTTCGCTCAGAACCTCAGCCTGCAGGTATCGGGCGGTACAATGATCGCGCAGCTGGACGCTCATCAGGCGGCGCTGGATCAACTGATGACAATTTTTGGCTCGAACGGCCGACAAAATGCGGCGCTGGTCGGGCTCAATGGGGCTGGCAAAAGTACGGTCGTGGCGGCGTTCGCCGAGATGCTCATTGATGGACATAAAACCGTGCCATCATCGCTGCTCTATCGGCAGATTTTCCTGCTAGATGCCTCGTCGCTGATCTCGGCAGCAGCTGGTCGGGGCGAGCTGGAGGCATTGGTGACGCAGATTCTTAACGAAGCATTTTTATCAAAGAACGTGATTTTGTGCCTCGATAATGCTCAGCTGTTTTTCGAGGAGGGCGTTGGTTCGGTTGATCTGAGTAATTTGCTACTGCCGATCTTAGAGGCGGGCAGGCTGCGGATTATCCTCACCATGGATAGCCAGCGCTACTTGCAGATTTCTCAGCGCAATGCCCAGCTGGCGACGGCGCTCAATACCATCGTTATCGAGCCATCATCACCTGAGGAGACGGTGCGAATTATGCGCGATCAGCTAATCAGCCTTGAACATCGCCATAAAGTGACCTATATGTATCAAGCCATCGCTGAAGCCTACCGCGTCGGCGAGCGGTACGTCCAAGACGTAGCGATGCCGGGTCGGGCGCTCAAGGTGCTGGAGGCAGCAGCTCATTATGCGTCGTCCGGTCTGGTGACAGCTCAGTCGGTCGATGATGCGGTCGAAAAAACCATGGGCATCAAGATCGCGACCGCCTCGACTGATGACGAGCGGGAAAAACTCTTGAATCTCGAAGACTTGATTCATCAACGGATGATCAATCAAACGCGTGCCGTTAGCGTCATCTCTGATGCCATTCGGCGAGCACGGGCCGGTGTGCGCAACCCTGATCGGCCGATTGGTACGTTTCTGTTCCTTGGTCCGACTGGAGTTGGTAAAACTGAGCTATCCAAGGCGCTGGCAGACATCTATTTTGGCGGCGAGGGCAATCTCATCCGGCTGGATCTCAACGAATTTGTGCGGGCCGAGGATGTAGCGCGGCTGATCGCTGATGGGGCGAACGATCCGATGAGTCTGACCGCCCAGGTGCAGAAGCGACCATTCTCGGTGGTACTGCTCGATGAAATTGAAAAGGCGCATCCGCAGGTGCTCACGACACTGTTGCAGCTACTGGACGAGGGAATTTTACGCGACGAGAAAAACCGCGATATTAGTTTTCGTGACGCCATCGTCATTGCGACGTCGAACGCCGGGGCTGAGCGGATCCGTGAATATATCGAGCGCGGCTACCAACTGGAGCAGTTCGAGCAAACATTTATCAATGAGCTGATCAGTGCCAATCTATTTCGTCCGGAGTTCCTCAACCGCTTTGATGAGATTGTGCTATTTCGTCCCCTGGGTAAAGAAGAGCTGCTGCAGGTCGTTGATCTCATTTTGGCTGGTATCAATCGAACGCTGGCGCCACAAAAAATCCAAGTCGCCGTCGAAGAGGCGGGCAAAAAATTATTGGTTGACGCTGGCTACGACCCGCGCCTCGGCGCTCGTCCGATGCGCCGCGTAGTGCAGCGAGCCGTCGAGAATACCGTTGCCAAGCAGCTACTCGCTGGCACCGTCGCGCCGGGCTCAACGACGATTATCACGGCGGAGCAGATACGAGCGGTGGTCGGCGAGGCGGCCGATGGCAGTAGTATGGTGTCCCCAGGCCCGGGCGTACCGCCGATATCACTCGGATAGTAGAGTTGCTGATATAATTTATTATTGTATAATAGGCATGTGGCTAAGAACGGTATGGAGTTTTCCGGGCACGGAAATGATGTGAAAGAGCGGTCACCTCGTTCAATCGAGGGGCTTGTGACGAGTGGTTTTATTGATGAAAGTGGGCAACTAACCGAGCGGACACGCCGCGCCATACCGCGAGGGGGCGTGGAGATATTGACACCTATTAAGGTGCTAGGGTGTGGAGAATTGATTGACCCGAAGCTTTCAAGAGAGGTACAGGAACCCTGTTTTGTTATCGCGGACGGGGTAATTGTAGGGGGGTGTTTTCTTGATCTCCCCGGGTCTGAGAGGGTTGAATATAACGGCCGCATCTCCAGCCAGGGCTTTGTTACCATATGCCAAGATCCTATGCTCGTGAATATCGTCGAGCAACTTGAAGATATAGCTCGGGAAAATCGACATACTAGGCTAACACTAAGGGATATGGGTGCTCTCGGACTTGGCGGCTTTGTCGCTGGTGGGGGTATGTCATGGCTAGGTTCTGGCGAGCCATTTCTGACGACAGCTGGGACTGTCGTGGGTGGTGCGGTTGGGTCAATTGGTTTTCGATTGACTGAAAGAAAATGGCTTGAGGGGCAGATAGAACGACTTAGTCGGGTAATACATGGACGCCCCGACAATATTACCATTGACCTCGACCTTATTGACAAAGCGCGAGCGAGCAAGCCGTTACCGGTGGTATCTAGTCTGCAGTGGTTTTGGGAGACGAGCAGAGTCGACCCTAACTTTAGCTTTGATGCACAGATAATAACTATCAATAATATTATTCGGTTTATATTTAGAGATCCGCGATATAACTCGGACGCCCTTATGTTTGCCAAGAAGTGCCAAGAGTGCCAACAAGAGTATGACGCAATACAGCGTGAGCGAGCCGCACTGGAAGTTCGTACTAGCATGGGCATAAAAACTAACGATGGTCAATTGGACGCGCGTGAGAGTCATACTGATGAATATTTGGCGGACTGTTTCTTGCAGCTGTTTGATGGTGTAAAAGAGACATACGATCGACTAAAGCGGGAAGAACAGCAACGACAATCGCGGCGCGAGTTTGATGCCACGATAGAGCGCCTCACGACCGTTACCGAAGAAGAAATTAAGTGTCAATCAGCGAAAGTATTTCATGATGAGTTGATGCGGTCTCTGAGCGGAGAAACGCTGATAGGTTTTAGTGGAGGCGAACAAGGCGTCTATACACCAGCAATAATATGGGCAATGGACTTCATCCATAAATTACCGCGGATGATAACCCCCAGCCTGTCGGTATATAAGGCGTATGATCATTTTCAAAGTAAAATCAAGGACATGACGGATGGCAAGTTGGTATTACCACCAACTGAGGAATTCCAACAAAAATACCCCGTCATCGACCAGGGTATCGTCTAGTATAGTGGTACCCCGCACAGGAATCGAACCTGCAACCTTTGGTACCGGAAACCAACGCTCTATCCAGTTGAGCTAACGGGGCATACTAACGCGCTGATAGGAAAAGGTCCGGTAGGAATAGCGCGGAGTTCATGGTACACCCGGCAAGATTCGAACTTGCGACCCCTTGGTTCGAAGCCAAGTACTCTAATCCGCTGAGCTACGGGTGCACACGAGGGTATTATACCACGCGCTGCGCCTAAACAGAAATGGTATAATGTATCATATGGAGATACGAACAGAGATTCCGTTGCACCAGTATACGACGATGCGGCTCGGTGGCAAGGCGCGCTTCATGGCGTCAGCGACATCAGTAAACGAAGTGCGGGAATTATATAAAAGTGCCAAGATGCAAGGTATACCGATCTTTGTCTTGGGTGGCGGTAGCAATGTTATCGCTCGCGACGAAGGGTTTGAGGGGGCAGTGCTGCTCAATCGAATCAAGGGGTTTGAAGTGCTGACTGATGATGGCCAGACGGCAACGATCAAGGTTGGTGCGGGTGAAATATGGGACGAGGTGGTTAAGCGCACAGTTGCCATGGGCCTGAGCGGCATTGAGGCGATGTCGGCCATCCCTGGTACAGCCGGCGCTGCGCCGGTGCAAAATGTCGGTGCGTATGGCCAGGAAGTTGCTGATGTGCTCACTGAGCTAGAGGCGTACGATTCGCTGACCGACCGGGTGGTAACCTTAGGCGCAGCGGAGTGCGGGTTTTCGTATCGGCATAGTATTTTTCGCGGCGAAGCGAGCGGCCGCTACTGCATTCTCTCGATTACCATCAAGCTCCATCACGCAGCACCAAAACCGCCGTTCTATGCCGGCTTGCAGCGGTATTTGACCGACATGAGCATCACGGCCTTCACGCCGCAGGTGATCCGCGACGCGGTTATGGCAATTCGGTTTGATAAGCTGCCCGATCCGACCGAGCGACCCAACGCTGGTTCATTCTTCAAGAACGCGCTGATCGAGTCATGGCAGCTGAAGGAACTTCGTGAACAGTATCCAGATGTCCCGTGCTATGACATGCCGGACGGCCGACACAAGGTGCCGACGGGCTGGCTGATTGAACAGACTGGGCTCAAGGGGGCATTGCTTCACGGTATGCGGGTACATGATAAGAACGCACTGGTACTGATCAACGAGTCGGCAACGAGCTACCACGATCTGGCGGCGGCACGTAATGCCATTATCCAGGCAGTCTACGATAAGTTCCGCATTCAGATTCAGCAAGAGCCGTTAGAAATTTGAGCCCCAAAACGCTTGCGCTTATACTTATTTCCGAGTATGATGGGGGTATGAAGGGACGGGGGTTTACGCTAGTCGAGCTGATCATTGCTATTGCTGTCATGGCAATTCTACTGGTGCTCGCAACATTGAGTTTTCGTAATTATCAGGCAGCGGCACGCGACAAGGAGCGTGAAGCTGATGTGCTGGCCCTGCAAAATTATCTCGAGAGCGTCTATCCGCGGGAAATTCGTGATGGTGCCGGTAATATTATCAAACCTGCTGGCGGCTATCCAGCATATGTTTCTGGCACTGGTCCTGGCAAGATGACGGCAGCGCAGTTTGCAGCGGCATTTGATGAACTGGGCGGTGCTGCCAAGACTGGTCCACTAGATAAAGAGCGTCTCATATCAGCGATTAACGGTACGTTTGGGGTAAATCCGATAACCAATGTTAGCCAGCTGTTTGCCAAGAAAGATAACTATGAAAACACCAAGATTACTGGTTATCCAAACGGTGCATATATCTACATTGCTGGCGTCTATGGTGGTGTGTGCGATGAAGCAGGTGCGGCCTGTCGGCGGTATACAATTTTTTATCATTTAGAAACAAAGGAGCCCGGTAAATGGCAAACGCTCAACAGCAAACGTCTGTAAAACATGCGAGTGGCTTTACTGTTGTCGAACTGATGATCACGTTAATTATTGCCGGGATTTTCCTGATGAGTGGCTATCAGCTATACGGAGCAGTGCTAGTGCGTAATACGGAGGCTCGTCGTACCTCAGAAGCCGCCAATCTCGGCTATGGTATTTTGCGTGAGCGCGGCTTGTATAAGACAGTTTCTGAGGTTTGTGGTAGTGGTGCGGTTAAGATCGAACAGGTAACGCCACCAACTACACCAACACTGCCAAATCCAGTGCGTGCGCGAGTTGAGTATTGCAAGGTGCCAAATAGCGTCGCGGTCATTCGTGTCGCGGTCATTATTACTTATGGAACGCCAGCGCAGGAGGTGGTGCATGCGACGTATATTTCAGGTTAACGCTGATCGGCGGCGAAACAGCCGAAACAGTCAGGGATTTACACTGATTGAGATTTTGGCAATTGCCCCTATTATTATTTTAGTACTGGCTGGTATCATCGGTCTGATTATCAATCTCACCGGCTCATCAATGGTCACCAGCGCCAAGTCTCAGCTGCAGAGCGATGTATTGACTGCACTTGATCGAATTGAGGCGGATGTGCGGATCAGTACCACGCTTGAAGGGACGACGTCATCATATGTACGCATGCATAGCCTCGCCACCAGCGACAACCCGTATAGTCCGACGCGACGACTGATTCAGAAAAGTGATTGTGGTGTGGCATGGGGGGCGGTCGCTATCGCCGACGCTAAGACGTATACGACTGAATATTTCCAGAGTGGCTCAGAGCTCAAGCGCAAGACAATGTATGACGGCTCATGTCCGAGTGCTAGTGATCGTATTTGGCAGTTGAACGGCGCAGTCGAAACGATTATCGACACGAGTACGGTGCTTAATTTCAAGGTCTGCAAGATCAACGACGGCACACTCAAGGTCAGCCTCGGGGTGACCAAGACCGTTGCTGGCCAGAATATCGAATACTTCAGCCAGCGATTTGTTAAGTCAATCAATGTTGCTGTTAATGGCACGGCCGGTGCCTCGTGTCCATAGCGGATTTGGACGGGTTTTCGAGGCTAAAGTGCCCTGGGCAGGAAACATCACCCCTGTTTTTGCAGACTATAGAGGCCGAATCAGGGAATTATTCATAAAATGCTTGCGCTTTTATAACCGCTTTGCTACAATCAAGTTACAATAATAACTAACTAAAAATAGGGGGCAAATCAGAAATGATTTCTTCAAACAAAACTAAAGGTTTCACATTGGTTGAGCTCTTGATCGTGATCGTTGTTATCGCTATCTTGGCAGCTATTTCGATCGTTGCTTACAACGGTGTGACACAAAAAGCACGTGACGATGAGCGTCAGACGAATGCACGCAACTTGTTGAACGCTGCTGCATCATACCAGGCAGACAAAGACGAGTGGCCAACAGTAGAAAATCTTAAAGATTACAGCGTCATTAAGCTTGATGCTGAACTTACGAAGCCAACCGTAACAGCCGAGGACAAGACTCCTGGTTCTGGCGCAAAGAACGTTTACAAATACGAGATTTGCCAAACAGGTAGTCCAGCTGCAAAAACTGGTGTGAGGGTTACTTACTACAAGGAAGCTGATAACTCAACTCCTTCTATAACAACGGGTAAGTGTTAGTAGATCAGACTTAACTTACTAAAGTGATAATTATCCCCCGGTTAAGCCGGGGGATAATTATCTGCACTTGGTTTTAATTAATATTTCTTTATGAACATCGCCCGGCAGTAATGACATTAACGCCCTTGTTTGGATCGACTTCCCTCAGAAATTCTATGCGGGCACCAGTTGCCTCCAGGTTATTAGTAGTAAATCCACTTCCTTTGCAGTATTGAAGCTTGTATGTATGCTTACCGGCAGAGACCGTTGCATTAACTTTAGAGCTGTCCATCATATCTGGCACAAGCTTTATAACCTCATACGTTGCGAGGTCGCTTAGGGTCGGCCATTTGCTATGCTCTGTCTCATAAGCCGACATGGCATCTAGAAGATTACGTGCATTAGATGAACGCCTATCGTCATGCGCCTTATTGGTTGCATTGCTATACGCCACGATCGAAATAGCTGCCAAGATAGCGATGACTACGATCACGATCAAGAGCTCAACCAATGTGAAACCTTTAGTTTTGTTTGAAGAAATCATTTCTGATTTGCCCCCCAATTATTTAGTATTAGTTATATGGTAACGGAAAACGTGCAGCAAGGCTAGTGGTTTGTTGCCTAATGTTTGCGTATTGTGCCGGGTCATCCGCGGTTATTGCCGTAATGATCCATTCAGCAATTTGCTTGATCTCAGTCTCTTTCATGCCGCGTGTCGTTACTGCTGGTGTACCGAGGCGCAGGCCGCTTGGGCGGAAAGGCGGCAGGGTATCGTTGGGGATGGCATTGGCGTTAGCGGTGATGCCGCTAGCCTCCAGCCGCTCCTGAGCGGTTTTACCGTCAATGCCGAAGCTGCCGTAAATATCTGCCAGTACCAAGTGGTTGCTAGTGCCGCCTGTTACCAATTTCAGGCCGCCGCGTTTCAGTTCGTCTGCCAGCACGGCCGCATTCTTTACGATTTGCTGGGCGTATGCTGTAAATTCTGGGCGTAACGCCTCACCGAAGGCCACTGCCTTAGCAGCGATGGTGTGCATGTGCGGGCCACCTTGAGTGCCAGGGAAAACTGCTCGGTCGATGAGCGTTGGCAAGTTCTCCAGGGTCTTTTCTGGTCGCTTCAACGGATTGCCGACCACACCTTTTGACAAAATCAAGCCGCCACGTGGGCCGCGCAAGGTTTTGTGCGTGGTAGTGGTGATAACGTGAAAGCCATAGTCAAACGGATTTTTGGCTTGGCCGCCGACGATCAGTCCAGCGATGTGGCTCATGTCCGCCATCAGCATGGCGCCGACTTCGCGTCCAATCTCGGCAAACTTGGCATAATCCAGCTCCCGTGGATAGGCCGAGAAGCCCGCCAAGATGATCTTTGGCCGATGCTTTAGTGCCAATTCACGAATCTCTTCATAGTCAATTTCGCCAGTCTCGACATCCTTGATGCCGTAGCGGACAAAATTGTATTCGCGGGCCGAGCGGGTGACTGGTGCGCCGTGCGTCAGGTGTCCGCCGTGCGCCAAATTCATCGCCAGGATGGTGTCGCCTGGCTCACACCACGCATAATATACGGCCTCGTTGGCTTGGGCGCCAGAGTGCGGCTGGACATTGGCATGATCAGCGCCGAACAGTTTTTTAGCACGATCAATCGCCAGCTGCTCAATTTGATCGGTATTATGCTGCCCGCCATAGTAGCGTCGGCCAGGGTAGCCCTCAGAATATTTGTTGGTAAATACGCTACCGAGTGGCTTGAGCACGTCTGGTGAAACGTAGTTTTCACTGGGGATGAGTTCCAGTCCTGTTTGTTGCCGCTCAATTTCTGCCGCAATTAAATCGGCGACCTGTGTATCTTGCACGATATTTCCTCCTTTTACCCCATTATAGCACTTTACAATATATATCATGTGTGATATATTGAAATCTATGAGTATGAATGATTATCTCCAAAAAATCGGTGTTATCATCAATGAAAATCGTAATCGCAAAGGCCTTACGCAGACACAACTAGCCGAAGCCATCGGTACATCACAGAGTGCCATCAATCGTATCGAGAACGGTGGTCAAAATATTAGTGTTGAAATGCTAGTGAGAATTAGTGATGTGCTCAACTGTAGTATCGTTACGCTCAATCGTTCAGGTAAGATGAATTTTCGGGTACATGGTGGTAAAAAACTTTCTGGTGATATATCAGTCAAAACGAGCAAGAATGCAGCCGTGGGGCTGCTTTGCGCTAGCTTGCTAAACAAGGGAAAAACGACGCTGCACCATGTGGCGCGCATCGAGGAGGTCAATCGGATTATTGAGGTGCTCAACTCGATTGGTGTCAAAACCCGGTGGCTGCGAAAGAATGACCTGGAAATTATACCGCCGGCGCGGCTAAGGCTGGAAGACATGGACATCACGGCTGCCAAACGTACCCGTACGGTATTGATGTTCTTGGGCCCGCTACTCCATCAATATGATGATTTTCGGTTGCCATTTGCCGGTGGCTGCAACCTTGGCAAGCGCACGGTTGAGCCACACTTGTCGGGGCTGAAGCACTTTGGGATGCGGGTGGATGCTGAGAGCGAATATTATCATGCGCGCATCGAGCCAACAACGGGTGATCGGACAATTTTATTGACTGAACGCGGTGATACGGTAACGGAAAACGTTATTATGGCCGCAGCACTGTCGCCAGCCACGACTATCATTCGCAACGCTAGTCCAAACTACATGGTGCAGGACGTTTGTTTCTTCTTGCAGAAGTTGGGCGTAACTGTTGAGGGTATAGGCACAACGACACTGAAAATCACGGGCCGGTCGCATATCAATACGACGGTTAATTATTATCCGTCTGAAGACCCAATTGAGGCCATGAGTTTCATCGCAGCAGCCGTGGTGACAGATTCGGAGATTACGGTGCGTCGAGCGCCAATTGAATTTTTGGAAATTGAACTAGCGACCTTGGCTGAAATGGGTCTGCAGTACGAACTGAGTAAGGAATATGCAGCCGACAATGGTCGTACTCGCCTGGTGGATATTACGCTGAAACATTCCAAGCTGGTTGCACCAAAAGACAAAATTCATGCATTGCCGTTCCCGGGGATTAACATGGATAATTTGCCGTTCTTGGGGCTCATCGCTACCATGGCTGAGGGTCGGACATTGGTGCATGACTGGAGCTATGAAAATCGGGCGATTTATTTCACTGAGCTAAGCAAGCTGAATGCACACATTGAGCTGGTCGATCCACACCGGGTGTATATCAGCGGTCCGACCAGGTGGAAGCCAGCGGATATTGTTGCACCACCAGCACTGAGGCCCTCAGTCGTCATACTGCTCGCAATGCTAGCGGCGCCGGGTGTGTCAGTGTTGCGTGACGTGTATTCGATTAATCGTGGCTACGAAGAATTGGCTCAGCGGTTGAACTCGCTAGGTGCTGAGATTGAGGTGGTCACTGAGTAATCAGTGCTTGCTTTTAGCTTCTCTTGGTTTCGTGATGAGCGGGAAATAAGAACTTGAGATAGTCCTTAAGCATTCGAGCACCTGATATTATCGGTAGATAGGCCGAGAGCTGACGATGGATGTGCTGCATCAGTAGCTCGTCACTAGCGACGATTTGTGCGGCTCGCCGCATGTTAGCATAGAGCGAGGTGGTCTCATCCTCTGGCCTCACGCCACTTACCTCGAGGCAGGCAATTGGTTTAATGTCAGCAACGCCGCCGTCACTGGTAGAGATAAGCAGCTTGAGATTGGCGATGTCTTTTTCCCATGAGGTACCGCAGGCTTCCCAGCCAACTTCCGGCACGTTGATGGCGATATTTGAGCCAACTGCCAGCGCCCGGCCCAGCTCCTCGTCATAATCTTGGATGTAGTGAACGCGCTCTTTTAAGATTGGGTCAGCGTCTACTAGTTGTAAAATTTCAAGCAGCCGTTGATACATCACGGTGTCGCCTTGGTGAACTTTTCCTGCCAAGATATAATGTGCATTATAGTCCACCAAAATCTGTCGCAGGGCTTTCGGGTTAGTGAACGGCATATATGGTCGCTTATAATTAGCGAAGCGCCGTTTAAAGTCAAACAACAACGCATTCTCTGGTATTTGCACAGGATGGTTGTATTGATCTTTGCGGTGCTCTAGCACACGGTTTAAAGCGGCGCGACCAGCGCGGTGCATGGCGCGGAGGTCTGACGCAGTCAAGGTATCGATTTTGGCATGGAAATTATCTGTTGGCAGCCCAAATTTATCGATAATCCCGCTCTCGCTGTAGAGTTGCATGATTTCCGGTAGTACCCATGTCTCGAGGTCGATGCCGTTGGTGATGGCATGAAATTTGACCTTGTCGTTGTTGCGGTCGCGGAAATTTGCCACGCGGGCGTGTAGCTTACTGACGCCGTTTTTGGCTTCGGTCAGCTCAATTGCCAACAAGTTTGGCCGCAAGCGATCGTTACGAAATTGTTCCATCAGCCAGCAGCGCACGGCGTTGCTTTTGAGATTTGGCAGCACCAATTTCTCAAATTGCGAGCGGTGAAATTCTGGTTCAGCTGCCTGGAGTAGGGTGTGGTTGGTGTAGAGCGTGTGTTTGCGTACGTAAACGATTGCTTCGTACAAGTTCATGCCGTTGGCGCATAGTTCGTCCAGTCGAGCCAATGCCGCAAAAATGGTTGCGGTTTCGTTGAGTTGGATGACGGCTGGTTTGATGCCGAGTAATTTCAGAGCTTTATAGCCGCCAAATCCGAGCGCGACTTCTTGGTAGAGTCGGTGATCGCCCGAACCTTCACCTTCGTACAATTGTCCAAAATTTGGCTCTGAGATGGTAACAAATTGCGTTGAGCCGAGTACCTTCTTGAAAATACTCAAACTAGCATCAGGAAAACCGCGTGAGCTGATGGACACGTCGTCGATGTATTCAAAGCCATAGTCTTGTGGTGAGACAGTTTCTGAAAATTCTTCCTGCTCGAGGTCAGTGATTTTTTGGTGCGATTCGCTGCGGTAAAATGGCGTGACTACTACGAATGGTACGTCTAATTTTTCTGCCACTCGCCGCGTGTCCGCTGCCAGCACGCCCAAACCGCCGCCGCCCTTGATGCCATTGGCTTTGTCGTAAATTTCCATCGTCCAGTAGATGTACGGCCTAGAATCAGACAGCTGATGTGTCAAGCTACTGCGTTCAATGATGTCATAAAATTCAGAGGCATCTTCGATGTCGTGTGGTCGGTATTTTGGTTTTTCTGTGTAAAAATATGGATCCATGATGCCCTTTATGGATGGGAATTATCTTAAAATTGGTGCGGGTGCGGAGAATCGAACTCCGATCTCAAGTTTGGAAAACTTGCATACTAACCGCTGTACTACACCCGCAAGCTTGTATCATTGTAGCAGAAAGATGCTATAATGTGAATACGCCCTGATAGCTCAGCTGGATAGAGCAGAGGACTTCTAAGCCTAAGGTCGTAGGTTCGAATCCTACTCGGGGCGCCATAGGATTACGAGTATCAAGTATGGATGCGAGTCGAAAACCACGCATGTCTCGAGAAATGATGATGAGACTATCTGATCCTCGACGAGGGTCGATTGACGGTTTTACGGCGTACGGACACACGGGGCGAAGCATCAACAGAAAACATCGGGCAAATTCAGACCGCCAATACATCAATAATTATCAAAGCTCTGCTATGGCTAATGGTTATAGCCACGTGCGTCGCCTTGGAACGGAGATGGGGGTAGTATCTTCTGAAAATAGATATCAAGCAAACCAATCAACTGGACAGAGCTTGTCAAATAGGAGACCACAGGTAACCGAGGGAAATGGTCCTAATCGCCAGTGTTCAAACGCTAACGCTCGCCCGATGGGGCTCAACAGACCAAGGTCATCATTTCACGAACCACCTTCCCGTCGGTATAATCCGTATGCATAAGGCAAAATAAAATCCTCACACGCGTGTGAGGTTATTTTGGAGGGCCAGGAGGGGCTCGAACCCTCGACACCCTGCTTAAGAGGCAGGTGCTCTAACCAGCTGAGCTACTGGCCCATGTGTGTGATTTTAGCACATACTATGCCACAAATCAATGCTTGGGGCGAATGATGGGGGTCGAACCCACGGCCTCCGGAGCCACAATCCAGCGCTCTAACCAACTGAGCTACATCCGCCAAGCTTCCCGATTATACCACAGGTGGTTGCTGTCCTCAAGGCGCTCGACGTGCTCATGCTGATTTGCTACAATCAAACAATGAAATCTCTCAATGGTGCAGAACTCGCGTCTTTCATTAAGGAGCGTCAGGCCAAGCAAGTGCGCATGCTCCGTCAAGCGCATCACATTCAGCCGCGCCTCGCGATCGTCACCGATTCGGACAATCCAGTCATTGCTACCTATATGCGCCTCAAGCAGCACTACGGTACGGATATTTTGATTGAGGTAGAAATTTGTCGGGTGGCGACTCGTCAGCTACCGGAGACAATCACGGTGCTAAACCAGCGTGATGACGTCCAGGGAATTATCGTCCAACTACCGCTGGCTGAGCCAGAGCAGACCGATCAAATTGTGCGGTTGGTGGCACCGGAAAAAGACGTCGATGGCCTCAATTCTGAGCGAACGCGGTTTGATCCGGCGACACCGATGGCGATCAATTGGTTGCTAGCGGGTTATAGCGTGGAACTATCTGGTAAAAAGCTGGCTATCGTTGGGCGCGGACGACTGGTCGGTGCGCCGCTCGAGCGGATGTGGCGAGCATCAGGGCTGAACGTAACAGTATTTAGTAGGGGTGATGATCTGTCGAGACTACACGAATATGATGTCATCGTCACGGCAACTGGCGTGGCGGGATTGATCCAGCCAAATATGATCCGGCCGGGTGCGGTGGTGGTTGATGCAGGCACCGCCTCGGAGGACGGTAAAATTGTTGGTGACGTGGCACCAGCAAATCGGACGCGCACCGATATTCACCTGACGCCGGAAAAAGGTGGTGTTGGGCCGCTGACAGTGAGCGCGCTATTCGATAATGTGATTACGGCGTGCCTGCGCCGAGTTACTGCTCAGTAGGAACTAACGCTTTGCAATAACTGATTTGACCTGGGTGACAACCTGGCGCGGTGTGAGATTAGCCTTGACGATATAACCCTGGATGCCAAGTGAGCGCATCTCGCGCGGGGCTTCTTCCTCGCCAAGGTTGGTTAGTACAATAACCGGTATTGTCTTGCCCCATGCGTGTGACCGAATATGTCGCAGGGCCTCAGCTCCATCCATTTCTGGCATTTGGATATCAAGCAGAATGATATCTGGGCGGAATGATTCAATTAACCTGACGCCGATGATCCCATTACTCGCTAGCCGCACGTCAAATCCGTCCGCCTCGAACTTCATTCGGTACATCTGACTGATCGTCGCATCATCTTCGATGATAGCAATTTTAACCATAATTGTATTATAGCAGGCAGTGGTGTATTGTAAAACTATTACTATAAAGGTGGGCAAGGTGATAGTGGAGCAGCGTAAAGGGGTGAATATTCAGTCAGGTCGTGGTGACTGGCCTGAGATACCGGCCGAAGTGCCAGGGCACGGCATGGAAATTGGTGTAGCTAATTGGCAGATTCATCAGGTGTCGATATGTGACCAATATCAGACGCAATCCCACGAGAAGGTAGAGGTGGAGCTGGAAGAGCTGACCGGTATGGGTTTTCATGATGAGACTGATCTCGCCTCGGCGATTAAACGCCAGCGAACAACCATTGATGATACGAATCTAGCGACACGTGAATTGATCGCTCGGGTTCCTGGCGTCGAGAATTGGTTGGAACTGATACCGACAGCGTCGGCACTAGACTTGTTATATGATCCGAGTATTGAGCAATTAGCGAATGGCAAGCCGGTTTCATCAGTGGTGCGCGACTGGGCCTGTAATATTTTGGATGCGCACGGTATTCGCAGTCGCGGCAAGATTGTTCAGGATATTCTTGCTGGGCATGTTATGAATCAAGCGTCTCTGGGCGCCGCAGAACAGCAGTGGGTTAGTCTAGCTTGCGGCGCTGCTCAGCCGGTTTGTCATGCACTCCGGCAAATTAAAGAGAGTGGTGGTACCATGCCACGAGTCACGCTGGTTGATCTCGATCAGTCAGCACTCAGTGCTGCAAAAGCGTATGCTCAGGAAATGGAAGTTAGGCAGTTTACCGATGTTTGCCGTATGAATATTCTGTGTGCTCAGGGTGTAGTCCTGCCTGCGGTAGACGCACAAACGAACATGGCGGCTCGAGCACTGCGGCGGCAGGTTGGTCTTGAGGCGGCTACGTACGATGCAGTCGATGCCGTTGGAATTTTGGAGTATGTGCCTGAGGTGCTTTCAGATGAAAGTCCGACGGCATTGCAGGTTAATGCGGCAACTTTCCTAGCCAATGCTGCTCAACTAGTGAAGCCTGGTGGGCTACTGCTGGTTGGTAATATGCGTGATACGCATCCGCAGCTGGGATTTACGCTTAATGTTGTGCAGTGGCCATATATTCAGCCTCGGTCAATCGAAACAATGCAGCGGATTGTGGAGGTGGCGGGTCTGGGTGATTGGCGGGTTGATGTGTATTGTCCTGATGATGGTGTCTACGCAGTATATGCTATGCGTAGACCGGAGTTTGGTGATACACTAGAGACATGATAGGGGAGTGGGCATGGAAATAGCGGGGCTGATCATTGCCGGGGTAATGTCGCTGATATTCGGTATTATGGTTGTAGCTAACCAACCACAACAGCCGGCAACCCGGTTCTTTTTTGTGCTGACGGTTGGCATTGCCCTGTGGGCACTAGGTGTCGCGGCATTTTTGGTGACCAATGACCTGGCGGCGGCACTGATATACATCAGAATATACTATATTGGAGCAGCGCTAATTGCGGCAGCCATGATCTCGGTGGCGGCTCATATCGGCTCACGACGAACAGTGAAATACCTGCCAGTCACTGCTTGGGTATTATTTGGCATTGTTGCTACGATGATCGTGGTACGAGTTGACTGGCTGGCGGCGCGGGTAATAGTAGGTGAGCATACCGTTATCCTTCACCCTATCGGCTATTTTGCATACATGGCGTATTTCATATCATTATTTTTGGTGGCCTTGGTGATCCTTGCTTATCAAACTCGTCGTCGCAGTGCGCTTTTGGTGCGTTCCCAGCTACGGCTCATTTTTCATGCATATGGAATTGCCGGTGGTGTCGGCATAATATTTAATTTACTGCTGCCAGCCGCTGGTCGCTATGATCTTATCTGGGCCGGTCCATTGAGTACGTTTATTTTTATACCGCTGGCATATCTCACGATCGTGAAGCATCGTCTTTTCGGACTGAAGGATGCAGCAGTGCGAACAATTGCGTATGCAATGATATTGAGCTTATTAGCAATTGTATATTACACGATGACTTACACCATTTCAGCGATTGTGAGTACGTTCAGTGGTCACGGCATCGGTGGAATGCCGGGATTCTGGGGTGTGCTAGCGGCATTATTTTTAGGTTTCCTGTTTCAGCCAACCAAGCAGTTTTTCGATCGTCTCACCGACAAGCTATTTTATCGACAGGGCTACACGACCGAAGGCTTTATTGATGAGATTGGGCAAATTTTACTACATACGATGGGTCTGCGACTATTGACGACGCGATTAGCAGCATGTTTGGTGCGACTTCTTAAGGCTCGCCAAGTAATTTTTGCAGTGTATGATAATGGGCACTTTCGGATATTTGGATCGCGTGGACATACCCGCCCGCCGCAGGTAGATTTAAAGGAGCTAGCAGCACAGCATCAAATTGAACAGCTCCCTGATGTGGCGGTTGTCGAGTCACTACCGGAACAACTGCGGCGGACGATGAAGCTGCAAAAGATAGCTATTATCATGACACTATCGCTGCAGGAGGATATCGTTGGTTTTGTGCTGATCGGCGAAAGTCAGAAAAATAACTATATCGAGCGCGACCTTTCGACATTGCGGGCAGTGCGTGGTGAACTGGCTATTGCTATTAAAAATGCTCAGTCGATGGAGGAGGTTAATGAGCTGAACACTGAGCTACAGCAGCGTATTGATGCGGCAACGCAGGAGCTACGGACAAGCAACCAGCAGCTGCAGCGGCTAGACGAGGCAAAGAATGAATTTATTTCCATGGCATCGCATCAGTTGCGGACACCGCTAACCAGCATCAAAGGCTATCTTGACATGCTGCTCCAGGGTGATCTCGGCCCAGTTTGTCCGACTCAAAAAGCTGTTCTTCGCGAAGCTTTTTCCTCGAGTGAGCGTATGGTGCAACTAATTAATGACTTTCTCAGTATCTCTCGACTACAGACTGGGACGTTCACCATGAATCGCCAACCGGCCAACCTCAGCGATATTGTGCGGGGCGAAGTAACCCTGCTAAGAGTTGTCGCCAAGCAGCGCGATATCACCCTCTCGGTGCATATCGATGACAATATTCCGACCTTACCGATTGACGCTGAAAAACTCCGTCAGGTTGTCATGAACATGATTGATAATGCGATTTTTTACTCTAGAGAACAAACGACAGTTGATGTGTCGCTTTGCTGTGATGATCGGGAGGTTGTGTTTGTGGTCAAAGATCAGGGCATTGGTGTGCCAAAAGCTGAGCAGTCTGGTGTGTTCGGCAAATTCTTTCGTGCCTCAAATGCCCGCAAACGTCGTCCTGACGGCACAGGTGTTGGCCTGTTTTTGGCGCGTAAGGTTGTGCTGGAGCACGGTGGGTCAATGATTTTTACATCGAAAGAAAATAAGGGTAGTACGTTTGGTTTTCGTCTGCCACTTGCTGGGCTAGATAAGGAAAAAGTAGTCAGCCGCTGATAACGATGAATATACTACCGAAATAGACTAACAATACCCAAGATGAGCACTATGACGATGATGACTACTACTATGCCGATGCCGATGCCACGTAGTAGTTTTTTACGTTCGTGAAGCCATTGGCCGGCCGATGAGCGGCTGACTGCCTGGATGCGCGTGACACTGGGCCGAGTTGTTGCGGCGTCAACACCAGTGTATTTCTTGGAGCGTTTTTTCTTCTGTTTTGCCATGCTAAATATTATACCATGAAATCCCCCCCTCAGAGTGTGAGGGGGGGATTCAAGCGAGATTGTTTTATTGCTTATGCGTGACGTCGACTGATGAGATAGGCAACTCCAGCAGTCAGTAGAGCACCAAGACCTAGCCCGCCAACAAGTGCGTCAGTAGTGCTACCGGTTCGCGGGAGTTCACCAATAGCCGTTGGTGCGGCAGGTGTGTTGGTGGTGGTTTGTGTGTCACCTGAGGTTGACGGAGATGGCTGATTATCGCTGGCCGACGGCTGCTTTGATTGGTCTGGTGCTTTTGGCTCAGGTGTCGGTGTGGTTGGCTGTGTTGGGTTTGTCGGTTGAGTTGGTGCTGGTTGTTTCGGGGTAGTTGGTGTTGGCTGTGGTGCTGGGTCTGGTTTTGGCTGTGGCTGTGGTGCTGGGGTCTGCGGCTTGCTGAGATTAACGGTGGCGCCACTACAATTACGGTAGTCCTTAAGTGGAATCTGTTCGCTCTTGACACAGGTTGTGCTGGTCAATGTGCCTGTGACATACTGTTTAATAATGGCGTCAACAGTAAACGTTTTTGATTCATTTGGCTTAAGTTCACTGATGAGTGCCTGCCATGTATTATTTTGAATTGTGCCAGCAGATGCCTTTAGGTAGGTTACGCCCTGTGGTGCAGTATTAGTAACATACGAGTCATGCATAGTGGCTGTCCCTGTGTTGGTAACAGTTACTTGGTACGTGAAGGTTTCATTGACAGCAACTGTTTTATGCTGTGAGCCATCAATAGTAGTCTTGACGGCAAGTGCTAGGGTAATTTTTGGTGGTTTATCCGGAGTTGGTTCGGGCTTTGGGTCAACTGGCTTTGGGCCCGGGGTTGGCTTTGGTGTTGGAGTCGGAGTTTCGCCAGGAATTGTAGCTTGTTTAGTACAGGCATCGCTCGTTACCGTCTCTTCTTTGCCATTTACGTCAACGACGATAAAGGCCTTGATCGTGTACGTGCCTGGCTCGAAACCCTTGAACTCATTGCCGGTTCGGTATACTTCTTTACCGTTAGCATCGTAGACTTTATAAACTGTTGTTTTATACGTTGCGCCATCACGAGCGGTATATTTAACCGAAAACTTGAAATTGTTAGCCGAGAACTGATCAACATTAAGTGCATTACAGCTATAAACTGGCGTAGATTTCGTATTTGTCGGTGTTTGTGCATTGGTATTAGTCGAACGATCGGAATCCAGTGCCCATAACGTAGTTGGTACTACTGTTGCAACCGCAACCATTGCTAGAACTGCATAGTGGCGCAGTGACAGCGAGCGGAATAGTGATGACAAATTTCGCATAACTTCCTCCTTTATCCTTATAACTCTAGGTAGAATACACCAAAATGATGAAAAAGTCAATTTTTCTACAGATGGACCGCTAGACAGAATGTTATCGATCTGCTACAATACGACCTGTTTGATGGCCTCATCGTCTAACGGTTAGGACACCAGGTTTTCATCCTGGCAATCGGAGTTCGATTCTCCGTGAGGTCACCAATGACATAAAGATACTTCATCTCATTCGGATCAGCGTCAGCTCGTTCGCCTTTGGCCACGGGCTATTTTTTTATCGCCCCCATAATAAAAGAAGACATTTGGTATAATAGATAACGAGATACCCGTTAAAGAATAGGAGCAGGTACTATATGACAGAGACGGCATCCACCCAGGGTAAACAGAAGACCCAGACCACTGTGCCTTCGCCACGACGCAACGTTCGATACGAGACGATCATTATTATTGAGGCAGCGATACTTGTTTGTTCAGCAGGGGTATTCATAGGCCAGCTACCGCTATTCTTTCAGAATCTTCAGGATATGCCATTAATACTGGTCATTATCGGTATGGCTATCGCGTTGCTCCTTGTTCAGGGCCTTATTGTACTGAAGCAGTCTCGTCGAACTGACCAGTACCAGCAGCGCATCGCTGCACTCGCCATGACTGTGGTGTATCCGCTGGTGCAATCCATTGTATTGGCGCTGCTCTATATCTCGCAAGTTGGTCCGTTCAGTTCGGCATTTCGAGAAACAGCTCACGGGGCACTTGGTGCTATACTTGCTTTTAATGGTTCGCTCCCAGCTATTTTATTTATGGTGGTATGTACGACTATTGGTTCACTGTGGCTATGGAAGATTATCATAATGCCTGAGGGGGTATCATATTGGCAGCCACGTCCAGCCGACCAACTATCTGAGGCGGAGAAGATCAAGCAGAAGCGGAGGCTGCGTTACCGCAGCATTGGCCTGACCTTGATGGTGCGAGTGCCGTTCGCACTCATATGTGCGTTCATGTTTGTCATGACACTTTTGTATATTACTCCCGCAACCATTCTCTTTGTGATACTGATGGTGATGTCTGCGGTGATGCCATATGCAGTTATTTTGAGCTTTGTCGTCGGGCTGGTGTATATGATGAAGGGGGAGGTGTATTACAGAGTGAAACATTGACAAGCAATGAAGTGATCGCGTATAATAACAACAAGCTTGCGCTCATACAGGGTATATGCCGTGTAAGCGCGCGGGCCTACCAGAACGGTCGCACGGATGCGGAAAACTAATCGTTTAGCAATATCAACTAATTATTAGGTCGACAATGCATCCCGTTCTTGTGCGAGAAGAAAGACTTATTATGGTAGTTAGTGTTGATGGAGACATTGGCACGGGAGAAGCGTTATTCGTAACCAAGCATCTGCCCATCAGGGCAAAAAACTCAAGTTAAGCGCAGTATCTGCGTATGGTGGGATTTTTCTATTAGTTATTTCATTTCTGGCACTGAGCTACCAGACGGGTGGCGTTGCTAGCCAACAGGGTTCAGTCTCGGCTTCTCAGCCAGTTGCACCATCTACTGGTGCGGTACACGAGACAAATAAGGTCTCAGTAGACCAGCTAGCAGCCGCTAACGCAGTGACCGATCTCGCTGAGACGGTTAATCTGCCGACTGCCGGTGATTTACGTGAGGCGACAGCAACGCTATCAATCAAGAAGGAGTTGGCCCAGGGTGATACTGAGGTTATCTCTAAACCGCAGATTATCCAGCCAGAAAAGTCCGCTCAGCGCGGCATTAAGACCTATGTTACCAAACAGGGTGACACGATGGACTCTATTGCTAAGAAGTTTAATGTAACAGCGCAGACAGTCCGCTGGGCAAACAATACAACATCTGATGCGGTTGAAGCTGGTAAAACGTTGACCATTCCGATGGTTGACGGTGTGGTTTATACCGTTAAGGACGGTGATACTATCGAAAAATTGGCAGAAAAATATAAAGCAAACCCTGAGCGAGTGGCATTATACAATGACCTAGCAAGCGGTGCGGCCCTGGCTAAAGATACGCGGATTGTCTTGCCAGGCGGTGTGTTGCCAGAGAATGAACAGCCAGGCTATGTAGCGCCACGTTCGGGTCGTCGCGGTCGTAGCGCAGGGCAAACAGGCGGTGCGGTCGGTGGTGTAAGCTATGGCTATGCTCGGGCGTCAGTTGGTAATCGGTACGCTCTCGGTAACTGTACATGGTATGTGTATGAGCGGCGAGCAGCACTTGGTCGTCCAATTGGTAGCTTCTGGGGTAACGCAACGTCGTGGGCAGCGAGTGCTCGGTCGGCAGGTTTTGTCGTAAATCATACACCAGCGCCAGGGGCGATATTCCAGACAACATGGGGCGGTGGCGGTCTTGGCCACGTTGGTATGGTTGAGCGGATTGAGGGCGGCACAATTTATGTCAGCGATATGAATTATGCTGGATATAATGTTGTAACACATCGAACAATTCCGATGTCTGAGGTTGGTCGGTATAACTTTATCCACTAGAATACTCTAAGATAATGAAGTGCCTCCGCTATCTCTCGGGGGCGCTTTTTGGTATACTGAAATTATGTTTGTAGATACAGCGAAAGTGTTAGTACGAGCTGGCAAGGGCGGTAACGGCGCGGTCAGTTTTCGGCATGAGAAATATGTTGACAAGGGTGGTCCTGATGGTGGCGACGGCGGACGCGGCGGTGATGTGGTGTTTTTGGCGACCAAAGATCTGAATACACTGCTGAACTTTCGCTACAAGCCAGAGCTAAAAGCGGAGAATGGCGGTGACGGCAGCAAGCGTAACAAGCGCGGTAAAAGCGGTTCGCCGCTGGTCGTCAAAGTGCCGATGGGTACATTGGTCAAGCGCGACGGCAAGGTGGTGGCGGATTTGACAGTGGACCAGCAGCAGGCAGTCGTTGCCCACGGCGGTGATGGTGGTTTTGGTAACGCACATTTTACGTCCAGCACCCGCCAAGCACCAAAGATTGCTGAACTTGGTGAGGTGGGTGAAGAGTTTGAGGCAGAGCTGGAATTGAAATTACTGGCCGACGTCGGCTTAGTCGGCTTTCCTAATGCTGGTAAATCGACCTTCTTGAGCGTGGTTTCTAACGCCCGGCCAGAAATTGCCAATTATGAATTTACGACCTTGACGCCAAATTTGGGCGTGGCGGATGTTGATGATGGCTCAGTTTTGATCGCCGATATTCCAGGGCTGATTGAAGGTGCTTCGGAAGGCAAGGGCTTGGGCGACCAGTTCCTGCGCCATGTTGAGCGGACAGCCGTGTTGCTCCATATGATTGATGCCTATAGTGATGATCCAGCAGAGAAATACCAGACCATTCGCCGCGAGTTGGAAAAATATTCCGAGGAACTAGCGGCGCGTCCAGAAATCATTGTGCTAACAAAATGTGAAGGATTAGACGATGAAATTATTGCCATGCAATCAACGGCGCTCCAGAACGTGGCCAATGGTTCGCCAGTGCTGGCGATTTCCTCGCAGACACATGCTGGCGTGATGGAGCTGCTGCGTCTGCTGCGTCGTGAGGTCACGGACTATCGAGCACGTGAGGCGGAGATGGTTGAGGAAGAGGGCGATGATTTGCCGGTAATCGCGCTGGACGCGCAAGCAGCGTCTGACGCTTGGGCAGTAGAGCGGGTGGTTGGTGCGGAGCCTGACAATGTCAACGATGAAGATGCGGTTAGTTTCATCATCCACGGCGCTAAGATTGAAAAGTTTGCTCGTCGCACTAACTTTGATCAATTTGAATCGGTCAATCGCCTGCGCGATATCATGCGAAAAATGGGCATTACTCACGAGCTAATTCGTCAGGGTGCAGTCGGCGAGACTGTAGTGCAGATTGGCGAATCGACGCCGTTTACGCTGGTTGAGCAGTAGGTTTGGGTGTCATCTCGTAGCTTTGCTATACTATAGGTATGGCACAAACATTTTTCTTTTACGACCTGGAAACCAGCGGACTAAACCCGCGACAAGACCGCATCATGCAGTTTGCGGGGCAGCGAACGGATATGAACCTCGAGCCAATTGGCGAGCCGTATAATTTGCTGGTGACGCTCAATGATGATACCTTGCCGAGTCCTGATGCGCTGATGGTGACGGGTATCACGCCGCAAAAAACGGTCGAGGAAGGCTACACAGAAGCGCAGTTTGCGCGGATGTTGAGCGAGGAGATTTTCACGCTGGATACCATTGCAGTTGGTTTCAATAATATTCGGTTTGACGACGAATTTATCCGTCATCTGTTGTGGCGCAATTTCCATGATCCGTACGAGTGGAGCTGGAAGGACGGTCGCTCGCGTTGGGACTTATTGGATGTGGTGCGACTGACCAGGGCGCTGAGGCCGGAAGGAATTAAGTGGCCGCTTGATGCTAAGGGTGAGCCGAGCAATCGTTTGGAATTAATCACTAGCGCTAATGGCATAGCCCACGAAAATGCTCATGACGCTTTGGCGGACGTGACGGCGCTGATTGCCGTGACGAAACTGATCAAGCAAAAACAGCCGCAGCTGTATGATTACTTGCTGAAAATGCGTGACAAAAAATCAGTCCAGCAGCTGGTTAATCTAGACGATAAAAAACCGTTTGTCTATGCCAGCGGGCGCTACGATAAGGAGTTTGCTAAAACTACGGTGGCCTTTCCGCTGACAACCAGTCGAAACGGTGGCGTGGTTGTCTATGACTTGCGGTACGATCCAGCGCCGTTTGTTGAGCTGAGCCAAGAGGAGTTGGCGAAGAAAATCTTTGCTTCGTGGGAGGAACGTCAAGCTGAGGATTTCGTCAAATTGCCAGTCAAAGAATTGCAGTATAATCGCTGTCCGGCGGTGGCACCGCTGGGTGTGCTGGAACAGGGCGATGGCTGGCAGAAGATTTCGCTTGATCTAGCGACTGTCCAAAAGCACCAAAATATACTGCTGGACAACCCAGACTTTGCCGAAAAATTACGGACTATTTTTGAAAACAAACCAGCCTTTAAGAAATCGCCTGACCCAGAAGCACAGCTGTACGATGGCTTTTTGAATGACCGCGATCGCTTGCGAGTCGAGGCGGTGCGCAATGCCGATGAGCGCGAGCTGGCTGATTTTCATCCAGAATTCCAGGACGAGCGGTTGACGCCATTGTTACTCCACTACAAAGCTCGCAACTTTCCGCGTTCGCTCAGTGAAGATGATTTGGCGCAGTGGGAAGTCTGGCGGGCGCAGCATTTGCAGGCGCAACTGCCAGGGTTTATGGCGTCTCTACAGCGGTTAGCGCCGACAGCGACTGATGAGCAGCAGTTTATCTTACAAGAATTGCAACTGTGGGCGGAGGCGGTGTTGCCGGCTGTTGAATAGAGTGCGTAGCTAGTACCGTGTATCGCTAATTTGTTACCACTACCAATTGTGTTGTTGGTTGGTCATCAGCTGTAGTGGGTTCACTAGCCCATGTGATATAGTGATTTGCAATGACCAGCCACGTGGCAACCATCGCTAGGCTGGCCTGCTGTGCCGTGGTGTGATGAGCGCGCGCCGCTAGGCGAAGTTGTCGATTGATGCGACGCTGATCAAGCTTTCCCAGTATCTCGATGCTATTCCAGAATGCAATACTGAATGATTTAGCCCAGATAATACACGCTGGCACAATGACCATCCAAAAGCTCATCATCACTGCCGCTGGTAGGATAATACTAGTGAACGGCAGTTTGCCGATAACCATGAACGAAAACCACTCTTCGCGGGTCACGTAAAATAAGGTTGCGATGGCAACAGCAATTCCACAGATGACCACTAACCTCTTCATGTGTTTTACTATAACAGCCGAGTATTGTATTTGCAATCATAAGCACAATATGTTTTTATAAATATATCAAACAATATAGCACCAAGAATGATTGCTCTATTCGTTACAACTGGAAAAATGGATGCCCATTCGGTATAATAGATCAGATATGCCAGAGGTAATTCGCGTCAAGGGCGCTCGTGAACACAATCTAAAAAATGTCGATGTGGAAATTCCCCGCGATAAGTTAGTGGTAATTACTGGCCTGAGTGGTAGTGGCAAGTCGTCGCTGGTCTTCGATACCATCTATGCCGAAGGGCAGCGACGCTACGTCGAAAGTCTGTCGAGCTATGCGCGGCAATTTTTGGGCATTATGGATAAGCCTGATATTGATAGTATCGAGGGGCTGAGTCCGGCAATCTCAATTGACCAAAAGTCAACCAGCCGTAATCCGCGTTCGACCGTGGCGACGGTGACCGAGATTTATGATTATCTGCGCCTCTTGTTTGCGCGGATTGGTACGCCGCATTGTCCGGCCCTCAAGCCAGACGGCACGCGCTGCCATAAGCCAGTGTCGCGCCGTACGGCCGAGGCGATTATCCAGGAGATCGCTAAGCAATATGACGGCAAGCGATTACTGCTACTCGCGCCAATTGTTAAAAACAAGAAAGGTGAGTTTGCACACATCCCAGAGCAATATCGGCGGCTAGGCTATGCTCGGGTGCGAGTTGACGGGGTGGTGTATGCGCTGGATGAGTTTCCACAGCTACAGAAAAGCTACAAGCACAGTATCGAGTTAGTGGTTGATCGTCTGGCAATGAACAGTGACCTGACTAGCCGGTTGAGTCAGAGTGTTGAGCAGGCGTTGGAGCTTGGACAGGGTGTGGTTGAGGTGTTGGATGCTGATACGGATGAACTGAAGATATTCTCGCAGCGCTACGCCTGTGTCGACCATCCGAATGAGGAGATTCCAGAGCTCGAGCCGCGTTTGTTTAGTTTTAACGCACCGCAAGGGGCCTGTCCGAGCTGCACTGGGCTTGGCAGTCGGCTGGAGGTCGATCCTAGTTTAGTACTAAATGAAAATCTGACGATTGCTGAAGGTGCAATCCGGCCATACAATCGGATCAATATCGATAACTTTTATATGCGCAAAATTTCTGCAGTAGCTGAGGCGCACGGTTTTAGTATCCGAACGCCGGTCGGGCAGCTGTCTGATGTGGTTCGCCAGAAAGTGCTCTATGGTACGGGTGATCAGAAATATCCGGTGCAGCTTGGTAATGGGCGGCATTATGACACAACGTATGAGGGGGTGATTCCGAACTTGGAACGACGCTGGAAAGAAACTGATAGTGAATTTATGCGTAAGGACATCGAGCGGTTTATGCGCCAGCGAGATTGTTATGTTTGTGGCGGTGCACGGCTAAAGCCAGTTGTTCTGGCGGTAACAGTGCAGGGTCTGAGCATTATGGATATTTGTGATCTTGGTGTCGATGATGCGCTTGATTTGTTTACTCACAAGTTAACATTGAACGAGCAGCAAGCAATGATCGCGCGACTGATCTTGAAAGAGATTACTGCACGCCTCGGGTTTATGAGCAACGTTGGGCTGAATTATCTGGAGCTGGGTCGGGCGGCTAACACACTGAGCGGCGGTGAAGCGCAGCGGATTCGCCTGGCAACGCAGATTGGTAGCGGGTTACAAGGTGTGTTGTACGTGCTAGATGAGCCATCAATCGGTCTACATCAGCGTGATAATGACCGGTTGATTGCCACGCTCAAGCACCTGCGTGATCTCGGCAATACGGTACTGGTGGTTGAGCACGATGAAGATACCATTCGACAGAGTGACTTTTTGATTGATATGGGGCCGGGTGCTGGCGTGCATGGTGGTACGGTGGTGGCGCTGGGTACGCCAGATGAGGTCGCCAAATGCACGGATAGTATAACCGGGCAATATCTATCAGGTACAGAAAAAATTGCCGTACCAAAGCATCGCCGCCAGGCTAATGCCAGCCGCCAGCTAATTGTTCGCGGTGCTCGCGAGAATAATTTGAAGCAGATTGATGTGGTGTTTCCCCTAGGTTTGATGACGGTGGTATCTGGTGTGTCAGGTAGCGGTAAGTCGACCCTGGTCAATGATATTATTGCCAAAGAATTAGCAGCGCAGCTCAATCGAGCCAGCGATGTGCCGGGTGCACATGATAAAATTGAGGGCGTAAAGCACCTGGATAAAGCTATCGTCATCGACCAGTCGCCAATTGGCCGTACGCCACGCTCTAATCCAGCGACCTACACGGGTATTTTTACGCCAATTCGCGAACTGTTTGCCAGCACCCCTGAGGCTAATGTCCGCGGCTATAAAGCGGGCCGGTTTAGCTTTAACGTCAAGGGCGGCCGCTGCGAAAATTGCCAAGGCGACGGTATGATCAAGATCGAAATGCATTTCTTGCCGGATGTCTACGTCCAGTGCGACGAGTGCCATGGCCAGCGCTATAACCGTGAGGCATTAGAGATTAAGTATAAAGATAAGACTATTGCTGACGTGCTGGATATGACAGTCGAGCAAGCAGCGGACTTCTTTGATAGTGTGCCGAATATTGCACGGAAATTACAGACGTTGGTCGAGGTTGGCCTTGGCTATATCAAGCTTGGCCAACCAGCAACTACCTTTTCGGGCGGTGAAGCGCAGCGGATTAAATTAGCGACAGAACTCTCCAGGCGCTCGACGGGTAAGACAATGTATATCTTAGACGAGCCGACAACTGGGCTACATTCTGCCGACGTTAAACGGCTACTGGGTATTTTGCAGCAGCTGGTTGATGGCGGTAACAGTATGATCATCATCGAGCATAATTTGGATGTCATTAAATCAGCTGACTGGATTATTGATATGGGCCCTGAGGGTGGTCTTGGCGGTGGTACGGTGGTGGCGAGCGGCACGCCAGAAGAAGTCGCCAAATCACCAAAATCATTCACTGGTACGTATCTGAAAAGTTTGCTGTAGTTGGCTATATAGCTACTAATAAGTAGCTGACACCATGAAGGCTTATTGGTTTTTGCGGCGATTCTTGCCGAGTAGGACTGATACTTGTTGGCGCAGTGCCGCGCGAGTATGCTCCTGCTTGAGAGCGTGAATGATCATTGGTAGCACCGATAAGAAGATGATGATCAGTGCAGCAACCTCAATATTGATACCGGCGTCGGTTAGTGCTTTGCCGGCAAAAAATCCGAGGTAGGTGAATAACGCAGCCCAAATAACACCGCCAATAATATTGAACGCAATGAAGGTTCGGTAGTGCATCTTGCTAGCACCAGCGACGATTGGTGCAAATGTGCGCACGATCGGTACAAACCGTGCCAGTACCACAGTAAGTGAGCCATGCTTTTCGTAAAACTTTTCGGCTTGCACGAGGTATTTCTTTTTAAAGAAGCGAGAGTTCTTGCGCTCGAACAGTTTGCGGCCAACTTTATGCCCAAATGTATAACCAACACTGTCACCGAGGATGGCCATGAGCGAGAGTAGTAGTACAAAGAAATGGATATCAATTGGTAAAATATGCTGCTGCACCATGTAGCCAGCAGTAAACAACAGACTATCACCCGGAAAAATAAAGCCAAAAAGCAGGCCTGATTCAGCAAAGACAACCAGCAAAATTGCGACAATGCCAAAATGAACAATGAAATCAATAAACGCATGCATCATATCACTATGCATTATAGCATACTGTCCAGCGGTTGTACTTAGCTACGCATCAATGAAGCCACCAGACTGATGCTGCCATAGCTTTGCATAATGACCACCGTGCTTAATGAGCTGGTCATGCGATCCATCCTCGACTATCTTGCCATTATGCATCACGATAATCCGATCAAGCTTGGCAATCGTTGAAAGTCGATGGGCAATGACGATAGAGGTACGGTTTTTCATCAGCGTCTTGAGTGATTTTTGGATTAACGCTTCTGATTCAGAATCAAGCGCTGAGGTCGCCTCGTCCAGCACCAAGATGGGCGCGTCTTTTAATATTGCTCGGGCGATAGCAATGCGCTGGCGCTGTCCACCTGATAATTTTACACCGCGCTCGCCGACTAGTGTATCAAAACCATCCTGTAGCTTGATGATAAAATCATAGGCCCCCGCCTTTTTGGCCGCCTGTTCAATCTCGGCATCAGTAGCGTCGACCCTGCCGTAGGCAATGTTCTCGCGCACCGAACGGTGAAAGAGTAGTGGCTCCTGCGGCACGTAAGCGATCTGTGAACGGAGGCTGGATTGTGTAACCTCGGCAATATCCTGCCTGTCAATCGTGATCGTGCCCGAGTCAATGTCGGCAAATCTCAGCAACAATTTTGTTAGAGTTGTCTTGCCCGAGCCGCTAGAACCAACCAGACCGACCTTTTCGCCTGGCGTAATATGCAGTGAAAAATCGTGAAACAAGGTTGCGCCCTTACCCTCGTCATGCGTAAAGGTCACGGCATCAAAATCAATAACACCGTGATTAACATGGAGCTTTTTATCGCTTCTATCGATAAGCGATGTCGGCGTGTGTAATATCTCGACCATCTCATGAGCGTCACCGATGATACGGTTATAATTTCGCATAATACTATTCATATTCCACAGCTCACGGGCGACACTGCCGGTGTAGGTGATGATTAAGTACACTGCTGCGACTGAAACAGTGTCATGCTGTGCTGCATAGATGGCGAATACCATAGCACCAATTCGGATGCTGGTGTTTATCGTTGAGTAAACACTGCTGACAGTGAGAAATCCTCGCATAGTAGCTAGGCTAGCCTTGCGCCATATACGATTCGTTGTATCAAATCGTTGCTGCTCGATTTTTTCAGCGCCGGATGACTTGACGGCAAGTATATTTGACACCATATCGGCGAGGTTACCGCTTACCTTATTACTAGCCTCCGCTTCACGTTGGCTTAATTTGGCCATCGGACGCGATCCAAAGAAGACAGCTATACCAAAAATAATTGAGAACATGAATAAGAATAGTGCATACTGCCAGAGGAGCATTGCCAGAACGATAATTGATCCAGTGAGTGAGATAGCTAGAGGTAGTACTGCCCATACTAATTCATCCCAAAATCGCTCGATAGAGCTACTGAGCTTGCTATTCTGACTGACGAGCGAGCCACCAAATTTATTGGAGTGAAAAAACATGGTCTCGCCAGACAGCTTGGCGAATACCTTGTTTGCGATATCGCGTTGCATAGCGGTTTCGAGTGTCCACATCAAATACAGTACTATCCGCCACCCAATAATCTCTGACCACAGTTGGCTGAGGCCGTAGAGAATCACAAGTGTCCACACAGAGTCAGTCTGCAGCTGCCCATGTTGAATCATATCCAGGAGCTGTGCGATAATCAGCGGCCCGACAATTGTGCCCACCACTAGGGTTAATGTAGTTATGATGAGAGCTAGATTGCGCCGCCATTTGTATGGACGTGACGCTCGCCATAGTAATTGTAATGTTATTTTTGCGTGTTGTTGTCGCAAGGTAAAACTCCTTAGATTTATATTTTGATATAAAGATAGGTCATCCACGATCTGCTATGGTGGGCTCGGGTGACCAAGACTCACGATAATAATACAAATTTCATTGTATAACAGAGGTGGGTTGGCTGTCAACTGATGGAAGAATCGTCAATGTTGCGACAGAGTTACTATTTATTACCCGATAAATATGGTATAATAGAGACATGGAATGCGAAATTAAAAAAATCTTTACCGAAGATGGCCGTAAAATATTAACGCAAGAAGCCGTACCCGTCGAACATGAGGATATAGGGAGCGATCATGTACAGCAGACCATAACAGATATGCTCGATACGCTGCGTTCACAGGGTCCCGAGGGTGTAGGTATCGCTGCCAATCAAATTGGGAGCAATCTCGCAATCTTTGTTATCGATGTGCGGCCGCCCGAGGATGCCAAAGCCAAGCCATTTCGGCTCGTGGCAATTAACCCCAAGATCGTTAAATATAGCGGTAAACCTGTGAAGAGCTCAAACCCAGAGGGCTGCCTGAGTGGAGTGACGGGTGATCCCGAAACGACACCAATGGGCTTTACCACGCGTTACCCTAAGGTTACGTTGTGCTGGACAGATGAGCAGGGCGAGACGCATGAACAGGACTTTAAGGGTATGCTTGCTTGGGTTATCCAGCACGAGGTAGATCATCTGAACGGTATCTTTTTCACAGACAGGATAGAACGTGAGCCGCGGACAGAGGAGGCCGACCTGGCTGAGTTGGCGATTCGTAGAGCGTCGGCTGACAGTACTCAGGAATGATGTAGCTGTTGAGATTATCTAATCTCTGATTCTATGAGAGGAGCGTGGTGCGTCTATGCCTCTACACTAGGGAAGTCGACTTCCCTAGTTTTTCTCATCTGATCGCGCTACACTAGAGCCAAAAGGAGACAATATGAGTTTTGAAGCAAAGATCCATGAGGCACAAACGAAAATTTTGCGGGAATTGTTATTTTTGCCAGCGGCTAATTTCGCAACACTACAAAAAGCGAGCGGCCTGGAAAGCGATCATATCAAATTTCATATCAAACGGCTCGTTGAGCTAGGTTATGTGCAGAAAGTTGACGGCGGGTACTGTCTCTCGGTCAAGGGCAAAGAGTATGCAAATAAGCTTGATACTGATGCTGGTGTCATTGAGCGGCAGCCAAAGGTGGCAGTTATGCTCGTTATCGAGCGTGAGCATGCTGGAGAAAAGCAGTATTTATTGCAGCAGCGGCTCAAGCACCCCTACTATGGGTTTTGGGGTGCGCCTACTGGCAAAGTGCGGTGGGCCGAGTCAATCGTCGATGCGGCCTCGCGTGAATTGGCGGAGGAGACGGGCTTACGGGGTGAGTTTGTTCATCGCGGGGTATACCATGAACGTGTGCGCCATGCGCAAACAGGTGAAATTATTGAAGACAAGATCTTTCACCTGATGTTTTGCAAGGTGTTTTCGGGTAAATTGGCCGTACAGTTTGAGGGAGGTAGAAATGCCTGGCGTACACTCGATGAGATGCGTGATGAGCCAAAAAAGTACAAGAGTTTTTTGCGAGAAATCACGGCGTGTATCAACGGGTGCGGCGAGTTGACTGAAATAATATATGAATATGGTAGTGCGGAGTTCTAGACCGCGGGCAGCACGTGTGGTATTGTGTGGGTCGTACAGGCGCGATATTGACGGTTTACGGCGAGCTTACGACGAGCTAGCCGTAACTGGCTGTCAGGTATTGTCACCGCGACGAGTGGACTTTATGGACGGTGAATTTGTTGTTGATGCTTCAGAAGTTGGCCTGTCGCCTCGGGAGATAGAAAACTGGCACTTACGGGCTATTGAGCAGTCTGATTTTATTTTACTGCATGCCCCCAAAGGCTATGTTGGCATAAGTGCTGCGATGGAGATCGGCTATGCTCTCGCATTAAATAAACCAATCTTTTCACGAACAGCACCAGTTGATATTATGCTGCGTGAACTAGTTTACGTTGTTCCGAGTGTGTATGATGCATTATGCACCTTGGGGTTTCGTGGCTAATAAATAGATTTACGTCCATGACTTGCATGGGGTGTATAATAAAGTCTATGAGCAAATCAATGACGATAGTAAGACGGGAGGTTTGCCAACTGCTTGGCGGTGATACGTCAGGCCATAGCGACGAACACGTTGAGCGCGTGGCACGACTAGCGGAGCGATTCGTGAATGAGTATAAAGAAGCGGCTTCAATGGACGAAGTGCTGTTGACGGCATGGCTGCACGACGTTGATGACTATAAATTAGTTGGCAAAAAGCAAGCGGATGAACTCAATAATGCTACGTCAATTATGGTAAAAGCTGGTGTTGCGGCTGATTTGCAGGATGCGGTGCGTCATAATATTGCTCGGATTGGCTATAGTCGCTATCTACATGGTGTGCGGCCAGAACGTCTAGCTGGTCGGTTGGTGTCTGACGCTGATATGTGTGATGCGATTGGGGCATGCGGTATCGAGCGGGCACTTATTTATGCGGTGAATCACGGTAGTTGTCGGATATTTGATCCAACTGTTTGGCCTGATGTGAACATTGATGCGCATCGATATAACGCCAACGGCGGTACACATGATGGCGATAGCTTCATTAATTATTTCTTTGAAAAGTTATTGAAGCTACCAAAGATTATGATGACCGACCCGGGCCGAGACGAAGCGTTAATTCGTCAGCAAACTATGGTTACTTTTCTTCGTGCCTATTTTCGAGAAAAGAATGCACCGGAGTGGAGCGATTTCCTAGAAGAATATCTTACTTCGATGGATGAGTAGAGGTATATTGCTCTTCCCAGGTCGTTATAGCCTGCCAAATTGTTTCGTTGATTGCGCTACACAGCTCAGCTACCGTGGCGATATCTGATGAAAACTCACTGTCTGCTTGCTTGGCTGATGCTGCATGTAATTCGTCAGCTAGTTTGTCAAACAGCAATATACGTTGCTGGATGTAGGTGACGAGCGGTTTAATAGCAAGCGTGATATATTGCCGTCGTGAACCGTCTGTTTGGTAAGAGATCATGTCAAGTGTTTCTAGGTAGCGTAGCCCACCAGTAATGGCTGCTTTGCTAAAGCCCGTTTGTTCATGCAGACTTGTGTGGCTATGGTGATATGGTGGAGCGACGAGGAGACGGTGTATGATTGTTGCCGAGGCTGGCGGAATGCCGAGCGAGATCAAGGTAGCTATGATATTTTTTGAGTTTATATCCATGTGAACAGTATAGCATAGTTTAACTGCGTACAGCTATGGGGCGTATACTAGTACCTAACATTCTTTTTGGAGTATCAAACCACTGCGTGCTGGTAGATATACCCGTACATTATCGCCATGCGGCCCCTGAATGGTGAAATACCGCTGGTCTTGTTGGACTCGTCCGTGACCACCAAACTGCTGGTCGTCGCTGCTGAGGGCTACTCGGTATGACCCGGCCGCTGCTGGTAGTACATAGTCCGTCTGTGACTGGCTGGGCGAGAAGTTAATGATAAATAGCAGATCGCCTCGCATGAAACTAACCACGTGGTCGTGTTGACGAATGGTGAGATAGTGAACGCTCGGGTCATCAACGATTTGGATGAGCTGCATCAGGCTCGCGTCAAATTCGCCCAACCATTGGTATTTGAGAAAGCCATTGTCGCGTAAACTCCACTGGCGGCGGGCGTGCTTGAATGACCAATTATTACCCTGGCGCGGAAAGTCGATCCACTCGGGATGTCCAAATTCATTGCCCATGAAGTTGAGGTAGCCGCCGCCGTGTAGCCCAGCGGTCAGCAGGCGGATAAGTTTGTGCAGGGCTATGCCGCGCTCCACCGCCAGATCAGGGTCGGCTTTGTCCATGTGCCAATACATGGCTTTGTCGATCAGCCGAAAAATCAGCGTCTTGTCGCCAACCAAGGCTTGATCATGGCTCTCAGCGTAGGTGATGACTTTTTCCTCTGGGCGGTGTGAACTCAGCGTGTGTGCCAATTCGCCCAAGTCCCAATCTTCATCGCGCTTTTCTTTCAATGTTTTGATCCAGAGGTCAGGCGCACCCATCGCCAGTCGATAATCAAAGCCTAGACCACCGTGTTCAGCCGGTGCCGCCAGTCCGGGCAACCCACTCATTTCCTCAGCAATGGTCGTGGCATCGGGGCGAACGGCGTGAATGACGTCATTTGCCAGTCTGAGGTAGACCAAGGCGTCCTTATCAACATCGTCGCCAAAATAATCATCATAGCTGGTGAAACTTTTGCCCAAACCGTGGTCGTGATATAGCATGCTGGTCACACCATCAAACCGAAAACCGTCAACATGGTACTCATCCAACCACCAGCGGCAATTGCTGGCCAAAAAGTGCAGTACCGCCGGTTTACCATAATCAAACAACCGCGAATCCCAGGCTGGATGATCGTGAGCTTTGAAATATTGCGTTGGGCTGCCCGCGAAATTACTGAGGCCCTCGACCTCATTTTTGGCGGCATGAGCGTGGACGATATCGATGACGACCCTTAGCCCCAAACCGTGTGCCGTGTCCACCAGCCGTTTGAAATCATCGGGCGTGCCAAAGCGCGATGACACGGCGAAAAAATTACTAACATGGTAGCCGAAACTACCATAGTATGGGTGCTCGGCGATGGCCATCAGCTGGATGGTATTATAGCCGGCTTGTTTGATGCGCGGCAGGATATTGGCGGTAAATTCATTAAAGCTGGCGACCTTTTCTTCCTCACCGCTCATACCGATATGCGCCTCGTAAATTAGCGGTACGCGCGGCGCAGGCGGAATGTCGTGTTGCCACTGATACGGCTCATCAGGCCGCCAAACGACGGCCGAAAAATCCACCGAATCATCATCCTGGACGACGTAGGTGGCGTATGATGGCAAACGCCAGCCGTCACCACCTGGCCAATAGACGCGTAGCTTATAGTTCTGCCCGTGATGCAGTGCGCTCCCCGGTAAATCAACACTCCATTCGCCGTGTGTGCCAGGCTGCAGGGCAAACTCCTCGCGCTCCTGCCACTCAGAAAACTCGCCAACCATCACTATGCGCGTGGCATTCGGCGCCCATTCACGAAACGTCCAACCCGCCGCTGTCCGGTGTAAGCCAAAATGATGAAACCCCAACGCAAACTCCGCTGGCGATTTACCGCCCAAAACTTTCTTAAGCGTCGACGAAACATACGCCTCGCGCGCCTTAATGACGGGTTCATGCGGCGCCAGCCACGGATCAAGCTCGACCAGGGTTTTCTTGCTCATAGTTATAGTGTAGCGGAAAAAACTGATATAATCTATCAAATGAAACCGTTTTATTTTGAGATCACTTCTAGGCTTGACGACACCTTAGCGCGCACTGGCATTATTCACACACCGCATGGGGATATTAAAACGCCAGCGTTTATCGTGGTCGGTACCAAAGCCAATGTTAAGGCGATGATCCCGGAGATGGTGGCGGATGTTGGTGCGCAGGCGGTGCTGGCGAACGCCTATCATCTGTATTTGCAGCCGGGTCATGAACTGATTGAAAAGGCTGGTTATTTGGGCAAGTTTATGAATTGGTCAGGGCCGACATTCACTGATAGCGGCGGCTTTCAGGTGCTAAGTCTGGGCTCTGGTTTTAAGAAAGTTCTGGCCATGAGTACTGATGTTGATGAGGAAATTGCCATCGCTAAAAAATCGTCGCGCCACGCTTGGGTGGATGAAAATGGCGTGATGTTCAAATCGCACCTGGACGGTTCGTATCACAAATTTACGCCAGAACTATCTATGCAAATCCAGGCGGGCATTGGTGCGGATATTACCTTCGCCTTTGACGAGCTGACTTCACTGATTGATCCGTATGAGTATCAAGTGGAGGCTTTGGCACGGACACACGCGTGGGCGGAGCGGAGTTTGGCGGAAGTGAAACGTCTGCGCAAGGCTCGTCCCGACAAGCCATATCAAGCGTTGTTTGGCGTACTGCAGGGCGCAAATTACGAAGATTTACGCAAGCAAACGGCTGAGTTTTTAGGTGCAATGGATTTTGATGGTTACGGCATCGGCGGCGCGCTGGAAAAGGAAACCATGGCGCAGACGATTCAGTGGGTCAATCAGATCTTGCCCGAGAATAAGCCACGGCATTTGCTCGGTATTTCCGAGCCAGACGACATCTTTGCGGCGATTGAGCAGGGAGTTGATACCTTTGACTGCGTTAGTCCGACGCGCGTGGCCAGAAACGGCGCGGCCTATACGCTGTCTGGTCGGGTCAATGTTCGCGGCCAAAAATACCGTGAACTGTTTGAGCCAATTATGGAACATTGCGATTGCTATACGTGCCGCCACTATACCGCCGCTTACCTCTGCCATCTACTCCACGCCCGCGAATCTCTGGCTGGCACGTTGCTATCAATCCACAACGAGCGGTTTATTGTTAAACTGGTTGATGACATCCGCGCCAGCCTAGAGGACGGAACGTTCTATGAATTTCGCGAGGCATTTTTAGCAAATTACTATCGTCGCTAGTGCAAAGAGCGTTATTCAACCGTCACGCTCTTTGCGAGGTTGCGCGGCTGATCAACATCATGCCCGCGTTTGACAGCAACGTGATAAGCTAGGAGCTGAGACACGACATTGAACAGGAGTGGCGTGAGGTGCGTCAATTTGGTTGAGACGCGAATCACCGTTTCGCCCGGTACCTTTTTCGTCGTATCGGTGATAACAATGGCGTGAGCGCCACGAGTATTCATCTCGATCAAGTTGCTCTGCGACTTCTCGTACAGCCAGTTGTCTTGGATATAGCAGACCTCAAAGAAACGATCATCAATCAGGGCGATCGGGCCATGTTTTAGCTCGCCGGCGGCATACGCTTCAGCATGAATGTAACTTACCTCCTTGAGTTTCAGTGCACCCTCCATAGCGATCGGATACAGGGTATCACGGCCGGTGTAGAGTGCATGATTATAGTCGGCATATGCCGTAGCAATGGCAGGTATCTCCTTGCCTTGGTTGTCAAGGACTTTTTGGATCTCGCTTGGTAGTATCGCTAATTCTTGCACAAACTCATCAATAAATTGTGGGTTGGTACCCTTGGCCTTAGCGAGCATAATACCAAAGATAGTCAGAGCGGCGACTTGTGAGGTAAAGGCCTTGGTGCTGGCGACACTAATCTCGGCACCAACGTGCAAGTACACGCCGCCATCAACCGCTCGGGCGATCGTACTGCCGACAGCGTTGACAACGCCGAGGCACTTGACGCCACGTCGCTTCAATTCATTCAGGCAGGCAAGGGTATCGGCCGTTTCGCCACTCTGGCTAACAATCATGGCGACCGAGTGCTCGGGCACGTTGAATGCGCGGTAGCGTAGCTCGCTGGCGATCTCGACGCTGATAGTCACGTCATCAGTCAGTTGCTCAATAAAGTAGCTGGCCAGCACACCAGCAAAGTAGGCAGTGCCGCAGCCGACAATGATGACGTGCTTGACGTGGCGTAGTTCATCGTCACTCATATTGAGGCCGCCCAGGCGCGCATATTTTTGGTCGGGTAGTACGCGGCCAGCTAGTGTCGCTGCAAGGCTGGTTGGCTGTTCATAAATTTCTTTGGCGAGAAAGTGGTCAAAACCCTGCTTCTGAATTGCCTGCATATCCATGTCGAGCATTTCGATTTTAACATTAAGCTTCTGTGACTCGATTGTCTGTAGTTCTAACCCATCGCGAGTACAGCGGCCAATTTCACCATCGTGTAGATACACCACTTGATTGGTATAGCCAACCAGTGCCGAGGCATCACTGGCGATATATGTCTCACCATCTCCAACGCCTACGATCAATGGACTGCCTTGGCGAGCCACGATAATTTCTTCGGGGTTTGTCGTATCAAGCACTGCAATGCCATACGCCCCAACTACCATTTTCAGCGCGCCGGTGACTGCTGTTAGTAAATCTGGTGAATCGCGCCGTAGATAGTCAATCAGGGCCGCCAGCACTTCACTATCAGTATCACTTTTGAACTCGTAATCATGGCTGGAAAGCATCGTTTTAAGGTCTTGGTAGTTCTCAATGATACCGTTATGTACCAGGTAGATCTCGCCAACATGGTGTGGATGGGCGTTACGCTTGCTCGGCTCGCCATGCGTTGCCCAGCGGGTGTGTCCGATGCCAACCATATCACCAGTCTTATGCTGTCCAACAAGTTCTTCAAGTGCCGCGACTTTACCCTTGGTGCGTAGCAGAGTTGGTTTGGCAGAATCAGACAGAGTGACGATGCCCGCACTATCGTAGCCGCGGTACTCGAGCCGCTTGAGCTCAGCGACAAGGATGTTCTGCGCCTCGCGTTCACCGATATATCCAACAATTCCACACATGATTATTTCTCCTCTAGTGTTTACTAATGCACGCTTTTAGTATAAAGCACCATAGAGAAAATAACTAACAAAAAGTAATAATTACAACAATCTATATCTGTAGAAAACTGTTGTATATAATACAATTATTACTATTACCACTCAAAATGGATGCAGCACTTGGCGAGTATACTCGTCGCAATGTAGTGTCCGCCAGTAGCAATTAACAGGGTTGGAAGTGGTAGTGATAGGAGTGTGTGAAAAGGGGCGACACCGAGTTGGTGACAGCACCCAAGGATGATACAAATAAGCGCGACATAAACGATAACAAATTTTGTACCGCCGACACTGAGCCTGTCGAGGATGTGTTTGACGTAGAAAAAGGTAACGCCGTAACAGATCGCTATGAGGATAAACAGGAAGAATAGCAAGAAAATGGCGGATTGGCCGCTAGTTTTGATAAATAAGCTAGTGAACTTGATAAGTATCCAGGTTGCTGCGAGTGCTGCGGTCAAGAGAAGGGCTATCCCTAATGAGGGTAATTTTGGTAGGTTGGTTTGACGGCGACGATTATACTCGGCATTTAGCTCCTGACGCTCGTCATACGATAATCGTTTTGGATATACGCCAATGCGCGTTGCTTTGGGTGTTGCTTTCTTGGAAAAGATACTCATGTCCATAGTATAAACCCTATTTACAACAGTTTGCAAACCAGTTATAATCAATGACATACGCCGTGAGGTCTGTTTAATGGACTGTACCCGCGTGAAAATATAATTAAATAAAGGAGAACTTCTACAAATGGCAGATGCATTTGACCGAAGCAAGCCGCACGTGAACGTCGGTACTATGGGCCACGTTGACCACGGCAAGACGACACTGACCGCCGCAATTACGGCAGTGCTCGCGAAGCGCCTTCCAAGCGCAGTTAACAAACCAATTGCGTACGACCAGATCGACAACGCACCAGAAGAGCGCCAGCGTGGTATTACCATTGCCAGCTCGCATCAGGAATATGAATCACCAAATCGTCACTATGCACACGTTGACATGCCGGGTCACGCCGACTACGTCAAGAACATGATCACCGGTGCTGCTCAGGTTGACGGTGCAATCTTGGTGATCGCAGCAACCGATGGTCCAATGCCACAGACTCGTGAGCACGTCTTGCTGGCAAAGCAGGTTGGTGTGCCAAAGATCGTCGTCTTCCTCAACAAGATGGACATGGCTGACGCAGATATGGTTGAGCTGATCGAGGAAGAGGTTCGTGAACTGCTTGCTAAGAACGGTTTCGATGAGAATGCTCCAATTATCAAGGGTTCGGCTCTTAAAGCGCTGGAAGGCGATGAGAAGTACGAAGACGCTATCATGGAGCTGGTTGACGCGATGGATAACTACATTCCAGAGCCACCACGTGACATGGACAAGCCATTCATCATGCCAATTGAGGACGTCTTCTCAATCAAGGGTCGCGGCACTGTGGCAACTGGTCGTATCGAGCAGGGTGTTGTTAAGATTAACGACGAAGTTGAAATCGTTGGTATTCGCCCAACTCAGAAGTCTGTGGTGACCGGTATTGAGGCCTTCAAGAAGTCTCTGGATCAGGGTCAAGCGGGTGACAACGCCGGTGTCTTGCTGCGCGGTATTGAGCGGACTGACATTGAGCGCGGCCAGGTCTTGGCAAAGCCGGGCACTATTACCCCACACACCGAATTTGAAGCTGAAGTGTACATCTTGAAGAAGGAAGAAGGCGGTCGCCACACTCCATTCTCCAAGGGTTACAAGCCACAGTTCTACTTCCGCACCACTGACGTGACTGGTGAAGTTGAATTGCCAGCTGACAAAGAAATGGTTATGCCAGGCGACACCGTAACCTTCAAGGTTAAGTTGCTCGCCCCAATCGCTATGGAGCAAGGTTTGAACTTTGCTATCCGCGAAGGTGGCCGTACCGTTGGTGCTGGTGTGGTGACAAAGATTAACAAATAGTCTTTACGCTGCAACCCAAAAATCCCCTGGTTTCCGGGGGATTTTTTAATGATATATTACCATGAGCATCTTGACAAAACAACGATATAGCGTTACAGTAGAGGAGTTATCGCAATAAAAATCAGGAGACAAACATGAATAAACAGAAGTTGGTGATCGTCGGCGCAGGTGGGATGGTTGGTGCAACAGCAGCGTATGCGTGCGCGCTACGGAGTGTGGTTGAGGAAATTGTGTTAATTGACCGCAACCCTGACTTGGCGTGGGGGCAGGCGGCTGATATCAATGATGCAATGGGGATTGATCGGTGTGTTGTAGTGCGACCGGGTGATTATGATGACATCAAGACTGATGACATCGTTGTTATTACTGCTGGCGCTCCACAGCAGCCGGGGCAGACACGACTAGAGTTGCTTAGCGTGAACGCTGAGATTATGCGTGGGACAATCAAAAATATTATGAAAAATGGTGTTCAACCATATATCATCGTGGTGTCTAATCCGGTTGACGTATTAACGTACGTAGCACTGAAAGAATCAGGTTTGCCAAAAAGCCGGGTGTTTGGCACGGGGACAACGCTTGATACGTCACGGCTGAAATCATATATTGCAGATCAGCTAGACGTACACAGTCGGGAGGTTGACGCATACATTTTGGGGGAGCATGGTGATTCATCATTTGCGACGATTGAATCAGCACAGGTTGGCGAGGTGCCGCTCGCTGATTATCCCGGGTTCAAGCCAGCGATGGTCGATGGCATTGAAGAAAAAATCCGCCAACGAGCATATCGGGTGATTGAGAGTAAGCGATCGACGTATTATGGAATTGGTTTTGTTATCTCCAAAATAGTCTCCGCTCTGCGCTCATCATCTCGTTCGGTCTATCCAGTTTGTTCACTGGTTGAGGGCGAGTATGGACTGCACGATGTAGTGCTTGGCCTACCATCAACGATTTGTGCAGATGGTGTAAAAATCTTGACAGGCTATCCGCTTAATGAGCGCGAACAGGCGGCGCTACGTCATTCGGCCGAAGTGGTGGCAGAAGCAATTCGTAGCTTGCAATAACATTTGTACTGGGTAAATCCGACTACTCTTAGCTGGCGATATACTGGACATTGTGATATAATTGCCGGGTAGTATTAATTTACTCCGAGAACTCGGCCGGTCGCAAAGCGCGGGTATGGGCAGAGGTTACGGAGTCGCACATAAAGGAGGAGCTATGGCTCAAGACACTGGTATCAAGATTCGTATTCGCCTGAAGGCGTATGATCACAAGGTTATTGACCAGTCAGCAAAACAAATTATTGATACGGCAATTCGCACTGGCGCGAGCGTGGCTGGTCCTGTGCCGCTACCGACCCGCCGCAGTACCTACACAGTGGTAAAGAGCCCACACGTCTACAAAATGGGTGGTGAAAGCTACGAGATGCGCACTCACAAGCGTCTCATTGATATCACTAACGCCACCCCAAAAACAATTGATAGCTTGCAGAACCTGAGCTTGCCGGCCGGCGTTGACGCCGAGATTCGGATGTAACTCTCTAATCTGATAGTACAGTGTGCCGCAATCCCGCTTAACAACCACAAGCGGGATTGCTTTTGTTTAGAAAACGTAGTACGGTAGGAGTGTACTAAATAAATACCGTCTATGGCGGTGGAGGGACATATGGGAATACTAAAGAAAACAGTAACGGCGCTTGGGTTGTCAGCGACAGTATTTGGCTTGATGCTGAGTGGCGCGCCAGTTGCCAGTGCTACCGAGGGCGTCGTCTTTAATGATGCGATTGGCCTGAGTAAAGATGGCTCATTGTGGCTGTATCATAATAATGCTATTCCAGGCTGGCCGTTTAGTGGTGGCTCGATGAAGATTGGTCAAGGATTTGACAAGTATACCGATATCAAATTTGCTGATATGGATAATGATGGTCGACCAGACATCGTAGCTTATCCAAAAAACCAAAAAGCCAAGGTGCTACTCAATAATGGCTCGATGACATCGCCATTCGCTGACGCGCCACTGGTCAGCGACGTTGACTATTATATGGATTCAGTGTTCGCTAGGCTGAACGGTAAAGACAGCCCAGCTTCACATGTCTATATTGATAATAATGGTAACCTCATGGCAGGCAAGGTATATTTGCGTTACAAGAAACTTGAGGGAACGCATGATTTCGTATCAGACGAAGCGCGCCAGATCGGTCACGGCTGGAAGAACTTTCGATCAATTGTTGCCGGTGATCTAAATGGTGATGGCTTTGATGATATCCTTGCTGTGCGTCAGGACGGTACAATGTGGTCGTATCTCAACCGTGGGCGCAATAACCACACGGTAATGTTTGAGCGTGGTCGCCAAATTGGCCACGGCTGGAATGGATTTGATACCGTTATGCTTGGTGATATGGATACCAATGGTCGGGCGGATATTGTTGGTCGGACGAAGGACGGACGCTTGTTGCAGTACACAAATAACGGCAACATGAACTGGCCATTTAGTGGCGGTCCAATAGAGATTGGCCATGGCTGGAACGGATTTAAGTCAGTCCACCTAGCAGATATGTGGTAGTCTATTGCGCAATAGCGCAAACACTTGAGGCAGCCCCGCTTTTACGCGGAGCTGCTTTGCTGTTATGGGTGTGGATATGGTATGATAAAAAAGCTTATGGCAAGACAAAAATCACGAACCTATGCTCGTAATCGCTCAAGAGCGAGTATTATCACGAATCGCAAGGGGGGAGAGCGGCTGTATGAAAATGACAGTACTTTTTTTGTAAAATTGGTGGTGTGTGTCGTACTAGCGGCATTGTGGCTACGGCTGAAGCAGCCGATTGAGCTGGGCGTGATAGTGATCCAAGCGCTGCCACTTGGACTGATTATCGGCCTGCTTTTAGTTGTGGTGGTCGAGAAATATCAGTTTAATCGCAAGATTTGGTATGTGACATTGATTTTAATGGCAATCGTGACATCGTTTACGCCCGTGGGGATTATGATCTAGCCTAGAGCTATATTTAGTGCGAAAAACAGAGGCCGTAGAGTGCGATGCCGGCCGCGACCGAGACGTTAAATGATTCTTTAGAACCCTGCATGGGAATTTCGATACTATGATCGCACTGCGCCAGAATGTCTGACTCAATACCGTGAACTTCCTCACCGAGGAGTAGGGCAAAGCGAGCTGGCGGTTGAAATATATCAAGTCTCACGCTAGATGCTGATTGCTCTAGGGCAACAACAGGCAAACGTTTCGTGTCAGTATTCTCCGCCAACCACTGGCGAATATCAGCTATATAGGTAAAGGGCAGCATCATTTCTGCACCTAGTGCTGTCTTGTGAATTTGGGTGGTTAGCTTTTCAGTAAGATGCGGTAGTCTTGGATCGATAGTCTGAGGATTACCTAATCGTAAATCAGGATACGGCGTATAGCCGCTAAATACAATCTGCTTCACGCCAAATCCCTCAGCCGTTCGCATGATTGCACCGACATTGTATGTTGAGCGAATATTGTGCACGAGGAGAGTGATTTCTGGCATAGTATCATTATAACACTCGCCCAAGAATAAGCTTTTTGCTATAATTACATACAATGGACGAAGATCGAATTCAGCAACAGCGTCGCGATCAAGACGAGGATGCGACACGAAAACGAGCGGCGATTTTGGGCTTGCAGTATCTGGATACTCGCGAGTTCGAACAAACAATCCCGCTTATTCGTGATATTTTAACAATTGAAGAAATGTACAGCGGACATATTGTGCCACTAGCGATAAATCCTGACGAGCAGTCATATCGATTTGGCATTACGTCACAGACGCCGCAGTCATTAGTAGCAACAATGACCAGTAACTACCGCGAACAGGGTATTATTGCTCGATTCTTTCTGATATCAGCCTCGGGTTTTCGATCATTAATGCTACGGTTTGATCCGCCGAAAAAAGTGATCTATGACAATATTGAAATTGCCAAAGAGGGTGATAGTGATACGCTTCAGCAGGTTAGTCAAACACTAGCAACTGTCGGGACAAATGACGTCTTTAACTATCTAATTGATCAGGCGGATCGGCTGAATGCCTCAGATATCCATATTGAAAATCAGCGTGATACTATTCGGGTGCGAATGCGTGTTGATGGTGCGCTGCACTCGGTAGCGGAGCTGGGCCGCGACCGTTATCGAGTTATCATGGCGGCGCTGGCCTCGCGAGCAAATATTTCGACGGCGTCAAATGAGCCGCAATCAGGTCATATGCAACAAGAGATTCATCGTGATGGCGCATCACACCTCCTTAACCTCCGTGTTGAAGCGGTGCCAACTATGTATGGTCAAGACGTGGTGCTGCGCTTATTTAATTTTGACACCTCGATGCTGAATCTAGATTTACTCAGTATCGGTGCGGCTGAGCGGGCACAAATTGATGAGGTTATCTCTCATCCGCGAGGCCTGGTGCTGCTCGTTGGTCCAACTGGCTCGGGTAAATCAACGACTTTGTATAGCATTCTCAACGCACTCAATACGCCAGATCGTAAAGTGATCACGCTGGAAGATCCAGTGGAGAATACCATCCCTGGCATTACACAGATCCCGATTGATACGACGGCGGGCCAGCGGTTTGATGATGGGTTGCGTAGTGTATTGCGTCTTGACCCGGACGTCGTGATGGTTGGTGAGATTCGTGATCAGGAAACCGCCAAGACAGCAATTCAGGCGTCGATTACCGGGCATCTGGTGCTGTCAAGCTTTCATGCTAACTCGACGTCAGCGGCGTTTAGTCGAATTATTGATATGATCGGGCAGAATCCAATATTTAGTTCAGCAGTGCGCCTGTTGATTGCTCAGCGGTTGGTGCGGCGACTGCACGATGAGAGTAAGGAGGAATATGAGCCAGATGAAGCGACGCGTAACTGGGTAAAGGAAGTCTTGCGAGATCTGCCGCAGCACGTTGATTGCCCTGATCTTGATACGTTCAAGCTGTGGCGACCCGTGGCGACCGACGAGGTGCCGTTTGGCTATAAGGGGCGCATCCCAGTGATGGAGCAACTGGTGGTGACCGAGGAAATTCAGAAATTCCTACGTGGCGATATTGCCGATGTTCACACTGAAGCAATTGAGGCTGCGGCCAAGAAAAATGGCATGGTGACATTATTACAAGCGGGTGTATTAGCAGCCCTGCGTGGTGAGACGACACTTGAGGAAATTAATCGAGTGATCTGATCTAGCGAATTTTAGTAAAGCTTCACGTTCAGAGGTGGTTTCTAGTGATACCCGAATGATTATTACTATTAGTTGATAAATCAATGCTATATGATAACGCGAGCGACGGTTGAAACCACTCGCTCATCAAATGGCGAAGGGATGACTTCGTCAGCGGTTGGGTTTTCGACTAGCCCAGCCAAAGCTTCAGCGGCAGCAAGTTTGTGCTGGTCAGTGATTTTTTTCACGCCGTGATCGAGCGCCCCGCGGAAGATGCCTGGAAAGGCCAGCGAATTATTCACTTGGTTTGGAAAATCGCTACGGCCAGTGGCGACCACCACTGCACCGGCTTGTCGGGCGACGTCTGGCATGATTTCTGGGACTGGGTTTGCCAGGGCAAAGATGATCGGATCCTTGGCCATTTTCTGTACCAACTCAGGCGTGAGCAGTCCAGCCCGCGATACACCGATGAACACGTCAGCATCAGTGATGGCGTCGTCAATTGAGCCAGATTGCGACGCATCGACGTACTCTAATAGTGCAGTTTTTTCCGTATTTAGATTAGTGCGAGATGCGCTAACGATGCCGCGGCTGTCTACTGCCACGATATTTCTCGCACCGTATAGATGCAGCAGTTTGATGATGGCCGTGCCAGCTGCGCCCGCGCCAATGACCACAAATTTACAGTCTGCCAGGCTGCGCCCAGTTAGTTTCGCGGCATTGATCAACCCCGCCAACACCACGACTGCCGTACCGTGCTGGTCGTCGTGAAACACGGGGATATCCAGCTCGGCCTTGAGGCGCTCTTCAATCTCAAAACACTTTGGTGCGGCGATATCCTCTAGGTTGATGGCTCCAAAACTCGGTGCGATTGCCTTAATCGTGGCGATAATTTCTTCCGTGTCGTGAACATCCAGGACAACCGGTACAGCGTCGACATTGGCGAAATGCTTGAACAGTAGTGCCTTGCCTTCCATCACTGGCATGGCGGCTTTTGGTCCCAAGTCACCGAGGCCCAAAATAGCTGAGCCGTCAGAGATAACACCAACCAAATTATTCGTCCAAGTGTACTTTGGTAGGTCTGCTGGGTTTTCGGCGATCGCTTGGCTGACCGCACCCACGCCTGGACTATAATATGAGCTCAATTTATCGCGGTCCAACTCCTCCTGGTCGCGCAAACTAGTGGTGATTTTACCCTTATATTTTTTGTGTAATTCAAGTGCTAGTGTATTGTAATCCATGCGGTCAATTATAGCGCAGTTCGGTGAACTTTTCAGTAGTTGCTATCTTTGGGCAATTGTGCTAGAATTGATAACTAATTGTATCGGTGACATTAAATATCGAGTCTTTCAGTGTGGAGCTATAGGGATACAACTATATGGCCAGCTGTCAAGATCCCGAAACAGAGGAAAATATCATGAGTTTTGATCTAATCAACAAAGTCAATCAAGCACAGAAAAAGCAAGCAGTTGTTGACGCTCGCAGCGGTGACACCGTTCGTGTTTACCAGAAGATTAAAGAAGGTAATAAAGAGCGTATCCAGATGTTTGAAGGTGTGGTTATTCGCACCGACAACAAAGGCTCGCACACCTCACGCATCACCGTTCGTAAAATTGCCTCAGGTATCGGCGTGGAAAAATCATTCTTGCTGCATAGCCCACTGATCGAGAAGGTGGAAATTGTTCGCCGTGCCAAGGTTCGCCGTAAGTTCCTCAGCTTCCTACGCAAGCGTTCTGGTAAATCAGCTCGTCTGACCGCCAAAAACTTTGACCGCGTAGCTGTCAACAACGTACACGATGCCAAGGCTGAAGCGGAAGCTGAACGCTTGAAAGAAGAAGCTGCACAAGCTGCCGCTGCCAAGCAGGCTGAAAAAGACGCCGCTCAGGCAGAACTTGATGCCAAGGCTGCTGAAGTAGAAGCACGTCACAAAGCAGCGTAATTGATTTTGAGGCATACAGACCGCCCTCTCTGGGGCGGTTTTCTCATGGTATAATGCCAGTATGTCAATCTTTCATTATATCTCTGTGTTTGTTCCGGTAATGTTGGCATGTGCAGTGCCATATGTGTTGCGCCGTCATGGCTTCACTGACGAAAAGAAGTATCGTTGGTTGTTATATCTTGCATGTATGCTATTCTTCATCTCGTGGTATTTACCGTCGCCGCTCATCGACGGGCGAGACACCAGTTTTACGACGCATTTCGTTGGCGGCGGAGTGTTTACGGGGCTGTTGTGGGTGTACCTGGTACTGGCGATGCACTGGCGGTCGCACTGGTTAGTGATGGCGTTTTCGCTATTCGCTCTCGTGTCGGCGCTTGGTTGCATCAATGAACTGGCGGAATTATGCATGGTCAAAGTTGGTTTGGCGCGTATCACGCTGGACGATACCAGTTGGGATATTTTGGCAAATACGCTGGGTGCGGCGACGGTGTGGTTTGGCTGGATGGTCGTAACTTTGGCGGCAAAAAAGGGCCAGTACGCGCATGATCCTCGGCATTGATGAAGTTGGGCGTGGGCCATGGGCGGGGCCATTGGTGGTGGGCGCGGTGATTTTGGGTGGTGCGGATATTGAGGGGCTAAACGACAGTAAAAAATTAACCAAAAAACGCCGCGAAGCTTTGGATGGGGAGATTCGTGAGCAGGCAGCCGCCTGGGCGCTGGGCTGGGTGAGTGCCGGGGAATTGGACAACGTTGGTATGAGCCAAGCGCTGCGGCTGGCAACGCGGCGGGCAGTCAAGCAAATTCAGGCCCAGTGTAAAGAGAAGGATGTGGCATTTGATGAAATCATCATTGACGGGACGATTAATTTTCTGGCGGATACGGCTCTGGAGCGATATGTGACAGTGATGGCGAAAGCTGATGGTTTGATCCCCAGCGTATCGGCAGCATCAATTATCGCTAAAGTAGCGCGCGACCAGTTTATGGTCGAGCAAGATGTAGCCTATACAGGGTATGGCTTCGCGTCGAATGCTGGCTATGGCGTGGCCAAGCACCGGGTGGCGATTGAGCGGCTGGGCGTGACGCCGCTGCACCGGCTGAGCTTTGCGCCGCTACAGAAGTATACGGATAGCGTGAAGCCACGGAGTCTGCATCAGAAAAAGTCAAGTGCTCTACCGAATGAGTCGCCTGTCGGATATCCTCAGAAAATAATTCAGGACCCACGTAAAGTTGCCCAAATTTTTTCCGAGGATATCACTCCAGTCGATTCTGTAGGTGCTGAAGATGTTACGCAAATCGACTTACCGAATACCGCTCCAGAAACGGAAAAATTAGCAACAACCCGCCAGATTGGGGATAGGGGTGAACAGGCCGCCGCGGACTGGCTAGTGGCGGATGGCCATGAGATCATTGCCCGCAACTGGCGGACACGGTACTGCGAAATTGATATCGTCAGCTCGAAGGACGATACGTTGTATTTTACAGAGGTAAAATATCGTAAGAACGACAACTTTGGCGGTGGGCTGGCAGCAATTACTGCCAAAAAGCAGCAGCAAATGCGCTTCGCGGCTGAATTATTCATGGCAAAGCATCCGCAGTACGAGGGGTGTGATATGCGGATGCTAGCTATAGCTGTTGATAGGGATTACAACACCGAATGCCTGGTGGTGTAGGCTATAATTTGGCAATGTGTCGTTAGTCGTTAACTAGGGTCTCGGTTGATTACTGCACTTTCGATAGAGCAGTCTCGTATGGAGGCTGCAAACATGTTGTTGCCGGCCGTACCCTTCCCTGACATGTCAACAACGCGCGTGTTGAAGCCTGCGTCGCCTCGTGAGCAAAGGGCGGTTATATCAAGGGTATATAGGGGACTCTCGACGGTTGGCGTGGCGGTGCTTCTTGGCTTTGTGCCATCATTTATCCCGGTGACTATGATATCACCGCCGGGGCAATCAGCCTCAACTACTCCACGCATCGGTTCTCCGGTTACATATTTGTTATTTACGATACCTTCGACCCGTGGTACTGTCCCCGGATCACTACAAGCCACTGAGACGGTCTTGTGTTCGGTGGTTTCCCCCCCTGAGCAGCCTGCGACTCCAAGTGTAGCTGCACCGGCCAGGATCCCAACCAAGGCCTTACCCCCTATGGTCCGCACAAAGTCACCCCCCTTACGTAGTATATTTCCCAAGTTACCAATAGTGTTGTGATTCTTCATACAATCTCCTTAAATTGAGTTAATTGATCACCTCAAACAAGTGCCAGCTCCATTTAGTGTGGCCAAATGCTTATCCATTATAATACCACTTGATATTAAATAAGTCAATAGTAAAAGCGCATAGCTCACATTACTTGTTAAGCGCATCAATAACCGCGGCCTGATCCCGTTCAATTAGTGCTACTCTGCCGGCGACCTCCCGGATACCCAGATCAATGGTGCGAGCCAGGGCTGGTTCGATGCGTAGTGGTGTGGTAAATTTGGTGAAATCGTTTAGCTCATTGCGAGTTAACAAGGCGCTCGCGGCGTAGCGGATAAACGTATCATAGCTCTTATCGCCACCAAAAGTATCTTTCACCCACGTCCAATTATCTTTCAGCCAATTCCAGGCAATGTGTCGGTTTTCTCGTGTGCGAATTAAATAGGCGAACCATCTGCTGGCATCTTGCGGACGGATACTATCAGCATCCTTGATCGCTGTTAAAATTCGCTTGGTGGTTGCTGGATTCTTCGTCGAGGTCAGACTCAGCGCGATATCAACCTGCAGGTCAGCTGACGGTGTATTCTGATATATCGTAAAAAGCCTGTCAATCATTTCTGGCGTCTCAAAATGTCTGACATTAGCGTTGATGATAAGCGGGCGAATCTCGGCCGGTAAATTATCTGGGCTCGTTTGGTCAAAGCGTTGCTTAGCTTCCATGAGTACCGCCGAATCCTCACTATACAACATCAGACCCAGTGCTGCCGTACGTCGCTCTCGATCATCATCGGACTCGCCATCCTGTTCATCCCAACCAAGTTCCATAAATGTATCGTGGGCAAATTTAGCAGAAATATGCTTTAACTGAGCGCGTCCTGCTTCATCATCGTCAACAAATTTGCGTAACTCCACCAGTGTACCAGCCGCCATGTCGAAAACCTTTTCGTTGGTTTCGTGTTTCAGCGACAGTGCCAGCGGTAGGAGTGAAGCTGAATTTTCAAATCCAGACCGAGCTAACAATGTAGCGTCTTGGAGTAGGCAGATTTTGTCCAGAGTCGGCAGTTCGTGAATGTTGGCTAGCAGTTGCTCACGAGTAGCGTTGTCATATTTGGTCACAAAATGCCCGTTCAGTCCGCAGTTCAGCTGCAGCGGTTTTTCAATGGTGAATGTGTTTTCCCGCTCGGTCAAAATTTCGTCATCAAGTGGTTGGTTGGCGAACAATGGAATCGGCCACAAGGCGTCGGATGGCTGATGATCGCCGATGAAAAAGCGTTCTTGGCGAAGGGTGGCGGTGGGTTGCTCAGTCGAATTGTCCTGCTCGACTCGCACAATTGGTAGTCCTGGCTGAGAAATCCAAGTGTTCATCAGACTAATAATTGGCTGGCCGCTGGCAGTTTCTAGTTCCCGCCACAAATCATCGCCAACAGTGTTTTGGTAAGCAAATTTTTCAAAATATGATTTTAGTCCTGCACGAAACGCCTCCTCGCCAATCAATCGCCGCACCATGACCAGCAGTCGCCCGCCTTTAGCGTAGACAATTGCCGGGTCAAACAACGTGCTGATTTCGTCCGGGTGATTAACATCGGCCTGCACTGGCTGCACGCCGTCCAGGCTGTCGCGTCGCAGCGCTGCGGTGACTTCGCCCGTCGCAAAATCCTCCCACATTCGCCATTCGGGGTGCAGTGCGTCGACTGCGACGTATTCCATCATATTGGCGAAGCTCTCGTTTAGCCACAGGTCATTCCACCACTGCATAGTCACCAGATTGCCAAACCACTGGTGGCTGAGTTCGTGAGCGATGACGGTGGCGATGAAGCGCTTGGACGATTCTGGCGTTAATTTCGGGTCAGCCAGCAGGCAACTTTCACGGTAGGTGATGAGTCCCCAGTTTTCCATGGCACCCGACGAGAAATCTGGTAGCGCCACGTGGTCAGACTTTGGCAGTGGATATGGCACGCCAAAATATTCATCATAAAAATCAATGGAGCGCGTGGCGATGTCCAGCGCAAAACCCAGCGTCTCCTCGCTTTGGGCTGGTGTGGCCCAAACATTGACCTCAACACCAGAGGTGGTGCGGGCAGTTTTCTTGTGCAGCTCGCCAACAACAAAAGCCAGTAAGTAACTGCTCATCCGCGGTGTGGTCGCAAAAGTGGTTGTCAGCGCACCATCCTTTTCAGATGATGTAGTGAAAGGCATATTACCAAGGACGGTGAGCCCCGGAGTGGTCACGAGCGTGACGTCATAGGTTGCTTTGGCAGCTGGCTCGTCAACACACGGGAATACCTCGCGGGCGTGGTGTGATTCAAATTGAGTGGCAAACAGTTGCTTTTTCACGCCGTCATGCGTGAAATAACACGGATACAGCCCATGCATAGCGTCGGTGATGGTGCCGGAAAAGTCGATGCGAACGGTGTGCTGACCACTGGAAAACTCTGGGCGCGACAAACGTAATTCATCAAACTCACCATGAGAGAACTCAGCAGGCTGGTCATCGATCAACGCCATATGAATGGTCAAATCTTTGGCATGTAGTGAAATCGACGAACCAGTTGACTCGCCAGTAATAATCACTGTACCAGAAAATGATTTTTCTTCGGCGCGTGTCAGGTCGAGGGTTAGGTTATAGTGATGGGATGTAAATGTGTCGAGTAGGCGTGGAACTGTTTTCATAGTTTCATTATAATATAGATATGGCAGTAGGGAAAATTAGACGTCGACAGATAATGGCACTACTCGTTATGGCGGTGGCGGGTGTCATGGTCTGGGCAATACAGCTGCAGCAGCCGAGGGTTGCACCAACTTCACCGTCCATGCAGCAGCAATTGTTTGGTAACTCAAACGCTCGGGCGGAGTTAGCTAAGTTAGAGGTTAAAGGGCGTGCGCCCAAAACGGGGTACACCCGTAAACAGTTCGGTGATGGCTGGGGTAAAATCGGTGGCTGCTCCGTACGCGAAGTTATTTTGGCGCGGGATTTAATAGAAGCAAAAACTGATGATAAGTGCCGTGTGCTGACTGGAACACTGCGTGACCCGTATACTGGTCAGGTAATCAAGTTTCAGCGCGGTCCAGAGACTTCGTCGAAAGTGCAGATTGATCACGTAGTAGCATTGAGCGATGCCTGGCAAAAAGGTGCACAGCAACTTCCACAGGAAGAGCGAGAAAAATTAGCGAATGACCCGTTAAACTTGTTAGCTACTGATGGTCCAGCTAACCAAGCTAAGGGTGATGGTGATGCGGCAACTTGGTTACCTCCCAACAAACCGTTCCACTGTCAATATATCGAACGACAAGTGGCGGTTAAGCGCAAATATCATTTATGGGTAACAAATGCGGAAAAAGAAGCGATGGGTAAGGTGTTGGCTGGCTGCGGCTCGACGTAATGAGTTGAGCTTCCAAGGACTTGATCGGTTGCAAATATCGCCTAAACCGCTTATACTAAACCCATGAAGATTTATCTTGGTTCAGATCATCGCGGGTTTGCATTAAAAGAAAAAGTATTTGCGTATTTAGCAAAGAATGGCTATGCAGTAGAGGATGTCGGCGGTCGCGAGCTCAACCCTGATGATGATTTTCCGCAGTTTGCGGCAGCAGCAGCACTGCGGGTGATCGGTGATGATAGCGATGATCCACGGGCAATTTTAATCTGTGGCGGTGGCCAGGGTATGTGTATGGCGGCAAATCGCTTCAAGGGGATTCGTGCTAGTGTCATTTGGGATGCGCATGAGGCAAAGATGACACGGAACGACAATAACTCAAATGTACTGTGTCTACCAGCTAGAATCCTAGAGGATAATGAAGCTGCCTGGAGGGGTATTATTGAAACATGGTTAAATACGGCTTATGCGGATGCTCCGCGGTATAACCGGCGCAATGCGCAGTTGGATGAAATCGTATGAGTAGTGTGATCGCCCCGGCAATTTTGGCAGAGAACGCCCAGCAATACAAAGAACAAGTCGATAGAATTACCGGCTTTGCCGAACGGGTGCATATCGATTTGACTGACGGTGAGTTTGCACCCACGTTTACCGTTAGTGTCCCAGAATTATGGGCACCAGAAGGCTGGACAATTGATATTCATGCTATGGTGAACAAATTGGATGAGTATGTACCAAAGTTGATTGCACTGAGGCCGCACTTGATCATCATTCATGCTGAGGCCGAAGGCGACGTATTGGGGGCACTCAAAGAAATTAAGCGCTCGGGCATTATGGCTGGACTGGCGCTACTGAGGCCAACAGTACCGCGAACCGTCGAAGAACTTATTAAGGAGGCAGAGCACGTCCTGATTTTTAGTGGTGAGCTAGGTAAGTTCGGTGGGACAGCCAGTCTGATGCAGCTCGAGAAAATTCGGCTCGTCAAGTTGATTAATCCGAATGTTGAAATTGGCTGGGATGGTGGCGTGATGGTTGATAATGCCTACAGCCTTGTTCAGGGTGGTGTGAACGTACTGAATGTTGGCGGGACGATTCAAAAAGCGACTGATCCACCAGCAATGTTTGCCAAGCTCCAGCAGGAGATTAGCAAGACAGGTGTGCTCGGATAGTTTACCATGAGTCAACTCACGACTGGCCAGCTAGAAAAGAAGGCGCAAGAATTACGGCAGCTGGTTATTCGCCAAGTAGCGACTGCCGGCAGTGGACATATAGCAGGACCGCTGGGTTTTGCTGATGTGATGGCGGTACTGTATTTTCGGATTCTTCGATTACGGCCAGAAGAGCCGGATTGGCCTGATCGTGATCTATTTGTTATGAGCAACGGCCACTACGCACCTCTAGTATATGCAGCAATGGTGACGAGTGGATTTTTATCAGAGTCAGCATTAATGAGCTTACGACAGTTTGGCTCGCGGTTACAAGGACATCCGGAGCGAGTGAAGCTGCCAGGGATAGAGACAACGAGCGGGCCGCTCGGTTGTGGCCTCAGTCAAGCTGCTGGTATGGCGTACCATCTGCAGTACTTACAGGGCTCGGATCGCCTGGTATATTGTAGTTTAGGTGACGGTGAACTTAATGAAGGCAATATTTGGGAGGCGGCGATGTTTGCAGCCAAGTATAAATTAGGTCGACTGATCAGCATCGTTGATCGTAATGCTATTCAAATTGGCGGCAGTACTGAGCAGGTCATGCCACTGGGTGATTTGGGTGAGAAGTGGCGCAGTTTCGGCTGGCAGGTACAGGAAATTGATGGACATGACATAGCGCAGATCATTACGGCAATTGAAGCAGCACAGGCAGTACGTGAGCAGCCGAGCGTAATTATTGCGCATACGATACCCGGGCGTGGTGTTGATTTTATGGAGGGTGATTATCGGTGGCACGGCAAGGCGCCAAATCTTGGGCAAGCCGCTGCCGCACTGGCGCAATTGGGCCTAGTGGCTGCCAAGGAACAGCCGGGAGAGGGGGCGAGTGTATGAGTGTGCTACGGAGCGATTGGCGTGCAGGAAATACTGCGTCAATGCGGCGCGGTTTTGGTAACGGATTAGTTCACTCAGCAGTGAACAATAGTCGGATTGTGGCGCTAAGCGCTGACTTGGCAGAAAGTGTCGGCTTTGGTGAGTTTGCCGAGCAGATCGGTGCGCCGCGGTTTATTGAGGTTGGTGTGGCAGAGCAAAATTTGGTGACGGTGGCGTCAGGGCTAGCAGCGATGGGTAATATTCCGTTTGCAGCCAGTTATGCGGCGTTCAGTCCGGGGCGTAATTGGGAACAAATTCGGACGACGATTTGCCTGAATAACCAGCCGGTCAAGCTGGTCGGCTCGCATGCCGGGCTGAATGTTGGTGCGGACGGCGCAACACACCAAATGCTGGAGGATATCGCGCTGATGCGGAGTTTACCGAACATGGTAGTCTTAGCCCCGGGTGATGCCTGCGAAGCTGAAATGATGGCGGCGGTGATGGCGACCGACTCACGGCCAAACTATGTGCGGCTGCCGCGAGCTGACACGCCGCTGTTCTTGGATGGTGCAGTGGCGATTGGCCAGGCGTCTGTGCTGCGGCAGGGTGCCGATGTGGCGTTACTCGGTACAGGTACAATGACATATCAGCTGCTCATGGCAGCGGAGCAATTGGCGTACGCCGGTATCCAGGCGGAGGTCGTGCATTTTAGTACTATCAAGCCACTCGACGAAGCGGCGGTCATCGCTACCGCTCAAAAGTGTGGCTGTGTGGTGACGGCAGAAGAAGGGCAAATCGCCGGCGGATTTGGTAGCGCGGTAGCGGAAGTACTCGGCGAGAAATTGCCAGTCAAAATAAAGCGTATCGGTGTCCACAACCAGTTCGGCGAGAGTGGCACAGTAGCTGAATTATGGCAAAAGCATGGACTGGATGTCGAGACAATCGTTCGACATGTCAAAGATAACCTGTCACCTATTTAGGCTTATATAGATACCGGGAGACTTCTTGAGTATCCCTGCATGGGTAAATGTCACAAGTGTAGCAATCCCCTACGTTACTACGGTAAGTAAAAAGACAAGTTTCCTCATCAGAATTGAAACTATACTATAGCTAAAATCACTACTGGTGCTTTGATGAAAACCGTACAGAAATAAACCCTAGGTCTCATTCACCTCTTTTTATTTTTTGCCATCGTTGCTATAATAACCATAAGCAACATAAGGGATGAAGCGAGGTTATGGGACTGACAATTTCTGACATTCGGCGCAATACTACGCATGCACGTCATTTGATGCAGCGAACACGGGCGCAACATTTTGCGGTCGGGGCGTTCAATATTGACAATCAAGAAACGCTGATCGCCGTGGCACGGGCAGCACAAAAACTCCAGTCGCCGGTGCTAGTTGAGGTTTCGGACGCCGAAGTGAAAGCCATGGGACTAGAGAACGTACGCGATTTGGTGGACAATTACAAGGCTGAATACGGCATTGAGATGTACTTGAACCTGGATCACGGGCCGACGGTTGAGGGCTGTAAACGAGCCATTGATGCGGGTTATGAGTTTGTGCATATTGACATCTCCCAGGCAAATCACGACGCTTCTGATGAGGAAATCATCGCCAAAACTCGCGAGGTCGTGGAGTACGCTAAATTTACCGGCGCGTTGGTGGAGTCTGAGCCGCACTATTTTGGTGGCAGCTCTAACGTTCACACTGAAGCTATTGACTATGAAGAAATCAAGAAAACCTTTTCTACGCCAGACGGCGCGCGAGCATTTGTCGAGGCGACGGGGATTGATACCTTTGCGGCGGCAGTGGGGAATTTGCATGGGTTATATCCAGTACCGAAAGTGTTAGATTTGGAATTATTAGCACGCATTCGCCAGGCGCTGCACTGTCAGATTTCGCTTCACGGTGGGTCGGGTACGCCACTGCATTATTTTGAGGAAGCGGCGAAAATTGGTGTCTCCAAAATCAACATCAACTCTGATATGCGCTACGCCTTTCGCACCACACTGGAAAAAACCTTGCGTGAAAATCCAAATGAATATGCCATTGTTAAGCTAATGCCACCTGTGTACGCAGCCGTTCAGGAAGTGGTTGAGGCTAAGATTCGGGCTTTTGGCTCAGCCGGAAAGGCAGTGGTGTAGTGGCAAAAATTATTACTGCCGGCGCTGGTGTGCAAGATGTTTTTTTAAGCCAGTCAGACGCATTGAAGCCGGTGTGTGAGAGCCCAGAACGTTGTTTCGCCAAGTTAGAGCTCGGTGCTAAGGCTGACGTCAACCAGATCCATTTTTCGACGGGTGGTGGTGCGACGAATGCCGCGGTAACCTTTGCCAGGCAGGGCCACGAAGTGATGTTTTTGGGCGTTGTTGGCCGTGATCCGGCTGGTCAGGCGGTACTGGATGATCTGGACATGGAGAATGTTGATACGCGGTATGTTCAATTTTCCCAACAATATAATACCGGCTACTCAGTCTTGCTGTTGGCGCCAAACGGTGAACGGACAATCTTGACGTATCGCGGTGCATCAACGCATTATCATGCAGCTGATTTTACCGTGGCAGATGTCGAGGCTGATTGGTTGTATGCATCAACATTAGCAGGTCAGATGACAGTTTTGGATAAGGTATTCCGTGAGGCGCGAGCAGCCGGTATGAAAATTTGCTTTAATCCAGGTAAGCGGGAGCTGGCGCAGCGCGATAAGTTAATGGGGCTGCTGGATGATGTGGAGGTGTTAGCGCTAAACAAAGAAGAAATGCAGCAGTTAGTGCCGGGTAATGATCTAGAGCAGCTTGTACGACGAGCGAAGGAGCTCGTACCGGTAGTGTTGCTGACAGACGGCGTGAACGGTTCGATGGCATCTGATGGCGTAACGATTGTCAGGGCGGCGATGTACGAGGACGTACCGGCAATTGATCGGACCGGTGCAGGTGATGCATTTGCCAGTGGCTTTTTGAGTCAGTGGGCTCATGGCGCCCAGTTGAAGGACGCAGTAGTATTTGCCAGCGCAAATTCAAGCTCGGTCGTCAATCATATTGGTGCTAAAACCGGTATCTTATATCAAGGTGCACGACTACATGCCATGCCACTAAGCGAAAAGGAGTTTTAATGTCAAGAAACTTAACAAAATTATTGGGTGATTCAGCGCAGACGCGAGTCGCCGTCAGTGAGCTCAGGCGAATGGCTGGTGACGACAGCGATGTCAGGCTAATCACTGAGATTCTAGCTCGAGCCCACTCAATTATTCGTGCGCTTGGGCTTGATCCAGCAGATACGACGGGTAGAGAAGTGTATCAGGCGCTAATGGCTGCTGCGCCACGGCTTAATCAGACGGCCTGGGCGAAAGCCAGCGACTGGGTGATGATGGATTTTGATGGGCAGATTATCTCGTTTCATCCGGTGGATATCGTCGAAAATTATCATCATCAGTTACCTTACGGCCAGCACTGTATCGAATCTGGTAAGCGCGGGCTTGGCTATGAAATAACTCGTCGTTTTTCAGCTCATCCACGCACGCACACGCCGACTGTTGAGCGCGTTGTCTGCGAGGGCGGGATTTGCTATATCGCCTCGGCGGTTGGTGAGCCAGTTAAGTCGGCGTCACCGTTCCAGTTGCCGGTAGCTAACACTAAACCAAAAAGCCGCAAGTCAGCTAGTGTGCATGTAAAACCCCAAAAATCTGGTAGCAAAAAATCTCACAAAAAGACTCGGCAAAATAGTAATACTTCAAAGAAGCTCCGAAAAGCTTGAATATCACAAGAACAGCTGGGTGACTGACGTGCTCTAATTGGTAGCGTGGTACGTCTTGTTCGCCTGTACTAACTCGATAATTTCGTCGACGCTGTCGGTGATAGTATAGATATCGAGGTCTTTCTCAGCGATGGCCCCCTCAGATAGCATATGATTACGGAAAAAGGCGTCCAAATCACTCCAGAATGCTGTGTCAAATAGGATCACCGGTGCGCGGTTGGCTTTCTCAGTCTGGATTAGTGTCAATATTTCTGCTAGTTCGTCCAGTGTACCAAAGCCGCCCGGGAAGTAGATATACGCGTCGGCAAACATAGTCATGACAATTTTTCGTGGGGCAAAGTGCTGAAACTCAAACACCTCGGTAGCATACTTATTGACTTCCTGTTCATGCGGCAGGCGGATATTGAACGCGATCGACTCGCCGCCAGCAGCTCGCGCTCCCTCTTGGACGGCCTTATTAGCGCCTTCGTTGGCGGCGCCCATGATGCCGTGTCCACCACCAGAAACAATAGCGTAACCGAGCTTGGCCAGCCGCTCGGCTGTTTCTTTTGCAGCGTTATAATAAGCACTATTTGGATCAGTACGTGCTGAGCCAAATATCGTTACAGTTTTTTGATATTTCCGGAGGATCTCGTAGCCGCTCTGGATTTCGTCTTCCATCTTGCCGAGGCGGAACATCGCAGCCTGTAGCTGTACATCGCGCGGAATACATGTATGTTGTGGAGTCATTGAAGTGCCCTTTTTGTTTTATCGCTAATAACTGGTTAACTATATCATGAAAAGTTGTTATTTGTCAATAATGCTACAATAGTAATGATATGAGCGCCTTTAATCTCGTCTCCAACTATCAGCCGACTGGCGACCAGCCGACGGCGATTGCTCAGTTGATGGATGGTTTGGAGCGGGGCGAGCGCGAGCAAACGTTGCTGGGCGTGACGGGGTCAGGCAAGACGTTTACTATGGCGAATATCATCGCTCGAGCCAATGTACCGACGCTGGTACTGGCGCATAACAAAACCTTGGCAGCGCAGCTATTTTCTGAGTTTAAGGAATTTTTTCCGGATAATGAGGTGCATTATTTTGTCAGCTATTTTGATTATTATCAGCCGGAAGCTTACATCGCCAGTAGCGATACGTACATTGAGAAAGATTCAAAGATTAATGATGAGATTGATCGGCTCAGGCATGCGGCAACGTCGGCGCTGCTAACGCGGCGCGATGTGATCATCGTGGCCAGCGTGTCCTGTATTTACGGCATTGGTTCGCCGGAAACGTATGCTGATATGGCCATTCAATTGACGGTCGGCGAGCGGCGGGTTCAGGATAAGTTTATTCGCTTGCTGACTGATATTCAGTATAAGCGTAATGACATTGATTTTGCGCGTGGTACTTTCAGGGTGCGCGGCGATGTGGTGGATATTTTCCCAGCTGGGCAGGACACGGCGGTGCGGGTGGAATTTTTTGGCGATGAGGTCGAGAGACTCACGCGAATCGATCCACTGACTGGTGAGATTTTGGATCAGCCAGCTAGCCTGACGATTTTCCCGTCCAGCCACTATTCGACGCCGCGCGAACGAATTGAAAAGGCCATCATCGGTATCGAAAAAGAGTTTGATGAGCGGCTGAAGTGGCTTGAATCACACGATAAATTACTGGAGGCCCAGCGCCTAGCTCAGCGCACCAAATATGACCTGGAGATGCTGAAAGAAACTGGCTTTGTTAAAGGTATTGAGAATTATTCGCGCTATCTGACGGACCGCGAGCCGGGCGAGCAGCCAGCGACCTTGATTGATTATTTTCCTGATGATTGGCTGCTGCTGGTCGATGAGTCGCATATGACGTTGCCCCAAGTCCGCGGTATGTATAACGGCGACCGGGCGCGCAAGGAAGTGCTGGTGGAACACGGGTTTCGTCTGCCCAGTGCGCTGGACAACCGCCCGCTGAGGTTTGATGAATTTGATCAGCATATTCATCAGGCGATTTATGTATCGGCGACGCCGGGCGACTATGAAATTGCCCATTCGCCAAAGCCAGCTGAGCAGTTGATCCGGCCGACCGGGCTGCTTGACCCGCCAATTGAGGTGCGGCCGACCGAAGGGCAGGTCGATGATTTGATGGAGGAGATTCGCCAGACCATCGCCAACGGTCACCGCGTACTGGTAACCACCTTGACTAAACGTATGGCTGAGGACTTAAGCGCTTACTTGACGGACAATGGTGTGAAAACGGCGTATCTACACAGTGAAATTGACACATTAGAGCGCGGCGATATTCTCAAAGATTTGCGGCTAGGGACGTACGATGTACTGGTCGGTATCAATTTGCTGCGTGAGGGGCTGGACCTGCCAGAGGTCAGTCTGGTGGCGATTATGGATGCTGATAAAGAAGGTTTCCTGCGTAGTGAGCAGGCGCTGATTCAGACGATTGGTCGGGCAGCACGGCATGTCGATGGTCGGGTGCTGATGTACGGCGACAACATGACTGACAGTATGCGCCGAGCGATTGATGAAACGAATCGTCGGCGGCAAATTCAGCAGCAATACAACGAAGAGCACGGCATCACGCCACAAACCATCCAGAAGAAGATTGACGATGGCCTGCGTTCTATCATCCCGCAAAAAGAGTCGGACAAAAAGCCAAAACTTGATTTGAAGAAGATTCCAAAGGATGAATATCCAACGCTGATCAAGGAGCTGACTGGTCAAATGGAGCTGCATAGCGCTAACCTGGAGTTTGAAAAAGCCGCAGAACTTCGTGATTTGATTGCAGAAATTCGCCAGACCATGTAGAATGAGGTTAGCATAAGCGGAGGTAATAATTATGGCACAAAAGAAAACAGTACCAACACCAGAGGCGGCGCAGCCGGTGCAGGATGTAGATAATTCATCAGTCCAGCAGCCGGTAGCATACTATCCTCAAGCCACAGCTGATCCAAATCGCGGCAAGGCAAAGTGGCTAACGTTTGAGTATTTGCTCGCAATGGTGTCGACGGTTATATCAGCATTGTTATTCGCGCAGGTATCAGTGGAGCTATTTAGTGCTTGGGTAAAGGTTAATGGTGCGACAACGGCGACAGCAACTTCAACTGCTGGCTGGCTGGCTGACATGCTGTCAATAAAGATGGTAACACCAGGAACAGGTATCGTAATGGCGGGTGTATTAGCAACGCTATTTGCAGTCGTTGCGTTCATCACATTTGGTCGCGTTTCACGAGCTATTCCAGATCGTGATAGCTACACCAGTAGTACTGCATACAAGGTGGTAACATACGGTGCATTTGGTGCGTTGGCAATTCCAGCGATTGTGCTGGTAGCAAAACTGGTGACAATTCTCGTCAGTTCGCTACTGTTCATCGGCGCTGGTGATGCTGCTACGGTGTATGGTGCGCTATATCTCGGCGAGTTTGTACCGTATCTCTTGTCGCTGGGTGTAATTGGTACGACACTGTGGATGCTTGAGGGGATTATCTCTGGCCGCAATATGTCTAAGATGATGTCGTTGGTCCTGCTGGGCGCAGCGGGAGCGGCACTGGTTGCCGGTGCAATCACCGTGGCCGTTCAGGTACACGATACTGGCTCGACGTACACCAAGACCAATACGCAACGCAACGTTCGTTCGACGCTATGCGACAAGTACGGAGTTGGATGTGACTAACAGGGCATCTGGGTGGGATAAGGACGGTGGGTTTGTATTGCCTACCGTCCTTGTAGCCAGTATTATGCTGCTGCTGCTTTTGTTGGCCGGTCTTCAGCTGGCGTCAGCCGCAGCTAATGCTTTGGTAGAGCAGTATTATAACCAGTTAGCACGTGAAGCGGCCGAGGCTGGTGTAGTACGAATGAATGAGTGTATCAGCCGTGGCTACGATAATGCCATTGCTTCGGGTGTGCGGCCGGGAACTGACTGCCGAGGTAACGGCACAGCTATTGATGTATTTCGCAATGACAAGCTGCGCTCATACTTCGTCGGTGAGTATACCTCGACAACTAATCCGCGGCGAGCCGATGTCAAAGGCTATCTTGAACTGATCCGGAAATCCGATGGTCGCGCATATAAGACGTATATTTATAATTCGCGTCAGCAAGCTATTCCAGAAGTTGACTTTACTGGGACGCGCGCCAGTAAGCGCTGGTGGTGTATCGGTGGTACGGTGTGCCTTGATTTTGGCACTGGTGGCTCTGACAAGCCAACACCACATCCATTTCCACCACACTCAAGTGGTCTATCTAACGAGGGGCTAACAACTATTACTGACCGTAATGGTAACTTAAAGTTCTATTCTGACGGGATCCGTATCTGGAATTCGGTGCGAAATCTAATGCAGATCGACGGTTCAGTAACTGACGGCAATCCAACATGTGATGATGGCCAATCCGCATATTATAGTGAATCACCACAGGGGCTTTGTGGATCGCGTACTGGTACACAGGCAGTGGTCGCTTTTCCAATTAATAAGGAAGAGTCTAAATATGTCGTAGTGTCCAATACGGCAAATGGACGCGAGCAGTTGAAATTTGGTACGCTGTATTATCACATCGTTGATTTTACGGGCAGTCCACTGGGGCGGGTGACAAAGAAGAATATGTCAATTGGTATGGCTGGTAGTTTTTCGCGTAAATATACTGGTGAAGCGATGAATGCTGTACCAAATAATGCCGGGAACGGTGCTGTCGTATATACGTATCGGCCGGGCTTGCCGAATCAAATATATGCGTTCAATATTTTTTCAACTGATAACGGAGCAACTATTCAAACACCAAATGCAGCGGTATACACTATACCTTCCGGCTCCGGCCAGCCATGTATCACACAGCCAAATCCATCAAACCCATCACTGACCGGCTTCGGCGCAATTAACTTTAACAATGAGGCGACAAAGATGCTTGTATTCATGGGCGGAAGCAACTGCGCAAACAGTGCAGGGAATGCGGGTGTAGCGCATATCTTTGATATCTCTGGTGCCGATACTAATATGACGCCGATTGCTAACTGGACAGGCGGTGTGTACACCGGCGGCGCACCCGATCAGAGCTATGGTTATGCTGCAGATTTTTCACCAAACGGCGACCATGTCTATCTGTCAAAGATATATACCGGTGAACTCTGGAGGTATGATATTCGGAGCCATAACGGAGCAACTATTAAGGGAACGGAGCGATTTATTGGCTTTACTGGATGCGAGTATTTCCGGGATTGTACGCTAGGTGACTCCTTGCCAATATCACCGACGCCGCGCTATCGTGATTCAATCGATATGAGTAGGGGGGCAGATGGCGGCGGCCAAGTCTTGCGCGGTCCAGACGGTCGAATGTATGTCGCCGATCGCGGTGCTAGTAAAATTAGTTACATTGAGCGGCCAGATGCGCCAAACGAGGCAACGGATGCGGCAACGGCAACAGCCATTGGTTGGAATCGTGGTGGATTGTCACTCGGGTCTGGCATTAGCATGTACGGCTTGCCACAGATGGTGACGCTTCACTCGCCACGACTGATCAGTTATTAGGTTTTCCCAGAGACAGTGCTATAATAGACTGCATGACAACTATTTCTACCAGTGATATTCAGCACTTGGCGAGTTTGAGTAGTCTGGCATTAGCCGATGATGAAGTTGATGGACTGCGCCAGGATTTGGAAAATATAATTGGCTACATTGAGCAGCTGGGCGAGCTCGATACGTCTGGCGTCGAACCGACTTATCAAGTAACGGGCCTAGAAAATGTCTGGCGTGAAGATGAGGTTCAGTCAGGGATTTCTCGAGACGAGTTGCTTGAGCTGGCGCCTGAAAAACAGAACAATCAAGTGAAAGTACCGCAGGTGTTGTAATGAGTCGGATTAGTGATTTTACCGGGAAAAGTGCAGTTGACAATGTCAAGGAAGCCTTGCAGCGGGCGCGTGACGTTGAAGATTATCATGCGCTACTGAGCTTGACAGAAGAGCGGGCGCTAGAGCGGGCCGAGCTGGTGGATAAGGGCGAAGTTTCTGGGCGGCTGGCTGGCGTGCCATTTGTGGTAAAGGATAATTTCTTGGCCTTTGGGGCGCCGACAACTGCTGCCGCAAAAATGCTCGAGAATTTTGATGCGCCACTGCAGGCCACGGCCGTTGAAAAATTGGAGGCTGAAGGTGCAATCTGCATCGGCAAGGCCAACTTGGACGCCTTTGCTCACGGTGGCTCGACGGAAAACTCGGCCTTTGGTCCGACCAAAAACGCTGCGGACAAAACTCGCGTAGCTGGCGGTTCATCGGGTGGTTCGGCGGTCGTGACGGCGCTTGATGTGGTGCCATTTGCACTAGGCACAGATACCGGTGGCTCGATTCGCCAGCCAGCCAGCTTTAACGGCGTGGTCGGCGTCAAGCCGACCTATGGCGCAGTCAGTCGCTACGGCGTGGTGGCTATGGCGTCAAGTACGGATACCATCGGTTGTTTCGCGACAAACGCTGAGGATGCCAATCTAGTGATGGAAATTATGGCGGGCCGCGACGACAAGGATATGACCACGCTGCCGGACTTTTGGCGGAGCCAGCCAGAATTTACCAAGAAGAAGATTGGTTTGGTGAAGCAATGTATGACTGACGATGTGGACGCGGCAGTTCGCCAGAAAACTCTTGACTATGCTGAAAAATTAAAGCAGCTCGGCTATGACGTTGAAGAAGTGGACCTCAGTATGATGCAGCATTCGCTGGCCATGTATTACATCATTGTGCCAGCAGAGATATCGTCAAACTTGGCGCGCTATGATGGCGTGCGTTATGGCCATCGGGCGGCTGAAGTGAAAACTCTGGCGGAATTGTACGGTCGCAGCCGCAACGAAGGCTTTACAACGGAGAACAAGCGACGAATTATGATTGGTAGTTTTGTGTTGTCGAGCGGTTTCTTTGACGCTTACTACATGCAGGCGCAAAAAGCGCGCACATTGCTCATCAACGAGTTTAAGCAGTTGTTCGCTGAGTACGACGCACTGTTGATGCCAGTCGCACCAACACCGGCGTTCAAACTTGGTGAAAATACCAATGATCCGATCAAAATGTACCTAGCAGATATCATGACCGTGCCAGCCAGCTTGGCGGGGTTGCCAGCAATTTCCGTGCCAGCTGGAACTAGTGACGAAGGCTTGCCAATTGGCGTCCAGCTGATTGGTGACCGCCAGTCAGACAGCAACTTGTTGAAGTTGGCCTCAGAAGTGGAGGCTGTCTGATGGACGGCTTGTTGATCGCGCTGGTGGTAGCGGCGCTGGTGATCGGCGCGTTGTTGATTATTTTTATCCAATTGACATCACGCGGACATCAAAAGCTTGACAGGGAAATGTACCGAAAAGTTTGGCGGGCAATTCAGCATGGCGCCAAAGCGGGCGGCTCAGATGGCTTGCAGATGGCAATTGTTAAAGCTGACAAGTTGCTCGACAAAGCTATGCGCGACTGCGGCGTGGCTGGCGCGACAATGGGCGACAGGCTGAAAGCTCGCAAGGGTGACTGGACGGATGAAAATGGGTTGTGGGCGGCGCATAAATTGCGCAATCAAATTGCCCACGAAACCAATGTGAAGCTAACCGCGCAGAGTTTTCGACGAGCCATGACAAGCTTTGAGCAAGCACTAAAAGATTTGGGAGCGTTATGATGAGTGTATATGATGAATATGAAATGACCATTGGTATCGAGTGCCACGTCCAGCTGGCGACCAAAACCAAGCTGTTTAGCCCGGCTGACAATGACGCGCGTAATGCCGAGCCAAACGAAAAAACACATGAGATTGACTTTGGCCTGCCAGGAATGCTGCCGGTGCTGAATAAGCACGCTGTCGAACTGGCGGTGCGTGCTGGTAAGGCGTTGAATGCGCCAATTGCTCGCGTTAGCCGATTTGATCGCAAGCATTATTTTTATCCTGACCTACCAAAGGGTTATCAGACCTCGCAGATGTACCAGCCGATCATTTTGGCTGGCTATGTCGATGCGCCGCTGGAAGACGGCTCGCTCAAACGGGTGCGGATTCATCATGCGCACATGGAAGAGGACGCTGGCAAGTTGACACACCACGACGGCTACTCATTGGTCGACCTCAACCGTGCCGGTACGCCGCTAATCGAGATTGTTTCTGAGCCAGACATGCATTCTGCCGAGGAAGCCAAAGCGTACGCTTCGGAGCTGCACAAATTGATGGTTTACGCTGGCGTGACGCACGGTGATTTGTATCACGGCAATATGCGATTTGACGTTAATATTTCGGTGGCTAAGAAAGGTGCGACTGAGCTCGGTAAGCGCGCAGAAGTCAAAAACCTTAATTCATTCCGCAGCGTCGAGCGTGCCGCTGAATACGAGTTTAAACGCCAAGTTGACTTGCTGGAGAGCGGTGAACAAGTGGTGCAGGAAACTCGCGGCTGGAGTGATGACAAGCAAATTACTACTTCGCAGCGTTCGAAAGAGGACGCCCAGGATTATCGTTACATGCCTGATGCTGACATCCCGCCAATTGTCTTGACTGACGAGGAGATCGCCAGTATACAGGAGTGCATGCCGCTGATGCCGGGTGAGTACCGAGAGCGTTGGGCTGATCTAGGACTGGATCATTCGGTGATTGCGACGATTCTTTCCCATCGGACACTCGCAATGCTGCTTGACGCTATCAAGACGCTGACGGTGCATAACGAGCAAGCTGTCCTTGATGAGCTGGGAGTTGACAAGATAAAATATCAGCGGCTGGTCAAGCGAATCTTTAACTGGTTTGCCTCGACACCAGAGGAGTTGATTGATATGGACTTGATTGAGGAGGGTTATGTTGGTCCACGTCGGTTGACGGAGCTGTCACTACTCGTCGAGAATAGCGACGTGAGTTCAACTGGCGGCAAGGAGATTTTTCTCAGTTTGTTTGATCGACAATATCTCGAGCAGGGGCCGCGCGAGATTGCCGAAAGTAAGAATTTGTTGCAGGTGTCTGATGAGGGAGCAATCGCCGCCATTGTTGACGAAGTGCTCAGCGACCCAGCCTCGGCGGCGTCCATTACTGATATTCGCTCGGGCAAGGACAAAGCTATCGGCTATCTGGTCGGTCAAGTGATGAAGCGCTCCAAGGGCCAAGCTAACCCGACTCTGGCGCAGAAGCTGATTCGTGAAAGGCTGTGATGAAAACATTCACGCGCATTGAACCAACCATCACGCAAACAGTCGGCGATGCGTTTAAGCGCTCGGCCGTCATCAAGCGATACCAGGCGGATGATGGTAAACAGCACGAATTCACAACCTTCTTTTCTGAGGATCTCGTCTCGGTATTAGTGGTGGCAGTGACGACGGATAACAAGATCGCTATAACCTATCAGTTTCGCGCTGGCCCGGAAAAATGGCTCTATGATTTCCCCGGCGGCGACGGCGAGCCGGGTGAGGAAGTAGAGGCAGTAGCGCGGCGTGAACTAATGGAAGAGACGGGCTGCATGCCGGGGCGCTTTGAATATGTTGGTGAATGCTATGAGGGGCCGTACATTAATATCAAGATTGCAGTGTACTTGGCGACTGATTGCGTGTACAATGAGGATGCAATCTACCTTGATGAAGCTGAAAGCAGCCAAGGCGCTGAATTACGGTTTGTTTCGGCGGCAGAGTTGTTTGCTATCGCTCGGGCGGGTAATTTATGCGTGACAGGGCCATTCGCGCTTTTGTTTGATTATTTAGATAACCTACGACAGGAGGAACTATCATGAAAAAACCAACCAAAGCTATCATCGCTGCCGCTGGCTTCGGTACGCGGTTCTTGCCGCAGACCAAGGCCATGCCAAAAGAAATGATGCCACTGATCGACAAGCCGATTATCCAATACGTCGTCGAAGAATTAGTCGAGGCCGGTATTAGAGATATCATTATCATCGGCAGTGCTAACAAACGAGCAATTGAAGATCATTTTGACAGGCCGAACGAGGAGCTGCTGGTCAATCTGCGGGCGGGCGGCGCCAAGAAACAGCCACTGATTGACATCGTGAATAATTTGTCAGAAATGGCCAACTTTGTCTATATTCGCCAGAAAGGTCCGTACGGTAATGCCACACCGTTGACTTGCGCCGCGCATTTGATCAATGGCGATGAGCCGGTTATTTATACCTTTGCTGATGACTTTATCGCTGCTAGCCCCAGCCGATTTCGCCAGATGATCACTGCAGCGCAAAAATTAGACGGCGCGGTGCTATCGTGCAAGAAGATTATTGATGATGCTGAATTTGATCGCTACGGCGTGGTTAACGGTGAGCAGGTTGCTGACGGCGTGATCAAGATGACAAACATTGTTGAGAAGCCGGGTAAGGCTAATGCTCCGTCTGATCTCGCGAGCGTCAGTAGCTATTTGCTGCCGGGCGAGTTCTTTAGCTATCTCGAGAAGGCCAAACATGCGTTTGATGGTCACGGCGAATTTACGGTGCAGCCGATTATGCAGAGCATGATTGATGATGGCCATAGTTTTTATGGCGTGGAAATCACCAACGGCACGTACTATGACACTGGCGATAAGCTAGAGTATCTCAAGACAGTGATCGACTTCGGCATGCGTGATCCGAAGCTTGGTGTGAGCCTTCGTGAATATTTAGTCAAGCGGCTTGAGGAAAATAGTGCTCGCTAAATCGTCAAAAGAACGTGGCCATAAGGATACTAAGGCTGCCAATCCACGTCCCTCGGTAACCCGCCGCGCCATTGATCGCGTCAAGCGTGACAATGAAAACGGCGCCCGGCAGGCAATGATCGAAGATTTGTTTTTTGATTTTCATCGATCGCGGCGGCAGATTTATTGGATAAACTTTTGGCGCGGCTTTTTCTTTGGTATGGGTAGCCTCGTGGGTGTGACGGTACTGATCATGGTGTCGGCTTGGCTAGTGGGGCGGTTTGCCGACGTCTTTCCAGCGCTGGCGGATTTTCTCAATCAACTGCTTGACACCATGCAGCGGCGGCGCTAGCATGCTATACTGAGTAAGGAAAATAGGAGGTAACGCCCAGGGCGTCATAGATGATGATGGCTACGAAAAACACGACAGCTCAAGCCGCGGCTACGTTACAGCCGTCTGATTATGTACACCTGCACAATCACACGCACCACTCACTGCTCGATGGATTAACCAAAATTCCTGACATGGTAGCTCGGGTGAAGGAACTGGGCATGGAGGCCTGTGCTATCACTGATCACGGCACCATGTCGGGTGCGATTGAGTTTTATAAAGCCGCCAAGAGTGCTGGCATCAAGCCAATCATCGGTATCGAAACCTACGTAGCAGCCCGCACTCGCCACGACCGTGACCCCGCCAAGGACAAGGCGCGTTATCACTTGACACTGCTGGCCATGAATCACAAGGGCTATCAAAACCTGATGCAGCTTAGCACCATCGCCAACCTCGAAGGCGTCTACTATAAACCGCGCATTGACCACGAGCTACTGGAGCAATACAACGAAGGTATCATCTGTATGTCTGGCTGTATCGGTGGTGAGCTGGGCGAGAATTTGCGTAATGACGATTATGAAAAAGCCAAGGAAATCGCTGGCTGGTATAAGTCGGTCTTTGGCGACCGGTATTACATGGAGCTGCAAGACCATGGTCACCCGGAAGCGCGCAGTCACTGGCCAGAGCAGAAAAAGGTCAATGATTACATTGAGCGCATCAGCGAGGAATTGGACATTCCCTGCGTGGTGACTAGCGACGGTCATTACCTCAATCACGAAGACCAGGAGGCACATGAGATTCTGCTATGCGTTGGTACCGGTGCGTATTTGAGTGATGAAAAGCGGATGAGTTTGAAGGATTTTGAGCTGCATTTGACGACACCAGAAGACATCATTTCGCGGTGGCAAAAAACCAATCCTCAGGCAATCGCCAATACCAAAGCTATCGCTGACCGGTGTGACGTGGAGATTAAACTCGGCGATATTCTCATCCCGAAATTCCCAACGCCAAACGGTGAATCGGAAAAGGAATATCTGGATCATCTGGTGTACAGCGGCATGGCGGCGCGGTACGCTGGCATGAAGTTGGAAGATGCAAAGAAACTGCCAAATGACCAACTGCGGTCTATGTTGTCTGACGATCAAATTGAGCGACTGGACATGGAATTTGGCGTGCTCGACAAAATGGGCTATAACGGTTATTTTCTCATCGTCCAGGATTTTATCAACTGGGGCAAATCCCAAGGGATTATCTTTGGGCCGGGGCGTGGCTCAGCAGCTGGTTCAATCATCGCTTATGCGCTGAACATCACTGACCTTGATCCGCTGCATTATGACCTGCTGTTTGAACGCTTCCTCAACCCCGACCGTATCTCCATGCCCGACATCGATATCGACATTCAAGATACCCGCCGCGGCGAGGTTATCGAATATTGTGCCAAGAAATACGGCTCAGAACGAGTGGCCAACATCTGTACCTTTGGTACCATGGCGGCGCGCGCGTCGGTGCGTGACGTAGCGCGGGTATTGCAGGTGCCGTACGGCGAGTCTGACCGGCTGGCCAAGCTCATCCCGCCGCCCGTTCAGGGTCGCCACGTGCCTATCAAAAAGTCGCTTGAGGAAGATCCTGACCTTAAAAAAGAATACGAAACCAACCCGACTGCCAAAACGGTTTATGACTTTGCCTCGCAGCTGGAGGGAACGATTCGTTCGCATGGTGTGCATGCCGCCGGCGTGGTGATCGCACCGGATGATTTGGTGAAATACGTGCCGCTCGAGATGGCGCAAAAGGGCGTGGTGGCGACACAGTATCCGATGGGCCCGGTCGAAGAACTGGGACTGCTGAAGATGGACTTTTTGGGTCTGTCTAACTTGTCCATTATCAACAATGCTCTGCGCATTATTCGTAAAGTCTACAAAACGGATATTGATTTATCAACGCTGCCGCTGGATGATGCGGAAACGTACAAGCTATTTCAGCGCGGCGATACCACTGGCGTATTCCAGTTGGAATCGGCTGGCATGAAGCGGTATCTGCGCGAACTCAAACCGAGCGTCTTTGAAGACATCATCGCTATGGTGGCCTTGTATCGCCCGGGCCCGATGCAGTTTATCGACTCATTCATCAAGCGCAAACACGGCGAAGAGGAGATTACTTATTTGCACCCTGGTATGGAAAACTCGCTGAAAAACACCTATGGCATTTTGGTTTATCAGGAGCAATTTATGCAGATTTCCAAAGAGTGGTGCGGCTTTACCGGCGGCCAAGCCGACACCTTACGTAAAGCGGTGGGTAAAAAGAAAATCGACCTCATGAAAAAGGTTAAACCTGAGTTTGTCGAGGGAGCAGTCAAAGTTGGTGGTGCGACCAAGGAAATTGCTGAGCAGTTCTGGGATGCATTGGAAGAATTTGCTAACTACTGTTTTAATAAGTCACACGCGGCGTGTTATGGCTTGATCGCCTACTGGACGGCGTACCTCAAGGCGCACTATCCTGACGCCTTCATGGCGGCGCTGATGACTAGCGACCAAGACGATACCGAGCGCCTGGCCATCGAGATGACCGAGTGTAAACACATGGGTATCGAAGTACTCAACCCAGATGTCAATGAGTCATTTGTTGAATTTGCGGTGGTGCCTGGCGAAAAGAAGATTCGTTTTGGTATGGCAGCGGTCAAGGGCGTTGGTGTCGGTGCGGTCGAGGAATTGTTGCGTGCCCGTGAAGACGGTAAATTCACCAGCATCGAAGATTTCGCCAAACGTGTATCGACCAGCAAGTTTAACCGCAAAGCTTGGGAGTCGCTGATCAAATGTGGCGCATTTGATAGCTTTGGTGATCGGTCTGATTTATTGTTTAACCTTGATACCATTGTCGCTTTTGCTCAAAAAACTCAGAAAGAGGCTGCGTCGGGGCAGACTGACCTGTTTGGTATGCTCGGTGATGAGTCGGCTAATGTTCAGCCAACGATGCAACTACAGTCAGCGCCGGCTAAGCACACTAACAAAGAACGGCTGATGTGGGAACGAGAACTGATGGGATTATATATTTCGGCGCATCCGCTCGATGCTTACGAGATATATCTCAGTGAGCAGGCGCAGCCATTAACGCAGCTGGTGCCAGAGTATGATGGTCGCCTGATGACAGTTGGTGGCATCATCACAACCGTTCGCACCATCATCACCAAATCTGGCAGCAAAATAGCGTTCGTGGGTCTCGAGGATAAATTTGGCGAAGGTGAAGTCATCGTTTTCCCGAATTTGTATGAGCAAGTTGGCGCCAAACTCGTCCAGGACGCTGTCATTCGGGTGACCGGCAAAAACTCAGCTCGTGATCGTGATGGCAATTTGGGATCAGAAAGCAAGATGATCGCTGATGAAATTGAGCTGATTTCTGATGATGACCTCCAAAAGTATCAGGCAACTGGTCGTAAAATGGAAGCACCAAAGATGAGTAGTAAGGTCAAGCAAGAGCGGCGTACAGCATTTCGAACTCAAAAGACTCAGCGAGCAGGCGCAACCCGAACATCGACAGCGAGCGGAACAAACGTGAGGTCGACATCGACTGACACAACAAAAAATACGCCGCCGCGTCCAGTAGCTACGCACGCCGTGCCCGAGACAGAAAAGCTATTTCTTCATATCAAAAACCCGAGTGATCATGATAAGTTGGTTGCACTCAAGTCACTCTGCTCCGAATACGTCGGCGTGACTGATGTAGTGCTAGTGCTGGGTGAGGCTAATAAATCCGCCATGCGCATGCCGTTTCGTGTTGAGGTCAGTGACCAGCTCATGGATCAGCTGCGCCAGGTGCTGGGCGACGAGTGTGTGATCTTGAAATAATTTTCTTAATTACTACCTTCTCGTTGTCGTACCAATTTGCCGTACCAGCGGATTAAGCCGCGCCGCATCTGGCGACCGATCATATTACCAAGTGATGCACCGATCGCGATAGCCACACCAATCATAACTGCTCGCGCTAATACTGCTAGCGACAATAAGAAGTCAGGGTCGGTTGGTGGATTTTCTATTATGCCCATTAGGCCATTGTAGAGCGATAAGCCTGGCACCAGCGGTACGATACCGGCAGCGATGGTAGCCACCGAAGGAAAACGCCATAGTCGGGATAATAGCACCGACATCAGTCCAACGACTGTTGCAGCAACGCCACTTGCGATAACGACTCCGAGCGGCCCAACGAGCGCACTCGATATCCACCACCCCAAGACGCCGATACCACCAGCGATCAGCATCCCGAATAGGCGCGCATGATTGCCTGCTGCAAAAGCAGCGGCAATGATCAATGCCCCTAAATATTGCGCTCGTATATCGGCAGCTAGTCCTAGTCGATCTGGTGTGGTCGGAAAGCTAATCCCAAATCGCTGAATAATGTATAGCCCGGTCATTACACCGACAACAATACCCATCGTCGCCATAGTTACCCGCAGCAGTCGGGCATTTGCTGTTACATAATACTCATCAATCGCATCCTGAAAAGCACCGACGATCATCAGCCCTGCCACCAATAGCACGATACCGCTGATCACCAGCATTGTCGTATCAACTTGCCAGCCCAGCCAGCCATTTAGCCATTGAGCGGCGCCTGCTGCCAGGGTGATCAGGAGTGCGGTAATGATTTGCAGGTAAAATGTTGCGAGCCCCCATTTGTCTAGAATCCTCATCGTTGCTGTTGCTGCAAATCCCATCACAAACGCTAGTCCGCTCATCAAGATCGAGCCGTTAAATAAAATCACCACACCCATTGATACACCACCGCCTGCCAAACAGGCGACCCAGCGTGAGTACTCGCGTGGGTTAGCGAGGATTTCTTCGACACGTTGCTCTGCCTCGGCTAATGGCAAATGAGTGTCACGAATTAATAGCGCAAGGTTTTGCAAGGCTTGGATCGTTTGGTAATTAACGTATTTTAAGGTGATCGTTCGCACTAAGGTGAGCGGTTCACGTTCGGTGCCGCGATCTTGAGACATGGTGATGAGTGTTGAGCTAACATCAATATGAACACGCCGTCTGCAGTAGGTATCAGTAATTCCCAGGGCCATGTGCACGACGTCTCGTGCGGTCACTCCCATTGCGAGTAGCTCCTCGGCGATTGCCATGGTCATACGTAGCGCACGCATATTTGGCGTTAAGCTCTCGTCGATTTTATCCAATTGCCAAACGGGTGCTGGCACTGGTAGTCGTGGTATGCGTCCTAATGATCGCTTGATAAATTCAGGTACTTTTCTTTTTACCGTTGTTTTCACATCATTACTATAGCGCCTCTTGGCTAAAATGAAAATAGTTTAGCGGGTCGAGGTCTGCATGGGTGATACAATAAACTCATGGACGAACGGCAGATGGCTCAACTTGAGATAATAAAAAATAAGGTGCGTGACATATTAGGTGGCGATTCATCAGGTCATGCTGATGATCACGTTGAGCGGGTGGCTTTTCTGGCAGAACGTTTTGCGAACGAATGCAATGAGCCGGTAGATCTACACGAAGTGCTATTGACGGCTTGGCTGCATGATGTTGATGATTACAAATTAGTCGGCAAAGCACAGGCAGAGAAATTGACGAATGCGGTCAACGGTATGGCGGAGGCGGGAGTGGCCACCGACCTATGTCAGGCGGTATTAGAAAATATTGCGGCGATTGGTTATAGTAAACGGCTAAATGGCCAGCAGCCGCGACGGGTAGCCGGGCGGTTGGTATCTGACGCCGATATGTGCGATGCTATCGGTGCGGTCGGGATTGAGCGGGGATTGATGTACACTTGCCATCACGGTGGGCGGATTTTTGACCCCGCGGTTTGGCCAAATGTTGATCTAGCGGCGCACGAATACGACGTTAGTGGCAACACGCATGATACCGACGGCTTTATTAATCACTTTTTTGAGAAACTGCTGAAGTTGAAGGGCTTGATGTTGACGGAGCCCGGGCGAATAGAAGCAGGGAAGCGCCAGTACGTTATGGTTGATTTCCTTCGTGCCTATTTCTGCGAAAAGAATGTGCCGGAGTGGAGTGAGTTTTTGGAAGGGTATTTACTTGATATAACTAAGGCAAATGATTTACAATAGGCGGACAAGGACTATAGTATGAGTGAAGTTTCAGAAAATATATACCCACTGCTGGTAGAACACAGCATTCATGACAGAATGGAGGATTGCGAAGTCTCGTATAACGTTGTCGGCGGGCTAGGTTTGCATGCAGTTACCAACGCTGCCAAAATTGATTGGGACAATCACGTTGTGTATCTGCCTGGCGGTGTGTGCTTACCGCGTTTACGTGAAAATGGTACGGTGCGAGACCTTGATACATTAGTGCAAAGCACAGATAAAGCTGTTGTGAAGAGTTGTCGACAGGAAATTGCTGACGCTATCGGTGATAAGCTGGTAGTTTCGGCATTTGGACTTAATCCATACGAAAAGAATCGTCGCGGTATATTTGATTTTGTTGGTGATCGTTATGTTGACGATGAAGGTCGTCTATACTGGCGCCTCGGCGGTATTGAGACGGAAATTCCTTTATCTAGTCTTGATCAGTGGCTTGTGAAGAGAGATGGCGAGACAGTATGCGCTATCCTTAATCCAATTTCTCAATTAGGAGCGTACGGATGTCGTTCAATTACCGGCTGGCGTCCAAAAGATAAAGAAAAGGTTGAGGAATTAATCAATGCTATAATGCCAAACCGCAAAATTTCAGATATTCCGCAAGATTGTCGTGACCAGTATTATACATTCAGGGAACAATCGAAAAAAGTTGCCGAGGCTAGAAAAAAGTTAGGCTGGTTTGGGCTAAAGGCTGGATTGCTATCATTCCTTGAGCGTCAAGAGTGGGCGGTACGACTTGCTCAGGGCGAACTGGATGGCGTACTGAGTGGCATCGTCGGTAAGGCCTGACTGTCTTATAAGTTATAATGATACTGTGAATAAACGGTTGCAGCAAAAACTCAAAACCCTACCCCGCACTCCCGGTGTCTATTTTCACAAGTCAGCCAGCGGCGAAATTATTTATGTGGGCAAGGCGGCGGTGCTGAAAAACCGTGTGCGTCAGTATTTTCAGGATTCGCGCGGGCGGGACAATAAAACCATGGCGTTGGTAGCGGAAATCGCTGATACTGATTGGATTGAGACCGAGAGTGAAGTTGACGCTTTGTTTCTGGAGAGTGAGATGGTCAAACGTTACATGCCGCGTTACAACGTGCTACTGCGCGATGATAAGTCGCAGATGTATGTGCGAATCGACATGAAAAGCGAGTGGCCGACCGTCAGTTTTACGCGTAATCCTGCGGATGATGGCGCGGAATATTTTGGCCCGTTTTATAATGGCTTTGCCTTGAAAAAAGCTTTGCGCTATCTGCGGCGGGTGTTTCCGTATTTGACCAGGCAGCGGCGACCGGGGCAGTCGAAATTGGATGAAGATCTGGGTCTCAGTCCGCGGCTGAGTGATGGGACGGAGCTATACAAAGCTAATCTACGCAAGCTCATCAGCTACATCAAAGGTAATCGTAAAGCCATCGCCGCTGAGCTGGAACGCGACATGAAAACGGCGGCTGGACTGCATGATTTTGAGCGGGCGGCGGATCTTCGCAATAAGCTGCGCGCCATGCAGGAATTGCAGCGGCGGGTTTGTTTTGGCGACAAAGAGTTTTTGGATATTTCTAAGGACAAGGCGCTGGCTGATTTGGCAAAATTGTTGGGACTAAAAGGTATTCCAGCGCGCATCGAGGGTTATGACATTTCGCATATGAGCGGGCGGCAGGTTGTTGCCAGTATGGTGGTATTTACCAATGGCGCGAGCGACCGGGCGGAGTACCGCAAGTTCAAAGTTAGTGAGAAAAATGATGACACGGGTAATATCCATCAGACGATTTTTCGCCGGCTGAGCGAGCGTCATCTAAAAAGCTGGGGCCGTCCTGATCTGCTGCTTATTGACGGCGGTAAAGGCCAGCTGGCGGCGGCCATCAAAGCGCGTGATGAGCGTGGCGTCACTGTGCCGATCATCAGCATCGCCAAGCGCGAGGAAGAATTGCTGGTGCACAAGACTAATTCGCAGATTGATACGGCGTTCATCGAGCAAATGCGGTCGCAGCCATCGGCGAATATCGCTATTCATGAAGATAGTGACGTCTATGTGGTGAATTTACACCCAGGCCAGCGTAACGCTGGTTCGCACTCAAAAAACTTGCGAGCTGGCACTGAACAGAACCATAAAGAGCACCCTGAGACAGAGAATAGTACTCTCGCAACAACTGACATCGTCAAACTGTTTCAGCGCATTCGCGACGAGTCGCATCGCTTTGCAGTGAGCTATCACACGGCGCTCAAACGTCAGCAGCAAACGAAAAATCAGCTGGAGGAAATTCCTGGCGTGGGACCAAAAACCCGCGCGAAATTATTGAAAACATTTGGCAGCATCAGCCGTATACGGAGCGCCTCACTCACCGACCTGGAAAAGATTGTCGGTAAAGAGCTAGCGAAAAAGATTATGCTTATGCTATCATCATAGATATGATACAAAAGCATGGATTTACCATCATAGAAATATTAATCGTCATTGCGGTTATCGGCATCTTGGCGGGTATCGGCCTGGTTAGCTATAATGGCTGGCGTAAAGAGACGGTACGTAAAGCCATAACGTCAGATCTACAGAATGCACTATCAGCGGCAGAGCAGGAAAAAAACTTCAAAGGGGCATACCCGACGACACTCCCCCAGTCATTCAAGAGCGGTTCACCAGACATTGTGGTTACCGTACGAACAATTCCACCATCTGGTTCGACACCAGCTGCGATCTGTATTGAGGGGGTAAATAGTCAGCAGCACCTCCAGATGCATATCAAAAGTACCGAGCGCAAGGTAGTCGACGGTGCCTGTTAGTACTATGATATAATAAAGAGCGGTCATGAGACGACAATTTGCAATATTTTTTGTTAGGTGGGTACTGAATTCTGTTGGTATCTGGGTGGCGGTACGGCTTCTTGGGACGAGTGAACCAGTGGTCGAGACGGCGGCAACATTTGTCGTTGCTGGCTTAATTTTTTCGATCGTCAACTCTATCTTAAAGCCAATCGTTGTCATTTTGTCACTGCCAGCGATCTTGCTCACGCTCGGCTTATTCACGCTGGTGGTGAATGGTATCATGGTGTATATATCATTGGCACTGGCGCCGGGATTATCCATGAGTTTTGGCTCGTCGATTCTTGCCGGAATCATACTCAGTCTGGTAAACTATATAGTAAGTAGCGCCTTTGTTATCAAGCCGGCGCCAGAATAAAGGAGAAAGCATGTCACTCGATACTATTTTGCCGTATGTTACATTAGGATCAGCCATTTTGATGATCATTGCTATACTGTTGCAGCAGCGTGGCGCGAGCCTGGGTGCAGGATTTGGCTCATCAGGTGAACTGTTCACTACACGACGAGGCTTTGACAAGAACTTGTTTGATGTGACCATTGTGTTTGCTGTCGTGTTCGTACTGTCGATATTGGCAAGTATGGTACTGCCGAGTCTGAAAGGCTAGGAGCGCATCTTGGATACAAAAAAATCATCTTGGAAGAAATTTCTGCGGCTCGACTTCGTGACAAAAGATCTCGATGGACAGACTCAGAACTTAACCAAGACGACCTTGCGTCACGCACATACATTTATTTCCTCGCGTCTCGAACACTTGGCCGGAGTTAAGCGGCATGTCTTGGGGTGGATTTTTCTGGTCATTCTGTTGATTACTGTGAGCATGGTGCAGTGGCTGTCCTTTCGTGAGCTGTATGCTCATAATGCACCAGCTGGGGGTGGGTCATACTCAGAGGGTGTGCTGGGGCCGCTGGAGACGCTTAATCCAATTTTCGCCCGTAGTAGTGCCGAAAAATCAGCGGCCCGGCTGATGTTTGCGAGTCTTTATAATTATGATACAACCGGACACATCAAGGGTGACCTCGCCGAGTCGGTTACAGTCAACGAGGCCGAAACTGAATATATAGTCAAATTGCGCCACAACCTCAAGTGGTCAGACGGAGCACCACTGGATGCACGTGATGTGGTGTTTACTGTCAATTTGCTCAAAGATGCACGGACACAGTCAACAATTGCTGGCTGGCAGTCGATCAGCGCCAAACAGGTTGACGAGCGAACGGTGCAATTTACCCTGCCGGCCCCATATGCACCATTCATGCACGCCCTCACCTTTCCGGTTTTGCCCCAGCACAGCCTCAGTGAAGTTAATCCGGCCGAGCTACGCGAGCATGGTTATGGTAAGTCGCCCGTAACATCTGGGCCGTTTGCTATGCGGATTTTACAAAATGCCAATGCTGATGGGTCAAAAAAAGTGCTTCATCTCGTGGCTAACTCGCAGTATCATCATGGTGCGCCGAAGCTAGATCGTTTTCAGTTGTATGTATACCCAACGCGGGACGAGATCACCAAAGGTCTCAAGACGAGTGAAATTATGGCTACACCGGAGTTGTCATACATGGCTCAGTCAGACCAGATCCGTCACGTGTATGCCTCGCGGTCGTACGCTATTAACGATGGCGTCTACGCGCTGTTTAATACTCAGAGCGAAGTAGTGAGCTCACGTAAAGTTCGACAAGCGCTGGTCCAGTCGATTCATACCCAGGCACTGCGCGAAAAGTTTGCTTTCGCCAAGAAGCCGCTACATGGCCCAATTATTGACGACCAAGTGGACGGGCAGCTGGCCGGTCGTTTGCCGTATGACATAGAAGCAGCAAAAAAGTTACTGGACGAAGAAGGATGGAAGGTAGTCGGTAATCAGCGCAAAAAGGGCGAGCAGGTTTTGCAATTGTCCTTCGTGACGCTCAAGGGTTCCGATGTTGAAACTATTGCGCGTGAACTCGTAAAAGCCTGGCAGGAAACGCTGCATATCACTGTTGATTTACGGGTAGTTGATCCAAATGATGCCTCACAGAACGTTTTGCAGTCCGTCCTGCGGCCGCGCGGCTTTGATGTACTACTGTATGAGTTGGTGCTGGGCGGTGATGCCGATGTTTTTGCCTACTGGCATTCATCGCAGGCCAATCAAAGTGGGCTTAACTTTGCTAATTATAATAGTGCTGTGGCCGATGATGCCCTCGCCGCGGGTCGTACCAAGCAAAATGCCAAGCAGCGAGTTAGTAAATATCAAGCGTTTACCAAGCATTGGCAGTCCGATGTGCCGGCCCTCGCGTTATATCAAGTACAGCTGGACTATATCCACCTGCGCTCTGTGTCAGCTCTCGGTGAATCAGTGCGGCTGGTGTATCCTACTGATCGATTCGCTGACGTGATTTACTGGACAGTTCGCCAAGATTCAGTTTACAAAACACCGTAGTGTCAGGTATAATGATGACAGTCGTGCGGGCGTGGCGGAATTGGTAGACGCGCTAGCTTGAGGGGCTAGTGAGCATTGCGCTCGTGGAAGTTCAAGTCTTCTCGCTCGCACCAAATGGAATTATTTGATTTTTACTATGACAGATTTGTCACAAAATGATAAACCTCAAGTTCGTCAAATTGTTAAGACTCTGACTGGTGTTTTAGTAACAATTTGGCGGACATCGCCACGGACTATTATTATTCAAGCAGTTGGAGCGGTGTTAACGGCATCCTTGCCGCTTGCAACAACATATTTTGCAGCATTAACAACCACCGCACTGACAGAGGCGTATACTGGCAGCGGCGACTCACGCCAACTACTCCTGTATGTGATTATTACGGTAGTGCTGGGCGTGATCATGAGTTTTTGGGGAATTGTGCAGGCTTATTTTGAACAGTTAATGCGTTACCAATTGGAGTCGAGCATTAACGACCAGATGTTTGCTCGGTTGCATGGTCTGGACTTTTGGCGGTATGATGACCCGGCGACAATCGATATGTTTGATCGAGCGAGGCGGTTCGCTGGCTCGTTTTCATATCTGTTTTCGCGGTTGACTAGCATTGCGACGAATATCGTCTCGCTAGTAGTTGGGTTGTGGATCATCTCGTCAGTCAGTTGGTGGCTGGGGCTCCTACTTGTCGTGGCTATCATTCCTAGCGGTGTCGTCCAATTTCGTCTGTCTCGTTTAACGTCAAACTATTGGCGCAAAAATACTAATGTTAGACGACGCATGTGGTGGATTGAATATGCGATTAGTAAACCTGAGAATATCGCCGAAATGAGACTGTATGGCCTCATCAAGCATCTGTTAACGGAGAGGGCTACTTTGCGTGATAAAGACCAGTTGCAAATGATTAAATATGAGCGCAGCTTTATGGCTAAGCGCCTTGGTGGCGAGGTGCTGCAGGCGGCCGCGGAAGTGGCGGCGCTGGTGTGGGTGACGCTAGAAATTATCGCGCATCGCCAGCCAATCGGTCAGTTCGTGTTAGTGCAACAAATGGTGGGTCGAGTACTCGGCAGCGTCGATGGCTTGATTTCGACGTATAATTCTATCGACGAGGAAGTGGCAAATATGGTCGATTATCAGCGGTTCATGGAGTTGCCGCTAGCTGATACCAAGCCGAGCCTAGCCCTTAGTATGACCAAGTCAATTACCGTGCGTCATGTCAAATTCCAATATCCAGGTAGCGAAACTCTGGTGCTCAAGGGCTTGTCGCTGGAGATCAAGCGCGGCCAGCATGTGGCGATTGTTGGCGAGAATGGCGCGGGTAAAACCACGCTGGTGAAATTATTGACAGGGTTGTATCAGCCGACTGGTGGCGAGATTTTGATTGATGGGCAAAATCTTAGCGAGGTAAATATGGCTGATTGGCACCAGCAATTGGCTGTTTTGAGCCAGAGTTTTATTCGCTATGATTTTGCGACGGCTTATGAAAATGTGTGGTACGGCGATGTTACTCGTGAGCTAGACCGAGAGAGGCTGGCGGCCGCACTGAGGCAGGCAGAGGCTGATGATTTCGTGAAGAAATTACCAAAGGGCGGGGACAGTTATGTTGACAAATGGATGACGGATGATAGTGATGACAAGGGTGTGGATCTGTCGGGCGGACAATGGCAGCGGCTGGCTCTGGCACGCAATTTTTACCGCAACGCGCCAATCGTTATTTTGGACGAGCCGACGAGCGCTGTTGATGCGGCAGCTGAGGCACGAATTTTCCGCCACTTGTTTAAGCAAAAAGACAAAACCATCATTGCCATTAGTCATCGCCTAAGCACCGTGAAAAAAGCCGATGTGATTTACTTCATGAAAGATGGTCAAATTGTTGAGCAGGGATCGTGCAGCGAGTTGATCGCCAAACGCGGTGAGTTCTATGAAATGTTCAAAGAACAATTATAGTTTGATATAATGAGTGAAGTGGCGCGTTGGCGGAGCGGTTACGCAGAGGTCTGCAAAACCTTTTAGACGAGTTCGACTCTCGTACGTGCCTCCAAATGTAGTCCCTGAGTGGGGCTATTTTTCTTTAGGAGGAAGATCTAGTTTTGATGCGATAAGCATACTCTCGGCGATGATGGTGAGCGCTACGTTTGGATCGATGATGCCTTTCGCGTGGATAATTGCCTGCTGTAAAACGAAACCATAACAGCTAGCCCACTCTTGTTGATTAGGAATAATAGTGCCAAGATGTTCTGAACAGGTTTTCCATAGTCCTACAAAGTCTTTAGACGTTAGCACATCTGGCTGATGTTTTCTAGGAACTCTAATGGTGTAGAAATCATTACTACCCATAACTTGAGCACTGTGACCGACGCACTCTTGGATGTCAAACGCCTTAAATGCTTTAGTTTTGCCGATTTGTTTCATGCCGCCACCAACAAATGACCAGGGAGAATATTTTTCTACGAATATTTTTTGTAATATACCGTCTCCCAGGTGGAATTTTTGACCATTCTTCATGCCAATCTCAAGGATGGTTTCAGGAGATTCGACACGAACCGCTACTTGTGCTGCGTAGCCAGCGAGCATACTGGAGACACAGAGAAATATTTGAATAGGGAGGCGGGGCTCTGTGTCATCTTTGTGTGGTATCATAAGAAAATTAAACATTTCTTGACCGCCAACAGTAATGCGATCTATATCATTCATAGACCCCAGTTTTTCTCGCAACGAAGTGATGAGGTGATCTTTTAATATCTCATCATCAATAGGTTGAGGCTTTTTCTTAAATAATCTAAACATAATGTCCTTTCTACTTTTTTAATAGTTCTTTCAACTCCGGAAAGGTCGGTTGGAAAAAGTGGTTGCGGTCTTCAAAAATATGTACCGTAGCGGTTGGTAGATCACGCTGAAATTTGGCAAGCTCAGTAAACGGCACGACCGGGTCGTCTTTGCTGTGAAATAGGTGAATTTCCTTAGCGGACTGCTCCAACCCCATGGCACTGCTTAATGTAAAATCACCCAAATCTTCACGGGCTGCATCATTATAGGGAGCAGCAACCAAGATGAGTTGATTGACCGGCATGCTAAGAGGATTTTCATGCAGGTACTTTGCCAGGAATATTCCCCCAAGGCTACTACCAATGAGCTGTACGTCATCGCCCAGTAGTGGCAATATCTTTTCAAAGTAGATTTTCCATTCGTCGTATCGGGCATATTGTTTATTCGGCATACTAGGTAGCAAAACGTCAGCATCATTGATTTCTTGGGCCAGCCATTCACGCCATCTCGGCGTGTAGAGCAGTCGCTCATACCTAATGGGATCATTGTTGAGTGCCTCGAGATACCTAGCGTAACTATTGAATGTATTGCCGCCGTGGATATGTACAATTTGCTTCATGGTTTATAGTATACTAAATCTATGAAACGACCCCCAAATGTTCAGCAGCTACTCCAGCTAATCAGTGCATTAATCGTGCCGATGTATTATATTCATCGTGACATTGTGCCACCAAAACGGTCACCACTTAGGGAAAATGATGCGGAACATTCTTGGGCTTTAGCGTTGTTAGCGTGTGCGCTCGCTCCGCAGATTAATCCAAAATTAGATATTGGTAAAGTCGCCCAATTTGCTATTGTCCACGATGTTGTAGAGGTCTACTCAGGTGATGTATCGGCAATGGATAGCCAGGCGGCAAATTCATCTGAGCGAAAAATTCGTGAGACAGCAGCGCTGGAGCGTATTCAATCAGATTTCTCGTATATGCCATGGATCGCTGAAACGATTAAGGAATATGAATCTTTTTCTAGCGAAGAAGCATGTTTTGTCTATGCGCTCGATAAATTTATGCCGGTTGCTTATGACTATCTCGACGGAGGTGAGTATGCTCGTCATTGCCATACAACTCGTGAAGCATACCAGTATCATATGATACCGCATCGCAAAAAAGCCCAGAGACACCCCATTGTTGGTCGATACTATGATGAGGTGCGGGCGCTACTAGATGCTCAGCCGGATCATTTTTATGATCCAGAAAATGTAGTATAATTGTTGTAGGCGCGAGTGGCGGAATTGGTAGACGCGAGGGACTTAAAATCCCTTGACCAAAAGTCGTGCGGGTTCGATTCCCGCCTCGCGCACCAACGTTGATTTTCACGGTTATCGCTTGGGGCGGTGCGCTCTAATAACCAGATTTAGGGGTAATGTTTTGGTGAGCCAGGATGGCAAAGCCTTGCTGTCCTGTTGCATGCTCTTCACTCGGTTGATATAATGAAAATACAACTAACAAAAGGAGAATAGAAGGTATATGGAAGTATGGTTGATTATACTAATCGTCGTTGGCGTACTGTTAGTACTGCTGGTCGGCTTTTTGATCGCTACGTACAACGGGCTGGTGACACTGCGTAATCGTGTTGAGGAAGCATGGAGTGACATCACCGTGCAGCTCAAACGCCGGACTGACTTGATTCCGAACCTGGTTAATTCAGTCAAGGGCTATGCTACACACGAAAAAGAAGTGTTTGAGAAAGTCACCGAAGCACGATCAGCTATTATGGGTGCTAAGGGTGTGGCTGACACTGCACAGGCTGAGAATATGCTGGAGGGCGCGTTGAAGAGTCTGTTTGCCGTCGCTGAGGCATATCCAGAACTAAAGGCTAATCAGAATTTCTTGCAATTACAGCAAGAGCTGGTCGACACCGAAGACAAGATTCAGGCTTCTCGCCGCTTCTACAACGGTGGCGTTCGCGACCTGAACACTAAGATCCAAACCTTCCCAGTAAATATCGTTGCTGGCATGTTCGGCTTCCAGGCTAAGGAGTTCTTTGAGGTTGCTGATCGAGCAAGTGTTGAGAATCCAGTTGAAGTGCAATTCTAAGGCAAGATGATCTTTGCCTAAACCAAGCCGCTCGCCTATTTTCGGCGGGCGGTTTTTGGTATAATAATCACATGTATAGTGCAATTTCTCATAACAAGCGAAACACTGTATTGATCATGGCGGTGTTTGTGGCGATTATCGGTGTCATTGGCGTGTTGGTCGGTGCGTACCTGCAGAACTATTCATTATCACTGATTATCGTCGGCTGTGCGTTTCTTTATGCATGGCTACAATATTATGTTGCTGGAAAATTAGCCATGGCCATGACTGGCGCGCAGGAGATTGAGAAAAAAGATGCGCCTGAACTGTGGCGGGTGGTCGAGAATTTGGCGATTGCTGCTGGTATGCCGATGCCAAAAGTCTACATCATTAATGACCCGGCACCGAACGCCTTTGCGACGGGTCGCGACCCCAAGCACGCCATTGTCGGTGCGACGACTGGACTACTGGAAATCATGGACAAGCGTGAACTGGAAGCGGTGATGGCGCACGAAATGAGCCACGTGCGTAATTACGACATTCGTGTCAGTATGATTGCCTTTGGCTTGGTAAGTGCTATTGGACTGCTTGCTGATATTGCACTTCGGATGATGATTTACGGTGATAATGACGATCGAGATGTCAGTCCGGCCGTCTACGTTGTGGGTATTATCGTGGTGATTTTAGCGCCGATCTTGGCAACCATTACGCAACTGGCGGTGAGTCGGCAGCGCGAGTATCTGGCGGACGCTTCGGGGGTGCTATTAACTCGTGATTCAGAGGGGCTAGCAATGGCGCTGGAGAAGCTACAAAGTTATGGTCGGCCAATGCGCAAGCAGAGCACCTCAACAGCGAACTTATTTATGAACAATCCACTGCGCCCCGGCTTTTTCTCGAAGTTATTTAGCACTCACCCACCGCTAGAAGATCGAATCGCACGTCTGCGAAGTAATGCAACAAAGATGTAATCATGACAAAGCCAGCTAAAAAACAACACACCACGCGGCGTAAACGGACAGCATCAAAAACGGGTAATCACTCCCCGACAAAGAAGAACGTGTCATTGAAAGAGAGGATTAGCGGGACTTGGCGACAGCTTATGCGGCGCCGTCAGGCCTTTCTTCGTCGTCGGCCGCACCGTAGTTTTCGGGTGACCAAGCGGCGTGACTATCGTCGTTCACTCAAGCTGCCGGGCTACTTCGCCCTGACTGGCCAAGTGTGGCAACTGATGCGAAAAGACTGGCGGATTTTCGTCGGACTGGCGGCAATATATGCAATACTGGGTGTGTTGCTGTCAGGATTAATGTCGCAAGATACGTATCAGCAACTGAAAGATACGATTAATGAGGTGAATCAGGAGGGTACCTTAGGTGCTGTTATGCCGACACTGACGCTCTTTGCTGGCGTGGTTACTAATCAGCTCGGTGGTTCGACGGGTGGCGTAGCATCATCGCAGCAGGTTATTGGCGCGTTGATTGGGCTGTATATATGGCTGACGACAATTTGGCTGGTTCGTGGCGTGACTGCTGGCAAACGTCTAAAGATTCGCGATGGCCTCTATAATGCAGGCGCGCCGGTCATTGCTCTGTCGGTCCTGGTGTTTATTGCGCTCGTTCAATTGCTACCAGCGGCGATAGCGGTCATTATTTACGGAGCGGCGGACACATCGGGTATGTTGCAGCAAACCGTGGTGTTGATGCTGGCGGCTGGTGCAGCTATATTGATCGTCACTTTGTCGCTATATTGGCTGACGAGTACGCTGTTCGCTATGGTAATTATTACCCTACCGGGGATGTATCCGCTAGAGGCGATGCGGTTAGCCTCCGACATTGTACTGGGGCGGCGAATGCGTATCTTGCTACGATTGATGTGGCTGTTTGTGGTACTTGCCGTGGTTTGGGCGGCAATACTTATTCCAGTCATTATGATTGATGGCGCGCTCAAGGCCGCGATACCGGCGTTGAACTGGCTGCCACTGGTGCCGCTCATGGCACTGATGCTGGCGGCACTTTCAATTGTTGCTTCGGCGTGCTACGTATATCTATTCTACCGAAAGGTTGTCGCCGATGACAGCGCGCCAGCTTGATCGGCAGGCGGCCGAGCAACGAATTGTTAAACTGCGAGATCTGATCAATGATTATCGCTATCACTATCACGTGCTCGACGAATCGATCATGAGTGAGGCGGCGGCTGATAGTCTGAAACATGAATTGTCGCAGCTGGAAGAACAGTTTCCGGACCTCATCACGCCAGACAGCCCAACCCAGCGGGTGGCAGGAAAGGTGCTCAGTAAATTCGCCAAGGTTCAGCACCAGACACGGATGATTTCGCTCCAAGACGTGTTTGACCGAGCAGAAGTTGCGGCATGGATACAGCGCATGAAAAAAGTGCAGCAGGATATTACCGAAGAATTTTTGTGTGATATCAAGATGGATGGCCTGGCCTGTGCGCTAATTTATGAGGACGGTGTGCTGACGCGGGCCGTGACGCGCGGCGACGGATTAGTTGGTGAAGATGTGACTATGAATGTGCGGACGATTCAGAATGTGCCGCTGACCCTGCGTGCCAACCAGCGATTTGCTCATTTTTTGCGTGGTCGGACGGAGATTCGCGGTGAAATCGTGATGCATAAAGATGACTTTGCAGCATTAAATCAGCGTCGGCGAGCGGCTGGTCAGCCGGAATTTGCCAATCCGCGTAACCTAGCCGCAGGGACGATTCGTCAGCTTGATCCAAAACTGGTAGCAGAGCGTCCGCTCCATTTCGTTGGCTATGACATCATTCGCGATGACCTCGAGGATACGCCGACGATTGCATTTGGTTATCAGATGATGAATGAGCTGGGTATCACCACTAGTCGGCAGACGCAGATCGTCTATGGCTTGGACGAGGTGATGAGCTATGTTAATCATCTTGATGAGCTGCGTCAGTCGCTTCAGTTTAATACCGACGGAGCAGTCATCAAGCTCAACGACCGGCGACAGTTTGCCGAGCTCGGCATCGTTGGCAAGACACCGCGAGCGGCAGTGGCGTATAAATTTGCTGCCGAAGAAGCTACGACCATCGTCCGCGATATCGTCATTTCCATCGGTCGAACCGGTGCGGCCACACCAGTAGCGGTGTTTGACCCGGTGGTGGTGGCGGGTACGACGGTGCAGCATGCTAGTCTGCATAATGCTGACGAAATTGCTCGGCTGGATGTGCGGCGCGGTGACACGGTGGTGATTTTCAAGGCGGGCGACATCATCCCGCAGGTGCAAACTGTGCTAAAAGAATTGCGCCCAGCAGATGCTAAGCCGATTGATTATCCAGCGGAGCTGGCGCGCCAATATCCAGAACTAGCATTTGTGCGGCCAGAGGGTGAAGCGGTCTACCGTATCAAAGGTTTGAGCGGTCCGCTGATTTTGAAGCGAGCCTTGGCACACTTTGCATCTAAAGGCGCGCTGGACATCGACACATTGGGCGAGAAAAATGTCGAGGCGTTGGTCGAGGCTGGGCTAGTTAACGATTTGGCGGATATTTACCGGTTGACGAACGATGATTTGCTGCAGTTGGAGCGCTTTGCTGAGATTTCTGCGCAAAAACTCATTGATGCCATTGCCGCTAAAAAGCAGCCAGCGTTGGAGCGATTTTTGTTTGGTCTCGGTATTCGACATGTTGGCACGCAGACAGCGATTGACCTCGCGAACCACTTTGAAAGTGTTGAGAAGCTCAGCCAAGCGACTATCGATGAGCTGCGCGAAGTAGATGGCGTGGGTGAAATTGTCGCTGAGTCAATCGTGGCGTGGTTTGCTGATGAAGATAATGTGACGCTGCTCGAAAAATTTGCCGACCTTGGCGTGACGCCACAATTTAGCCAAAAATCCGGCAGTCTAACTGGCCAAAGTTTCGTCATCACCGGCACCCTGCAGTCAATGGGGCGTGACGCCGCCGCTGAAAAAATCCGCGAGCTTGGTGGCACTTTCCAAACCGCTGTTGCAAAAGATACAACATATTTGGTAGCGGGCGGTAAAGTTGGCGCCAGTAAATTGAAAAAAGCCGAACAATACGGCACCAAAATTATTGATGAACAAACATTATTAGAACTTATGCAGTAACGGAGACATAGCCATGACACAGCAATCACATCGCGCCCTCACCATCAAACCCGCCGACACGGTTGTGTTTACGGCGATGTCGAAGAAATATTTTTACATGAGATTTTTCGTCACGAAATTTGCGCTTGAGCAAGGCGTTGTGCCGATCAATCCATTTACCAGTTTTGACTACTTTTTGCTTGACGCGGTGGAGCGTGACACGGTGCGGCGCGCCAATAATACGCTGGTGGCGCGCGCTGATGAGCTGTGGGTGTTTGGCGACATCGCTGATGGCGTGCGGGCGGAAATAATGCAGGCTTGGCAGCAGCAGAAAACCGTCCGATTTTTTGCGTTTCGTGACGACAAGCATATTCAGGAAATTATGATTGATGAGGTGGTGTACGAAGATGGCGTTGAAACAGTAACCCAACGGAGGTAATGGGATGGTTCGATTTTATTTACAAAAATTAGTGCGTGACAAAGTGGTGCCAAATTGCCTAGATGATCCGGAGGTCGTACATACAGAGTACCGCGAGCTGGACGGTCAGGAATTTCGTTGTGAGCTAGTCCGTAAAATTCATGAGGAGGCAGATGAGATTCCGCTGGGCGATAAACAGCGTGATGAATCGCTCAAAGAGCTGGCTGATTTGCAGGAAGTCGTTGACGCGCTGCGCCAGGCGTTTGGCTTTTCTATAGAGCAAGTTCAAGAAGAAATGGCGCGTAAAAAGCAGGATAATGGCGGCTTTGATAATCGGCACTATATTGAATACAATGATTTTACAGATGACAGTAGATGGGTGGAAATACTGCGTGCCCAGCCAGAGAAGTATCGTGAAGAAAAGAGCTAAATATAAAATATGGTAAAAAACGTTACGTTTATCACCGGTAATCAACATAAAGCAGATACTCTAGCGCGCGTGCTAGGTTTACCGCTAAGGCACCAGGCAGTTGATCTAACAGAGATTCAATCAACGAGCTTGGAAGAGGTTGTTGAGCATAAAGTTCGCCAGGCGTATGTGGTCGCCAAATGTCCGGTTTTGGTCGAGGATGTAGCGCTTGAGTTTACGGCGCTCGGTGGACTGCCAGGTCCGTTTATCAAGTTTTTTGTCGAGGCGCCAAACGGTTTAGAGAATCTCTGTCGGATGCTTGATGGTTTTGACGACCGATCGGCGGTGGCGGCGTGTGTGTTTGGCTACTACGATGGTGAGCAGATCAAATTGTTCCGCGCTGAACTTGGTGGCGTCATCGCCAAGCATCCTGTGGGCAACGGCGGTTTTGGCTGGGATAAAATATTTTGCCCGGATGGCTACGGCGGCAGAACTCGCGCTGAACTTTATACTGACGAATATGTAGCCACGTACCCTACAATTAAACCAATTGATACCGTCCGTCAATTCCTCACCACGCTGGAATAAATACGTGCTATTATTCATCATATGAAAGTGATTTATCTAGCTGGTAAAAACCTCGACAGGGCAAATCGCGTTGCAAAAATCCTAGAGGATTTCGGCTATAGTATTCCGTGTAATTGGTATTATAATTACAAAGACGATGAGACAAACTTCAGTCCAGAAGACGAAGTTCAGGCTGTCCGTTCTGCTGATGTTTTGGTATATCTATGGGAATCCGACCAGGAGAGTGCACGCTATGAAGTTGGCATGGCCATAGCACTCGGTAAACCAGTAATCGTTGTTCATGATGCCCCAAAATGGTTTCTACAACTATCAAATGTTCATGCGGTATCACGGGATGAGGATATTATAAAGGCACTGGGTGAGGTTGGTTGACGAAGGATCCTCTATAATAAAACCAGTGTGATATGGCTACACTTAAAATAAGAAGTGCTATAATAAGTCCCATGACAAAACACATCAATCTCGTGACTGGTAATCCACGTAAAATTGAAGAAGCGACGGCTACGCTTGGCCAATACGACATAGCGGTGGAGATTATTAATATAGATATTGATGAGATCCAGCATCTCGATCCGCTAAAAATTACCGAGGCTAAGGTTCGGGCAGCGTACGAGAAGGTTGGTGAGCCGGTTGTTGTTAATGATAGTAATTGGGAAGTGCCCGCGCTCGGCGGTTTTCCGGGTGGCTACATGAAGGATATCGCACACTGGTTGACGCCCGAGGATTTTTTGGCTTTGCTCCGCGACAAAGATGATTGGCGAATTATCATGCACGATGTTATCGCCTATTACGACGGGCATAATTTACAGACATTGATCTTTGATCAGCCGGGGAAGTTTGTCGCTCCGCCGCGTGGCAAGAGTGGTGCGTCGGTCAACAAGATTATTACGATGGATGGTAGTAGCGGTTTGACGATATCCGAGGTGTTTGATCGACGTGATCAAGGCCTGGCGGTCGAGACTGATACGCTGCAGCAATGGCATCAATTTGCGCAGTGGTATATCACGCAGTAGTTAGTTTCTATGAAGTTCGCGCCATACTAGCAGTAATAAGCGTGGCACCAATCACGTCATCAACGCTGGAGCCGCGCGATAGGTCGCTGATCGGCCGAGCAAAACCCTGCAAGATTGGCCCGTATGCATGGCCGCCAGCCAGGTGTTCGGCTAGCTTATAGGCGATATTACCAGAATCAAGATCAGGAAACACAAGGACATTAGCTCTGCCAGCAACCGGACTATCTGGTGACTTTTTCTGGCCGATAGCGGGGACGATTGCCGCGTCTAATTGCAGTTCACCGTCAATGAGTATATCGGGCTGTTCTGTCTTGACGAGTTGCAATGCTCGGGTGACGAGCTCGACACTGTCGCCGCCAGCGCTACCTTTTGTTGAGTATGACAGCATAGCCACGCGCGGCTCCCAGCCAAGCGACGCCGCACTATCCGCCGAGGCCATAGCAATTGCCGCCAGCTGTTCGGCATTTGGCTGAATGTTCATACCGCAGTCAGCAAAGAGCAGTAGGCCCTGTTCACCACCTGAAAACTGCGGGATATCCATCACAAAAAAGCTGGATGCATATCGAACATTGGGCGCCAGTCCAACAATTTTCAGTCCAGCCCGGAGCACGTCTTTTGTCGGATGGTCAATCCCAGCCACCATAACGTCAGCTTCGCCGCTACTGAGCATCGTTGCGCCGCGACTGATGGCGTCCTCTTCCCCATCAAGCAATACTGGCTGCACTGCGCCGCTTTCTTCTAGTGCGTGTGCTGCCTGCTGGATGATATGATTATTGCCCTCAGGAAACACTACCCGCGGCGGATTTGAAGCTAAAATTTTTGCTAAGTCTCGTATGTGCTGATTCATAAGTATAGTATAATGGAATTATGGAAGAATTGACAATTGAACGCGCATCCCACATCACCGAATCTGATGTGGCAGACATCACCAACCTTATCGCGGCACTAACCAGCAAACCGCACCCAGCTGACGCCGAGTTGTTGCAGCAGATTATCGACTCGCCGAGTCATGTGTTGCTGTTGGCGCGGTTATCGGGCAAAGTTGTTGGCATGGCAACGGTGGCACTGCTACTTGGGCCAGCTGCTGGGCGCAAGATCTACCTCGATGATTTCGTTGCCGATCCGACTGTCCAGGGCAAGGGTGTCGGTTCTCGACTCTGGGATGCCATCATTGACTGGGGTCGCGATCAGGGTGCTTTGAAATTAGAATTTACATCTCGCCCGGAACGTGAAGCAGCGCAGCAATTCTACTTGAGGAAGGGTGCGGTTGTACGCAGCACTAACGCCTTTGCTAAGGAATTGTAAATAAATATCAGGCAAACCTCTTGTGCTTTTTAGTAAAAAAGCGCATAATATCGGTAGAGCTGGTACGCATAGGGGCGTTTCCTATGCTGCCATCCAAAACAAACACATGAAATTGCCCCGGGTGGGCGCGTAACAGCTCTTTTATGTCCATCAAGTAGCGCGCTTGACAGCGCTTATGGTATGATAAAGGGGATGTTCAAGAAGTCGTTTGAGAAAAAGATGATACGCTATGTCAGGAAGTTTTTTGCTGATCATGCTGACGTCAAGTTGATTGCAGTAACTGGGAGTGCTGGTAAAACAAGTGCCAAAACGGCGATTGCTACCGTGTTGTCACAGCAGTTTGCTGTCGCCATGCACGCTGCCGAGCCAACGTCACATATGCAGACGCTCCTACAGATCATGGGTGTGCGCTATCCTGAGAATCGTCCAGAGGAGAAGTGGGGATTTTGGCATCGCCGCAAGATGATGCGAGCTGTCAAAAAACGTGCTCGTGCCGAACATCCTGAGGCCCATGTTATCGTCCAAGAATTTAGCCCAATGCAGCCCGGTTTTAATGCATGGTTTCAACAGGTTATTTTACCGGACATAGCTATCGTGACATCGGTAACCTCTGGTCGCATGCGGGTTGAGCACACCGTCGAAGAGGTGGCTGGCGAGATGTTGACATTAGTGAACAATGCTCGCTTTGCGGCTATTAACCGTGATGATATTGATGGTCGATTTGCTGCATTTTTGACGAATCCCCAGATGACGACATATGGCACCAGCGAGGTTGCTGAGTATTATTTTGAGCAGCAGGATTTTTCGCTAGAGCATGGTTATGTTGGTAAGATTATCGGCCCGGAATATCCTGATGGCATTGCGGTAACGCTGCCGCTCCTTGGTGAACATAACCTGCGACCAGCAGTCCTGGCGATGCTCGTTGGGGTGCGAATGGGTATGACGAAGGAGTTGATTGAAAAGGGCTTGAGTCAGTTACGTCCGTTACCGGGTAGGATGCAGGTGCTTCGTGGTGCGGATCAGACGATTTTGATTGATGATAGCTATAGCTCATCACCGCTGACGGCATTGTCAGCACTACAAACGCTGTACAGTCTTGAGGTGCCACAGCGTATTGTGGTGCTTGGCAATATGAATGGGTTGCGCAAGGATACGCAAGCGGGCCATGCTGAATTGGGCTCTCAGTGTTCACCGGATGAGCTGGACTGGGTGGTGACTGTCGGTGAGATGGCTAATCAATACCTCGCACCGGCAGCGCGTCGTCGTGGTTGTCAAGTCAAGGAGTGTCGCGATGCTCTCGTGGCTGGTGGGTTTGTGCGTGAGAAGCTTCACGCAGGTGGTGTAGCACTATTCAAAGGCTCAAGCGGCGGTGTCTGGCTGGAAGAGGCGATCAAGATTAACTTGCGCAGCACCGAGGATGAGAAGAAGCTGGTGCGCCAGTCGCGAGATTGGCTCAAGCGCAAAAACGAGTTTTTCTCACGGTTCACCGATAAATGATACAATGGGAGTATAACGAGGAGGAATATGGATAACAAGAATAGCAGCAAGAAGACACCAGCGGATACGTCCACTGCGTCAACATCACCGGCAACACCAAAATCGACAACCAAGCCAAGCCAGTCGCAGTCGATAGCAACTCCGCCTGTGGCGACCGATCAGTCTACGTCGCCGCAGCCAGTATCGCCGACACCGCAGCCAGCTATCATGAATTCAGTTGTGCCACCAAAAAAGAAAACTGGTCTCATCATTGGTATTATCACCGGCTCAATTGTGTTGCTGCTGGCCATTGTTGCGGTATTATTGTACTTTTTCTGGTGGCGAGATCCTCAGACTATGGTAACAAATGCTATAGCAAACTCTTTCCAAACTAAAAAAGCGGTTTCATCGGGTAAGCTGGTCATGAATCTCGGTGGTGGTAATCAGGTTGATATCAAGATTAAGGCTGCTGCTGACATGCCAAAATCAAAAACCGAGGCTACGATCAAGCTGGCTATTAATGGCATAGAAACCCAGCAGGATATCAAACTCACGGTAGTTGCTGATGGCAAGGGTACAATGTATATCAAGAGCGAACACCTGAAGGATGTTGTGCATAAAATGGTAGAGACGATCATCAAGCTCCAAAGTCGGGGAGCGCTATCAGATGTGCAGTCTGTGGCAGTGCGCGACCATATCTTAAAGCAGCTTGATGAAAAACTTGATAGACTTGAGGGAAAGTGGCTCAAGATCTCGCCTGATGATTTTGATTCATCATCTAGTGATAAATGTTCACAGGAAGTCTTTGGTCTTATCAATAGCGACCAGCAGGTACGTCGTGAACTGATCAATATATACCGCAAGAACAGCTTTATACTGGTGAAAAAGGATGCCAAGGTCGAGCCTCGTGACGGTGTGCCTGGCTTTGAGATTGATTTAGCTTCGGATGGTAAAGCGCTAGACAGGCTGCGTGCATTCATCAATGCTCTACAAGAGACAAAACTTGGTAAGAAAATTAAAGAATGCTATGGTGATAAGGCCTTTGATGCGGCGAATAAAAATACCGCTCCATCATCAAAAGGAATGCCTACTATACGTGTCTGGATTGATCCATGGTCACACCAGCTTAAAGCAGTCGAGATCAGAGCAAAGAGCGTTGATAGTAGCAAACAGAATGTTACTATGGACATGACGTTCGACTACAATAAGTCAGAGCAAATTGATATACCAGCAAATGCCGATAGCCTTAAATCAGTAATCCAGGAGCTTGTCGGCTCATCCTCGATACCGCCATTTGCTAGGGGTGGTGTATCTGTAGATGAGAATGACGAAGACACAAATATTAGTGTCGAGAGATGATATACTGAGGAGTATGAAACGCTACAATCCGACGGAAATTGAGAAAAAATGGCAAGATAAATGGGAGGCTGACGGCACCTATGTCACTGACCTTGGTGATATGACGCGCCCAAAATACTACAGTTTGAGTATGCTTCCTGGCATTACCGGGGCTGGTATTCATATTGGCCATGGTCGGACGTTTCAGTTTGCCGACATTAAGGCGCGCCTGAAGCGTCAGCAGGGCTATAATGTGTATCATCCAATTGGCTGGGATAGTTTTGGTCTGCCGGTGGAGAACTACGCCATCAAGGTCGGTAAAACGCCGCGAGTGGCGCACGACGAGGCCAAAGCACACTTCATCGCCCAACTGAAGCGGCTCGGATTTAGCTATGATTGGTCAAAGGAAATTTCTACGGCTGATCCAGAGTACTATAAGTGGACGCAGTGGATTTTTACGCAGCTGTATAAGCACGATTTGGCGTACCAAAAGGAACAGCCGCAATGGTGGTGTGATACCGACAATACGGTGCTAGCTAACGAGCAAGTTGAGGGCGGCAAATGTTGGCGCTGCGGCAATCCCGTCACCAAACGCAACCTCAAGCAGTGGTTTTTCCGCATTACCGCCTATGCTGATGAGATTTTGGAGGCGACTGACGACCTAGACTGGACGGACATGGTCAAGACCATGCAGAAAAATTGGATTGGCCGGTCGGTTGGCGCGGAAGTTGATTTTGTAGTCAATGGACAGGATGCTATCATCACGGTATTTACTACTCGCCCTGACACCCTGTTTGGTGCCAGCTACGTGGCACTGGCACCGGAGCACCCATTGGTTTCTCAGCTGGTCAATGCCGACACGCGTGCCAAAGTTGAAGCGTACATCCAAGCAGCTCAGCAGAAGTCTGACGTCGAGCGCCAGGAAAATAAAGATAAATCCGGCGTCTTTACTGGTAGCTACGTCATCAATCCAGTTAATGGCCAGAAGCTGCCAATTTGGGTGGCGGACTACGTACTGAGTGGTTACGGCACGGGTGCAGTCATGGCGGTACCGGCACATGATGAACGTGACTTTGCCTTTGCTGAGAAATTTGACTTGCCAATTGTTCAGGTAGTTGATAAGCCGGAGGATTCGGCAGACGTCGGCTGCTACACTGGTGAAGGTGAATTGATCAATTCTGGGCAATTTGACGGTACGCGTAGTGAAGATGCCCGTGAGCAAATCGTAGCGTGGCTAGAACAGCAGGGTTCTGGTCGTGGTAAGACCACTTATAAAATGCGCGATTGGTTGATTTCTCGTCAGCGATATTGGGGTGCACCGATTCCAGTAGTGCATGTTGATGGTTACGCACCAATTGCCGTGGCGGATGAATGCTTGCCAGTGATTCTACCAGAGGTTGAGAATTTTAAACCAACAGGGGGCAACACCTCGGTCTTAGCGCAAGTTGATGATTGGGTGCGCGTGTGGGTTGATGTTGAGACGGGTAAAACCGTGCCGATTACCGAGCCGAAGCCAGCGGGCGACAACTGGCATGAAGGCCGACGCGAAACGGACACATTGGATGGTTATGCTTGCTCGAGTTGGTATTTCCTGCGCTATCTTGACCCGCACAATGACACCGAGGCGTGGAATCCTGAGCGAATTGGTCATTGGATGCCGGTCGATTATTACAATGGTGCCGACCACGCGGTAGCACACCTGTTGTACAGCCGTTTTTGGATGCGCTTCTTCCATAAGCTTGGCTTGGTGCCGACACCAGAACCATTCAAACGGATGATGTACAACGCTTACATCATGGCGCCGGATGGCCAAAAAATGAGTAAATCAAAGGGCAATGTCATCGATCCGATGGAAATTATGGACAGCGGTTACGGGGCTGATGCGCTGCGCGTGTACGAGATGTTCATCGCGCCCTATGATATGGATGCACCGTGGGATCCGCGCGGGGTGCCAGGAACGTATCGGTTCCTCAATCGAGTGTGGAACATAGTGCAGGAGTTTTTGGCGGCGCCATCCTCCTCCAGAGTACACTCTTCGCTCGAATCTCCACAGGAGATTACTCGCGAGCGTTCGGCTGGAGCGTTCGCTACTCGCGAACCCTCCACAGCCTCTGTCGGAGGGGGCGACGCCGCCACCCTTCTGCGCCTAACGCACTCAACCATCAAAAAAGTCACTCGTGACATTGAGGATGAAAAATTCAATACGGCGGTAGCGGCAATGATGGAGATGGTCAATGGCCTATATAAGCTCAAAGAATCACACGGCATGCAAGCAACAGAAACGTGGCAGTTTACTCTGGAAAGCCTGCTACAGATTTTGGCACCATTTGCGCCGCACATCACGGAAGAGTTGTGGCAGGAACTCGGCCATACCGACACCATTCACGTCAATCACTGGCCAAAATGGGATGAGCAATATCTGGCGAGCGATGTGATGACGATCATCGTGCAGGTCAATGGCAAGCTTCGCGCTAAATTGGAGTTACCAGCCGATACCGACAAGGATGCTGTTGAGCAAGCGGCGCTGGCTGATGAAAAAGTTTGCGCCTATCTCAATGCTCGGGCACCGAAAAAGGTGATTTATGTGCCAGGGAAGTTGGTGAATATTGTTGTCTAGATATTAACTATTAAAGGGTCTGGTTGTTACCGAGCCGTTCTCGTGTACCTCGACCCGTACGCGTGTTCCCTGCGGAAGACCAGCGAGCTTCTCGGATTCCGTAGCGCAGCCCACTATATCAATCTGTGGAGTATGACTAGTACCGGCATCCTCTACGATGGAATATGCTGCCGCACATACATCTGAATCCTTTGTAACACCAGCCTTAGGATCGTAATGCATCATATAAGAGCCAACTAGAGGTGATCCTGTCGGCTCTTCACCGGTGGCGATACCGTTAATGCCGGCGCCGAGACCTGCCACCATTGCTGCCAGCATCGCCCCTGACCCGATGGCCAGTTTCAGTTCACCTAGTCGACTTAGTGCTTCCCCGGACTGAGGGGGTAAGTTCTTCTCATCCTTTTTCTTATCCATGGTTGGTAGGACATATCCTTTCTATCGTAAGTGATGTCTATGATATTATCATAAATATTATATAAAGTCAACAATACCCCTGACAGCGTATTGCCACTGCTCTGCATCCCCTTGAGAAATCTATCAAAAACCGGTATAATGAAGCCCAAGTGTTACGATAAACTGAAATAAAGGAGATTTTTCTATGGCACAACCAAAAAAGCAGAGTAGTCCGCGCAAGACCGGTCTGCGTCGCAGCCACTTGGTACTGAAATTAGCACGCCGCGTCAACGGGACGTCACCAGTGAAGGTCAAGACGACCAAACGCGAGACTGGTAAGAAGAGTACAAAATAAACTAACACGAACAGGAACGTTTTTGTCATGGCTTCAAACCGTCATTTGGGACGAATCGTCGCGTTGCAGACGTTATACGAGATTGAGTTTCGCCAGGAAGTTGGCGACAGCGAGGTTGATGTCGCCGATATCTTGACGCGCAATCTTGAGAAATACAAATCGTCAGTCGATGATGTTGAGTTTGTGCGGGGTCTGATCGATGGCGTCACCGCGCATAAAGCAGAGCTTGATGATAAACTTCGTCCGCTGGCGCCAGAATGGCCGATTGAGCAGATATCGCGAATTGACCGGACAGTATTGCGGCTCGGGCTGTATGAATTATTGTTTTCTCGGACGGCGGTGCCACCAAAAGTGGCTATCAACGAAGCAGTGGAACTGGCAAAAACGTTTGGTTCGGATAACTCAGGGAAATTTGTGAACGGTGTGCTCGGCACGGCGTATCGCTCCCTTCAAGAGGATGCCGATGAAGACAAGCAGCTTTGATCATATTAAGAAATATTTTGGCGGTCGCAAGAAACCGTCAATCCAGGAAATAGTTCGCGAGCCAACCGCCGGCGGCGTGGTGTTCCGACGCAATAAAAAGGGCGATGTCGAGTTTCTGCTCTACCAAGATGCGCGGGATCGCTGGACAATTCCCAAGGGCCACGTTGAACCGGGCGAGACAGCGCAGGCCGCTGCCAAGCGTGAGGTTGGCGAGGAGGCTGGCCTCAAGAATATCGAGGTGTGCGGCTGGCTGGGCAAAATTAATTTTCGCTACCGCCGGCTTGATAAGTTAGTGCTGATTTCACAGCAAGTGTACCTGATGAAGGCGCTTGATCCGGACGAAAAACTGCAAAAAGAAGACTGGATGAATGGTCTCAAATGGTTCTCATTTCACGAAGCTTTGGACGAAATCGAATACGAAGATATCGGCAAATTGATTTTGCTCGCCATGAAACGTATCAGACAGGAGAATTTGTAGATGAGTGGGATGAACACCGCGCCGTATCAAGAATTTGCGCGCGAGAAGCTGGGGTTTGAGTTTACAAAGTTGGACCTTTTGATCACTGCGCTAACGCACCGCAGCTATGTCAATGAGCACCGAAAATCAGTTCACGAGCACAACGAGCGACTGGAGTTTTTGGGCGACGCGGTGTTGGAACTGGCGGTGACCGAATATCTGTTTGCTCATTTCTCTGAACCAGAAGGTATTTTGACGGCGTGGCGCGCAGCACTGGTGCGGACAGAAAGCATCGGTGACGCGGGGGATAAGTTGGGTTATGGTCCGCTCATTCGTATGTCCAAGGGTGAGAAAAATGGTTCGGATCGGGCGCACTTGCAGATTTTAGCCAATGCCTTTGAGGCGGTCATCGGCGCGATATATCTGGAGCGTGGCTTTGATGATGCACGCGATTTTATCCATAAACACATCATCGTCAAATTGGATGCAATTTTGGAATCGGGTAGCTGGCGTGATCCGAAATCATACTTGCAGGAAATTTCTCAGCGTGTCGATAACCAGACTCCGGTCTATAAAGTTTTGAGTGAAGAGGGTCCCGATCATGACAAGGTTTTCACACTTGGTGTATTTGTAGGTGAAGCGATGATGGGGCATGGCACCGGCCCGTCTAAACAGGTGGCTCAACAACAAGCTGCTCGTCAGGCAATCGCTCGGTATCGGGCGGCTGATTCTGAGTAGGTATTATACCTTTTCTCGACACCTAACCGGTGCTATAATCAAAAGAATGAGTAACACAATTTTTAAACGCACTAAAATCCTAGCGACCATCGGGCCGGCAACGATGAGTCAGGATAAAGTCAGTCAACTTATGCGAGCCGGTGTCAATGGCTTTCGTTTGAATTTCAGTCATGGCAGTTATGATGAGCGGCGCGAGCAAGTCAACTGGATTCGCACGGCCAGCCGTGAACAGGGTAAGCCGGTTGCAATTCTTCAGGATCTCCAGGGCCCGAAAATTCGTCTGGGCATTCTCAAAGATAATATGCTGACAGTGCGGGTTGGCGATATGCTGACACTTGATTCGTCAATTGCAGAGCACGACGGGAGTTTCAATCTGCCCGTCCAGTATAACCTCGCTGAAAAAATGAAAGTCGGCGAGCCGCTATACATGTTTGATGGCAAGATTAAGTCGATCGTTCGTGAAATTGTGAGTCCAACAGCCATCAAGGTTGAGGTGCAGAATGATGGATTTTTGATGAGCCGCAAGGGGTTGAATCTGCCAGATACTGATTTTGGTGGTGATATTTTAACGCCAAAAGATATCGCTGATATTGAATGGGCGGCTAGTCAGGATTTTGACTATGTGGCACTGAGTTTTGTGCAGACGGAGGATGATATTATTGATCTGCGCTCACGGTTGACAGCGCTGGGATCAGATGCGTATATCATTGCCAAGATTGAGACGAAATCGGCAATTGCTGATGATCATCTGGAGGAAATTGTTAAAGCTAGCGACGGTATCATGGTGGCGCGCGGTGACTTGGCGGTGGAAGCGGGGGCTGAGATCGTACCCATTATCCAGCGCCGTATCATCGCTCTTTGTCGCAAGCACTCTAAGCTCAGCATCGTCGCGACGCAGATGATGGGCAGCATGGTTGATAATCCTGAGCCATCTCGCGCTGAGGTAAGTGATGTCGCCAATGCGGTCATCCAGGGTGCTGATACGGTTATGTTGTCGGATGAGACAGCCAATGGTAAGTATCCAATTGAAACAGTGCAGGCGATGCGCCGAACGATTATGTACACTCAGGAGCACAGTGATGTCATGGCGGTTGAACCGAGCGAGAAGCGCCGCAAGCATGATGCACTGCTGAGCTACACGGCAGCGCGGCTCGCCACAGAGCTTAAGGCGCGGGCAATTATTGCCGAGACCAGTACCGGTGTAACCGCAGTAAATGTCGGTGCCTTTCGGCCGAATATGCCGATTATCAGTGTTACCGATAGTCAAAAAACGGCCCAGAAATTGGCATTAAGTTACGCCACGCGCTCATACGTTCGTCCAAGTGGCCTAGGTTCGGCGAATAAATTAGCGGAGGAACTAAAGGCCGAGGGCTACTTTGGTGAGGATCCAGTGACGCTGGTGTTAGTTAGCGGTCACCAACCGGGCCGGCCGGGTAAAACTGATAATATCCAAATCCGGACAATGGAGTAGGACGAGAAAAGGGTGGGCAGATTTTTCAAGCAAACAATTCATGACGTTAATCTCCGTGGGCTGACCGTCCTGGTGCGGGTTGACTATAATGTGCCTCTGACAGTGAACGGCGGGATTGCCAGCGACTTACGCATTCGCGCTAGTTTACCGACTCTGCGCTATCTATTAGAGCAACGCTGCAAGATTGTTTTGATGAGTCACCTCGGGCGGCCAAAGGGGACTGACCCGACATACAGCCTGCGTCCAGTGGCGCGTCGACTGGCTGAACTGCTCGGGCGGCCGGTGCAGTTTATTGATAGCTGTGTCGGTGACAAGCTGCGTCAGGCGGTGCGGCATATGGCGGCTGGCGACGTACTGATGCTAGAAAATCTGCGATTTTATGACGAGGAATCGCGTGATGATATGGTGTTTGCTAGGGCGATCGCCAGGGCGGTGCGGCCAGATTATTTTGTACAGGATGGCTTTGCGGTGGTACATCGAGCTCACGCTAGTACGCACGCGATTACATTATATGTGCCGGGGCTAGCCGGTGATTTATTGGTATATGAATATACCGTGCTAACCACAGTGATGTCGCGTCCAGCACGGCCATTGGTGGCAATTATCGGTGGCGTGAAGATTGCTGATAAGATTGCGCTAATTGAGCGGCTGATTGATAAAGCTGACACGATCCTCATCGGTGGGGCGATGGCCAACACATTTCTGGCCTATCGTGGCCATAGGATGGGTCACAGTACGATTGAGCCGGAGCAGGAGCAAGTCTTGGCGGCCATCTACCGCCGCGCCGCTGATAAAGTTGGTGAGGAACGGGTCGATCAGTTTTTGCGGCTACCTAGCGATGTAGCGGTAGCTTTGTCACCAGAAACATCGAGTGATCGCCATGAAGTGTCAATTGATCAAATTGGCGATACTGAAATGGCGCTGGATATTGGTGCTGAGACGATGGCGCAATTTGCCTCAGTGATCGCCTCGGCGAAAACAGTCATCTGGAACGGGCCGTTGGGGTATTCGACTAACCCGTCGTTTGCTCGGGGGTCGGCTCGGATCGCCGAAGCTATTGTGCAAAATCACGGCGTTACCTCAGTCATTGGCGGCGGCGACACGGCGGAGTTTGTCCTTGGGTGGGACGGACATGATGGCAAGCGATTTTCGCATATTTCGACTGGTGGCGGGGCTAGCCTCGAGCTGATGAGCGGCAAAAAATTACCAGGTGTGGAAAGTTTACTAGACGCATACGGACTAAAATGATACACTAGGCATAAGCATTATGACGCGAAAAACACTCATTATCGGTAACTGGAAGATGAACCTCACCATGCATGAGGCGAGTTTGTATTTGCATAAGCTAATGGAACAACTGCCGGTGCGCCGTGATGTTGAGGTGGTGGTGGCGCCAACGATGTTGACGCTGCAAAGTTTGAGTCTGCAGATTAAGCGTCGGATTGTCAAGCTCGCCGCCCAAAATTGCTACTGGCGTGATCACGGTCCATATACCGGTGAAGTTCCAGCGGCACATCTACATGGTATGGTCGATTATGTCATTATCGGCCATTCGGAGCGGCGACATATTTTTATGGAAAGCGACAAGGATGTTCGTTTCAAGGTGCAGGCGGCGCTGCGCAATCGACTGCAGCCAATTCTCTGTATTGGCGAAACGGCACACGAGCGGACGCTGGGTGAAACGCGTGAGGTACTCCAGGATCAGATTGTGAACGGTCTCGCAAATATAACAGCCGAGGAGATGGAGCATGTGGTGATCGCCTACGAGCCAGTCTGGGCGATTGGTAGTGGCGAGTATGCGCAGCCGAGCAATCTTATGGAGGCGCTAAAAATAATTCGACAACAAATTATACATTTATTTGGTAAAAAAGCGGCCGAGGCGGTGCGCGTGGTATACGGCGGCAGCGTCTCGGTTGATAATGCTAGTGATTATCTCGCAGTGGCGGGGCTTGACGGGCTATTGATCGGTGGGGCAAGTCTGGACGCATATCAATTTACGGAGATAGTAAAAAAGGCGCATAAGGAATAGGGGGGCTTATGTCAGACATTGATTTTGACGAACTTGATCGGGCAGTGACATCACTGATGCAGAAACGGGCAGAAAAAGAAGCGGCTCAACAAGCGGCTAATGTTGATGCGGATACGACAGCATCTGCGACTAGTCTTGCTGAGGACACGGTGAGCACGGCATCATCCAAACCAATTTCTCAGCCAATTGAGCCAGTTGTCAACCTATCGCAACCCGAAACAGCGACGCAGGCTAATATTTCTGCTCTTCCTGCTTCCCAGCCTGAACCCGCTACCCAAAGCAGTACTGCTGCGGCACCGTCTGAGCCGGTTCAATCTATTACTTCTGCTTCTCAGCCTGACGAGCCAGTGGCGACAACCCCAACTGTACCGCTCAGTATTCAGCCTCAGCCAGCTATGCCGCCTGCTGGGCTATCGTCCACTCCGTCAGGTGCACCAGCATCTCCAGTACTACGCCCAGTCGAAAAGCCAGAGTCGTTATCAACACAGCCACCATCACTCGCTCTGTCATCTTCTCTAGCAACACCAGCGTCCTCTACCTCGTCAATCTCGTCGTCTGACGCAAAGCCATCGACGTCAGTTCCGCCATTGACTATCAAGCCACTGACGCCTCCGTCAACTCCTGCCGCACTTCCATCGGCATCAGCACCAATATCAACGCCTGCACCTATATCTACATCGCTGCCTTCGACCATACCGACTGTATCGACGTCCAAAGTAACGAGTACTGATACGAGCAAGTCGTCGACCCCAGCTGATACAACACAGTCGCCAGTCTCATCGGATACTTCAGATGCATCATCAACCACGACAGTATCACCAGTGCCGACCAGTGTTCCAGTTTCTGCTGTCAATCCAGAGCCAAAACCTGTGTCGAAACTGACACTTGAGCCGATACCGTCGTTCAAACCGACCTCATCATCTACCTCGTTGTCATCGACCTCAACACCTGAGCCATCAACGCCGGGGTCTAGCCATGAGGGGCTAGATAGTGAGTCGGACAGCGAGCCATCGGTTTCGTCGCAACAATTATCCACTAGGGTAGCTCCACTACCAACAGAGGCTAATGGCTTTCCGCACGCTGCCTCAGAAGCCAAGCCGGCTGTCGTATTTCCAACCACCAAAACACCAAAGGAAAAGGCGGATGATCAGGCTGCCCCAGACACACCGCAGAATAAAGTGGCTGATACTCCAGCGGTAAAACCAGCCGATGACTCTTCTGATACAAAACAGGATGATGATGAGTCGATCACCACTCCACCACCAGCAATCTCGCGTCGACCGTCTGGTCGCTTTATGGATGTCGTGCATCCGTCGTCTGTCATGCGGGGGCACGGCATTCATCAGCCACGAACTGGTGTGACGCTTCAGCCGGCTGGCTCATATCTCTCTGGTCGAGCTGGTAATGACGGTCAGCAGGGTGTCAATATGACTGAAGATGCTGAGGACGCGTCAAGTGACATGATGGCGGATGATAACACTGCTCGCTCATCGGCGGCTGACCACGACATGAAGCGCCGTCCACCGCGCCTCGTGCTGCAGCCCGATCCATCACATGTGGCGGAAGGCTTAACATCAGATAATGTATCGCTCAATACCAAAGATGTGCCTGATTATGAATCGATGGCTAGTGAGGCCGAGGCTAGTACCGACAGCGCCTTTATTGAGGAGGGCTTACTGGCGGAGGACGCTCCGGCTGAGGTGGCTGATGGCGAAGGGTTGACGATGGAGGAGTTAACAGCTGATGATGATCATCTAGTGACAGATGACGTGGCTGAGACTGAGGCGGGGGAGCATTATGGCGAGACAGCGGATACCGATATTGTTGCTGATCGTGCGAGCCTCGAGGCGACTATTGATGAAATTGAGGCCAGCGAGGTTGGTGAGCAGCTTGACACGGATACCACGTCGGCAGATCCTTCGTCCAAGCAATCTGCTGCTGATGCATCAGAACTAGACAGTGAGCTCATGGCGATCGAGGCTATGGATGAGGGTGGCATTGACACGGCTGACGAAGCACCATATCGGTCACAGGCTTTGGGTGATATTCCCCAGCAATACACGACCGGTGATGAGATTGCACCAGATCCAGAGCCAATGTTTGATGCAGCAGCCAGCCAACCAGCCACCGGGGAAGCACTCCAGTCTGATAAGAAAAAATCCGGCATCGGTACCATTCTATTGATCATCCTCTTCGCCCTCATTGGTGTTGGTGGCGGTGCGGCAGCGTACTTTTTCCTGCTATACTATAAGTAATGGATATCCTATCTGAGCTTAATCCCGAACAGCGGCGAGCCGTCCAGCATGATGGCGGGCCGCTGCTCATTTTGGCGGGAGCGGGGAGCGGCAAGACAAAAACCTTAACGCACCGCATCGCCTATTTGATCAGCCAGCGAGGGATTTTTCCTAGCCGCATTTTGGCGGTAACCTTCACCAACAAGGCTGCTCGAGAGATGCGCCAGCGATTGGCTGATATGCTGGGCGAAGACGCCTCGGATCGACGCTTCATGCCGTGGATGGGGACATTTCATAGTATTTGTGTGCGGCTACTGAGGATAGACGGGATGTCAATTGGCCTCGGTCGTAATTTTATTATTTATGACGAAGATGATCGGCTGGGCCTCATCAAACAGTTGATGAAATCGCGCGGGCTGACTGATCGCGATATCAAGCCACGTCGTATCGCTGCGGCTATTTCTGCGGCAAAAAATGATATACTTTTACCCGATGAGTATATGATGCAGGCGGTCGGACCCGTCAAACAGACAATTGCTAAATTGTTTGCTGTATATGAGGCCGCCATGCGCCGGGCTGGGGCGCTCGATTTTGATGATTTATTGCTTAAGGCGTTGGAGCTACTGCGCTCCTCGCCTGATATCCGTCACAAATGGCAGCAGCAATTTCGCCATATTCTCATTGATGAGTATCAAGATACCAATGCGGTGCAGTATGCACTGATCAAGTTGCTGGTCGGCCCAGAGCGTAACCTCTGTGTGGTTGGCGATGATGCACAGTCAATTTATAGTTTTCGCGGCGCAGATTATACCAATATTCTTAACTTTGAGCGTGACTTTCCGGGCGCGGCAGTGATTAAACTAGAGCAAAATTATCGCTCAACAGGTGCAATTTTAACGTTAGCAAATAATTTAATCCAACATAACACTCAGCGCACCGACAAAAACCTCTGGACAGAAGCGGTTGGCGGGATAGCACCACAGTTGTGGCAGTTATACAGCGAGGCTGAGGAGGCACAGGCGGTGGCCGACGAAATTCATCGTCAGGCCAGGATGGGCCGAGCCTATAGCGACATGGCGGTATTGTACCGCACCAATGCCCAGAGCTATGCCATAGAGCGCGCGCTGCGTCAACGGCACATCCCCTATAAGATTGTGGGTGGTCTGCGGTTTCTGGATCGAGCAGTTGTTAAGGATGTGCTGGCTTACCTTAGATTGCTATATCAACCTAGCGACCGTGTTAGCTTCGCGCGGATCGTTAACCTGCCAAAGCGCGGTATCGGGGCGGTGAGCATGGCGAAATTTCTTGACTGGAATGATCAATCAGGTCGGAATATTATTGAGGGGCTGGTGGCGGTTGATGAGGCCTCGGGGTTGAGCGCTCGCGCCAAGCAGTCGCTGCGGGCGTTTGGTCAATTGCTGCAAAAATTACAACAATTACTGAACGGCGCACCGGCCGAGGTTATCGAACAAATTATTGAACAGACCGGCTACGGCGAGGCGGTGAATGACGGCAGTGTGCAGGCCGAAGAGCGGCTGGAGAACCTCGGCGTTTTGGTGGCTGAGGCGCGCGCCTATGCTGACGTATCGACCTTCCTCGAAGATATGGCGTTGATGTCATCAAGCGATGATCAGGCGGATCAGCAGGTTATCTTGATGACGCTGCACGCTGCGAAGGGCCTGGAGTTTCCGGTGGTGTTTATGACTGGCTTGGAGGAAGGAATCTTGCCGCATGCACGGGTATTTGACAGTGGTAAAGTGGACGACATCGAGGAGGAGCGTCGCCTTTGTTACGTGGGGATTACGCGGGCTCGAGAGGCGCTGTTTGTGACCTGTGCTAGTTCACGGACGCAGTTTGGTCAAATTGGCTATAATTTGCCGTCGCGCTTTCTCGATGAGATGGGGCTGATGAGCGGCGGCCTGGATGCGCCTGCCACGCCGCCAGCTGATGAAGTGTTTTATGCTGATGATATAGGAATAGAGGTGGGTGACCGCGTGCGAAGTCCACAATTTGGTGTGGGCGAGGTGGTTGATGTTGATGGAATGGCAGTGACGGTGCAATTTGATGATGGTAATACGAAGAAGCTTAATGTAGAATTCGCCAGATTAGAGAAAATTTGATATAATACATAACAGTTTTGTGGTACTGCCCACGAGCGAGATTATGGAAAAGAGTTTATCAATTCGCTATCATTCAAAGAAGATTTTTCTACTGATTGGCCTGCTTGTGCTTGGAGTGACATTGATCCACCTGGCGGATGCTGCATTGGCGCAGGGTGCGGAGCGCCCATCGCAGGGTGACGGTCAACATTTAATGAGCGTTTATGACAAAGGGGTTGAAAAAACAATCGTCACCCGAGCAAAAACGGTGCGCGAGGCACTAAAGGCAGCGCGGATTGACGTCGACGAGAGAAGAGATGTAGTAGAGCCGGCACTTGATGAGAGGCTGGTCGCTCGTTCATATAACGTCAATATTTTTCGTGCTCGGCCAGTGATGGTGGTCGATGGTCAGGCACGCATTCGACTGACTACGGCGGAGCAAACTCCAGCAGCAATTGCCAAAGCGGCGGGGATTACGCTCTATAGTGAGGACATTGTTGATATTCACGCCGCCGAAAATGTGGTCGCTAGCGGCACAAACGCAGTCTTGACTATCAAGCGGGCGATGCCACTGCAGCTCAATCTCTATGGGTCTCTCGCTGAAGTACGTACCCATGCAAAAACCGTCGGTGCACTACTCAAGGAAAAGCGTGTCCAGCTGGCCAGTAACGATACCGTATCAATGCCGCTCGAGGCGCCAATTACCAGTGGTATGCGGCTGGATGTTTGGCGTAACGGTAAGCAGACAATTACCACTGATGAAGAGGTCGCTTTTCCGGTCGAGACAGTGCGGGATGCTAATCGCGAGACGGGTCAAAAAGAGGTGAAAGAGGCTGGCGAAAAGGGCCGGCGAACCGTGACCTATGAGATTGAGGTGCAAAATGGCAAGGAAGTGAGCCGTCGAGAGATTGCTAGCCAAGTAACAAAACAGCCTAAAAAACAAGTTGAAATTATCGGGACAAAGAATGCGGTGATGTCATATACTGGTGGTGGCAATAAGGATCAGTGGTTGTCTTCGTCGAATATTCCACGTGATCAGTGGGGTTATGCTGAGTGGCTGGTGCAAAAAGAGAGTGGCTGGAATCCAAACGCTCGCAACCGGAGTGGTGCCTGTGGTCTCGCGCAAGCATTACCATGTAGTAAAGTGCCAGGAAATCCGCTTAACCCGATTGATTCGCTGAATTGGATGCATGGTTACGTGATGGGGCGATATGGCTCATGGGAGAAGGCAGTGGCACACAGTAAAGCCAGAGGGTGGTACTAGTAATTATTAGATAAATATGATATAATACATCTGTTAATTAGGTACTGAGTGGAATGATAAAGTGGTGGACATGGCGGATAGAAAAGGGCTGGCAGCTGGCTGTTCTATCAATTTGCTTCATGATTTTCATAGCTGGCGTGGTCGGTTTATTGTTGACTCGGTCTGCTCGAGCACAGGACAATCGTGCTTCGTCGTCGGCGGAACGACTTGTAACAATTTATGATCGTGGCCGTGAGCAGACAGTTATGATACGAGCGCGTACGGTGCGCCAGGCATTGCAGCTAGCTCGAGTGACGGTTGATGAGCAGCGCGACATGGTTGAGCCGAATATTGATATGGAGCTGACGGGAACAACATTTACGGTGACAATTTTCCGGGCTCGGCCGGTAACGGTCATTGATGGTTCGCGGCGCTCGCATATCACCACAGCGGAGCAGACGCCACAGCGAATTGCCAAAGCGGCGGGAATCACGCTATATGTCGAGGATAGGGTTGATTTTATGACGAGCGATAATATGCTGCTGGATGGGACAAACGTGCTGATGAACATTACCCGCGCGCCGCTGCGAACGGTGACCGAGGAGGTTGATATTGACTTTCCTGTTGAGCAGATCAAGGATGCGAATCAGCCAATTGGTTTCAAGGAAATTAAGCAGCTGGGCGAAAAGGGTATTCGTACCGTGACTTACCAGGCCCAGGCCGAGCGCGGTATTGAGATTAGCCGCAAAGAAATAGATAGTCGTATCAGTAAACAGCCTAAAAAGCAAATCGAAGTGATCGGCACTAAGCCGAAAAATCCGCTGACGAAGTCAAAGGGTGCGCATATCTTTACCGACTCACGAGGCATATCACACCGCGAAACCTACTATGACCTGCCGATGAATGTCGTCATCAATGCCTGTGGCGGCGGTGGTTATACCGTGCGAGCAGACGGCGCTAAGGTAGACAAGGACGGCTATATCTTGGTGGCGGCAAATTATGGTAATTATCCACGCTGCTCGGTGGTGGAAACCAGTATGGGTCCTGGTAAAGTGTATGACACTGGCGGTTTTGCGGTGTGGCATCCGCATGGCTTTGACCTGGCGACTGACTGGACGAACGGAGACGGTCGCTAGATGGCGTCAACGCGTGGGCCGAAAAAAGAATTAGGTCAGCATTGGCTGCGCGACCCAGAAATCTTGGCAGAAATTGCCGAGGCGGCGGAACTTGGTGAAGATGATGTGGTCTTGGAAATTGGACCAGGACTTGGCACCCTGACCAGCCGGTTATTAGCGCGAGCTCAGCGCGTGGTGGCGGTAGAATTTGATGCGGATTTGGCGCACAAATTGCCGGGGCAGTTTCCTGGCAAAAATCTGGAAGTGATCAATGAAGATATTTTGCAGTTTAATTTGAATCAGCTGCCGAAGGGCTATAAAGTAGTTGCCAATGTGCCATACTACATCACGAGTAAAATTGTTGAAAAGTTAATGACAGCGGAAAATAAACCACGTTTGGCGGTGCTACTGGTGCAAAAAGAAGTCGCCGAGCGTATCGCAGCGGAGCCTGGCAAGATGAGTATTTTGGCGGTTAGCGCGCAGCTATTTGCTGAGGCAGAACTCGACATTGAAGTACCGCGGCAATTTTTCACGCCGCCGCCAAAAGTTGATTCGCAGGTGGTGGTATTGAGAACTCGCACCGAACCGCTCGTTGCTACTGATGACCAAAAAGATTTTTTCCGTATTGTCAAAGCTGGTTTTTCAGCTAAGCGTAAAAAACTGCGTTCCAGTTTGAGCGGCGGGCTGGGTATTAGTAAAGATGCCACGGAACAGTTGCTAAAAAAAGCTGATATTTCACCTGACGTCCGCGCCGAAGATTTGGCGATTGATGATTGGCAGCGGCTGCTCAAAGAATGGCGGGCGCAATGATTGCGGCAGATCAGCCCGTCTGCTTTCCGTCTGACTTGTTGGTTGCGGTCTCGTCGAAAGACGACGGTACCATGCTAAATCGTATTCGCGGTCGCCACGTAGCTGAGGTGCTGGAGAATCGGCGGCGGTTTTGCGATCAAATTGGCATTACCTATGATGAAGTTGTCTATCATGTGATTTCATATGATCAAGCGCAAACGTTTGATACTATCGCCGAAGTTACTGAAACTGATACAGTTAAGTGTAACAGCGAGGGGATTTTTGCTGACGCACTATATACCGAAGTGGCTGGTGTCGGTTTATTTTTGCCAGTGGCAGATTGTATCGCTACAGTCATTTATGATCCAAAGCGTCGGGCGCTGATGCTGGCACATCTGGGTCGACATTCGACGGTGGCGCAGTTGATGACAAGGGCGATTCAGTATTTTGTCGAGCATGGTAGCCAGGCAAAAGATTTACAAATTTGGATGTCGCCAAGCATCACGCAGAAAAATTATCGTATGGATTATTTTAATCATACAAATGATACGAATTGGCACAATTTCTGCCGTCAAACGGCTGACGGAATTTATCTGGATGTGCAAGGATTTAATCGTTCGTTGGCTATCCGGGCGGGCGTTCCTGCTGAAAATATTTTCATCTCGCCAATCGACACGGCGGATGATCCGAACTATTTCTCGCACTCATCGGGTGATACGGCGGGACGAATTGCGGTAGTAGCAATGATGCGCGAGTGAACCTTCGGCGAACGCATATCGGTGAAAATTGTTCCAGATAATGATACAATGAGTAGCATGACTAAACAACACGCCTACATCACTACTGCTATTCCTTATGTCAACGGTTTGCCGCACATTGGGCACGCCATGGACTACATGTTGGCGGACGTGTGGACGCGGTATCAGCGGCAAAACGGCCGCGAGGTGCGTTTCCAGACGGGCGTGGATGAACATGGCAATAAAATTGCTGCCAAGGCTGCTAGTCAAAACCAAACACCACAGGCCTATGTTGATCAAATGCATGGCAATTTCCAAAACATGATTGCCGAGTTGAATATTTCAGCGACGGATTTTATCCGCACGACTGACCCGCATCATGTTGGCGCGGTGCAGTATATTTGGCAGAAGCTGGCTGCGGCTGGCTATATTTACAAAAGCACATACGAGGGCTGGTATTGCCAAGGTTGTGAGGCGTTTGTTACCGACAAAGAAGCAGCTGAAAATAATGGCATTTGTCCTGACCATCAAGCGCCGTACCAGCGACTGAGCGAAGAAAATTATTATTTCAAAACTAGTGCCTTTTCGGAGAACATTCGTCAGGCCATTGAGTCAAACAAGATGAAAATTGTGCCTGAGTTCCGCAAAAAAGAATTCTTGGAACTGATAAAAGATGGCCTGAAAGATGTGTCAATTTCGCGCCCGCGCAAAAACCTGAGCTGGGGCGTGCCGGTGCCAGGCGATGACACACAGGTGATGTACGTTTGGTTGGATGCGCTGAGTAATTACATCACGGTCATTGGCTATCCTGATCGCCCAGAGGAATGGCAGGCGTTTTGGCCAGCGAATGTGCAGGTGATTGGTAAGGATATTCTTCGGTTTCATGCTGGGATTTGGCCGGCGGTGTTGATGGCGCTGGATTTGCCACTGCCGAAGGCATTACTAGTACATGGCTTTATCAACGTTGGTGGTGCCAAAATGAGCAAGAGCCTCGGCAACGGTGTCGGCCCAGCTGATATCATCCCGCACTACGGTGTCGAGGCCTTTCGCTATTATTTCCTGCGCCACGTGCCGACGCAAGATGACGGCGATTTCACCTGGGAGAAGTTTGAAGCGGCCTATAATGGCGAATTGGGCAATGACCTGGGTAATTTGGTGCAGCGCGTGGCCAAGATGGTGCAGTCCTACCAAGCAGGCGTCATCGGCGATGCGCCGCAAGCTGAACACGACATGGGTCCATACCGCCACTTCATGGAGAGCTTTGCTTTCAATCAGGCTATGGATGAAATTTGGCAGATTATCCGTGCGCTCAATCAATACATTGAGCGTGTCCAGCCGTGGCAAGTTGCCAAAAAGCGCGCCAAGGATCCAGAGGCGGAAGCACATTTGGGCGAGATTTTGGCGTATGCTTGTGGCACGTTGCTGCAAGTGTCTGACATGCTGCGCCCATTCATGCCACAAACCGCCGAGAAGATTCACGACATGTTCGCCAGCGGTGTTGTCCCGTCACAATTAACGCCACTGTTCCCGCGTAAATATCTCCACACAGCTGATCCGCGGGCGCCAAAAGTAGAAGCCCAAGGAAAATAACTATGAATTCAGCAGCGGAGCATAGTACGGCGACAGATTTACGCTTGATCGATTCGCACTGTCATCTGCATGACACTGAATTTTTCACGGACAATCGCGAGCAGTTATATCGGCAGTCAATCGCAGCGGGCATCGGCATGATTTGTGTTGGCACTGACCAGTGCAGCAGCCAGCAAGCGGTGGAGTTTGCCGCAAGTCACGACTTTGCCTGGGCGGCAGTTGGCGTTCATCCGCATGACAGTAAGGACGGTTGGGGCGAGATAGAGCGGCTGCTAAAAAATAGGACGGAGAATTCGCCGATTGTGGCAATTGGCGAGATTGGCCTTGATTATTATTACAATCACAGTCCGCGCGAGGTGCAGATCCAGGCGCTGGAGGCGCAGCTGCAGCTGGCGGTGGATTATGATTTGCCAGTGAGCTTTCATATTCGCGATGGCGCGCCCGATCAACCGTCAGTGTGGGATGATTTTTGGCCGATTTTTGATAATTTTCGTGGTCTGCGCGGTGTACTACATAGTTTTACTGATACCCGCGCCAATTTAGAGAAGGGATTTGCTCGCGGATTATACGTTGGTTTGAACGGCATTAGCACCTTCACCAAAGACCAAACACAGCGAGAATTATTTGCCTCCATCCCACTGGAGCGATTGTTATTAGAAACTGATGCACCATTCTTGACACCAAAGCCATTTCGTGGTAAGATGAATAAGCCAGAATATGTGGAGTTGGTGGCGAAGTATTGGGCGGCGGAGCGCAAGCTAGCGCTTCACGACCTCGAAAAAGTAGCGACCGATAACACGGTAACACTTTTTGGCTTGTAAGAGTGGAGAGATAATGAATCAGCAGCCAAGACCAATCACAGAAATGATGTCGATTCAAAAGGCGCGGGCCGAAGCGCTGGATTTGGCGACGCAAGCACACCCAGAGCGATCACAGCGAGTAACGCCGCGTCTATCCGAAGCGGCGGTGCGCGGTAGTGCCGAGGTGGTGGCTGGTGCGGCCGAGCCGGCAAAGATATCGCCAGAGGAGCGACGAAGACTAGAGGGCTTGGTCAAAGCAATTGGTGAGCGCATTGGGGCGTATCGAGTGGGTTATAATGCAGCTGCAGCAAGAACACTCAGCGCGTCTGACGTCACGCCAAAGGATCATAGAAATAATTATAGACGAGCAGCCTGAAAGGAGGTGATTTATGCCAACGATTCTCAAAAAAGCCCTTGGTCTCGTTTTGGCGGATAACACGCGTCTTTCACGTTCGCCTAAACCAGCGAAGTCTGCTCACGCTACTTCGGCGCCAAAGGTACCGAAATCAACGCGTTCGCTGCTGCGACTTACCCGTAAAGATCGGCCGCTGAAAAAACTGACTGAGCGCGAATTAATTCAACTGGAGAGTGAAATTGGTGCAACGATTTTCGGTGAAAAGCCGGCTCATGTCGTGCGGCGGACGTTCTTTAACCTTGATAAAACGACGTGGATTTGGCATGAAGAAGTGATGGGTAAGGACGGTAAGCGTCGTGAACTGACGACGCGCTACGAGGTGCAGCCGAAGGGCGTCTTGAAAATCCAGCCTAATTACCAATATAGCTATCTCGAGGGTCAGGAGTTGCAGAATTTTGTACTAGCAGTCAGTGAATATCATGAACGAGTGGCGCGTCAGCTGTATAACCGTGACCCGAAAACTGGACAGTTGGTGTAGCCGACATCTGGACTGCTTGGTATAATGGTAGGTGTGAAATCTTCTATGATATATCTTGATCACGCTGCTGCTACACCGATGGATCCGCTGGTGATTGAGGCGATGCAGCCGTATTTTTCCGAGAAGTTCTTTAATCCGTCCAGTCCATATGCACCGGCGGTCACCGTCAAGCGTGACTACCGCGAAGCCAAGTCGCGTATCGCGCGAGTGCTGGGCGTGGGTGCGGATGAGTTAGTGATGACGGCCGGTGCCACGGAGTCGATCAATTTGGCGTTTACCGTGGCGGGTGGCGTGAGTTTAGTCTCAGCAATCGAACATAGTTCGGTTATCAATTCTGCAAAAGCGCGCTCGTCTGTTCGGCTCATTCCGCCGCTGAAAAACGGACGCATCGATCCGCAGGCTGTTAAAAAACTGTTAACACCAGATGTTAGCTTTATAAGCATCGCGCTGGCGAATCATGAACTCGGATATATTCAGCCCATTGAAGAAATTGCGGAAGTTGTGAGGCTCGAGCGTGTGCGGCGCCAGGAAAATGGCGAATCAACACCGCTTATATTTCATACTGACGCCTCGCAAACTGCAGCGCTGATGGATGTGAAAATTAAGCGATTGGGTGTTGATTTGTTGACGCTATCGGCGGCAAAAGTTTATGGGCCGAAGCAGGTTGGTTTGCTTTGGATACGGTCGGGCGTCAAGCTGCGGCCAACCATTGTTGGCGGCGGGCAGGAGGCGGGTCTGCGCAGCGGCACGGAAAATGTGGCTGGCGTGGTCGGCTTTGCGACGGCGCTGGAGTTAGCTGCCAAGCGTCGCAGCGGTGAAGTAAAACGGCTGCGAGGACTGCGTGATACGTTGGCGAAAAAACTAATGGCGGCCTTCCCTGACATGATTATTTCCTCTGATCAGAAAAAATCACTGGTTAATTTTCTCAATATTTCGTTTCCTGGTGTTGATGCTGAGCGGTTGGTGTTTTTATTGGAAACGCACGGCGTGCTGGTGGCAACGGGTAGTGCCTGTGCGGCTAATGCCGGCACAAAATCGCATGTTTTGACGGCGATCGGATTGAGTGATGCGGCGATTGACGGTAGTTTGCGGCTCACTCTCGGGCGGTTGAATAATGAAGCACAAGGCATGAGGGCGGCGGACGAGATTATTACTGCAGTGCGTACAGAGCAGGAGCGAACGCAATGATCCATCGACTAATTGGTTTGGTGCTAATTGCAGTTGCAGTCATTGTCGGCTTGAGCCATTATCTATCACCGGATGACTTGAAAGATTGTCCGCGTCCGGGTTCGGGGCAATGTCAAAAGGCGGGCGCGATCATTGTTATCAGCGGCGGCGATACCGAAGCGCGCACGGCTGAGGCAGTCAAATTATACCAAGCCGGCTGGGCGCCAACGATCATTTTGTCTGGTGCTGCAGCTGATAAATCCGGCCCGTCTAACGCCGCCGCTATGAGAAAACAAGCCGAAGCAGCGGGTGTCCCGGTGGCGAGCTTGGTGATGGATGAACGTTCAGAAACTACCAAGCAGAATGCCCAAGAAGTGGCGAGTATCATAGCGCAGCGCGGTATCAAGCGCGTCATCCTGGTCACTAGCGGTTATCACATGCGGCGGGCACTGGCTGAGTTTTCAGCGCAACTGCCGAATGTTGAGCTGCGGGCACACCCGACGACGCACGACAAGCATTGGAGTGCATGGTGGTGGCTGACGCCGTGGGGCTGGTGGCTGGCGGTCGGCGAATTGCTGCGGATCGGTTTGTTTGCACTGGGAGTGTCGCGCTGATGGCTCGGGTGTTTGTTGGTATGTCGGGCGGCGTTGATTCGTCGGTGGCGGCAGCGCTATTGGTTGAGCAAGGCCACGAGGTGACTGGCATGTATATGAAAAACTGGTCGGAAGATTTGCCGGGTATGCATTGTCCGTGGGCAGAAGATGTGGCTGATGCCAAGCGTGTGGCGGTGGGGCTAGGGATTGATTTTCAGGTGTTTGATTTTCAGAAGGAATACAAGCAAAATGTTGTTGACTATATGATCCGCGAATATCAAGCGGGCCGGACGCCAAACCCTGATGTCATGTGTAACCAAGAAGTGAAATTCAAGTTGTTTTTGGAGGCCGCGATGGCGGCAGGTGCGGAGTATATCGCGACGGGGCATTATGCTAGGACAAGTGAGGGGCGCTTGCTTCGGGCGCACGATGACAATAAAGACCAAACCTATTTTCTGTATCGCGTAACGTCTGAGGCGTTAGCCAAAACCATGTTTCCACTCGGTGATTTTACTAAGGCTGAGGTACGCGAGATGGCCAAAGAGCGGGGGTTATGGACTGCTAGCAAAAAGGAATCGATGGGCATTTGCTTTGTTGGGCAGGTGGGAATTCGTGAGTTTTTGTCAGAATATGTTGAGACTAGCCCTGGCGATATCATCGATCAACAAACAGGCGCGGTTGTTGGTCGGCATGATGGGGCGATATTTTACACTTTGGGGCAGCGGCATGGGTTGGATATTGGTGGCGGCTTGCCGTATTATGTGGTCGGCAAAGACATGGCAAAGAACGAAGTTTACGTGTCGCGCTCAATTGATAATCAAAATCTCTGGCGGAAAGAACTGACACTGGCTGACGTTCACTGGATCAATCAGCCGCCAAAAGACGGCGCTTATCAGGTTCGGGTGCGACACCGAGCGCCATTGATTGATGCGGAAGTTGCGCACATGAACGATGCTGGCGAGAAGGTGGCAGTGAAGCTGGCTGAGCCGCAGCGTGCCGTCGCGCCAGGTCAATCAGCCGTGCTATATGACGGCGAGGAATGCTTGGGCGGTGGGATTATCCAAGCAGATTGACGCACCTAGTAAAATAGTGTACACTGGTACAGAATAAGAATTAACCTAAGAAGTGTAAGAGAAGGAATAAGATAAGTATATGTTAGCAATTCGTTTGCAACGTTTGGGTCGCAAGGGCTACCCAGTCTACCGTCTAGCTGTACAGGAAGCGCAGCGCCACCCATCAAGCGGTCGCGTCGTCGCCTACGTTGGTAGCTACAATCCACACACAAAAGTAGCAAATATTCAGGTTGAATTGGCACAAAAATATTTGGACAATGGTGCTCAGCCAACGCCACGTGTTGTTAAACTGTTGAAAGAAGCTGGCGTCACGCTACCAAAGTGGGTCAAAGAACCAGCTGCTGACAAGCACAAAGCTATCCGTAACCCAGAAAAATTGCGCAAAAATCAGCCAAAGGAAGAGCCGTCCCAGTCAGATGCTGACGAGCCAAGTGCCGAATAAGTGATGTAATTAGCCGAGATATTTCCCGCCCGCGATAAGGGGCGGGATTTTCTTGACAATGATGGTCTAGATCAGGTATTATTTGAGGTAATCACAAGAAGTAACACGAAAACTATAGGGGGTTTATGAAATATTTACGACGACGTGGACGCTTGCTGCCAACATTGGCGGCAGGAGTTGCGGTACTTGGTGTTGGTGGCGTGGCGCTACTAGCGATGACACAGCCAGCGAAGGCTGATGCAATTAATAACACTGATTTTGTTATGACGATTGACACGACGAAGCCAGGCGTCTCAAATACTGATCAGTTTACTATACCAGTGACGGGTACGGGATATAACTACACAGTTGACTGTAATAATGATGGCATTCCTGATGCCGTGGGGGTGACGGGTAGTCATACCTGTACGTACAGTGACGAGGGCCGCCATACGATTCGTATTGGCGGTACGTTCCCGCAGATCTACGCGAATAACACTGGTGATCGTTTGAAAATCATGTCGGTCGATCAGTGGGGAACAGGCGTGTGGCGTAGTATGGATTCAGCATTTCGGGGTGCTGAGAATATGGACGTCAAAGCGACTGATGTACCAAATCTCACAAATGTAACGAGTTTGCAAGGTATGTTTGATACAGCCCGATCGCTGAAGGGCGAGGGGGCAAATTGGCAGTGGAATACGTCAGGTGTGACAACGACTGCTAATATGTTCCACGGTGCGAGTCAGTTTAATCAAAATATTGGCTCGTGGGATATGAAAGATGTGGTGCACGCTGGACATATGTTTGCCTATGCAAATGCATTCAATAATGGCGGCGACCCATCAATTGCTAACTGGAATACGGCAAAATTTGAATACACCGACAGCATGTTTGAATGGGCAAATTCATTTAATCAGCCAATTGGGCTGTGGAATATGACAAAAGCTCATTCTATGGCGCGGATGTTTGCTAATGCACAGGCTTTCAATCAATCACTGGCTGGCTGGCAGCTGACCTCGCTACAGGATGTTACCGGGAATCCGTATGCCGGCGGAGCGAATATGCTTGATAACACAGCGCTATCAGTGCAGAATTATGACGCAACACTGATCGCTTGGAATAACGCAGTGCTCAAATCACCCGTAACGCTTGGTGCGGCCGGCCTCAAGTATTGTACAGCAGAATCAGCGCATACAGCACTGCAGAAGGCGGTTGCTAGCGGCGGCCACGGCTGGACGATTAATGGCGACGCTAAGCAGTGCCCGACCTATACCCTAACATTTGATACCGGCTCAGGTTCACCTGTACCGCCTCAAACAGTTGCTTACACCGCCAAGGCGGTGCAGCCAGCTGATCCAACGCGGGCTGGATATACTTTTGCTGGGTGGTATGCCGATTCAAACTACCTAACGCAGTGGGATTTTAACGCACATACGATGCCAAATTCTGACCTCACACTATATGCTAAGTGGGACGCTCTGCCAGCGGCGCCGGGTAATCCAGGCACGCCTAGTCAACCAACCCAACCAAGTCAACCGGGGCAGCCAGGTACTCCTCAGGGGAAGCCAGGTAGCCAACTCGCTGACACCGGCATGAGTTTACTGATAGCGATTGGGGCTGGCGTCGTCGCTATAATCGGCGGCGGGGTACTGCTAGTGCGAAAAAAACGTTCGTAACAACCTAGAGCAACTAAGATAATCTGTACTTATACCCGCCGAGAGATCGGCGGGTGTTACGTTGACAAAGTATTGCATAAGGATTATTATTAGATATAATTTGACAGATAATAACTAGTATAACTAGGGGATATAATGAGAATTCAAAAAACTAAAAAGTATGTCTCTGCTATAGCAGTGGTGGCAGTTATTCTGGCCACTGGCACGTTTTATACCATCCAGGGACCTATGCAGAAAGAAGCGGCGCAGGCCTATACCTCACCGATCAATACCCAAGATCCGGCCACTGCACCCGATAATTATGTAATTAACTTCCCGGATGCCAACCTAAAGCGCGCACTTAACCCGGTGATTGCGACAGCGATGAACGAGCAGCGCCGAAAACAGGGTTTGCCGCAAAATGTGGTACGTACTGCCGACCAGGAGATTACTGCTGGCGATATGAAGGTGCCGGTCAATATGTATGGTCCACTTGGTTTGAACTCAAAAAATATTACCAATATTGAAGGTCTGCAGTTTTTAGTTAATGCTGTTCGGCTAGATATGATCAATAACCAAGTTACAAACTTTGCACCACTGCGTGATCTTGGTAAGCTAGAAGAGCTAAATATTGGTCAAAATCCCACAACTGATCTAACTCCGTTAGCATCAATTCCTAATTTGAAAAAGCTTACTCTTGATCGGTCACCGAACCTGACTGATATCTCACCACTTACGAATGCTCCAAAGTTGAGGGACTTGCGCTTTCCATTGACCAAAGTTTCGAATCTTGCGCCCGCTGCGCAGATTGCTAATTTGCAAGAACTACATTTTAACAATACACTTTCGCCAACCAAGCTGGATTTAACTCCACTGGCAAATGCACCGAAGCTTGTCTTGATAAACGCCAATGCCACTAAGCTTACCGGTGCTGATTTTGCAGTGTTAAAGAACGCACCAGTACTTGAAACACTGATGACAGCTGGTAATAACGTTTTAAATCTCAACGATATGCTAAAAGAGGGTTTTGCCACCCTGCAGCGCTGGTCAACTTTTAGTGATCAGCTACATACAATTAATACTAATGCCAATCCAGTTTTTGAAAATCCAGTGCGTGGTGTTAATAACGAGGTTATCCCGGTAGTAGAGACGGCTAATGTTAAAAATGCCAATCCGGATGGTAGTTTAAATCCGAACGGTACTCATGTCAAACTCGTTGATCTATATGGTAGAAATAAAGTTAATATCCGCTGGCAAAAAGAATTTAGTAAAGGTCATGTGACAAATCGTCCATTCTCGGGGACGCTAACAGTTAACTATAATTTGCCACCAAAAGATACCATTGCGCCAACCTTTAATCCTGCGGCTCCGGCAAAGATTGTTTCGCGTGAGGGTGTGGCCATTAACATTAACGACGTAACCGCGACTGATAATCCTGGCGGTAGCGGCTTGAGTGCAGCCGGGGTTACAAATAATGCAGCAGCCATTAATCTAAATTCAGCAAATCCATCACGCGGGAAGTATACGCTGACATATACGGCCACCGATAATCAGGGCAATGCTGCTACAGTTAGTCGTGACATTGAAATCACCACAGCTATTGCTGCTCAGAATCTTGTTGCAAATACCACAGACGCCTCGCTAGATGGCTACACGGCTGAAACCATCCAAGCCGTAAAAGATAAGCGTAAAGCAGCAGAAGACGTAATAGCAAATAATGCGGCAACGCAACAGGAGATTGACCAGGCTTATAGCGATCTTGACCAGGCTATTAAGAATTTGCGTGTCGATAAGACTCCGCTCAAGAATGCCGTTGCTGGCGTAGGGGTTCAGCCCGGCTATGTTAAGAATGATGCTACGGTAACGAATGCAGTAAATGCCGCTAACGCACTCATACTCAGCCCCAACCCATCATTGATAGATGTAAAAAATGCTATTCAGAATCTCAATAGTGCAATTAACGCGGCAAAAGCTGCCGAGCAGGTGCGTCAAGCTACGGCAAACACCGCACTAGACACCGCAAAGGCTCAGAAAACGCCAAGTAGTTTTGCGGATGCTCAGGCAAAAATCAATGCCCTGCAGGATCTTGACAAGAAAAGTGCTCTTCAGGGTGAACTTGATCAGTTGAAGCAGGAATATAACACCAAGAAGGCCGACCTTCAGTCAACGCTGGACCGCGCAAATAATCCACGAACAATTGATGGTAAGTTAAATGATACTAAGATGAATGACTTTAATACTGCGAAGGCGAATGCACAAGTACTGTTAGGTGATACAAATGCCTCTCAGGCGCAGATTGATAGTGCAAACCAGCAGTTGGCGGCGGCAATCGCTACGCTTACCACAGATAAGCAGCCCGTACAAAATGTAATTAACAGCGTGGGAACTCAACCCCAATATGTGCAGGACGACCCAGCGGTAAAGCAGGCTCTGTTTGCTGCAAAGGCAGTGAATGATGCGGCGAATCCATCCGTCGAAGAGGTTCGAGCAAAGGCTGACGCGCTAGCGAATGCAATTGGTCAGGCTGTCGCAAGTGAAACAGCCCGACAAGATGCAGCAACTGATTCACTTCGTACCGCTAGGGATAAACTTAACAATCAGACCCTTGGTCAGGATGAAATGCCAAATATCGACATTAATGCCATTGAGCAGAAGATTAATGCGGTTAAGGATGACGCAGTCCGCAATCAATTAGTGGCCGACCTGAATAACATAAAAGTAGCTCTCGCTACGCGTCAGGCGCAAATTAACGCTCGTAAAGCCCAGCCTAGAGCATCCGAAGGTGAGTACAAGAAGTCTCATGTGTCATCGACTAGACTGAGCGACACCGGTGAGAGTACCACGCTAATAGCCGTAATTGGTACAGTAGCAACATTTGGTGGTGGCGCACTCCTGTTGGCAAGGCGGCGTCGACAAGGCGATCGTTAGTCTAGGGCATACTCACTGCTTCTGACTGTAGTGAAGCGGGATACCAAAGGTCAGTTGCATGAGGGGTGGCTATGCTATAATAGTCCCTATGAATGCTCAAGAAATTCGTTTCAAATACCTCGATTTTTATAAAAAGCAAGCTCACGCAGTCGTCAAGCGCGCACCGCTAATTCTGACCGATGATCCGACAACATTGTTTACTGGATCGGGCATGCAGCCAATGATCCCGTATCTACTTGGTGAGCCGCACCCCGGTGGTAAGCGAATCACTGACTCGCAGACATGTTTGCGCGCCCAAGATATCGATGACATTGGCGACAATCGCCACACGACGTTTTTTGAGATGCTCGGTAACTGGAGCTTGGGTGATTATTTCAAAAAAGAGCAGATCAATTGGATGTGGCAATTCTTGTCGGAAGAGGTTGGGCTGGATATGAACCGCGTTTATGTCACCTGTTACATCGGTGATGAACGCTACAACATTCCCAAAGATACTGAGGCGGCGGAAATTTGGGCGGAACTATACGAACAAGCAGGCTTGAGTAGCGGCCAAGCTGATATCGGTTCAGAAGAAGTTGGTTATGCGCGCGGTATTAAACCAGGCGAGCGGATTTTTTACTATGATGGCAGCAAAAACTGGTGGAGCCGCAACGGCGCACCAGAGAGCACGCCGGTAGGCGATCCGTGTGGACCAGATAGTGAGATGTTTTACGAGTTTACCTCAGTTGAGCATGATAAAAGCTTTGGTGAGCATTGTCATCCGAACTGTGATTGCGGTCGCTTTATGGAAATTGGCAACAATGTTTTTATGGCCTATAAAAAGGTGGCTGACGGCATATTTGAGCCGTTAGAGAAGCCAAATATTGATCATGGTTCGGGCCTGGAGCGCATCGCGGCAGCGGCCATCGATGATCCAGATGTCTTTAAAATTAGCTTGATGTGGCCGATTATCGAAAAGCTAGAGCAGTTGAGTGGTAAAAAATATGAAGAGCATACTGAGGCTATGCGGGTTATCGCTGACCATTTGCGAGCGGCGACGTTTCTGGCGGTTGATGGCTGCGTGCCGAGCAACAAGGAGCAAGGCTATGTGATGCGCCGCTTGCTGCGACGAGCGATTCGCTACAGTTTTGATCTCGGGATTGAGCAGAATTTCCTCGAGGAAGTTGTGCCAGTGATTGCTGACCTATATGAAGCAGATTTTCCAGAGGTTAAGGAGAACCGTGAGAATATTATCGCTATCCTCGTCAAAGAGGAAAAAGCCTTTCGTCAGACACTGCGTAAAGGGTCGACTTTTTTGCGCAATGAATTAGCTCGTTTTTCGAAGAAGATTGTTATTGATGACCCGGCAACTCACAAAGGGTCGTCAATTGATGTTTTGCAGCCTGAATTCTTAGGGCAGTTACTTTTTACCATGTACGACACGCATGGCTATCCGTATGAACTTGGATATGAAATGCTTGTTCAAGAAAAAAAGCATCTTGAGAATTTAGGCTATATCGTCATGAATCCATGGAGCAATGAGCACATAAAACAATCATTTGATGAAAAGATGGCCGAGCAACGCCAACGCTCCAAGACGGCACGTAAGGGGCAATTTAGCGGCGGCCTTGAAGGTCACGATCCAATTCATCTCAAGTATCACACAGCAACGCACCTATTGGGAGCGGCGCTACGTAAAGTTCTCGGTGCGCCGGATTTGCGGCAGCACGGCAGCAATATCACTGCCGAGCGCCTGCGTTTCGATTTCAATCATGATAAATTGACGCCAGAGGAAAGACAAGCGGTGGAGGATCAAGTCAATGCCTGGATTGATGCTGATTTACCAGTCAGCTTTGCTATCTACCCGACTGACGAGGCACTAAACATGGGTGCGATTGGTGCCTTTGGCGAACGCTACGGCGATGAAGTCAAAGTCTATTCCATCGGCGAGGGCAACAATGTCATTAGCTTTGAGGTCTGTGGTGGTCCGCACGTCGAACACACCGGCGTCTTGGCCGAGGGTGGCAAGCGCTTTGCGATTACCAAAGAAGAGGCGAGCGCTGCTGGGATTCGGCGTATTAAGGCTGTTCTTAGCGAGGGCACTGCGGGCGCCCGCTAATTACTTGTCAGGTTAAGATAAGAAATAACCCCCATTGCACTGCATATTGCCGCTACTTGCTATAGTTGTAGGTTTGTATGGGGTTATTTTTGTAGGCTGAGGGTATTATGTCTCAAGCTGCTCTAATATGACAAACGGGTCATTGTCCGTACGAATTGTTTCACCGAGCTGTTTACAGGCTTGCACTGCACGATCAGTTATGATGTCTGGATTCGTCTGGAGAAGGTGTCCGTACGTTGTTGATGGACTAATTACTGTCTGGGTATCAACTTCACCGGTATACGGGTTTACGATAACGGTGAGGGTATCTTTAATTGCTTGTTGCCCGACTTCCCGTAGAATTTTACTACTGCGCAGTACATATCGCTCTTTGGTGAGTGGTTTTGAGGTGGATTTTGACCGCGTCTCTTTCTGTATGGTATCAATCGCGACCGCATCAGTCATTCCAAGCCCAACAGCTGGTTCAAAAAATTCACTACAAAAACGAGTAAGACGATCTTTCTCTATCATGGGGATTTCATCAAGTAACTGCCACATGGTATTGTCACTAACTTTACGTGTGGGGTTTGTATAGTATTCGCTTGTGTGGATGGAGTTGATTCCACCAAGGGCGGCCACGATATCTTCATTGCTGATGAGGCCTGTCCAGGTTGGTGCATGCTTTGGCCGAACGAGTTGTCTTCCGAATTGGCCTTCCCGCAGCTTAAGGTCGGCGGCAAAGGCTAGGCTACCAGCGATAAGCTCTCTCAGGGTAGTTAGGCGCAGTATCGTATTGTTTTCACGGTATGTGCCTGTAATGCGTACAGCATTGGGCGTATAGGTATTGTCAATAGTATCAGCATATAATCCGATAATTTCATCTTTTAAGGTATCGCGCTGCTCGGCAGACAATTTGCGTGATGCAGTGTAGGATAGAGTATCGCCATCATGATGGAATGCAGAAAACATATATGTATTATACAACTAAATAATATTTTGTCAAAACTAGCCAATTTACATACAAATGGTATATAATCATAAAGACTATGGTGTTAGATAGGCTTTTCAAGAAGACAGACAAAGATGAACACCAGTACCTGGTCGGTCTCGACATCGGTACGGAGTATATTAAGGCGCTGATCGCCGAGATCAAGGATGATGATATCGAGATCATCGGAGTCGGTCGGGCACAGCAAAATCTGGGCGACATGCATCAAGGCGCGATTGCTGATATCGCTGGTGTGGTGACCAATTGTGAAGCGGCGCTGACCGAGGCCGAGGATAAGGCTGGCGTTCAGGCCAAGCGGGTGATCATCGGTATCGCCGGTGAGCTGGTCAAGGGCGTGACCAACACGATTCGCTATCGCCGGCCGCAGCCCGATAAGCCACTGGACGTTGCCGAGATGGAATTCATCATCGAGAAGGTGCAGGAGCGGGCACAGGGCAAGGCACAGGCGCAGATTGCGCTGGAAACTGGCAATGAGGATGTTGAGGTGAAGCTGGTTAATTCGGCACTCGTTAGTATTCATATTGATGGCTACAAGGTATCAAACCCGATCGGTTTTCAGGGGCGGGACGTGGCAGTGCAGATTTATACGGCATTTGCGCCGATGGTGCATATCGGGGCGCTGGAAAAGGTGGCTGATGAGTTAGCGCTGGAGCTAATCGCCGTGGCGGCCGAACCATTTGCAGTCAGCCGGAGTGTGCTCGGTACAGATGCGAATTCTAATTTTACAGCGATCTTGATCGACTGCGGTGGCGGCACGACTGATATCGCGGTCGTCAATGATGGTGGTGTTGAGGGCACCAAGATGTTCGGCATCGGTGGACGGAGCTTTACGCGGATGATTGCGACGGATCTGGACCTCGGTTACAAAGAGGCAGAAAAGTTGAAGGTGAATACGGACAAGGAATATATCAAGCCAACCCTCAAGCGCAAACTTGACGGGGCGATTGACAAAACCCTTGAGGTATGGCTGTCGGGCGTTGAGCTGGCGCTCGGTGATTTTGACAGCGTCGATCATTTACCGAACCGGATCTTGCTGTGTGGCGGTGGTGCGAGCTTGCAGCAGCTCGTTGATGCACTGGCCAATCAGCCGTGGTACAAGGAACTACCATTTACAAAAAAGCCAACCATTCAGCACATTAAGCCCTCTGATGTCATCGGTATCACTGACACAACCGGCGATATCACCGATCACACATTTATCACGGTAATGGGCCTGCTGCGGGTTGGGTATGATACAATGGTAAGTAATCAAGACGCTCATGGCTTGATGGATAAAGTTAACCGATTACTCAAAATATAGATGAATAAAGATGTTATTTACATTGACGTCGAAGATGATATCACCGCCATTGTTGGTAAGATAAAGGCGTCGAAGGAGCGGATTATTGCGCTGGTGCCACCAAAGCGAGTTGGTGTGCTGCGTAGTGCTGTTAATATACGGCTGATCGCTCGGACGGCCGCGTCGGTTGATAAGCGGGTCGTGCTGATTACCGGTGATACGATTCTGTCTGGTCTCGCGGCGGCGGCCAAAATTCCAGTGGCCAAGACGCTCCAGAGCAAGCCAGAAATGGCTGAGATACCGGTACTAAAGGTGGATGATGAAAATGACGTCATTGATGGGCGTGAGTTACCAATTGGTGAATTAGAAAAGAGTGCGCAATCCATCAATGAGACAGATAAAGCGATTGATTCGGCCATCGCTGACTCGTCCACTCAGCAAGATAGTGAGACCTCAAAGCCAGCGGACAAAGCTGATAAGAATAAAATAGCGCCAAAAGTTCCGAACTTTAATCTATTTCGTAAAAAGTTTCTGCTGATCGGCGGCGGTGCGCTGCTGCTCATCGGGTTTTTGATATGGGCAATTTGGTTTGCGCCACACGCGCGAGTAATTATTACGGCCAAGACGACAACGGTGACGGTAAATAAGAAAGTGACACTCAGGACTGACGGGGTAACTGATCCAGCCGCCGATATGATCAAGGCCCGCCGACAGGAGCAAAAAGTAGAGCTGTCCGTTGAGTTTTCGGCGACTGGAAAGAAGAAAGTTGGTGAGCGTGCCAAGGGCAAGTTGCGTATCGCTACCGACTCGATCAGTCTGCTCGATAAGACTGTTCCAGCCGGCACTTCGATTCGTACAAGCGGCGGGATGACCTTTACGACTGATAGCGCAGTGACGTTTAGTCGTTCCAATGCCTCAGGCTCGACGGTCATGGTAACGGCTGCGAATATTGGGGCGGAATATAACGGTGAGAGCGGCTCGGTATCGGGGATGCCATCAGGGGTTAGCGCTGCCCTTGTCGGTGAAACATCAGGCGGTAGTAGCCGCGAGGTGACGGTGGTCAGTAGCGATGATGTCAAGCGCGCCGGCGACTTATTAAACGAGAAAAAGGCCGATTCTCTCCGTACCAAGGTCGAGCAATCATTTGGTGGGTCAACTGTCACCATCAAAGAAAGCTACCAAGAGCAGCGTAGCACACCAGCTCCAAGTGTCGCCATTGACAGCGAAGCGGCCAGTGCAGTGACGCTTAAAACAGTGGTAACCGCCTCGATGGTTGGTATCGAAAAATCAGAGTTAAGCACCTACCTCAAGGCGACCGCCAACAAGGAACTAGAGGGCAAGCAGTCGCAAAAAATCTATAAAGATGGTGTCGATAGCGCAAAGTTCGCACAGTTTAGCGGTCAAGGCGGTAGCTTCATTACTCACATCACCGCCAATGCCGTCGTCGGTCCAACCATTGATGAAGAAAAGGTCAAGGAGCAGTCGCGCGGTAAAAGTTATGGTGACATCCAGTCGGCGCTTGAAGCTATCAAAGGTATCGAAAATGTTGATGTGAAATTCTCTCCGTTCTGGGTGCGTACCGTGCCAAATGATACCAAACGAATAAACATCGAATTCAAGCTCAATGAAAGCTAAGAACTTCCTAGCGCTGGATGTGGGCGAGAAACGGATCGGTCTAGCTATGGCCGATTCACAGGTGCGGATCGCGGTACCGTTTGGCTGGGTGGCTAATGATGAGCGGGTCATGGAGGAGCTGGCAGAGATTATGCTGCGGCACGATATCTCGTTGGTGGTGGTCGGCTATCCGCGCAATCAGTCCGGCGAGCCAACGCAACAAACAGAGTTTGTGGTTGATTTTGTCAGACGCCTGGGTCAGCTAGACATTGATGCCGAGATTGCTTATCAGGATGAATCACTAACTAGTGTTCAAGCTGAACAGCGCCTGGCTGGCAGGGTCAAAGATAAAGGCGACATCGATGCTGAGGCGGCGAGTATTATTTTGCAAGATTATTTGGAGGTGCACGGATGAAGAAAATGAAGATTAAAAAACGGCGGTTATGGCTGATTATCGTATCAGCAATTGTTGCGGTAGTGGGCGTGGTGCTGCTTGGCAGTGTCATTTGGTACAAGCAGATGCTTCGTCCGGTCGATGCAGCAGCGCGGCAAAAAATTAGTGTCGAGATCGCCAGTGGCGACACAGCACAGGTCATCGCCAAGAAACTTGAAGATAAAAAGATTATTCGTAGTGCTTTCGCCATGACGATTTACCTCAAGTTAAATAATGTCACCGGCACGTTCAATAAAGGCGTGTATAGCTTTACACAAGATCAGGACGTAGCGTCGGTGCTTGATCATCTACTCAGCGGTAAGCCAGACCGGCGTTCGGTGCTGTTTTATCCTGGGGCGACACTGCGCGACAAGACTTCGACGCCCGCTGCTCAAAAGACTGATGTTGCTAGCGCCCTCAAGCGGGCTGGTTATAGCGATGAGCAAATTACAGCCGCCTTTGCTGCTACTTATACCGGTACGGTACTAAAAAGTAAGCCAGCGACTGCCGATCTCGAGGGCTATATTTATGGTGATACGTATTTTTTGCCGTCAGACGCGACCGCCCAGCAAGCCTTGCAGCGGGCCATCAGTGAGCTAGACCGGGTGGTAACCGAGAATAATCTCGAAAAGAAATTTGCAGCCCGAGGGCTGTCGCTGTATCAAGGGTTGACGCTGGCTTCGATTGTTCAGCGCGAGTCAATCGGCTGTCCGGGTAAAACGACCTGCGAGGATATGCGGCGGATCGCCAGTGTGTTTTATAACCGCCTCAAAAAGGATATACCACTGGGGTCAGACGTGACATATCATTATGCCGCCGATAAGGCTGGCGTTGCCCGCTCGCACACACTTAAATCACCGTATAATACGCGTATTCACAAGGGGTTGCCACCTGGGCCAATTGCTGCGCCTGGTCTCGCGGCGCTGAATGCTGTGGCTGATCCAGCCCAGGAGGATTACCTTTATTTCTTGAGCGGCGATGATAACGTAACTTATTTCGCCAAGACTGAGGCCGAGCACAAGGCGAACATTACCGCCCACTGCGCCAAAAAGTGCCAATTGCCATAGTTGCCCTCGGCAAATCGCCTATGCTATACTAGGAGTACAGTATAATTCCAAGGAGGGGCAGTATGTCAACGATAGATCAGCAATTTGTAGAATACGTAGTAAAGGCGCTGGTTGGACATCCAGAAGATGTCGTCGTCGAGCGTTTGATTGATGAAAAGGGAGTGTTGCTCACGCTGACGGTTAACCCAGAAGATCTCGGTCGGGTCATCGGCAAACGTGGCGGTACAGCCCAAAGCCTGCGTACGCTGCTCAGGGCGTTGGGGACAAAAAATGACGCGCGCTACAACCTCAAGATTGTCAATAATGACGGCTTTACGAGTGCTAAACAAACTACGGCTGCCGCTTCAGATGATGATTCTGTGGACAACTCAACAGATGAAACTGTGGAAAATAGCTCTTCTTATGCAGAAAATGCTCGAAAAGAGCTTGCAGAACTGGATGATCTTGATATATAATCATAACTAGTTCAAGCACAGACAATATGCGAGAACAGCTCTATGCGAGCAATGGGTAACCATTGAGAGCCTTATTTGTGCTAAAAAACCGCCTAGCTAAAGGGCGGTTTTTTGGTGGTTTTTATATGGGCGCGGTATAATGAAGGATATGCGAAAATTTCAAGTCATCACCCTGTTTCCCGAAATGTTCTCTGGGGTGTTTGAAAATTCGATGATGTGGAAGGCACAAAAGGACGGTATTGTTTCGCTCGAGACGGTGGATTTGCGTGAATTTGGTCTAGGGCCGCGTCGGCAAGTCGATGATACGCCATATGGCGGCGGCGATGGGATGCTACTGATGATTGAGCCACTGTGGCAGGCGGTGGAGTTCGCCAGGTCGCGTGACGAGAGCGCAAAAGTCGTCCTAATGAGTCCACGTGGTCGGCGCTGGCGGCAGGCGATGGCGTGCACGGCGGCGGATGATAGCCGGGGGCTCATTATGATCTGTGGGCGCTATGAGGGCGTTGACGAGCGTATTATGGAACTCGTGGATGAGCAGTGGAGTATCGGTGATTTTGTGCTGACTGGTGGTGAGCTGCCGGCAATGACCATCATTGACTCGATCGTACGGCTGCTGCCGGGTGTGCTGGGTGGCGAAACATCAGCCGAGATTGAGAGCTTCTCAGACGGCGAGACACTTGAGTACCCGCAGTACACTCGGCCAGAGGTATTTAATGACTTGCGAGTACCGGCAGTCTTACTGAGTGGGCATCACGGCAAAATCGCCGAGTGGCGCAAACAGCAGTCGCAAAAAGCGACTATAGATTAGGTAAACAATATTACTCAACAACGGAAAATACCGCTACATCTCCGTAACGGTATTTTGTTGTGGTGGATGTCGTAGAGCGAAAGAAACGTCAGTAGTGTTTGTTTTTGTATCGTTCGCTTGTTGTTACTGTACGTTTTTTTAATAAAAAAAGCAAGCGCTTTGGTAAATAATACAACAAGCTTGAGCTTTTTAGGGCGGGTCGGTATACTATATCTATGAAGAAAACATCAACCCAACGACCAATATCAGTCGTACACATTGTACGGTTAATCGTTGCCGGATACATTCTCGTCATCGTCTTGAGCCAGCTATTCTCGTTTGATAAGTTTCCATCAATGCTCGCTGGACTGCCGGGCGTGATGGCGGTAGTGTGCGCCATCGTTCTCGTTGTCACAGAGGTTGGGGCGCTGCCGTTCTTACTTGCCATGGACGTGTCGGCTAGACTAAGAAAAGTAAGTGCCGTGATGGGCGTCGTGGCGCTACTGCTATTGACATTACTGGAGGGAGTGGCATTTTGTCACGGAGTATCAATGATATTTGGGGCGACGTTTGACTTACCGGGCGGTAGCTGGTCACTTCTGTTCCTGGCTGGTGTGTGGATTTTGGCGATATGGGCAAGTGGTTTTGGCCAGGGTGGCGCGACAACTGCGGTGAAATCTCAAGAGAGGCCAGCCGCCCATAAAGATCATGCCAAACCAAAGCCTAAGAAAAAAGATTGACAAAACGTCAATTCTTTTTCTTGGCTGGGGATGAGGGATTCGAACCCCCGAATGCCGGGACCAGAACCCGGTGCCTTACCACTTGGCGAATCCCCAATGCGTATCTGATTATACTACGGATAATGAAGTGGTGCAAGCCAGCAAGCTGACTTTTCAGGGTTTGACGCGAGCGCCCAGCAGGGTATAATGGGGCTTATGGATATCTCATGGATCGTGAAAATTATTGCCGATGGACTGGTGATCCCGGTGGTGCTAATCGGGGCGTACACGCTCATCCGACATGTACCGCGAGACCGACGGTATCAAGTGTATGCACGGGTGCTGATGGCGGGACTGACGGCGTTTGTGGCGGCGAAGATTATTGGGTTACTATATCAGCCATCAGGCCTCCGTCCGTTCGAGCTGGCGGGTGTGAGTGCCGGTGCTTCGTTTTTGGATAATCCAGGCTTCCCGTCTGATCACGCCCTGTTCACTATGGCTATCACGTTGGCGGTGTGGTTCGGTGCAAGGTGTAAAGGATGGGCTATGGCCTGTTTGGTAATGACGCTACTAGTCGGCATAGGTCGTGTGGTGGCGTTGGTGCATACGCCGCTTGATGTGGCCGGTGGGCTCATCATTGCTTGGGCGGGTATATTTTGGTATATGCCACTGCAACAGGTGTCACGCACTGCAAAATAGGGTTGAGATTTTATCAAATTATTGGTATAGTTATATCTATTGTGAAGTGGTTTAAGAAAGTTTTTCACGAGGAAGAATCAGACTATATGTTTCCGGTGACACCAGCGGTATTCTGGCGAGTTGTTGTCAGTGGTGCGGTTGGCGGTGTCGTGACATGGCTGATTGCTTTGGCGCTTGATCATTTTATCTTAAAGCAGATTATTTGCGGCCCGACCGCTGACCCATCAATGTGCGCGAGTAGTGGGCAAATTGGTGCTTACATTGCGCTGGTATTAGTTAGCGTTATGCTTGTGGCGATTATTGCGCTCAATCGAGTCCGGCGGCCGCTACTCGTGGTGCTCGCTGCGGTTGGCGCGCTGTGGGGTGTTGGTGTCTCGGCTACCGAGGCATGGTGGTTGTCGCTGATAGTGACGACCGTGGCGTTTGGCTTCGTATACGCAACTGCGATGTGGCTGAATCGGATCCGCGGTAACGTGGCAGCAATTATCTTCTTGGCCATATTCGTCCTGCTGGCACGAGTTGTCTTGTCTCTGTAATCCCTGTACACTAAGAGTATGGAAATCATTATCATTATTCTCTTAGGTATTATCGTTATGGGCTTGGGTGCGACGCTGTTTGTGCTACAGTCAAAGTTAAGCGAGCTGAAACAGCAGTCATCAGTCGAGCTCATCAAAACTGACGTGGTGGAGCTGGGGCGAACCATCGCCAAGTTGAATGAATCAGTCAGCGACAAATTAGAGCGCAGCAACGCTCAAGTGCAAACTTCGGTGCAAAAGCAGCTATCGGAAAGCGCCAAATTGGTGGCGGACGTAACACAGCGGCTGGCCAAGTTGGATGAAACAAACAAGCGGGTGGTTGACGTGGCGACTGACCTGAAAACCCTGCAGAGTGTCTTGCAAAACCCGAAGCAGCGTGGCGTGTTTGGCGAGTTTTACCTGGAGAGCGTGCTGGACAATGTGCTACCTGCCAAACAGTTTCAGATGCAATACCGCTTCAAGGACGGTGAGACTGTTGATGCGGTTATCTTTCTGGACAAGGGGCAGATCTTGCCAGTAGACAGTAAATTTAGCCTGGAAAATTATAACCGGATGATTAATGCCGAGACCAAAGCTGAGCGCGAGCTGTGGCTGAACAAGGTGAAGGCTGACCTGAAGGGGCGCATTGACGAAACCAGCAAGTACATTCGGCCGCGCGAGCATACCATGGACTTTGCCTTTATGTTCATCCCGAGTGAGTCGCTGTATTATGATCTGCTGATTAACAATGTTGGTGCGGGCGGTTCGAGCCGCGATTTGATCGAATATGCCTTTCGTGACAAGCGGGTGATTATCGTCAGTCCGACCAGCTTTTTGGCGTACCTGCAGACGGTGCTGCAGGGCCTTAGGAGCCTACAAATTGAAGAGCAGGCCAAGGATATCCAGGTGCGTGTCGGCCAGCTGGGCGTGCATATTAAAAAGTTTGACGAGCTGATGACCAAGATGGGTAAGAGCCTCAGCACCACTGTCGGGCATTATAATAATTCGTATAAGGAGCTCGGCAAGATTGATAAAGACGTGGTGCGGATCGCTGGTGGTGATCATCAGACACAGCCAGAGTTAATCGACCGGCCGGCGCAGGAAGAGTAATTATTATAAAAAATCCCCGCCTCATGAGACGGGGATTTAACAACTATCAAATATCAAAGAGGTGAATTATTCTTCGACCTTGTTGCGGTAGCCGATTAGTAGGAACAAGTTACCGCCGAGTGCTGCGCCAACGAGAGTCGCGGCAATGACTTCAAGGCTGAGGCGAGTATACATCTTCTCTGCTTTTTGTGCCGGTGCCGAAGTATTTTGTAGCTGTGAGTTGGTCTTTTCGGTGACCGCTAGAGCAACTGCTGGGTTTAGTGTTGCACCGCTAATGTACACCTCACGTGGGTAGGTACGCTGATCTTTTAGATGTTGGGTTTGCTGAACTGCATTTGCTTGCTCTTCTTGATACTTTTGGACAGCAGCATTTTGAGCGAGTGGCAGTAACGCACCGCTAACCACTAGGCCAAGCGTTAATGACATACCGATGACCACAGCCTTGCTGGCATCCTTCAGGTCGGTGCGCGATAGGGCTGCGCTGATGCCAAACATAAAGACGGCCATACCGACAAGTTCAATAGCAAAGATTGCCCATGAAAAGGTAGTGAATTGATCAAAGTTGATAACGAAACTACCTGATGAAAGTGCTCCCATCAAAACAACGGCAGCCATTGCGCCGAGGAATTGCGCTGCCCAGTAGAACGGCACGAGCACGGTTTTGAGTTTGCGCATTGTCCAGAGACCGAACGTGACGGCTGGGTTGATGTGTGCGCCAGATATTGCGCCAATGCCAAGTACCAGTATTACCAGTGCGAGGCCGACATAAAACGGCGTCATCATATATGCTGAGAACAAGGCGACTAATGTCAAAATAAATGTGCCGGCAACTTCAGCCAATACGATGTTGACAAGGTTGCGTGGTAGTTTGCTGTCTAGTTTTTTACGCGGCGAGCTAGACTCGACTGGTTTGGTAGTGGTTGCTTTGACCTCTGGCTTTTTCGTCTCGGTCTTGCTGGTGACACGTGTTACGGTTGTTTTCGATGTAGCAGCTGCAGCAGTCGTCTTCTTTGGACTGGATTTTGCAGTCGCGGCCTTTTTAGTAGTCTTCTTCGTGGCCATAGTCCCTCCTTACTGTACTATTATTATCAGTATAACACATCTGGTATAATCATACCTATGGGATTATTTGTAAATCAGAACGATCAGCGCAGTGAGCTGCAAGAACGCATTGCAGCGGAACTACGCGAAAAGGCGAAAACATCGAGCTTGCAGGAGAAAGCTAGCTTGGATGGCGTGGAAGATGTGAAATATCTGGAAGGCACGAAGCAGACGACAACACTGGCGTGGGCGTGGATTGTGATCGTGATCATGGCGGCAGGGGTTGTCGGGATGTTTTTAATGCAGGGACGATGATATGGAAAAGTTGGATGAAGTTCGGTCAATATTGGTATCACGCGTAGCCGAGGCAGCCGAGCCGCGCAGTGTGTTGCGGAGTGCGGAGCTGCGGGAACTATATGGTGTCATTGCGACGCTGCCAGCCGAGGAGCGCGGGGCGTTTGGTAAAAAAGTTAATGAATTAAAGCAGGAACTGGAGCGGTTGATCACGGCTCGTGAAGCTGAGCTATCAAAGGTTGATCTACCGTCAATTGACGTGACGGCGCCGATGGATGTCAATGCTCCCCGGCCTGAATTACTGCCGAGTGAGCGTGGCACGATTCATCCATTGATGCGCGAAATTGACCGCATTGCTGACATTTTCAATCGCATGGGTTTCGTGACGGAAGAGTCGCGTGAGATCGACGATCAATTCCATATGTTCGAGAGTCTGAACTTCCCGAAGGGTCACCCGGCGCGTGATGATTATGATACGTTCATGACCGAGGAGACTGACACTAACGGCGACCGCTTGATTGCCCCGGCGCACACCTCGACCATGCAAAACCGCGTGTTGAAAAAATATCATGGCAATTTGGAAAAAGGCGAGGCGATCGCCGCCATCGTACCTGACCGAGTGTTTCGTAACGAAGATTTGGACGCGCGGCACGAGCACACGTTCTATCAAGTCGAAGGCATGTATGTCGCCAAGGGTGTTAATGTCGGCAATCTCATCGCTACCTTGCAGGAGTTTTTACAGGAATATTACGGCAAGCAATTGGATGTGCGTGTCAATCCATTTTATTTCCCGTTCACCGAACCGAGCTTTGAATTTGCGCTGAGCTGTCCGTTCTGTGAGGGCAAAAATCCGGATTGTAAGGTTTGTTCGGGCGAGGGCTGGATCGAACTACTGGGCTGCGGTATGATTCACCCGAATGTACTGAAAGCTGCTGACATTGATCCGAATGAATACACTAGTTTTGCCTTTGGCTGCGGCATCGACCGCCTGGTGATGATGAAATACGGCATCGAGGACGTGCGGCATTTTGAGAGCGGTAAGCTGGATTTTTTGGAGCAGTTTTAATTCAACCGTTAGGTTCACCGGAGAGCTGTAATGATCAAGCGCAACGTCTTTCTCTACAACATCACCAATCGCGACGATGAGGGATACGGCAGCTACCCATTTGAGGATGTTCTCCGTGATCTGATGAACCTCGAAGAAGACGATAGGAATTGGCAGTATAATCCAAATGACGATGAGTCGTTTATGCGGCTCTTGCAATTTGATAAGCTACATAAAACCAGCGAATCATCCAAATGCTATGCTGGCATCATCGCCGTGTACGGATCAAACGTGATTACCATAGGCAGGGATGATGACGACCTCGTCAGGCGCTACCCGCTGCCTGACGGTCAGCTGCCAGTCCAGGTGGTGCATTTCCTCTACTACGCAGACAAAGGAATTATGGCGTTAGAATACAACCGAAACGTCGCCACAAGCGTAAAGATCCTAGCGTATATAAACAATCGCGCAACAAAGCTCTCACTTTCTGAAAAGGCAGCATTTATCGGGACGGTGGTCTGTCATCCAGATGCTATCGAGCTAATCAGGCGGGCTCATCGTATAAAATCCGCGAAAATATTTGTTACTCGTGAAGCCATAGAGCACAATAATAAAATCAGCCAACTAGCGAAAAGTTTATTCTCCGCGCCCTCGATCGATAATCATACCGATACCCTTGGCACGGTCGTCATTGATTTTCGGCCGAGTAGGAGTAAGTTCCTGTCTCCTGGCGCGTACATTGATCACTATGTGAAGGAATTTCCGGGCGTCGAAAAGCAGGTTTACGACGTTGAAATTGAAGAGGGCATGGAGGTAACATCGGTTAATATCATGCAGCCGCAGTTCAAGAATACAATTGAACTGCCAGACAGCAGCATCGAAGGTAGAGAAGAATATGACAAGCAGGTGTTTTACAAAATACATGAAGTCTACAAAGCAGCAACAAGCGTTATAGCAGGAGCGAACAATGTGGACTAGACGGTGGAGCTCTGTTGGGCTGGTGCTGATCATCCTGCTGCTGTTCCTTGGGATGTCGCTGGTTATGCAAGAGATCGTGAAGGTGGTGAAGCCTGACATCATGAAGGTCAACCCATGGGATGTATTTGAGGGTATAATAACTATCCCATCGTATATCGTTATAGTGTTACTAGTGTTGTTGCCATCAGACGCTCGATATAACCTGAGGCTGTCACTATTTCAGCGCTCCAGCTATGTGCGTGAAATCATCATCTCCGGCCTCCTGATCATTCTCGTGATGGCCGTAGTGGGATTTGTGGCGTACGAACCGACAGACAGCCCGACCCGCAATCCTTGGAATGACTTTAATTGGGGAAATTATCTGAGCGTAATTGTTTGGGGGGTTATCATATTTTTGTATAGTGTGCTGCTGCGATTGGGCGGTGGGACTGGGCGTGGATCCGGTAAAAGCTCGGCATGATAACAGCGTGCTCCTTGTAATTATTACATTGGGTGATATAATACAGCTTATGAGAGAGCATATTTCAACCAGCAGCGATAAAACTGCGCTGGATAAAAATCCTAACCATGAGTCGATGTCTCGTCAAATTCGTAAGGTTTTTGAGAGGCATAACCCCATGTACTTAGAGGAGCGAGCAGTATTAGATACGCTGTGTGAGTCGGCACAAGATATTATGTTGCCAGCTGATTTCTTTGATAGGATAAACCATTCTTATGATGACGGAAGTTTGATTGGTATCAAAATTGAGACAGGAAAAGTATGTCACTCTACGGAAACATTAGAGTTTACTGACAATATGGATGGGTTTGTCAAGCATTGCCGTACAGGTAGTGCGAGTCTTGCTGATGTCATGGAATATACACTAACGTTAGCTCACTGTGCGCCAGAAACCGTGAAGTATCTTGATGCATATTGGGATGATCTATTCGAAAAATCAAATTGGCCCACTCGTAAAACAACCGAGGAGCTTCGTGGTGACTGTCGCGCATGGTTCGGAGAGCATGAACAGGAAGTAGCGGCACTACTGCATGCGCCATTGACGAAAATAGTTGCTGATGCTGAAATACTTGATAAGTATGGTACGAATATTTTAGTGAATGGTACTGACAGGATGGTTAATAGACTACTGGGCGATGCCGAGAGGAGTATCAAGAGCTTACCATTTAGCGAAGCATGTCGCAATGATCTGCTTAAAAAGGTGAAAGATGAGATCCTAGCAACTCTGGACAACAAGGATAATCGTAATATTTGGCTTGGCGCGCTAAAAGACGGGTTGCGGGATGAGATTAGTTGGGGTGAGCAGGGCGGTGGCCTTTTATTGGAATATGATGATGGGTATAGCTACGAAGATGTCATTTCGTGGCTTACTAAGAGGCGGAAGGTGTTACCTGGGGACTGGGAAGATGGTGAAGATTTTAAGCAGCACATCATGAGGCTTGAGCAGTGCGGTGAAGCGGTAGAAACTCTTGATGGCATTGCTAATGCCCGGCTCGAGGAACTTGGTATCAGACTGAGTGAGCCTGATCATCGGTTGCCAAAAAGATCATGGGAGTTTCCCGAGGGTTCGCCTAGGCAGGAGATGGCTAAATATTACGAAGAGGAGGTTGAGGTTGTTGGTTCACCAGAGGAGCTACGCCGCGTAGTTGAGAATATCGACTCAGCATATAGCGAATATGTAAGAGAGCGGTTTGCTGATACGGTGAGAGCAGTGATTGACCCGCAGATGATAATTGACTGGTTACTTAATGAGGATCGGTACGATATCCGGACGAGAATTAATCCTTTATGGATGCTGCGTAACACTCTTCAGATCTTATTACCACGGGAGTCAGATGATCTTGTACAAGAGTTTGGTATTGAGCGGGAAGTGGAGAAGTTGCGACGACATAATCATGATGTCTGTAGTCAACTTGGCGAAGAGAAGTACCAGCGATTATCAGATGACAGCTTGGCGGCTGAGATTGCGTGCAGGATAATTGACGATATGTGTGGTGACGATCATGAGCTGTATGATGCGATAATGGCGCGCGTGGCAGCCCATACGTATGAACAAATTCATAAGAAGCAGGGGGTTCCTGCGCGTAGTATGCTGGATCGCTTTGCGGTATTTATCAATCACACCGATAGGGCCAAGTTCCCTATAGACTTGCCTGATGGTGAGGCGGTATTGCGGGCAATATCCCCAGATGTAATTATCTTTGATAATTACATGCAGAGCTAATTTTACCGATTTAGCATAAGTTTGATATAATGGACGCATGAACCATACAATTTTCGACGACATTGTATCAGGCACCGTAAAATCATGGAAGGTTTGGGAGGACGAGCAGTTCCTGGCGTTTCTCACGCCGTTTCCAAATACCCCGGGGGTGACAGTGGTCATTCCAAAGCATAATCCGGGTGATTATATTTTTGCGATTGACGAGACATTATACCTCGAGTTTATGCGGGCAGTGTGCCAGGTGGCACGGCTGCTGGAGCGCGCATTTAATACACCGCGAGTAGCATTGGTATTCGAGGGGACGGGCGTAGCGCATGTACACGCCAAGCTGTATCCGCTACACGGTGACTTGGCGGGACGGACTGACGTCTGGGCGGAAAATGCAGAGTTTCATGAGAACTATCGCGGCTGGCTGACGACGACCGAGGGGCCAAAGATGGATGATGCGGAGCTGGACCGTATTCAGGCGCAGATCATTGCTGCTCAAGGGTAATATTTTAACCAACGGGGCGAACTATGAAGTGGCTCGGAGTTGTCGGTACGCGTGAAGTAAATGACACGATTCGCCGTGACATTGAACAGTTTATCGGGCAAAAGATTACCGAGGGTGATGGAATTGTGTCGGGCGGCGCTACCGGTGTTGACCACGAGGCGGCGCGCCTGGCATATGAACACGGGCTAGAAGCAGCACAATTTCGGATATTTTTGCCAGTGGAGTTGGAACTATATTGCCAAGCATTGTATAGCCGAGCGGCTGCCGGCAAATGTCGCCAGGATGATGCGATTGCAACGGTCGCGCTTCTGCGAGATGTTGCCAAACATCGGCCAGGAGTGCTGCGCGCTACTACCGAATTTAGTAAAGTTAATGCCGAGTCGTTTCATGCGCGTAACTGTCAGATCGTTGCTTTGGCAGATGAATTAGTGGCGTTTCGGGTCAACGATAGCCCTGGCACGACATTTACGATTGATCAAGCTCAGGAAAAAGATATTCCTGTTAGCGTGTTTGACTACACCATTGATTAGAATGGTATACTGATATATATGAAAGTCAGCCTAAACATTATCAAACAATTGATTAATTTTGAATTGCCTCCCGTAGATGAGTTAGTGGCACGAGTCAATCAGCAGCTTGGCGGTGTCGAAGAAGTGATCGACCTCAAGGCCAAATATGGCAGCGCGCGGATCGTCCGGGTGGTTGAATGTGCCAAGCATCCTGACGCTGATCGGCTGAGCGTAACCAAGATTGATGATGGCGGTGTAGTGGCGGATGTGCCGCGCGACGAGAATGGTCTGGTGCAAGTGGTCTGCGGTGCGCCGAATGTGCACGCTGATATGTGGGCGATTTGGTTGCCGCCAAAAAGTACGGTGCCAGCAAGTTTTGATGATGACGAGCCGTTTGTGCTGGATGCGCGGCCACTGCGCGGCGTGCTCAGTCAAGGTATGTTGGCGGCGGCTGACGAGCTGGCGATTGGCACGGATCACGAGGGAATTGTTGAGATTCGTGAACAGGACGTGCCGGCGGGCGTTGAACTGCGGGCAGGTGCGAGTTTCGCGGAAATGTTTGGGCTGGATGACTACGTGCTGGACATTGAAAATAAGATGTTTACGCACCGGCCGGATTGCTTTGGGCAGCTCGGTGTGGCGCGCGAGATTGCTGGGATTTTTCATCAGCAGTTTACCAGTCCCGAGTGGTATAACGTGATTCAAGAATTTACCGGCGGCGACGGTCTTGAGCTTGAGATATTTAATGAGGCGACTGAAGTGGTGCCGGTGTTTTCAGCGGTAGCCATCAAAAATATTAAGGTGCAGCCAAGTCCGCTATGGTTGCAGTGTCAGTTGGTGGCGATGGGCGGCAAGCCGATTAATAACATTGTTGACGCGACAAATTACATGATGCTCATGACGGCGCAGCCAACGCATGCCTATGATTATGACAAATTACGCGGGTCTACACTCGGGGCACGGCTGGCTCGTAATGGCGAGAAAGTCAGTCTGCTTAATGGCAAGGAATATGAACTGACGACGGACGACATCGTCATAGCTGATGGCGAGGGTGTGATCGGCCTCGCGGGAATTATGGGCGGTACCGACACTGAGGTTTCAAATGACACCAAAAATATTGTCCTAGAGAGTGCTAATTTTGACATGTATGCACTACGTCGCACGGCCATGCGTCACGGTATTTTTACCGACGCACTCACGCGGTTCAATAAGGGTCAGTCACCAGCACAAACCGACCCCGTCCTCAAACAGTTGATGGGTATAGTGGGTGGTGTGCAGGCAAGTCCCGTGCTATTTAAGAGCTGCCAATCTCTGCGCTCCGTATTGACTGGCGGTACGCACTGGTGCGGTGGGTTGTTGGTGCCGAGTGGATTCGTTGAAGAGCGGCTCGGCGTAAATTTTGCCGACGGTGAAATGAATGCGCTGCTAGGAAACGTTGAGTTTTTCGTTGATGAAGGGCATGAGTATGGTGGGGACGGCATGATGGTCTACAGCCCATTCTGGCGCACCGACCTTGAGCTACCGGAGGACATTGTTGAAGAAGTTGGCCGCCTGTATGGCTTTGATAAACTACCGCGCCAATTGCCAATGCGCAGCATCAAATCAGCGCCAAAAAACCTGCGTCGTGAACTAAAAAACGCCGTTCGCCAAAGTCTATCGCGTGCTGGTGCTAATGAAGTCTTGACCTACAGTTTTGTTCACGAACGCATCCTGAAAAACGCCGAGCAAGACATCAGCCAGGCATACAAATTATCAAATGCTCTCAGTCCTGATCTGCAGTACTACCGCTTGACGGTGCTACCGAGTTTGCTCGACAAGGTTCACGCCAACATCAAGGCTGGTCATGATGAATTTGCCTTGTTTGAAATGGGTAAAGGGCACAGCAAAATGCATGGCCTAGGCGAAGATGGCTTGCCAGAAGCCAGTCAGTTTACGGACATGGTTTATGCCGCCAAAAAGCCGGGAGCGGGTGCGCCATTTTACAAAATTCGTCGCTTGGTTGAGCAGCTAGCGCATGACCTTGGCGCCAAGCTAGTATTTAAGCCGATTGAACAGGAACGTAATTTCCCAGTCACGGCACCGTTTGACCAATCGCGTAGTGCATTGGTCGAGACAACCGACGGGCAGTTCATCGGTATGGTTGGCGAATTGAAACAGTCGGTCATCAAGAACTTCAAATTGCCAGCGTACGTAGCGGCGGCGAGCTTGGACACAGCTGGTTTGGAGGCTGTCTACGCCAAGCGTGCCAGTCACTATCAGCCGCTCAGTCGCTATCCATCAACGACGCGCGACGTCTCGCTCAAAATACCATCCACTGTCAGGTATCAGCAGCTACTACAGACGCTGGGTGGGGCCATACAGGCGGCCGATATGAATGTGCAGATCGAGCCACTCGCTATTTACCAGTCTGAGAATGATGCAGTGCAGAAGACGATGACATGGCGGCTGACGTTTACCTCGCATGAGCGGACGTTAGCGGACAAGGATATCGCGCCGGTGATGCAGCGAATTGAGCAAGCAGCCAAAGACGGATGGGGCGCTGAAACAGTCTGATGAAGCCGCTGGTTCACATGCTTCGATATGCGCGCGGCATGGGCAGATACTACATCGGAGTTAGTATCAGCTCAGTGATCGTGGCGCTGACCGGTATCGCGGTGCCGTTCGTGATTTCGCGGGCAACCAACTTGATGGTTGAGGTGGTTGAGGGTGGCAATGTAGGAATTGAGCAGGCGATTTTCTTGGCACTGGTGCTGCTGGCGCTTGACGTGACGAATACGATTGTGCGAAACCTTGGCGGTTACTGGGGCGACGTGATGGCGACGCGGCTCAAGCAGCAGCTGTCGACGCGGTACTATCATCACTTGCTTGGCTTGCCACAAAGTTATTTTGATGGTGAGCTGACTGGCACGATTATCAATCGCCTCAACCGCGCGATTACCGAAACGACGAATTTCCTGAACATGTTTGCCAATAACTTTTTCCAAATGCTGCTCACGACGGGCATCACCATCGGTATCGTTCTGGTGTACAGTCTAGAGCTGGCGATCATGGTGGTCATTATGTACCCGCTATTTATGTGGCTGACGGCGCTGACCAGCAAGAAGTGGCAGGCCTTTCAGAACCGTAAAAATCACGAGACGGATATGGCCAGCGGCCGGTTTGCCGAAGTCATTGCTCAGATCAAAGTCGTCAAAAGCTATGTCCGTGAGTCGCTCGAATATCGTCATTTTGCCAAGCGTTACCGCAAAACAATTGCCATCACGCGCAAGCAGTCTCGCTACTGGCACAGCATGGATATCGTGCGCGGTGTGGTGCTGTCGGTCATTTTTTTCATGATTTTTGCGTACATTTTTGTTCAGACGACCGAGCGGCGCTTTTCGATCGGCGATATGGTGCTACTGATCACGCTGATTAATAATTTGCGGATACCGCTGTTTAATATGAGTTTCATTGTTGATAATTTCCAGAAAGCCTTGTCTGGGAGTAGGGATTTTGTTAGCGTGATGACGCTGCGCCCAGCGATTGAAGATGTCTGTCATGCACCAGAATTAGTCGTGAGTCGCGGAGCAGTTGAGTTTCGCAATGTCTCGTTTCGCTACGCTTCTGCCATGCAAAAACCAGTGTTGACCGACATCTCGTTTACGCTTCGTCCCGGTGAGCATGTCGCTCTCGTCAGTGAGTCGGGTGGCGGCAAGACCACCTTGACGAACTTGCTGATGCGCTTGTACCAGCCAGATAGTGGCGAAATTACCATTGACGACATAGCCATTGACTCGGTGCAGCAAAAGAGCTTGCGTCGTCACATCGCCACGGTGTTTCAGGAACCGGCGCTTTTTTCCGGTACAATTCGTGAAAATATCGCCTATGGCGCCGATGAGCCAACGGATGAGCAAGTGATCGCCGCTGCCAAGGCCGCCAATGCGCACGACTTCATCAGCGAGCTTGATAAAGGGTACGATACGCAAATTGGTGAACGTGGCCTCAAACTGTCCGGCGGTCAGAAGCAGCGTATCGCCATCGCGCGGGCGGTGCTCAAGGATGCGCCAATTCTCATCCTCGACGAGGCAACGAGCAATCTTGACAGCAAGAGTGAACATCTAGTGCAGCAGGCGCTAGGGCGGTTGATGAAGGGGCGGACGACGCTGATCATCGCTCACCGGCTGAGTACCATCGCTATGGTAGATCGGATCGTGACGCTAAAACATGGCCGGGTTGACGAGATCGGTACGCCGAAACAGCTGGCGAAATCAGGTGGCATTTATGCTAACTTGCTCAAGCTGCAGCGGACAGCTGGCGTGGGGATTGACGACGAACTAGCGCGCTATGACATTGCGGCCGAGGGGAAACATTGATATAATTTCAAGGTAAGATAAAGGAGGATTATGGCGACGACGAGGGGACAGCGACTCGGTATATGGATCATCACGGGGACATTAGCAATTGGAACAATTGGTGGGTTTATCGCCATGATGGTGCAGCCAGGTAATGATGCCAAGGATCAGGCCGAATTGCAGCAGGCGCAAGAAGACTACAAAAAGGCAACCACCGAGTGGCAAAAGAAAGTTGACGCTCAGACGGCGGAATTAAACAATAAATATTATGCTAAATTCGCCGAGTTCAGCTCACGAGTCGGTGCGTTTGAAGCTGGTGATGTCAAAGAGCTCGGCAAAGAAGATGTGGCGGAAGGTGACGGCGCAGAAGTCAAAGATGACACCAAATTTGCGGTTTACTACATCGGCTGGAATGCTAAGGGTGAAGTGTTTGACCAGTCAATTGCTGACGGTAAGTTGAAAGCGCCGTTTGCCATAAACGGTCCGGCAAATACTGCAGTCATTCAAGGTTGGAAAGAGGGCCTAGTTGGGATGAAGATTGGCGGTGTGCGCGAACTGACGATTCCAGCTGATAAGGCGTACGGTAGCCAAGGTCAGGGCGATAAAATTCCTGCTAATGCACCGCTGAAGTTCGTGATCATGGCTATCGAAAAGCCAGCAGATATTCCGCAACCAGAAATGCCAGAGATTATCAAACGATATTATAAATCAAGGGGGCTCAATGTCTAAAGAAGTTATCATCGTTGGTGCTGGTCCAAGTGCGCTGACGGCCGCAATTTATCTGTCACGCGAAGACGTACCAACCACGCTATATGAACGCGGCGTGGTTGGTGGTATGGCGGCCATTACTGATCAAATTGACAATTACCCAGGGTTTGCTGAGGGTGTGACCGGCATGAAATTGGCGTCCGAGCTGCAGCAGCAAGCTGAGCGGTTCGGCGCGGATATTGAGTACGGTGACGTGACGGAGCTGAAGCAAGTCGATGGCGAATTGGAGTTGACGATCGATGGTCAGTCAGTGCGCGCCAAAGCGGTACTGCTGGCGACTGGCTCAAATCACCGTAAGTTGGGCGTGCCAGGCGAAGATGAATTGTATGGCCGCGGCGTGCATTACTGCGCCACGTGTGATGGGGCGTTTTATCGCGACAAGCGCTTGATCGTCGTTGGTGGCGGCAACTCGGCAGTCCAGGAAGCGATCTTTTTGACTCGCTACGCCAGCCACATTGACCTGTTGGTGCGCAGCGAATTACGCGCCAGCGACGTCCTGCAAAAAGAACTACAAAAATACGTTGAAGCAGGCAACATAACCGTCCACCTCGGCGCAACCACCGATGAAATTATCGTCAAAGACGACAAATTCTACGGTGTCACATCGACCCAAAACGGTGAGCAAAAAGAATTTACTGCAGACGGCTTGTTTGTCTTCATCGGCTTAATTCCAAACACGCAGTTCTTGGCTGACTCAGACGTGGAGTTGGACCTCGGCGGACACATCGTCACTGACGAACATTTGCGCACCAACGTTCCCGGTGTCTTTGCCTCGGGCGATGTCCGTTCGGGCGCGACCATGCAAATCGCTTCGGCGGTCGGCGAGGGTGCAGTTGCAGCGCTGCAAATTCGTGAATATTTACAAGAAAAAGCCAGAGAGGAGTAGATTATGGCGGATTTTAACCAAGTATTAACCCCGGGAAACTATCAGGACGGCGAAGTTACCGTTGTCGTGGAGATTCCGGCTGGGTCAAATCATAAGATTGAGTGGGATCGCACGGTCGGCGTCATGCGGCTAGACCGAGTCGACCCAGCGATTTTTGCCAAGCCGACTAATTATGGTTTCATCCCGCAGACATTGGACGAGGATGGTGATGAGCTGGACGTGCTGTTGGTGACGGATACGCCGCTGACGACTGGGCTGGTGGTCGAGGCGCGGATCCTCGGCGTGATGAAGTTCGTCGATGACGATGAGGTCGATGATAAGATCATCGCGGTGCCAAGTGACGATCGCCACAATGGCAATGCCATTCAGTCGCTGGAGGATCTGCCGGCACAGTTGATTAAGCAAATTGAATTCCATTTCAATCACTATAAGGATTTGAAAAAGCCAGGCTCGACCATTGTCAAAGAATTTGCTGGCGTTGATGCGGCCAAGCAAGTTGTAGCGGCAGCGATCGAGCGCTGGAACGAGCAGGCGTAAATTATCGTGTAAAGCAGGGTGGTATCACGTATCGCCAGATTTGAAGTGTTTGTTACACGATGCAACCATCAGCCATCTCCTCCAAGTCGAATGCATCCTGCACTGTAAAACCCAACCACTATCGATGCCGAAACAACGACGAAACGCCGTCAGTTAGCCCGGTCAGATGTCCGAGTACGCCGCCACTTTTTGATAGCTGCATACGCAGTTTGTTTTTGGCGTGCGGCGTGATGACCATGTCGCGCCAGGCTAGTTTGGGTTTGGCAGATTTGCTGGTCAAGACTTCGACAACATCGCCGTGCTGCAATTCATAGGTGAACGGCTTCATAACGCCATTGACCTTAAAGCCGCTGGCATGTGCTGCAATGTCGGAGTGGATGCGATACGCATAGTCCAGTGGAAAAGCGCCACGCGGCAAATCATAAATATCACCCTTTGGAGAATAAACGAAAATTCGATCCTCAAACAACTTCATGCGGAATTTCTCTGAATCAAAGGCCTTGCCTTCACGCGCTCGAGCCGCCGTTTCCTGTAGGTCACGAATCCACGCTAAATCCGTCGGCAGTGCAGCAATTCGCCCCTGTCGGTAGGCGTCAGACATCTTTTGTTCGTTATAATGAAAGCTCGCCGCCAAACCGCGCTCGGCGTATTCGTGCATGTCTCGGGTGCGGATCTGGAACTCAACAATTTGCCCGGTCGGCGTTTGTATCGTCGTATGTAGGCTTTGATAGCCATTTGGCTTAGGGTTGGCAACATAGTCTTTGATACGCTCGTAAAACGGCTGGTACATCTCATGCAGCACGCCCAATACCAGATAGCCAGTCGCTAAATCATCAACGATGATCCGTAGGGCGATGAGGTCGTAAATCTTATCAATATCGCCAACACGGTCGAGCTTCTTAAACAAGCTATACACGCTTTTGACCCGGCCATCCATCTCAAATTGTAGACCCTCGCTCTGGAGGCGCGCCGTAACGTCGCGGCGGACTTTGGCAAGTTTGCGCTGGCTTTTCTTTAGGCGGCTATCCATCAGGCTCTTGATGCGCTGAAAGTCCTTGGGCATCAAAAACCGGAAACTGAGCTCTTCTAATTGTACGCGCACCCGCCCCATATTCAGTCGATCCGCCAACGGCGCAAATACCTCGATCGTCTCGCGGGCGATTTTCTTCTGCTTGTCGCGCGGCATGTGTTGGAGTGTGCGCATATTATGCAGTCGATCCGCCAGCTTGATAATAATCACTCGGATGTCCTCGCCGACCGCGATCATCAGCTTGGCGAGATTGTCCTTGGTGTGTGGCAAATAACTATCGAGGTTGCGCATACCAGCGCGCGCCTGCGAAACCTTGGTCACGCCATCAACCAAAAAGGCGATGTCGCGGCCAAACAAACTTTCCAGTTCATCCAGCGTCGCATCGGTATCCTCGACCGTATCATGCAGCACACCAGCGATCACCGTGTCGATATCCATGCCCCATTCCACTAAAATCCCAGCCACCGCCAGCGGGTGTGTGATGTAGGGTTCGCCGCTCTTGCGCTTTTGGCCGGTATGTTTTTTGGTAGCGTAGTCAATGGCGCTATCTAACACCAGTACCGGCACCTCATCGTACTGCGGTGTTGCTAGGTGTAGTAATTCCTCGCGCGTCATAGTTTCATTATACAACTTTGTAGTATAATTAGTAAAAAGCTAATGCTACTCGGGAGGGATACTTGTATGGCGATAACGAAAATAGCGATTAATGGTTTTGGACGGATCGGGCGCAGTGCCTTTAAGATCGCACGTGAGCGCAGCGATCTGGAGATTGTGGCGATCAATGATTTGACGGATACCAAGACGCTGGCGTACCTACTCAAACACGATAGTAATTACGGGGAATACGGCCGCCAGGTTGATGTTACAGGGGATGAACTCATCGTTGACGGGAAGCCTGTCAAGGTGCTGGCGGAAAAAGATCCAACGAACTTGCCGTGGGGCGAGATGAATATCGACGTGGTGATAGAATCGACGGGACTCTTTACTGACAAAGACGGTGCGGGCAAGCACTTGACTGCGGGTGCCAAGCGCGTGGTCATCAGCGGGCCGACTAAATCTGACGGTGTTGACACCATTGTGCTCGGCACCAATGACAGCAAGATTAAGGGCGCGACGCCGATTGTCTCTAACGCCAGCTGCACGACCAATAGTTTGGGCGCGGTGATGGCGATTCTGGATGCAGAATTTGGTGTGGAAAAATCAATGCTAACGACGGTGCACAGTTATACCGCCAGCCAGCGCCTGCAAGATGCGCCGGCCAAGGACCTTCGCGAGGGTCGCAACGCGGCCGAGAACATCGTGCCGACAACGACCGGTGCGGCCATCGCCGTGACCAAAACCCTGCCGCAGCTAATCGGCAAGTTCGACGGCCTCAGTGTGCGCGTACCGACGCCGGTGGTGTCGCTCAGTGACGTGACGGCACTGCTGCGGCGCGACGTGACGGTCGAGCAGGTAAATGAGGTGTTCAAGAAAGCCGCCGCTGATAGTTTCTATCAAGGGATCTTGGGCGTATCCGAGGAGCCGCTGGTCAGCCGCGACTTTATCGGTAATTCGCATTCTGGCATCGTTGATCTGCCGCTGACCAAGGTCGTTGGTGGTAACATGGTGAAAATCATGGTCTGGTATGATAACGAGTGGGGGTACTCCAACCGCCTGGTCGAGCTGGTGGCGGACGTCGGCCATTACCTCCAGCAGCCAGCAATGTAATAGTTGTGTAATCATTGTAATCATAAGTTCAGTTCAGTGATGTGAGTGGGGCGGGAGATACAAACAGTTGTATCAATCCCGCCCCGCACCTCAGCGCCGACCTCCTTTCCGTCGGGGGAGGTGGGCGAAATCGTCCACCAGAAAAACGATAGCTAGTACCCACAGTACCGCGGTGACCGCGATACCTACGTACCCGATCCACTCCGGCATATCTGCCAGCGGCCTGTACAGCCAACTGACAGCCGAGTCTTTGCGGAGGGGGGTTACCGCTTTTACCACCCAAAAAAGGGCAGTTACACCGAAAGTAGCGAACATAACACCACTCATTCTTGCAAACTTGTCACCGGCCGAGGCCATGGTCGTTACGACCCCCATCACGATAGACGCAATAATGATGATGGTCAGCCCTTCCAGCATGACCTGCTCCTTCCTACTTTTGAGGTGCGGCCGTTCCGCGCCTCAAGCCACCGTAGATATCTGATCTACGATAGCGAAGTGCAGTTGACAAATCCGTATAAGATTGTCAAAAGGCTGATATATATATATCACTATTAGTAGAAAATGTCAATGCTTTTTGTCAAGATTGTGAATAGCTATGAGCTCCCACCTCTGTTAGATACGCATACCCGTTCGCAGGCTGACGTGGGTAAATGAGATGGCTGAACTTGACGTCGCCCGGCTGGATATGCTACACTACTGACATGTCCGGCCAACAGGTCGGAGTTTTTCGTCTCTTGGGCGTTTGCAATGAAACGTAGTATAATAATATAGCGTAAAGGAGCTAGTATGGAAGATTTGAACATTAAGCAGTTGACGTTGGCGGTGCGGACGATTGCCGAGGAAAAGAACCTGCCAGAAGAAACGGTTTTGGAGGTGATCGAGCAGGCCATCGCCGCAGCGTGGCGGCGTGATAACGGCACGCGTGAGCAGTTGGTGCGCGCCAGCCTGAATATCAACAGCGGTACGGCTGTGGTGTCGGTCGTCAAAACGGTGGTTGAAGAAGTCGAAAATGATGTTAATCAAATAAGCCTGGACGAGGCTAAGGCGGTTGACCCCGCGGCTGAATTGGGTAGCGAAGTGACGGTCGAGACCCACAACGTGACGACGTTTGGCCGGGTGGCAGCCCAGACCGCCAAGCAAGTGATTTTGCAGCGGCTGCGCGAGGCAGAGCGCGAGGTGGTGCTGGCAGAATTTGAAGATAAGATTGGTACGGTGGTGACTGGTACGATTCAGCGGGTTGAGCCGCGCGTGGTGCGGATTGAGCTGGGCAAGGCGGTTGGTATCATGCCGCAGTCCGAGCAAATTCCTGGTGAGTACTACGGTGTTGGTCGTCGCGTCAAGGTGTTCATCAAGGACATCGAGCGTGAAGGTCGCGGTCCGCAGTTGATCTTGAGCCGTGGCAATGAAGAATTTGTGCGCTACTTGTTCAGCCAGGAAGTGCCAGAGATGGAAACGGGCGCTGTGGAGATCAAAGCCATTGCTCGCGAGGCCGGTCGCCGCACCAAACTGGCGGTCGCATCAGCGCTGCCAGGCGTTGACCCAGTCGGCACCTTCGTCGGCGGTCACGGAACGCGTGTTCAGGCGGTGATGAACGAAATTGGCGAGCAGGAAAAAATTGACATCATTCCGTTTGAGGAAGACGCAGCAGGCTTTATCGCCAATGCCATGAGCCCAGCGGAAGTGCTGAGTGTGACGGTCAATGAGGACGACAAGCGAGCAACGGTCTACGTCAGCGAGGATCAGCAATCAGTGGCCATCGGCCGGGCTGGGCAGAATGTTCGTTTGGCGTCACGACTGACTGGTTATGAGCTCGATATTGAGGCGAAGGCGGCTGTTAAACCTGAGACAAGGCCTCGCAAAAACATTGAGGATAGCTTGATGAGCGCGGTTGAGGAGGTGGCAGAATAGGCTGCTTTCTGACAATCGCCAAAAACGAAAGGAGGGCGATATGCCGGAAGATTTTTCCGAGTTGGAATCTCGGCTCACTGATACCGCCAAGGCCAGTTTAGAGCGCGCTGGGCTGCTGGCGCATAATAGTGGCAGTCCGTATGTCGGTACCGAGCATGTACTGCTCGGCGTGCTGGCGCAAAATTCCTCGCTGGGTGCGAAGATTTTGGCGGAGAATGGCGTGACGTTGGATCGGGCGGAGCTAGCGCTGGGCTTAACCGCGCAGTCGCTCGTGGTGGTGGTTGTTCACAAAGGCATGAACGCCGAAGTACTGGAGACGATACGGGCTGCCTGGCAGCTGGCGACGGAGTTTGGGCAGGAGCGCATCGGTACCGAGCACATCGTCTATAGCATGCTGTTGCAGCACAAGGCTCGGGCGACGAAATTGCTCAGTGATATGAATGTGGATCTGGAGGAGTTACGCGGTACATTGGAGGACGTATTTGATCGGCAGCAGCTGGAGGCGATGCAGGATGAGTCCAAAGAAAGCGTAGCACCGCATGCTCGTCGGTCAGCTGATCTCAAGATTCTTGATCGCTACGGAGTTGATATGACGGAGCGAGCGCGGAGCGGACTGCTCGATCCAGTGGTCGGTCGGGAAGCCGAGACGGAGCGGCTGATCACAGTGCTTGGGCGGCGCGGTAAAAACAATCCAGCGCTGATCGGTGAGCCGGGCGTCGGTAAAACCGCGGTGGTCGAGGGCTTGGCGCAGCGCATCGCAGCGGGGACGGTACCAGAGTTTTTGGTCGGTAAGCGGCTGATTCAGCTTGATCTGACGGCCATGGTCGCCGGTACAAAGTTTCGTGGTCAGTTTGAGGAGCGCTTACAAAAAGTCGTGACTGCAGCGCGTAATCATCAGGAAATCATGTTGTTCATTGATGAGCTGCATTTGCTGGTCGGGGCTGGCTCGGCAGAGGGGTCGATGGATGCGGCGAATGTCCTGAAGCCAGCGTTGGCGCGTGGCGAAGTGCGGGTGATCGGCGCAACGACGTTTGACGAATACCGCAAGCACATCGAAAAAGACGCGGCCCTCAGCCGGCGGTTTCAGGCGGTGACGGTAGCGGAGCCGGATGAGCAGGCGGCCGTGACCATGGTGCGGGCGCTAGCCGGTCGGCTGGCGACACATCATCGACTGCGGATTTCTGATGAGATGATCGAGCTGAGCGTGGCCCTCAGCCAGCGCTACGTGACGGAGCGTCATTTGCCGGACAAGGCGATTGACGTACTCGATGAGGCAGCGGCGCTTGTTAATACGCAGCGGCCGGCCAAGCCAACCAAACAGCAACAGCTAGCACGGCGGATCAAGCAGCTAGCGGGCAAGCTCGATGCGGCGGTCGAGGCTGAGCAATATCAACGCGCGGCCGAGCTCAAGGTGCGCATCAAACAGCTGGAGCAGCAGGCCGAGCAGCTACCGGCTGACGATCCGGCACTACCGGAGCTAACCGAGGATGATGTACGGCGAGCGGTCGCGGCGATGGCTGGCGTGCCAGCGGAAAAAGTGACGGTAAATGAGCGCAAAAACCTGGCGGCACTGGAGCAGCGGCTAGGCCGGTCAGTGCTTGGTCAAGAGAAGGCTGTGGCTACCTTGGCACGAACCATTCGCCGGGCGCGGGCCGGGCTGAGTCGGCGGTCGGGACCGCTTGGGTCGTTCATCTTTCTCGGACCGACTGGTGTGGGTAAGACGGAGCTAGCTCGCGTATTGGCACGGGAAGTGTTTGGCGGCGACAATAGTTTGATCAAGATCGACATGAGTGAGTTTTCAGAGCGGCATACGGCCAGTCAGTTGATTGGCGCGCCAGCTGGTTATGTTGGCTATGACGAGGGCGGCAAATTGACCGACAAAGTTCGCCGGCAGCCATATAGTGTGGTGCTGTTTGATGAGATTGAAAAGGCGCATCCGGATGTACTGAACTTGCTGCTACAGATTTTAGAAGACGGCAAGCTGAGCGATTCGCGCGGTCGGTCGGTGAGTTTTCGCCAGACGATCGTGATCTTGACCAGCAATGTTGGCGCCGAGGCGATGGTGCGCGACGGTGAGCTGGGCTTTGGCTCGCACAGTGACAATACCTCACGGGCGGACGATGTGAATGAGCGCAATGCTCGGGCGGCGCGACGCGAGCTGGAGGAGTTACTGCGGCCGGAGCTAATCGGGCGGTTTGATGCGGTGGTAAATTTCAAGAGTTTGACCCGGCCGGTGGTGGGCAAGATTTTTGATAATCTCGTGAGTGAACTTAAGTCAGCAGTGCAGGCGCAGCAGATGACACTGGTCATCAAGCCAAGCGCTAAGCGTTGTATCATAGACAACGGTTTCGATGAGCAACGTGGTGCGCGGGTGCTCAGACAAACGATTCAGACAATGTTGGCCGACCCACTCAGCGACGTTTTGTTATCTGATCAGGCGCGTCCCGGTGTGGCCTTGGTAGCAACTACAAAAAATCGTGAGGTAGTGATCAATGTTACGGCTGCGTAATCTCGTTAGTGTCGTGCTATTTGTGGGTCTGGTAGCCGGCGGTAGCTGGCTGGTGCTCAATCGCCAGCTAGTGCTAGACCATATCAGGGTTTGGCAGTATCAACCGAGCCAGGACATAGCAACGCTGGCACGGCGGGCAACGATGACTGATAAGGCTAAATTTAGCTTTTATCTCGCGCAGCCGCGACTAGAAAACGCTACGCAGTTTAATCAAGATTGCCGTCGTGTCGAACAGGCCAGCCCGATCGTCGGCTGTTACGCCCACGCCAAAGAGACCATTCACATTTATAACGTGCAGAACGCGGAGCTAGACGGTATCAAAGAGGTGACGGCGGCTCACGAAATGCTGCACGTGGCGTGGTCGCGCTATTCGGCGGAGCAGCGCCGGCGGCTGGGCGAGCTACTGGAGGCGGCTTATACCAAGGTCAAGACTAAAAAGCTTGAAGAGCGGATGGCGTATTATGAGCGTGCTCAGCCGGGTACACGCGCCAATGAACTACATTCGATTTTGGGTACAGAGTTTGCTGATCTCGGATCGGAGCTGGAGGCGCATTACGCCGAATACTTCAGTAATCGAGCGGCGCTGTTAAAATTGCATACTCAGTATAATGAAAAGTTTACTAGCGCCGAGGCCGAGGCTGATGCACTGGCGGCCAGTCTCGATAAGCGGAAGCGCGAAATTGAGCAGCTGACGGCATCCTACCATGCACGCATTAATGCCTATAACCAAGATGTAGCAGCATTTAACCAGCAGGCGACGACGGGCGGTTTTCAGACGCAAGCTGAGTTTCAGGCTGAGCGAGCACGGCTGAGCCAGCGCGGCCTGGCGCTTCGTCGTGAGCGGCAGACTATCGAGGGTAAGGTCGATGCTTACAACACTGATGTCGAGAAATTGAACGCACTGGGGCGCAAGATTGACCAGCTCAATCAGAGTCTCGACAGTCAAAAGGCGGTAGAGTGATGGCCCGGGCAAAATCACAATTCATCTGCCAGCAGTGCGGCGCCAGCTATCCGAAGTGGGTCGGCAAGTGCGAAAATTGTGGCGAGTGGAATTCGCTGGTTGAACAACTGCCAGTTGAGACCGGCGCGTCGGCGGTAGCGCGTAGCAGCGGTAAAGGTAAAGCGCTGACTGCGCTTAGGCTCAGTGAGACAGCCGCCGAGGCCAAGCAAGCGCGGCTGGCAACTGGCATCGCCGATCTTGACGCGGTGCTCGGCGGCGGCTTTTTGCCAGGCGGCGTGGTGCTGGTGGCAGGGCAGCCGGGAATTGGAAAAAGTACTCTGCTAGCGCAAGTCGCAGCGTTTATTGCCCGGCAAAACCAAGTGCTCTATGTCAGCGGTGAGGAGTCAGTGTCGCAGGTTAAATTGCGGGCTGAGCGGCTGGGCGCGGTCGACTCAGAGAACTTGCAATTGGCGTCCAGTAACAGCGCTGAAGACATCGCCGCCTCCATCCAGACTGGCCAGTACAACCTGGTGATCGTCGATTCCATCCAGACCTTGTCGCTGGCAGACATTGCCTCAGCGCCGGGTTCGGTCAGCCAAATCACCAACTCATCCAACGTCATCATTCGCGCCGCCAAGGCCG